>CAXBLZ010000085.1:0-15808 GCA_963976735.1 uncultured Halioglobus sp.
TTGGCGTTCCCGCTGACCAGTACAAGGCCATTCTGGATGGCACCAAAATCCTCAGTCTCGAAGAGGCGCAAGCGGTCATGCAAAAGGGAGACGGCATGGAGTCCCTGTACGGTTCGAGCAAAATTTCGGACGATTTCAACGTCAAGTACGAAGTCTATGCAGAACCGCAGGCAATCGACACCTATATAGACCCTTCCATCACATTGGGGATGTAAGCACTCCCAACTGGAGCCCCGCGCAAGCGGGGTAAACAGACTGATACGCACAAGGGTTTTCACATGTCGCAATCGACGCCGTGGTTTGCCGTACGGCAGGCCCTGACCAAAAAACAGGTCACGACTCTCACCCTATTGTCATTTTTCTTGCCAATACTGCTGTGGTCACTGGTCAGCTATGTGCCATTCCTGTGGCATCCAAAAGTGGAAATTGTGGAGCCGGGCTCCATCACCTGGCTCCAGCCCGGGATGATGGTGGACAAGGCGGTTTTCAACGAGCAACAGCGCCTGGCCACAGAGCAGCAGTCGGCACTGCCGCAGGGCACCGGCGCAAATCCTATCTATCTGCCAGCGCCGCACGAGGTGGCAATAGCGTTCTACTCGGCATTCACGACTGAACCGACGCGC
This sequence comes from uncultured Halioglobus sp., assembly GCA_963976735.1. Taxonomy (GTDB): domain Bacteria; phylum Pseudomonadota; class Gammaproteobacteria; order Pseudomonadales; family Halieaceae; genus Marimicrobium. The sequence goes on from CAXBLZ010000085.1 coordinate 624, forward strand.
AGCAGTGAACAGTGGCTGCATGAAAGCCTGTGGCACAGCATACAGATCATATTCTGGGGGTTTACCCTGTCGTCACTGATCGGTGTGCCGCTCGGCGTTCTGTGCGGCACCTATGTCGCGATCTCCAAACTGCAGGAACCCTTTATCGAGTTCTTCCGCTATTTGCCGGCGCCGGCATTTGGTGCACTGGCAGTCGCCATACTGGGTATTCACGACGGCCCCAAAATCGCCATTATCTTTATCGGAACGTTTTTCCAGCAAGTACTCATTATTGCCAACACCACTCGCAAGCTGGACGTCGCGCTACTGGAGGCGGCGCTGACACTGGGCGCGAAGAAATTTCAGCTGCTATTCCGCGTGGTGATACCGGGCATCCTGCCGGACCTGTTCCGGGACCAGAGAATCCTGCTCGGGTGGGCCTGGACCTATTTGATTGTCGCCGAGCTGATCGGCACCAGTTCGGGCATAACCTGGTTTATCACCCAGCAGGCCCGCTACAAGAACTTCGATAACGTCTACGCCGCCATCATCATGATTGGCATCATCGGCGTGGTGACAGATATTTTGCTGGCCAAACTCGGCAAGCGTTTATTTCCCTGGGAAAAAGAACAGGTAAAGGCCTGAGCCAATGACGACGATAGAACTACCCAGTTATCTGGACAAAAGCGAGGCGGTAACCGCCCGCTTTGAAAAACTGAAACAGCGCGAGGTCATACTCGAAGTCAAACACCTCGGCAAGCAGTTCAACTCACAGCAGGGGCTGGTAACCGCACTCAAGGATATCAACTTCAAGACCCACAGGCGCGAGTTCGTGTGCGTGATCGGGCCGTCGGGTTGCGGCAAGTCTACCTTGATCAGGATTCTGGCTGGCCTGGAATCACCCAGCAGTGGCGAGGTGCTGCTGGATAACAAGCCGGTGTTTGAGCCCGGCCCCGACCGGGGCATGGTGTTCCAGGGCTATACGCTGTTTCCCTGGTTGAGCGTCAAGGAAAATGTCATGTTTGGCCTGCAGATGCAGGGTGCCACCAAAGCCACGGCCGAGAGCGAGGCCCTGAACTGGATCGAGCTCGTTGGCCTGGACAGGTTCGCAGATGCGTTTCCCCACCAACTCTCCGGCGGCATGAAGCAGCGCGTCGCTATCGCCAGGGCACTTGCGAACAAACCCAGGATCCTGCTGATGGACGAGCCCTTTGGTGCGCTGGACGCGCAAACGCGCAGCAAGATGCAGGCAAACCTGATCGAGATCTGGCGCAATATCGATATCACAGTGTTATTCATCACCCATGATCTGGATGAGGCTATCTACCTGGCCGATCGCATCCTGGTGCTGAAGGCCAACCCGGGAGAGGTGGAGGAACTGATCGAGGTTTCCGTTCCTCGACCAAGGCACAGCGACCAGATTATCTCGCCTGAATTTCTCGCCACCAAGAAACGCCTGGAAGAGTTAATCCATCCCCCTTCCGAGGAGGACGACGCCGATGGTCTGCATATGATTCGCATGGCGCATGTTGGCGATGATGTAGAGGTTATGGAATAATGCTTGCTCCTTTCTTTGGATCCCTCCAGGACGCCCTGGCAGGTGTAGCTCGATCGGGACGGCCCGCGGTGCATTGTGATGCTGTGGTTCAACCGTTCTGACAGGCTAAAATACAGACAACTCCTACCCTCCCTGTTACAGGCGCAACCGCCTGCTTATTGCAGCTGGTCGCCGCGCGTGCAGCTTATGCTGCCGAGCACGACAGCGCCCGGTCGACGCACGCGGCTCAAACAGTGGCAAACCATTCAACACGTCCGTGGAGACAGGCTATGAACGATGCTATTCACTATCAGGACACTATTCCCGGTGGCTGTCACTGGTCAATCGTGATGAAAAAGGGCCTCACCCTGCGACTGACCGACAAGGAAGGCGGCGCCAATGTCGGCATGCTCTTCTACAACCCGCAGAACCTGCTGGAGCGCTACAATGCGCCGGACACGCTGAAGTGCCAGCACACGTTCAAACTGACCCGGGGCAACTGCCTGTACTCCGATATGGGCCGCGTGTTCTGCTCCATCGTCGAGGATACTGCGGGCTGGCACGACACCGTGTGCGGCAACACCACAAAAAAAATCGTCCAGCAAAAGTGGGGCGAACGAAACTACCAGGAATATCGCAACGACTGGCAACTGAATGGCTACGACTCCTTTCTGGTGGAAGTGGCAAAATACGGTTTGGGCAAAAAGGACCTGGCGGCAAACCTGAACCTGTTCAGCAAGGTCTCAGTCGATGAGCACGGCAATCTGGCGTTTGACGCCGATGCGGCGCGGGCCGGCAGCGTTATCGATCTGCGCTTTGAAATGGACACGCTGGTGGTACTCCACACCTGCCCCCACCCGCTGAATCCGGCCACCGAATATCCCAGGAGGCCGATCAGTTTCCAGATACGTACCAGCGACGAAGTGACGGACGATGACGACTGTAAAAATCATTGCCCGGAAAACCAGCGCGGTTTCCTCAACACCGACCTTTACACGCTGGGCCGCTCCTGAGGGGCGGCCGATAAACTGAGTGCGGAGAGAGAACATGATCAAAGAGAGTGCAAAGCGACCGGAACAGGCGGTGTATCGCGAAGTGGTGAAGGCGGGGGACTACTACCTGCGACCGATGCAACAGGGCCAAACCATTCGCATCCTGGACCTGGAAGGCAACCAGGCCGCCGACACCCTGTTCTACAGTGAACACGATACCAGCGAGCGGTATAGCGCCATCGACACCATTCGCGAACAGGGCAATGTTTATCTCACCGCCGGTTCGGTACTGGTCAGCAACGAGGGCAATCCGATGCTGGAGATTGTCGCCGACACCTGTGGGCGTCACGACACGCTCGGCGGCGCCTGTGCCACCGAATCAAACACCGTACGCTACGCGCTGGAGAAGCGCTGCATGCACGCCTGTCGCGACTCCTGGTTACTCGCTGTCGCGGAGCATGAAGAGTTCGGTATGAGCAAGCGCGATATCACCCACAACATCAACTTCTTTATGAATGTGCCTGTTACCCCCGAGGGGGGGCTGACCTTTGCAGACGGCATCAGTGACGCCGGCAAGTATGTCGAACTGACCGCACTCATGGATGTGCTGGTGCTGATATCCAATTGCCCGCAATTGAACAACCCGTGCAATGCCTACAACCCCACACCGATTGAAATACTGATCTGGAATTAAGCGCACTCGTTTCAAAAAGAGAGAATTATGTTCACGAAAGTACTCATCGCGAATCGCGGCGCCATCGCCACTCGCATCATACGAACGCTGCGACGCCTCGGTGTGGAATCTGTCGCTGTCTACAATGCTGCGGATGCGCAATCACTCCACGTGCAACATGCCGATAGCGCAATCAATCTTGGCGCGGGCAGCGCGGCCGACACGTATCTGGACATGGACAAGGTACTCCAGGCCGCACACGCCAGCGGTGCCGAGGCGATACACCCCGGCTACGGCTTCCTCAGTGAGAACACCGAGTTTGTCACCCGCTGTGAGGCACAGGGCCTGGTATTTATCGGCCCAACCACCGGACAGATGGAGTTGTTTGGCCTGAAACACCAGGCGCGCGACGCCGCCGAGCGGGCCGGCGTGCCGCTGGTTCCCGGCTCGCCGCTATTGCAGAACCTCGATGATGCCATTGGCTGGGCAGACGACGTGGGCTATCCGGTCATGTTGAAAAGCACGGCTGGCGGCGGCGGCATCGGCATGCAGGTGTGCAGCAGTGCCGCGGTCCTGAGATCGGCGTGGGACAGCGTCAAGCGCCAGGGTGCAAACTACTTCTCCAACGACGGCGTGTTTCTGGAAAAATACATCGCCAACGCCCGCCATATCGAGGTGCAGATTTTCGGCGACGGCTGCGGAGCGGCCATCGCGCTGGGCGAGCGCGACTGCTCGGCGCAACGCCGCAACCAGAAGGTCATCGAGGAAACACCGGCACCGAACCTGCCGGACGACGCCCGCAAAACCCTGCACGCGACGGCTGAGCGCCTGATGGCCTCGGTGCACTATCGCAACGCCGGCACCGTGGAATTTATCTACGACGCCGACAGCCAGCAGTTTTACTTTCTCGAGGTGAACACGCGACTGCAGGTCGAGCACGGCGTCAGCGAAGAGGTCTGGGGCGTCGATCTGGTCGAGTGGATGCTGCAACAGGCGGCGGGGGAACTGACAGACCTGGACGCCCTCAAGGCCTCACTATCACCGCGCGGCCATGCCATTCAGGTTCGCGTATACGCGGAGGACCCGGCCCAGGATTTTCGTCCCTCGGCAGGCCTGCTGTCACACGTGAGTTGGCCGCAGGCAGACGGCCTGCGTATCGATCACTGGATTGAATCCGGCATCGAGGTGCCAGCGCTGTTCGATCCAATGCTCGCCAAGGTGATCGTGCACGGTGTCGATCGCAGTGCGGCCCTGGCGCAGTTGTCGCGGGCATTGTCCGACAGCGACATTTACGGCATCGAAACCAACCTGGCTTATCTGCGGGCGGTCCTGCACGGCGACGCATGCCAGCGCGGTGAACTGCTGACACGCAGTCTCGCCGAGTTCGATTTCTCAGCAGACACGGTGCAGGTGCTGGTGGCAGGCACACAGACCACGGTACAGGACTACCCGGGGCGGATCGGCCTGTGGCACGTCGGCGTGCCGCCATCGGGCCCCATGGATTCCCTGTCTTTCCGGCTCGCCAACCGCCTGCTGAACAACAGTTCCGACGCAGCGGCACTGGAGATCACGCTGAATGGCCCCACACTCAGGTTCAATCGCGCCACGCAAATCGCATTGACGGGCGCGGCGATCGAAGCCAGCCTGGAGGGTGCGGCACTGGCCCCGTTTACGGTGATCGAGGTGCAGGCCGGGCAGGTGTTGACGCTGGGTAAGGTGACAGGCCAAGGTGCCCGCGCTTATCTGGCAGTCGCCGGTGGCTTTCAGTGCCCACCCTATCTCGGTTCAAAATCCACCTTCACGCTCGGCCAGTTCGGTGGCCACGTGGGCCGCGCCCTGCGCGTATCCGATGTCCTGCACCTTGCGGGACACATCGAGCCAGCGGCGGGTGACGCGCCCGTCTTGCCAGTGGCCTTGCGGCCGGACATTGGCAACAGCTGGACACTGCGGGTTATCTACGGGCCGCACGGGGCACCGGACTTCTTCACCGACGACGACATCGACACCTTTTTCACTACCGAGTGGGAGGTGCACTACAACTCCAGCCGCACCGGTGTGCGCCTGAAAGGCCCCCGGCCTGAATGGGCAAGGGAAACCGGCGGCGAGGCCGGACTGCACCCCTCCAATATCCACGATAATGCCTATGCCTTCGGCACCGTGGATTTCACCGGCGATATGCCGGTAATTCTCGGGCCCGACGGCCCCTCCCTCGGAGGCTTCGTCTGCCCGGCAACGGTCATCTCTGCCGATTTGTGGAAGCTCGGCCAGTTGCAGGCGGGGGCCACGCTGCGCTTCGAGCCGGTGAGTTACGAGCAGGCGGTCGCTCTCGAGGCCGAGCAACTCGAGAGCGTCGACAGCCTGCAACCGGCTGCCAGCGGCGCCAGTGCGCCCTGTGTGCCGACCTCCCCGATCGCGTACCGCACTGCCATCAACGGGGATGAGGTCGTCTGCAGGCTCGCTGGCGATCACTTCTTGCTGATCGAGTTGGGCCCACAGGAACTGGACATTGAGCGTCGCTTCAAGGTGCACGCGCTGATGCTATGGTTTGAGGAAAACGCCCTGCCCGGCATCCGGGAGCTGACACCGGGCATTCGCTCCCTGCAAATTCACTACGACTCACAGTGCGTGACACTGGCGCAACTGCTGCGCCATATTGATCTCGCGGCGAAGGCGCTGGTGCACGGCAGTGAGGTCTCCGTCCCCTCCCGCGTTGTTCACCTGCCACTGAGTTGGGATGACGAGGCCTGTCGCCAGGCGATTGAGAAATACATGCAATCGGTGCGTCCCGACGCGCCCTGGTGTCCCAGCAACCTCGAATTTATCCGCCGTATCAACGGTCTCGACGATATCGACGCCGTGAAAGACATCGTGTTTGCCGCATCCTACCTGGTGATGGGACTGGGCGATGTCTACCTGGGCGCCCCGGTCGCGACACCGCTGGATCCCCGCCATCGCCTCGTCACCACCAAATACAACCCGGCGCGCACCTGGACCGCCGAGAACTCCGTGGGCATCGGCGGCGCGTATCTGTGCGTCTATGGGATGGAGGGGCCGGGCGGCTACCAGTTTGTCGGTCGCACGCTGCAGATGTGGAACCGCTACCGGCAGACCGAGGCATTCAGCCAGCCCTGGCTGCTGCGCTTCTTTGACCAGATACGGTTTTATCCGGTTAGCGCCGAGGAATTACAACAGATTCGGCAGGACTTCCCACTGGGCAACTATCCGATAAAGATCGAGCAGACGCGTTTTAACCTCGCCGAGTACCAGCAGTTCCTGCAACAGCATAGCAGTGAGATCAGCGGCTTTGAGCGCGGACGACAGGCGGCGTTTGCCGAGGAACTGGCGCAGTGGAAACGCGATGGCCAGCTCACTTACGAGCAGGAGGAAGGCACCGACGATGCGGCCGATGAAGAGGGCTTGCCCGAGGGCATCACCGCGCTGGATAGCCCCGTATCGGGTAATGTCTGGAAGGTGTTGGCAGAGGAAGGCGGCCATGTCGCGGCTGGCGAGGTCGTCATGATACTGGAATCCATGAAGATGGAAATTGAAATCCACGCACCGCGGCCCGGCAGCATCAGGAAAATCATCCGGCAGCAAGGACAGTCCGTCACCGCAGGACAAACCCTGCTGTGGCTCGACGAGGTCAGCGAGGAAGAATTGATCGAGGGAGAATCATAAGCAATGAGCAGCAGCGCCAGCCCCAATGAAATCCACAATCTCAGTCTGCAGGCACTGAAGGCTGCCTATGCCGAGGGGACCATCTCACCGCGGAAGCTGATTGGCCAGCTGTCGGCGCAGGCCCGGCGCCAGCAGCAGTACAACGCCTGGATTTACCTGTTGGACGAGGCTGAGCTCGAGCCCTACCTCTGCGCCCTGGAACAGCGCGACCCAGCGAGTTTACCGCTCTATGGCGTGCCGTTTGCGATCAAGGACAATATCGATCTGGCGGGTGTGCCGACCACCGCCGCCTGTCCCGACTTTGCCTACACGCCAAGCGAACACGCCGCTGTGGTCAGCGCGCTTATCGACGCCGGAGCGGTGCCACTGGGCAAAACAAACCTCGACCAGTTCGCAACCGGGCTGGTGGGGACACGCTCGCCCTACGGCGAGGGCAAAAACAGTTTCAATAGCGACTATATCTCGGGCGGCAGCAGTGCCGGCTCGGCGATCGCCACGGCGCTGGGACAGGTGAGCTTTGCATTGGGCACGGACACGGCCGGCTCCGGTCGTGTGCCCGCCGTGCTGAACAACCTGGTCGGCCACAAACCCACCAAAGGCCTGCTCAGCACCCGCGGTGTGGTGCCGGCCTGTCGCACACTGGACTGCGTCAGTCTATTTGCGCTCAGCTGTGATGACGCGGCGGTGCTGCTGGATATCGCCGCCTGCTTCGACGCCGCAGATCCCTACGCGCGCCCCAACACGTTTTACAATCGCCAGCGCTACTTCGACACAAAAGAGGCCGCGCCATTTAGTTTTGGGGTGCCGTCAGAACTGGATTTTCAGGGCGATAGCGAAACGCAGGCATTGTTTGAACGCAGTGTCGAGCGCCTGGAACGACTCGGCGGCAACGCTGTCAGCGTAGCGTTCGAGCCCTTTCTGGAAACGGCCAGGCTGTTGTACGAGGGGCCGTGGGTGAGCGAGCGCTGGCTGGCCACGCAGCATGTCGACCGCGCCTCCATGCTGCCGGTCATCAATGAGATCATCGCCGGTGCCGCGGGCAAGACCGCAGCCGATGCATTTGCCGCACAGTACCGACTGGCGGCCCTGAAACGGCAGTGCGACGCGCTGCTGCAGGGCCTGTCGTTTGTCCTCACCCCGACCTGCCCGCGCTTTTACACACGCACTGAAATGGCCGCGCAACCGATCTTGAACAACTCGTTGCTAGGTACCTATACCAATTTCATGAACTTGCTGGACTACAGCGCCACGGCGGTGCCGGTGGGTTTCACGCAGTGCGGCGTGCCGTGGGGCGTGACGCTGTTTACTGCGGCGTTTGACGATATCCGACTGCTCAGTCTTGCCGGATTACTGCATCGCGATTGCAATCTGCCGCTGGGCGCGACAGGCCACACACCGCTGCCGCCCACCAGTGGCAGCGCCCCGGCAGTGGCGCAGACCATTGAGGTGGTGGTGTGTGGCGCCCATCTGGAGGGTCAGCCACTGAACTGGCAACTCACCGAGCGCGGCGCGCAGTTGCAGCAGAAGACCAGCAGTTCACCACACTACCAGTTGTATGCGTTACCCGACGGCAAGCGCCCTGCGATGGTACGGGACGAATCCGCAGGCGTCGCGATCGAAGTAGAGGTGTGGTCCATGCCACACAGCCACTTCGGGAGTTTCGTCGCCGGTATTCCGGCGCCGCTGGGGATAGGGAAAGTGGAACTGTCCGATGGCCGCTGGCTCAGTGGTTTTATCTGTGACGGTTTCGGCCTCGCCGGTGCAACCAACATCAGCGACTACCGCAGTTGGCGCAGCTGGCTCAGTCGCTGTTAAAAAACACTGCTGTCACAGGCGGGTGCCCGCGTCGCAGCAGGACACCCGCCAAAACATCATACTCACACCGTTATCGACGCTTTAACCACCCGAATATGTGTGCCACAATTCCTGCCTTATCACTCTACAAACTATTAGTTGATAGTTAATATTGGCGCCAGCCATACAATACCGCGACCCTCGGAGACAGCCATGAGCCAGTGCCCCTTTACCAATCTGCTCGATCCCGACACCTACGCCAACGGTATGCCGTACGGCAAACTCAAGGAAATTCGCGACGCAGGCCCGGTGGTAAAACTGGAAGACCCCCTCACCGGCGTCCCCTACTGGGCGGTCACCCGCATCGCTGAAATGGATTATGTCTCCAAGAATCCCAAACTGTTCTCATCGGCAGCCCGTTCGGCGTTTCCGATGGAGTACGACCAGGACATGGTAAACGGCATCCACAGCCAGACCATCATCAATATGGACCCGCCCCAGCATCAGAAAGTGCGTCGTATTGTGCGCAATGCGTTCACCCCCAAGCACGTGGAGTCGTATGCGCCCAAATTTCGAGAGCATGCCAGACACATCATTGATGCTGTGGCTGCCAGGGGCGAGTGTGAATTCGTCGAGGAAGTCGCGGCTGAGTTGCCGTTAATCGCCATTCTTGAATTGCTGGGGGTACCTCTAAAAGACCGCAAACAGTTCTTCGACTGGACCAATACCATGATCTTTGCGGATGACCCCGACATGGCCATCTCTGAGGAAGAAGGCCAACTGGCGTCACTGGAAGTTATCCAGTACGCGTTGAAGCTGGCGGCACAGCACCGCGAAAACCCGATGGACAATATCACCGGTGCACTGCTGGACGCGGAACTCGAGGGAGCACCTATCAGCGAGGACATGTTCGGCTGGATGTTCATACTGATCCTGGTGGGCGGCAACGAATCCACCCGCACCGTCATCGCACAGGGGATGCGGCTACTGATGGAAAACCCCGATCAGCTGCAGTACCTGGTGGAAAACCCGGACAAGATCGGCAATGCCTGCGAGGAGATCCTGCGCTACAACACGGCATTCATCTCCATGCGTCGCACGGCGATGGAAGACGTTGAACTGGGCGGACAACTCATAAAGCAAGGTGACAAGGTGGTGCTGCACTATCACGCCGCCAATCATGATGAAAACGTCTTTGGCGAGGATGCGATGGTATTCGACGTGACCCGCGCCGAGCGTATGCCGGATCTGTACAACCAGTTGCGCTCGTTCGGGATCGGACAGCACTTCTGCATCGGCTCACACCTCGCCCGCCTGGAACTGAATATCATGTTCGAGGAGATTATCCCGCGCCTGCGCAATCCCCGCTTGCAGGGCGAGGCAAAATTTGTTCGCTCATTTTTCGTCAATGCAATGAAGGAGTTGCATATTACATTTGACCCCGAAGTTAAAACTGCGCAGGTGGCCTGAAGGAGGTTTTTGGGGGCGCAGCATTGTCACTCCGGGGGCAAAGAGCGGTAGATATTTCTCTCTGACTGATCTACTCTTCGCCCAGCCTTATATAAAAGCTAAATTGGAGCCAACATAATGACTATTAAATCAACACTGGCAGTCCTCTGCCTGTCATCACTCGCTACCAGTACCGCGCTGGCAGCAGTTAGTCCCGAACAAGCCGCCCGTCTGGGCAAGGACCTGACGCCTATTGGCGCGGAAATGGCCGGTAATGCCGATGGCAGTATCCCGCCCTGGAACCCCGAGGGGACACCGACACCACCGAGCTTCGTCCCGGGCTCGGATAACTATGTCAATCCTTACGCCGACGAGAAGCCGCTGTACACGATTGATGGCAGCAACTGGAAGGAGTACGCCGAGTTTTTGACGGTGGGCACCCAGGCCCTGTTCGAAAAATTCGGCGATGACGGCTTCAAGATTCACGTGTACCCCACACACCGCGGCACAATCCGCCCGGACTGGTACTACACCAACACAATGAAGAACGCCACCGACGCCACACTGGTGGCGGATGGACAGAAGATTGATGGCAACCTGCCGGGCGTACCCTTCCCGATCCCGCAGTCAGGCCTGGAAGTGATGTGGAATCACATGATCCGCTACGGTGAAGATACAACTCTGGAATCCGACGTTTACTATGTTGGCTCGAATGGCTCACCAGTGCTGTCGACCACCAGTTCCTCAGTATCGGTTTTCCCCATGTACCAGGAGGAGAACCGCGATAAGGTTGTCGGCGAGACACCATTCACCAAGTTGCGCATCAACTACGAGGCGCCCGCGCGTCGCGCCGGTGAGATTTTGCTGGTACACGAGCCGGGTGCCGACTACACCGAAGGCAAGGGCCGCAAAGCCTGGCAGTACCTTGTGGGTCAACGCCGAGTGAGACTGGCTCCCGCCGTGTCCTTCGATACACCCAACCCCGGCGTGGCTGGAACGTCTACCTATGATGATGCGTTCATCTACAACGGCTCGCCTGAGCGCTTTGACTGGACACTGATCGGCAAGAAGGAAATGATTATCCCCGCGGCCAGCTACGACATGGTCTTCCAGACACCGATCGAGGATCTGTTGGGCGAGAAGTTCCTCAATCCAGAGACAATCCGCTGGGAGAAGCATCGTGTGTGGGTTGTGGACTCCAACCTGAAAGAAGGCAAGCGCCACCTGTACAGTCGCCGCACTTTCTATATTGATGAGGATAGCTGGACCGCTGCGTCGGGCGAAATGTACGATGGCAGGGATCAACTGTGGCGCGTACAGTACAACTACGGTGCCAACCTGTATGACCGCGAGTCCAGCTTCGGCTCTTCCTTCGGCTCCTACGACCTGCTACAGGACATCTACAACCTGAGCGGCAAGCCCATTCCCGGCAAATTCAAGAACGGCGTGGAGCAGGGTGACAAGTACTTCACCCCTGAGGGTATGGCCCGCGGCGGTGTTCGCTAACGGGTATTAGGCCGTGTGCTGCGGCGCACCGTTTAACAGTAGAGGCTGGCCGTTGTGCCAGCCTTTTTTTTGCACCGGATTCCGCGAATTTTTTTGCTCCAGATCGCGATATCGAGCGGCAGATGGGGTGACTCACAACAGATTTCTGGTTACTTTCCGGTGAAAAAACGCGAGAATCACCCCCCGTTTTTTGCATAACATTCACTGAGGAGTCCAGATGTTCAAGATCAACCAGTACTTTGACGGCAATGTCGCCTCTATCGCTTTCCAGACGGCGACGCTGCCAGCTACCGTCGGTGTGATGGCTGTGGGAGAGTACGAGTTTGGCACCAGCCAGTTGGAAACCATAACGGTCGTCAGCGGCGCCCTCACGGTCAAATTGCCAGGCAGCGGCGCCTGGCAGACTTACCGCGCTGGCGAGCAATTCATTGTGGCCGCGAACGAAAAGTTTCAGCTGAAAGTCAGCGAAGAGACGGCCTACCTGTGCACCTATGAGTAATCCCGTGAATCGCGGGGAGCGCATCGAGCAACTCAACGCACTGGCACCCGGCTTTATTAAAATGCTGGGCGGCAAAGTCGTGGCGATCGACCCCGATCAAGCGTCCTGTACCTTTGAATTTGATGTCAGCACAGATTTTTGTCACTCGGTTGACGTGGTACAGGGCGGTTTCGTCACCGCCATGCTCGACGCCGCTATGAGCCACGCTGTGTTCGCCGCGATCGACGGTATCGCCAATGTGTCCTCGCTGGAAATCAAGACCAGCTATCTGGAACCGACCCGTGCGGGCTGCCAGCGGGTGGAGGGCGTGGTTGTGAAAAACAGCTACAAAACGGCGTTTATGGAGGGTCGGCTCTACAATAGTGAAGGCGTACTGACCGCCACGGCCAGTTCAGTGGCCAAACTTGTGCGCACAGCGTGACGGGGCTCAATCCACGCCAGCGCGAGGCGGTGCGATACATCGATGGCCCGCTGTTGGTCCTCGCCGGGGCCGGCAGTGGTAAAACCAGTGTGATCACCCAGAAAATCGCCTATCTGGTGAACACCTGCGGCATCAATTCCAGCCACGTCGCAGCGGTCACATTTACCAACAAGGCTGCGCGCGAGATGAAGGAACGCGTCAGCAAGCTGCTGCGCGGCAATTCCGCAGAAGGCCTGACCGTCAGTACCTTTCACCAGCTCGGGTTGAAGATCATCCGGGCAGAGCGCAGGGAACTGGGGCTGAAATCGGGATTCTCTATTTTTGATGGCGAGGACACCCGCACCCTGATACGCGACCTGTTAATCCAGCAACACGGCGCCGAGGGCGACCAGGCGAACACCATCGCGCAGCGTCTTTCCAGTTGGAAAAATGACCGGGTGCTGCCGGAGCAAGCGCTGGCCACGGCCACCAGCCCGGCCGACATCCTCTGTGCCCAGGCCTACCTGCGCTACAAACGCGCCCTGAAAGCGTACAACGCGCTGGATTTCGATGACCTGATCCTGCTCCCGACCATTCTCTTTGAACACCACCCCGCTATCCTGGAAAAGTGGCAGAACCAGATCCACTACCTGCTGGTCGATGAATACCAGGACACCAACTCCAGCCAATACCTGCTGGTGCGGCAGCTTATCGGCATGCGCGGGGGGCTGACCGTGGTCGGCGACGACGACCAGTCAATCTACGCCTGGCGTGGCGCACGACCGGAGAATCTGGTGCAATTGCAGGAGGATTTTCCGACCCTGAACGTGGTAAAACTGGAGCAGAACTACCGCTCGACAGCGCGCATCCTGAAGGCGGCAAATACGCTGATCGCCAACAATCCGCACGCGTTCGAAAAACAACTTTGGAGCGAACTGGGCTACGGTGAGTCGCTGCGCATCCTGCGCTGCAACGATGAGCAGCACGAAGCAGACCAGGTGGTGGCAGAAATTCTCGACCACAAACTGCGCAAGCGCACCCGCTTTGGCGACTACGCTGTCCTCTACCGCGGCAACCACCAGTCGCGTTTGATTGAGCTGGCGCTGCAGGCGCAACAGATTCCGTATCATCTCAGCGGCGGCACCTCTTTTTTCGCGCGCAACGAGGTGAAGGACATCATGGCCTACCTGCGCCTGGTCATCAACGAGAACGACGACAACGCCTTCCTGCGCATCGCCAACGTCCCGCGGCGCAAACTGGGCACCTCGACGCTGGAAGCGCTGGGCAACTTCGCGCTTGCCCACCACTGCAGCCTGAACCAGGCCTGCGGCCGCATCGGCGCGGATGAGGTATCGGAGGGGGGCCTCAAACGGCTGCAGGAATTCCGGCGCTGGATGGATAGCGTACGGCGTAGCTGTGAGGGTGATAACAGTGTCTCAGGCGTGCGCCAGATGATCCGCGACATGGATTATGAGGGCTGGCTCGGACAGCTCAGTTCCAGTGAGGAAGTGGCTGAGCGCCGCATGGGTAATGTCCACTTCCTGGTCGATGGCCTGCAGCGCGTGATGGCAAGTGAGCAGGTGGGGCTGGATGAGGCCATTGCGCGTCTGGTGCTGCGCGACCTGCTGGAACAGCAGGATGAAGAGGAAAAAGGGCCGGACAGCGTGCAGTTGATGACACTCCACGCCTCCAAGGGGCTGGAATTCCCGCACGTGTACATCATCGGCATGGAGGAAAACCTGCTGCCACACCGCGTCAGCGTCGAACAGGACAACATTGAGGAGGAGCGGCGGCTGGCCTACGTCGGCATCACCCGCGCACAGCAAACCCTGACCATGACCATGGCGCTGAAACGGCGTCAGTTTGGAGAGACCATCCGCTGCGAACCGAGCCGCTTTATCGCGGAGCTACCCCAGGACGATCTGCAATGGCAGGGCGGTGGGGAGGGCACGCAGGAGGCCAATATCGAGCGCGGCCAGGAAACGCTGGCGGGGCTGAAAGGACTATTTGCCTGAACGTGGAGATATTTGGGGTCAGAGGATATTTGGGATATTTGGGGTCAGAGTAAAAACCCCCGGGAGTTCATCTATATTTTGGACAGACTCAAGGGGGTTTTTACTCTGACCCCAAATATCGACCCCAAATATCCTCACCCCAAATATCCCTTCACCCGCTCGCGCGTGGATTGCACGATGGCGTAAAAACCGGGGATAAAGAGTGTGCCGACCAGCAGCGCGGCGAGCATTCCCCCGAACACTGTGATGCCCAGTGACTGCTGTCCAAACGCGCCGGCACCACTGGCAAAAACCAGCGGCAGGATGCCGAGGATAAAGGACGCCGCTGTCATACACACGGCCCTGAATCGCAGCCGGCCTGCCTCGCGCGCCGCGACCAGGATTTCCGCGCCCTCCTGTTCCCGCTGGTGACGGGCAAACTCCACAATCAGGATCGCGTTCTTCGCCGCCATACCAATCAGCAGCACCACCCCGATCTGCGCGTACAGGTTGAGTGACACCCCTGCCATCAGCAGCGCGGCAATGGCACCGCCGATAGCCATGGGCACCACCAGAATAATCGCCACGGGAATGGTCCAGCTCTCGTATTGCGCCACCAGAAACAGGTACACGAAGATCAGCGCCAGCGCGTAGGCATAGATCGCAACACTCCCCGCTTCCAAC
>CAXBLZ010000086.1:0-15598 GCA_963976735.1 uncultured Halioglobus sp.
ATATCGTCGGCTGTATTCACCTGGCGGAGGCAAGAAGCCAGGGCCAAAAGGTCCGTCCAGCAGGTCGTCAACGCCATCGTCGCAATGAAACAGCGCATCCATTTGTTGAAAGACTGACTGGCAGTGTCCGGCGAGACCTATTTCACATATTTCGTGTTTACTGGAGAACGCGTGAGAAACGGAGAACTACCAGCATACTATTCATATGTGCTATCGAGTAGACTGAACGGCATGGCATTAGCATTCACAAAAACGAATCGATCGGCATTCACTAACTTCCTGCGCTCCAAGTACGAGATGTTCACGGGGGCAGAACAGGTGGAGACACTGCCGTATTACCTCTGCCTCGATCCATCGGACACGTGCCAGTTGCGCTGTCCTACATGCCCTACCGGTATTGAGAACGAAAGTAAAAAACAGAAAGACGCGGTAATTACAAACTATCGATCGAACCGAAAAATGCTCTCCATGGAACTAATGGACAATGTATTAGACGAGCTCGGTGACAAGCTCTTTCTGATCATGTTCTATAACTATGGCGAACCGCTGCTGAACCCGAATTTGCATCAATATATCCGAAAAGCCACTGACAAGAATATTGCGACGGAGGTGCACTCGAATCTGTCGCTTACCTTGTCGGACCAGCGCATTGAACAACTCCTCAGTTCTGGCCTCAATCGAATCAGTGCCTCAATTGATGGCTACTCGCAGGAAGCCTACGAGATACATCGTGTCGGGGGCAATGTGGAGCTCGTTCGCGAGAATCTCAAACGTTTGGCAACTGCTCGCGATAAGCTTGGCGCGGATACAGACATCTACTACAAATATCTTGTCTTCAAGCACAACGAACATGAAATCGAGGACGCGCGAAAGTTTGCAGAGGACATTGGCGTTATCTTTTCCACCGCCGACGCAATGATTCACGATCAAGCGTGGCTGCCGAGCCACCGCGAGCATGAAGAGCCATACTTCTCCACAAAAGAGCTTGGCGAAATAATGGAACGCTGGAAAGAGGCAGGTAAAGAGGACTATTTTTTTGAACACGAATCACATCAGTTCTGGAACGCAGTCCCGAAAAACTTTGGGGAACATTTACCGCGTACCTGCGGTTGGCACTATGGCTTCTCGGTAATAGCTGCCGGCGGCCCGGTCGCGCCATGCTGTGCGAGCTCCAAAGACAAAGACGATTTTGGCACGATTGTGCCCGGTAAAACGAGCTTTGCAGACATATGGAACAACGAGTTGTACAGGAAGTCGCGCAATGCCATGGCGGGCAAGCCTTCAGAAGCCATGGATCATGTCGATACGGTCTGCATGCGCTGCCACTATCCGAAGGTAGTGCAGCATCTTTACAACAATCACGACATGCTCGTCGCAGAGCGTTTCGATCAGGTTTTCGGAGAGTCCGAACCGCAGATGTCAAAAGCTTTTGCGTTGCTCGGGGATGGTTTGCTCACCGCAGACGCCGAAGGATTCATAGCGCATTACGAGCAGCACCTGAGTATGAGCAGTGCGGCTGGCAATATGCCACCCCAGAGAATAATAACTGAAAGGAATATGCCGAATGACGAGGCTACCAATATACTGCAGCTGTTTGGTAACCTCATCGCAGAGATCGGCCTAAATGGCAGCGAAGTGTTTGATGATTCTTTATTGCGACACAGCAAAGAGGATATCAAATCAGCCATAGTAGCCCTACTGTCAGCAGATGTTACTCCAGATCAACAGGACTTTGCCAAAGGCGCTCTGCCAGCCCTGGCTTTCTTCCAGGCTGGTGTCGGCCAGACAAGTCTTGCGCTGGACTCTGAGCAATCTACCGAGCAAACCTGGAGACGTGCCGTGGAAGCGGATATGCAAAAAATCTGCCAGGAAGTGGGTGCACGCAGCCATAGTGAGCTCTAGTTTACTATCTTAAGCTTGAGCGGGTCGACTTCAGGAAGAAAGGACGTGTCTGTCAACAAGTGCTCTTTGTAGAACTGGGTAAACGCACTCATATCGATCTCACTCTTCGAGCTTGTCCCTAGCATCATTATTGGGTGGAACCATTTTCGACGCAACAGAGCGGAGATGAACGCGCCGTAACGGATACGGCTCATGATACGAAAGCCTGCTTCCAGAGCCGGCTTTTCTTTCCCGATATGGCGGTGGAACGCAGCAATGATTTGCATGTCGTGAATACTGTATACATGCTGAACTATTCGCGGAAAGAAGCAGTGATCGCACAGCGTATCGGGCTCGGTCGTCCCCGCCGGTATATCGCCGGACAGAACACCACGCGCGTGACGGAAGTGCTCGTTGTTCCACACCTCTGCGAAGCTGGTTTTCCCTGGAACCACAGCACCGAAATCATCCCGATCCTTTGCGGTTCCGCAGCATGGAGACACAGGCCCGCCACCGGTCACCAGGGAGACACCGTAGTGCCAAGAGCAGTAGTTCGGTGTGTCTTCGTCGTCATTGTCCCTGTAGGGAGCGTAGAACGACTCCTTTTCCAGTGAACCGAAATATTCCTCGGCCCACTCCCACTGAGTTGGATCCTCTACAATCCTTTTCGGGATGTGAGGTTTCTCGCCGGCGCGATGGCTTGGTAGCCATCTCTCATCATAAATCCCTGCCTCGTCGCTGCTAAATTGAATGCCAAGTTTCTGGCAGTAACGCTTGGCTGCCTTCAGCTCGTGCTCGTTGTGTTTGAACACGAGCATCTTGTAGATGATGCGGGTGTTCAATCCGAGGCGATCGCGCGTCGCGGCGAGTAGTTCGAGGTTCTTCTTTACCAGGGCCAGGTCGCCGCCGACACGGTGTACCTGGTAAGATTCCTGTGAAAATCCGTCGATGGAACCAACCAGGGTATCGAGCCCGGCCGCAAGTAGCGCCTCAGCGCGGCCCTGGTCAATAGGGAGGGACAGGTTCGAGTGAACCTCGGTTTGAATACCCTGTGAATGCGCCTTGCTTACAAAGTCGGGTAGCGCTTTGTTAAGCAATGGTTCTCCCCAATTGTAGAACATGATCATGAACAGGTACTGTCCCATCTCCTCAAGGAGAGCATCAAACAGCTCCGGCTTCATGACGTATCGGCTTTCGCGAGCCGCAGTCTCGATGCCACCCTGCTTCCTGTTCTCGTTCTCGCGACCAGTCGCGCAAGTGGGGCACCTGAGCTGGCAGACGTCGGAAGGTTCAATGATGAGATAGTAGGGATAGGCGCTTGCCGTCGTGGCACCGGTGTAAGCATCATACTTGGCGCGCAGGAAGTTGGCGAAGGCCTCCGGGTTGCTTTTGGAAAAAGCCTCCATCAGTGTCACCTACACCGCAGTGTCTGGTGAACCCGGGCAAGGAGCACAGCACGGCGCGTGGCCTGCTTTACCTTGAAGCCTATCCATTCGCGGAAGTGCGTTGCTGTGTTGTTCAACGCTGACATCGTGTCTTCCCTATATTTGGCGCATCATTATGAAAAAAGGCCGCGGTCACGAAGATCACAGTGAGGACCGCTACAAGAGAACTGCATCTTCACCTCCGAGTATAGGGCAATTAGGAGAGCTGCTGGGAGCCAATCTTGTGAGCTAAATCTCGCCATGAAAAAATATTAGCCGAAGTAACAGCACCGCAACCAGTGTATCGCTCCGAGCAAATGCCTGAGCAGGTCCAACCTGGCCTTCGGGCTGGAGCGGGATAAGGACACTGTCCGTCATATACCCCCGGTTCATTACTAACCGGATCCTGACAACCGCGAACCATCGCGGCTGACAACTATTGGACCTGCGAAGGACTGCTTGTGGAGCATCCAGTTGTTGAAAGACCGATAGGCAATGTCCGGCGAGAGCTACCTGATCGCAGCCTCTTCTGGACTGCGACTGCTCTGGAATATCCTACTATTGCACTAAGGTATATAGTCCACTAAAATGCTTGGTTATTAACCGGCGGCCAACCAGAGGACAACCCTATGCGCCTGACAACACGCGGACGCTACGCAGTGACCTCCATGCTCGATCTAGCCCTGAACCAGAAAGGGGGGCCCCTTCCGCTGGCGCGAATTGCGGCCAGGCAGTCAATTTCACTGTCCTATCTGGAACAATTGTTCTCGCAATTGCGCCACAATGACCTGGTACGCAGTGTGCGCGGGCCCGGTGGAGGGTATCATCTGGGGCGGGCTGCCGAGCACATCAGCGTGGCTCAGGTCATTGAGGCCGTGAATGAGAGCACCGATGCCACCCTCTGCGGCGGCAAAGGTGACTGCCAGCAGGGCGACACCTGCCTCAGCCACCACTTGTGGATGGACTTGAGTGATCAGATTAATGTTTTTTTGCATGCGATTTCGCTCGCTGACCTGGCAGAGCGCAAGGAAATCCTGGCCATCGCGCGCAAGCAGCAGTACAGGGCTGAAATGACCGTCGAAGACAGTCTGCAAGCCGACATCATCGCCGGCGCGTAAAACCGTTTTACGGTGCCGAACGTAGCCACAAATCAGACACAACAGGCAATTGAATTATGTCTAAGCAACAGATAGACGCAGCCATCTCCAAAGAGTACGCGGCCGGCTTTACTACCAATATAGAGTCAGACACGCTTCCACCGGGGCTGAATGAGGACGTCATCCGCTTCATATCGGGCCGCAAGAATGAACCCGAGTGGCTACTCAAGTGGCGGCTGGAGGCTTATCACGGCTGGCTGAAGATGCAGGAACCGGAATGGGCCCATGTGCACTACCCGCCGGTCAAGTTCAATGAAATCTCCTATTTTTCGTCGCCCAAGACACTCAAGGATAAGCCCAAGAGTCTCGATGAGGTGGACCCTGAATTGATCGCCACCTACAACAAGCTGGGCATTCCCCTGCATGAGCAGGCCACGCTCGCCGGCGTCGCGGTAGACGCCGTGTTCGACTCGGTCTCTGTGACGACCACGTTCCGCAGCAAGCTGGCAGAAGCCGGTGTCATCTTCTGTTCAATTTCGGAGGCAGTGCAGGAATATCCCGAACTGGTGCAGAAATACCTCGGATCGGTAGTGCCGCGCAAGGACAACTACTACGCCGCCCTCAACAGCGCGGTGTATAGCGACGGCTCCTTCGTCTATATTCCCAAGGGGGTGCGCTGCCCGATGGAGCTGTCCACCTATTTTCGGATTAACGAACAGAACACCGGGCAGTTCGAGCGCACACTCATCATTGCCGATGAGGGCAGCCACGTCAGCTACCTCGAGGGCTGCACGGCACCCATGCGTGACGAAAACCAGCTGCACGCAGCGGTGGTAGAGCTGGTGGCACTCGATGGCGCCGAGATCAAATACTCCACAGTGCAAAACTGGTACCCCGGTGATGCGAAAGGTAAAGGCGGCATCTACAACTTCGTCACCAAACGGGGCGTGGCGCACACCAATGCGAAAATTTCCTGGACGCAGGTGGAAACCGGGTCGGCCATCACCTGGAAGTACCCGAGCTGTATCCTGCGCGGCGACAACAGCGTGGGCGAATTCTACTCGGTAGCGCTGACCAACAACGCGCAGCAGGCAGACACCGGCACCAAGATGATTCATCTTGGCAAGAACACCCGCTCCACCATTATTTCCAAGGGGATTTCGGCGGGTAACAGTTCGAACGCCTATCGCGGGCTGGTGCGCATGAGTCCACGTGCGGAGGGCGCGCGTAACTATACCCAGTGCGACTCCCTGCTGATCGGTGATCGCTGTGCCGCGCACACGTTCCCCTACATTGAGAGCCGCAATCCCAGCGCTGTCGTGGAACACGAGGCGACCACCTCCAAAGTCAGCGATGACCAGCTCTACCTTTGCCAGCAGCGCGGGCTGAATGCCGAGAAAGCCGTCTCCATGATCGTCAACGGCTTTTGCAAGGAGGTGTTCCGCGAGTTGCCGATGGAATTCGCGATGGAAGCTGGAAAGCTGCTGGAAGTCAGTCTGGAAGGTTCGGTCGGTTAATCATTCACGCGAGAGGCCAACGGCTCTCGCTCGCAGAGAGACACAAATATGCTGAAAATAGACAACCTCCACGCCCGGGTGGACAACAAGGATATTCTCAAGGGCCTCGACCTCGAAGTGGCGCCCGGCGAAGTGCATGCCATCATGGGCCCCAACGGGTCGGGCAAGAGCACGCTCGGCCACGTGCTGGCGGGCCGCCCCGGCTATCAACACACCGCCGGCAGTGCCACGCTACTGGGCCAGGACCTGTTGGCGCTGGAAACCGAGGAGCGCGCACACCTGGGCCTGTTTCTCGCCTTTCAGTATCCGGTGGAAATCCCCGGCGTCAGCAATATGGAGTTCCTCAAGGCGGCTGTCGACGCAACCCTTGAAGCGCGCGGTGAGGAGGCGATCGACAGTGTCAGTTTTATGAAGCGCGCACGCGAAATCTGTCAGCAAGTTGATCTCGACCAGAGCTTTCTCAAGCGCGGTGTCAATGAGGGGTTCTCGGGGGGAGAAAAAAAGCGCAATGAATTGATGCAGATGATGTTGCTGCAACCGAAGCTGTGCATTCTCGATGAAACCGACAGCGGCCTGGATATCGACGCACTGCAGCGCGTTGCCGAGGGCGTGAACACCATGCGTGACGGGAAGCGCGCCTTTGTGCTGATTACGCACTACCAGCGTCTGTTGAACTACATTGAACCGGACCATGTACACGTGCTTTCCGGTGGTCGCATAGTCCGCTCCGGCGACAAGTCTCTGGCCCTCGAACTGGAGGCAAAAGGCTACTCCTGGTTGGAGGAGGTAGCCTGATGGCAGACTTCATGCAACAGCCGCTGACTGCGGCCGCGAAAACCGCGCCCGCGTGGCTCACGGATACCTTGAGTCGCGGACAGACAGCGTGGAGCGAGCGCCGCCTGCCTACACGCAAGACCGAAGCCTGGAAATACAACGACCTGCGCGCACTGCAGCATTCCTTCAGCGCGCCAAAGGCTGGCCCGCCGCCGACCCTGGAAGGCATTGACCTGCCACAGCTCGAGGGCAGCCTGCTGGTTTTCACCGACGGCGTATTTTGCGCGGAAGGTTCGCTGCTGGCGCTGCCAGAGGGCGTCGAGCTGGTGCGCTTCGCCGATGCAGGGCCCGACGAGGCAAAGGCTATAGTTGCGCGCCTGGGGACGGCGGTAAATCATGGTCGACACCTGTTCGCACCGCTCAACGACGCGACCCTGTCCGATGGCGTATTCTTGCGCGTGGCCGCCGATACAGTGGTTGAACAGCCCATTCAAATCGCCTGGCTTACCAGTGGTCGTGCCGATGCGCTGGGTATCACTCAGCGCCTGCTGGTGGACATGGGGGCCCACAGCCAGGCCACGGTGGTCGAGACCTTTGCCAATACGGAAACCGGTGGCGTGGCGTTTACCAACGGCATCACTGAACTACTGCTGGCAGAAGGCGCGCAGCTCAACCACAACCGCCTGCATCTCGAGCACGGTCGCGCAGTGCATATCGGTGGCGTGCACGCGCTGCTCGGCGCCAACACCAACCTCAACAGTTTTCACCTCGCGCTTGGCAGCGATCTCAAACGTATTGATATCGTGGTGCAGCACGAGGGCCAGGGTGCCAACTGTGACGTCAACGGCATTTACCTACCGCGTGGCGAGGAGCAGATCGATTACCATACCTGCATGGAGCACGCGGTACCGAACTGCACCAGCAGCGAAAACTTTCGCGGCATTATCGCCGACCAGGCGAAGGCCATTTTTAACGGTCGTATCCACATACACCCTGATGCGCAAAAAACCCGTGCACAGCTGAGCAACAAGAATCTCCTTACCAGCAACGAGGCCGAGGTGAACACCAAGCCGGAGCTGGAAATATACGCCGACGACGTGCAGTGCGCGCACGGTGCGACCGTGGCCCAGATGGACGCCACCGCGCTGCATTATTTGCGCACACGTGGCGTATCGCGCGCCGAAGCACAGGTTATGCTCAGTTACGGTTTTGTCAACGAACTGATCGATGCCATACCCTGCGCGGCGCTGCACACCTACCTGAAGCCGCTGCTGGCGAAACGCTTTGCCCGCAGCCCGAAACTTGCGCGGCACCTGATATGAGCAACGCACAGGCGCTGGGCATGCCAGCCTTCGACGCGGCCGCTATCCGCGCCGATTTCCCCATCCTTGAGCAGCAGGTCAACGGCCACCCGTTGGTGTATCTCGACAATGCCGCGACCACGCAGAAGCCCACGGCCGTGATAGAAGCGATCGCGCACTACTACCGCACAGACAACGCCAACGTGCACCGGGGCGCGCATGCACTCAGTGATCGCGCCACCGTCGCTTTCGAAAACGCGCGTGAAACGGTCAGTCGGTTCATCGGTAGCCCGAACAGCCATCAGGTCATCTGGACGCGCGGCACGACGGAGGCGATCAACCTGGTAGCGCTGAGCTGGGGCCGCGAGCAGCTCCAGGCCGGCGATCGCGTGCTGGTCTCAATGCTGGAGCATCACTCCAACATAGTGCCCTGGCAGCTTGTATGCGCAGCCACCGGCGCCACGGTGGAGCCCATTCCGGTGACCGCGGCGGGCGAGATTGACCTTGACGCGCTGGATGCACTGCTGGACGAACGCGTGAAACTGGTGGCGGTAAACCACGTGAGCAACGCGCTGGGCACTATCAACCCCGTACGTGAGATCGCGGATAAAGCGCACGCGGTCGGCGCACACATTCTAGTCGACGGTGCGCAGGGCGTGGCACACCTGCCGGTAAACGTGGTCGAACTCGGCTGCGACTTCTACGCATTCTCCGGGCACAAATTGTTTGGCCCTACCGGCATCGGCGTGCTCTGGGGCCGGGAGGAGCTGCTGGAGGCAATGCCGCCATTGTTTGGCGGCGGTGAAATGATAGAAACCGTGAGTTTCGCCGGCACCACTTTCAACCGGCTGCCCTTTAAATTTGAAGCGGGCACCCCCAATATTGCCGATGCCATCGGGCTGGGCGCAGCCATCGACTATCTGGACGGCATCGACATGGCCGCGGCAGCGGCTCATGAGCTGGCGCTGCTGCAGCATACGCTGGCGCTGGCCAGTGATATCGAGGGGCTCTCGCGCGTGGGCAGCCCGGCGCATTCGGTGGGTATATTCAGCTTCCTGCTGGAAGGTGTTCACCCGTCTGATCTGGGCATGCTGCTTGATCAGCAGGGCATTGCTGTACGCACCGGCGATCACTGCGCACAGCCACTCATGGCACATTACCAATTGCCCGGCACGGTTCGCGCGTCCTACGCGATGTATAATACGCGCGAGGATGTGGAGCGTTTGTTCGAGGGCATTCACAAGGCCCGACGGCTGTTCGGCTAGGGCAGGAATCGGGAAGAGGAGGATTTGCCAGCATGTCAGTAGAAACTTTTGATGTCAGCAAAGACGCAATCAGCGTATCTGACGCCGCGGCCCGGCATCTGAGAAAACAGATCAGCAAGAGCGGCGTGCGCATCAGCGTCAAAGAGAGCGGCTGCACCGGCTACATGTACATCATGGACGAGGCCGATAGCGGCGAGGATGGCGACCTGACGATGACGCTGGACAATGGCCTGCAGGTGTTCGTGGATGCAAAGGCACTGCCGCTGCTCAAGGGCACGCAGATCGAATATGAACTCGAGGGTGTGAACCGCAGCATCAAGTTCCACAACCCCAACGTTACCGCGGCCTGCGGCTGCGGTGAAAGTTTCAGCGTAGGCTGAGCACAGCGAGCGCAAGGAGAGCATGACTATGTATACAGCAGAAAAGACCGTGCTGACCACGCGCAGGGATTGCCCGGGGCGTCTCGTGCCGGTGGGCGACAAGCTAAGTATCCCCGCGCACAGTTTCGTGACGCTCACACAGGCGTTGGGCGGCAACTACACCGTGGTTTACAACGGCAACATGATTCGCGTGGATGGCACCGACGCCGACGCGCTGGGCCTGGAGCCGCTGCGAATGGACTTTGAGCCGCCCGCGGATGGCCGCATTGACGAGCAGCAGGTTTGGGATGCGCTGCACACCGTCTTCGATCCTGAAGTGCCGGTAGACCTGGTGAACCTGGGGCTGATCTATGCACTGGATATCGACCAGGATAGCGGGCGTGTTGGCATCAGCATGACGCTAACCGCACCGGGTTGCGGCATGGGCCCGGTTCTGGTGGGCGACGTGGAGCACCGTGTTGCTCAAGTGCCGCATGTAAAACACGTGGGCGTCGAGCTGGTATTCGACCCACCCTGGAATCGCGAGATGATGTCCGAGGAAGCCCGTCTTGAAACCGGCATGTTCTACTGAGCGCGTGGCCACGATGACTATACCGGCCGACTCGCCATTCGGGCACAGTATCCGCAGCCAGGACATCGTCGATACACTCTCCTTCTTTGACGACTGGGAGGATCGTTACAAGTACATCATTGATCTCGGCAGGGAACTGCCGGAGATGCCAGAAGCATTGAAAACTGACGAGCGCAAGATACGCGGCTGCCAGAGCCAGGTGTGGATTGATTTCCAGTTCAACAATGGCCGCATGGACATGTCCGTGGACAGCGACGCGTTCATCGTCAAGGGGCTGCTCGGCGTGGTGCTCGCGGCATACAACAACCAAACGCCGGAAGATGTGCTGGCTTTTGATGTGGAGCACTATTTCGGGCAACTGGATTTGTTGGGGCATTTGTCTCCCGCCCGCGGCAATGGGCTGCGAGCCATGGTCGCGCGCATCCGCGAAGTGGCTGCCGAACACGCCGCCTCCTGAAGCCGGAAGGCAGGTCAACGGCAAGGACGTGTGCATGGCGAAGGCTTTCGCCGAATCATGGAACCGAAGGGGGAGTTTATGAGCAATGGCCACACCGCACTCATTACCGGTGCATCGGCAGGACTAGGTGCGGAGTTCGCACGCCAGCTCGCAGGGCAAGGATACAACCTCTTATTGGTGGCGAGGCGACGCGAGAAACTGGAGGAACTGGCGGCAGCGATAGAGACTGAATATGGTGTCACCTGCCGTATCGCCACTGCCGACCTGGCAGATCCTGCCGCCCCGGCAGCACTCTATGAAACGACCCAGTCGATGGGCCTACAAATCGATTACCTGATAAACAATGCCGGCAGTGCGGGGCCTGATCTTCTGGAGGACCGCAACTGGACTGAACAGGCAAATTTTCACCAATTGATGATGACCTCTGTCGCACACCTGTGTCATTTGTTCATCCCCGGTATGCGCGAGCGTGGCTTCGGTCGGGTGATCAATGTAGCGTCGGTCGCAGGTCGCGTCCCACGCGCAGATGGTTGTAACTATGCACCCAGCAAGGCCTACATCATCGCGCTATCGGAAGCGCTGGATGCCACCCTGAAGGGTACCGATGTTAACGTCTGCGCCCTGTGCCCGGGCTTTACACATACCGATTTTCACGCAGCGGCCGGGATGCTGGAGATGAAAAACAGTTTGCCCGAATGGATGTGGTACCCAGCCTCTACGGTAGTTGCGGACGGCATTAAGGCAGTTGAGAAAGGCAAACCCATTCGTATTTCCGGCCGCCTCTATCGCTGGGTAGACCCTCTGTTTCAATCAGTGCTGACGCGGCGACTGTTTCGAACGCCGGGACGGTAGGTAAACTCAGTCTACTGGCCATGCGGCAAAATATTGCACCGGCCAGAGAGTTGATTGACTCGATGTTGATTTGCACTTAACACTGACCCAGTAATTGCACTGAAAATTGAACCATGCTGCGTGCGCTGACTGCATAAATTTATTCTTGAAAACTGCTCCAGGCCTGGGGCAATTATTCAGCGTAGCTATCTCCAAACGTGGGTCACTCGAATGTGCAATTCAACACCCGGTCCATAGGCCTGATGATCTTCGGCGGATTCAGCTGCGATCTGCCCTACGGTGGAGCCTTTACCGGGAGCGAGCGGTACAAGTTAACCTGTACCTGAGTTCGGCCTGTTAAGCTGTCCCCATTTTTCCTATCTACTCCTGCCTCGACTTGCGCTGTACGTACCAGGTCACCATGCGATCCAGCAGGCCAGGCTTGCCGCCCCCGATGCCCTCATCCGCAGCCCCGGCAAGATCCAGCTCGGCGCCACCGGCGCGGTACTGCTCGGAGTACATCTCCAGTACCTTCTTTTTGACCATGCCTCTCAGGGGTACGTGGGCGAGCATACCGTAAGTGGCGGCACCGCCCTGCTTTGCCAGCTCCGGATTAGCTTTAACCGCTCGCACAGATTCACGCAGATCTGCCAGGTAATCATCCACCACGGCCAGGTGTTGCGCGGTGACCATGGCGTGTAACCCGGGAGGATACTGGTTGCGGTTGACCTGCCAGCCGCGAGCGTCCATCTGGTCACCCACTGCATAGATATTGAGGTCCACGTTCGTGGAGCGGTAGGAAAATAGTGGCCCCTGCGGGTTGCCCATTATCTCCAGTTCCGGGATGGCTTCGATACCCGCCTTAAGTTGGTTCACCGCCTGCAGTGTGGTTGCTGCCAGTTCGCAGTAGCCGGCCTTGCCGAAGTATTGCAGCACGCCCCAGGCTGCGGCGTAACCTCCCCCAGGGCGGGTGCCCAACAGCGCCGAGGATGCAAACACGCCCCCTGGCCAGTTCTGGTACACAAACATCTGGTAGCGGAGATAATCCATATTGCGGTAGGTAATCGTAGAGGCGCCTTTTGCGGCGTAACCGTACTTGTGAATGTCAGCGGAGATGGAGGTTACGCCCGGCACCCGATAATCCCACGGTGGCAGCTTTTCCCCGTTCATTGCCATGAAGGGCAGGATGAATCCCCCGACGCAGGCATCAACATGCAGGGGAATACCTTTGGATTGTGCGATCTCTCCCATGGCCTCAATGGGATCAATAGTGCCGTGGGGATATTCGGGCGCACTGCCCAGTATCATCACCGTATTGCGGTTGATCAGGCGACGCAGCTTTTTGAGATCCGGTGAGAAATCCTCTTTCAGGGGCACCAGGCGTATCTTCACACCGAAGTATTCCGAGGCCTTGAACCAGGCCACGTGTGCGGTTTCGGGTAAGATCATTTCCGGCTTTTTCACCCGACGCTGGTCGCGTGCCATATCGCGGTAGGTCTTCACTGCCATCAAGCAGCTCTCGGTGCCGCCGGAGGTCACCACGCCGCACACATCCTCCGTGCCGTGGAGTATATCCGCGGTGGCACTGATCACTTCCGATTCCATTTTTTTCAGGCTCTTGAACGCGCCTGGGTTTAAACCGTTCTCGCACGCGAACAGGTGATAAGCATCCTTGAGAAATGCTGAGTGTTCCTCGTTGAGGTAATACACCAAGCTCCAAACTTTGCCCTCTTTGTAGCGCGGATCGCGCTCCTTGAACGCTTCCAACTGGTGCAGGATATCTTCGCTCACGGCACCCTGGTCAGGCATTGGTTTATGCATTTTACGTTCTCCCGAATTTTGGCTCACAGGCTGCGCAGATACAGCCCCAGACTAATGCCGAGGTAACTGCCCAGGGCGTAGCCTATGACACCGGTGGTCATTCCCGGGAGAATAACCCCCGGATTATTGAGTGCCCTGGCCATCAACGGCACGAAGGGCGGACTGCCGACAGCGGCCACGGAGGTTACCATGAAGGTATCGCTGTCCACCCCGGTCAGCCGGCACAACAGCGCGTGCAGCACCAGGCCGGCGAACACCGTCACCAACAGGAACACCGCGACCGTGCTGTCCAGTGGTAGCAGTTCATCGAAACTCACCATGGACGACACGGCGATACAGAATACGTAAATAAGATACATACCGAGGCGATAGGACAGTGTCAGCCCCCGCACCCGGCGGTGTAGCGACAGCGCAATACCCAGGGTAGTAATGGCAACGATAATTACGGCGCTGTTGCTCTCACCCTCCGTCGCCAGCAGTGCCGCCAACCCCACAGAGGCGGCTACTACCAATGCGCCAAGTACTATGGCCGTGGCCAGCTGGCCCAGGTTCGCCCGGCGTAGCAAGGGCCGGTAATCATCCTCGTCGACCGGCTCCGGGTGCAACTGCGAAGGCGCTGTCGGTCTGGTGCCCGGTAGCAGGGCCCGGAAAAGGGGTACACCCACGGTCAGCATCAGCAGGAAATAGACAGTGCCAACCAGCGTGTCCATACTGTGAAACATAAGGTATTGCGCGTTGGGAATGTCCAGTCCGGTCCTGATAGCCGCCAGGTTGGGCGTACCGCCGGAATACACGCCCATCGACATGGCGGCAAGGTTGGCCGCCCCCTGAGGGTCTGGGTCTCGGTATGCGAAATACAGCATGATGGCCAGAGAAAACACCACCACGTTAGCAAGGACCATGGACAATAGAGCCTTACCAGCAATCCGGGACCATTGCCGTATATCCAGGGTGAACAGCAAAAGCGGCAGTGCCAGGGCGATGGTCACCTCTGACACCCCCTGCTGCAAACTCTGTGCCTGAGCGGGTATAACACCCGTATTCCCAAGCACCAACCCCAGAACGTAACAAAGGACGATGACACCGACCCGCGCTGCCCAGCGTTGGTGATGGGCCAGCCAGATGAACAGTGCCGGCGCCAACAGGAATATCCCGGCAACGAAAACCTGCATTTAGTTGTCTGCGAAACTAGTATATGTTGGCATGCATTTGCTCGTTTTTTATACTTCTCGCAGCTAGTCTAGCCTGTGGGAGGAGAAAAGTCCTATCAAGCGGCGAGAGCCAATCCAACATACATACTGCGTGCGCGAAAGCCGCTGACGGCGAATACGCGAGTCTTATTGCCAGGTAACGCGGCGCAGGTAATAGCAAAAGCGGTTTGTCCTCAATTTTCCCTTAATGCTAAGATTGGCGGTTTAAACTCATCGGCTTCCAGCATGCTAGATATCAGGCCAGTGGCGGGTGCTCTCGGCGCCGAAATACTGGGATGTGACCTGTCGCAGGAAATGACGGCAGATCGCGCTTCGCAGATTCGCACGTTACTCAATGATTACGAGGTTATTTTTTTTCGTGACCAGGATATCAGTCCGCGTCACCAGAAAGCGCTGGCGCTGACATTCGGGCCGCTGCAGACTCACCCCGCCTACGATACCGTTGAAAACTTCCCTGAAATTACCATACTTGAAAGCACTGCTGACAAACCGACGCGGATCGAGAAATGGCACAGCGATATGACCTTTCGTGAGCACCCGCCGATAGGAACAGTGTTAAAGTCTGAGATCGTGCCGCCCAGGGGCGGTGACACACTATGGTCCAGTATGACCGCAGCCTATGACGGGCTCTCTGCGCCTCTGCAAACATTTTTGGATGGTTTGACTGCCGTTCACGACTTTTCGCACGGCTTCAAGGAAAGCCTGGCTGCGCCCGGCGGCCGGGAACGCCTGGCAGATGCGGTTGCCGCTAATCCGCCAGTGCGGCACCCGGTTATTCGGGTACATCCCGAAACCGGGAAGAAGGTCATTTTTGTGAACTCCCTGTTTACCACTCACATTGAAGGACTGCGTCCGGCGGAGAGCGATGCTCTGCTTGCCTATCTGTTTCACCACATCACGGTACCGGAATATACCTGTCGCTTTCAGTGGCAAGTGAACTCCATCGCGATCTGGGACAACCGCAGTACCCAGCATAAGCCCGTCAACGATTACTTTCCCGCCCACCGACGCCTGCACAGAATAACGATCGACGGCGACAGGCCTTACTAGTTGCGGTTGATGGACACT
>CAXBLZ010000087.1:0-15503 GCA_963976735.1 uncultured Halioglobus sp.
ACATGGAACAGCGGGGTGGCAACCAGCGCGACGTTCACCTCGTCCGCTGCCATCGAACCCTTGGACTTCAGTCCCGCTTTTGTGAGTGCTTCGCGCGTCAGCGCCTGGGTGAAACCAATATTCATCAGGTTCGACACACAACCGCGGTGCGTCAATTGCGCGCCCTTGGGCGTTCCAGTCGTACCGGATGTATAAAAAATACAGGCGTCATCGTCGGGATCAATAGTGACCTCGGGCATCTCGGGCTTGCTGTTGATGACTTCAGCCCAATCCACCACCCTGTCGGGCACTGCATCACCGAGGCGAACACCCGCCACCACGATGTCCGGAAACTCGTCGGCGATCTCAAGGAACTGCGCCACGCGTTCGCGATCGGCTATCAGCACCTTGGGCGTTGAGTCTTTCAGCGCGTAGCTCATTTCCTGACTTACCCACCAGGCGTTCATGCCGACGACAACCGCACCCATTGAGACCACGGCCCAGTAGGCCAGCATCCACTCTGGATAATTTCGCATCGCAATGGCCACCCTATCGCCGGGCTGCACGCCCTGCTCGGCCAACCAGTGGGCGATGGAGGCGGTGAACTGGTGGGACCGGGCGTAGGTGTGGCGCTCCTGCTGGAAAATCAGGTACTCCCTGTCCTGGAAAGCGGCCGTACCCATCCAGATATCGCGCAACGAGGCAGGGGCATGTTTATAAGCACGCATCGGTGAACCACGCACCTGGAGAGTCTCGATCTCAAATAATTGCCCGGGGGCTGTCAATTCATCCCAGGTATGCTTTAGTTCCTCGTACATTTGTCCACCTCACAAAAAAAACTATTATAGTGTGTGCAGGATAACGGCGCGCGCGTACTACCTCAAGACAAGTTGCATTGGTCATGCCATTAACTACTCGCGCCACTGCACTCAAGGGCCTTGTATTCTGATGAATGATCTCGCAACCCCCGATTCCACTATCGATTTTTCCGCTGTAGACAACTGGCACACCGAGACAGATGTTCTGATTATCGGCGGTGGCGGCGCCGGTCTCTGTGCCGCGATAGAAGCCGCCGATGCCGGCGCCAATGTGATTGTGCTGGAAGCCGCCAGTGAGACGGGGGGTTCCACCGCGATGGCCGGCGGCCTGATTTATATGGGCGGCGGCACCCCGACACAACTGGCCTGCGGCTTCGAGGACAACATCGAGGAGATGTATGCGTACCTGATGCAGGCAGCGGGCCCCGATGCAGACGCTGACAAGGTCCGCCTGTACTGTGACCGCACGCTGGAGCACTACGATTGGCTGACCCGCCAGGGTGTTGTCTTCAAGCCCGAATACTACCCCTACAAGCACACCAACACACCCAATGAAGCGGCACTGATGATCACCGGCAACGAGGAAGCCTGGCCGTACAGCACTCATGCCAGGCCAGCACCTCGCGGGCACAAGCCACAGATAAAGGGGGATCATGGCGGCATTCCACTGATGGCGAACCTGCTGCGCAGCGCACGCGAAAAGGGCGTGCAAATACTCTGCGAGGCGCGGGCACTGTCGTTGGTGAAACGCGGGCAGGAAATCGTGGGGGCGGCTGTTCGTATCGATATGCAGGTGCGACATTTTCGCGCACGGCGCGGCGTAATCCTCGCCGCGGGCGGGTTTATCATGAACCGGGATATGGTGGAGACCTACGCCCCGCGTCTGGCCAGGGGCAACTACCCCAACGGCAACCCCAACGATACTGGCGACGGCATACGGCTCGGTATGGCCGCTGGTGGCGCGGTAACGAATATGCATGAGGGTTTCATCTGCACGCCGTTCTACCCGCCCCACCAGTTTCTGGAGTCCATCATTGTCGACGAGACCGGCAAACGTTTTATCAATGAGGACGTGTACCATGGACGCCTGGGCAGCGCGATACTGGACAGGCCCGATGGCCGCTATTACCTGATCATAGACAGCCGCCATTTCAAAGTCCTGGAAAGACCGCCTATGGGAGGCTATCCCGTGGCCGGCACTGGCGAGAGTATCGACGAGTTGGAGAGTGAACTTGCTTTACCACAGGGTGCGCTATCGACAACGCTCAACACCTATAACAGGCATGCACGCGCAGGGGAGGACCACCAGTACCACAAACACGCAAAATACCTCACACCACTGGATCAGCCCCCCTACGCCGCATTTGACCTGACGGTGGGCAACGGCGGCATTTTCGCGACCATGACATTCGGTGGCCTGGACACATTACCCACCGGAGAAGTGCTGTCACCGGACAAAACCATCCTGCCGGGACTATACGCCGCCGGCAGGAACAGCGCCGGCCTGCCGCGTTGCGCCGAGGGGTATTCCAGCGGCATGAGCATAGGGGACGCCACGTTCTTCGGCCGACTGGCGGGCCTGAGCGCCGCCATGCGTACCTAGTGCGCGCCAGCAAACCCCCGGGACTGCACCGCCGTATCCTTCTGGGGCAATCACGCACCAATTCTGCGCAATAGTAGCCGCGCGGCTCACCGCTCGCCTCGATCCAATTATACAAACCCGGCGCAACAGGCGCTTTTTCTGACCGTCAAGCAAACTGGCACCACTTTTGCAAAGCCTTAAACAGCAGCAGCACATGACCTAGCCATGCAGTGTCCAGGAGTGCGAGATATGTCGAATCCAGCGCCACAGTTAACGATCAATCTACCCCACGGCGACGTGGCATCCTATGAAGAGATGCAGGCTTATGGAGAAATCCTGCAGCGCTTTATACGCGAACAGGAGGCGGCGCTGGCGCAGATAAAGGACCTTACTCGCCACAACCAGATTGTCGATTATCTGCGGCTGCTGGCGCGAAGTTACAACGAGCAACTGCGACTGTACAAGGCGGCAGAGGCAAAACGCCAGCGCGAGACGCTGATAGTACTGCTGAAGATTGGCGGCAATCCGGTGCTGCATTAAAGACGCCGGGCAAGCGGCTCTGGCAGCTACTCGGAAAACTCTGCAGCACTATCCTGCAACATTTTTTCTAACACGTCTCGCTGCTTCGGATAACGCCATTCGTACTCCGTGAACCGCGCTGCAGGCAAATAGAAGGCAGCGCGCACCTCGAAACGAACCGGCGGGTCGATGTCTCCAGACAGGGCATCGCGTTCACAGCGGTAGAGATGAAAACCGGTGTCAAAAACGCGCAGCAGTTCCCGGGGTTGCAAGCGCAGCCCCGTCTCTTCCCAGGTCTCACTGAATGCAGTGCACTGCGCTGACTCACCCGGCTCACTGCTGCCACCGGGCGGACTCAGCTTGCCGTTGAGCCCTTGAACCACCAGCAGGCCCTCAGCCGAGGTGGCAAAACATCCCGCACTGGGCGCAGTGTCGGGGACGCCGGTGAAGGGACAAGAGGGGTCGCGCGGAGAGCAGGCGGATAGCAGCACGACCAGTGAGAGCAACCACCGACAATGCCTCGATGCTGTGGGCACGGCGGCCTCCGGAGTAATGATATGGCGAGCGCGCAGATTACCCTATCCTTGCTCCGCGCGTTACCTTTCACACCATTTACCGCGTGGCTCCCAGCCGGGAAACCATCTGGATAGAACAATCCGTGATTGCAGGCGTCGCTACAGCATTCGTTGCAACGGCGCAGTGGTGGCCTGACAGCCAGGGTGGTACCCTGCTGAAGGAGTGGCTGCACGCAGAGAACGGGAGCGGGACGAGCGATGAGTAGCAGTGATGACAGTGACTTGCCCCAGGGCCTGCAGCTTACGCCCATTGATGATGCCTTTCGCAACAACCCGTATCCAATATTACAGCGTTTGCGCGAGCGGGCGCCCGCTCACAGGGATGATGCGCTGGGGCGTTATATCATCACCCGTCATGACGACGTAAAAAAGCTGTTGCATGACAAGGAATTTTTCACCGAGCCGTCCAAAGCCAATCCGGGAACGTTTTCCAGAGAAGTGCTGGGAGCACTGCAGGGAGCCAGTGACAAACCATCGATGTTACTGATGGATGAACCCGATCATCGCCGCCTTCGCTCACTGGTCAGTGGCCCCTTCAAACCGGGCAATGTCGAACGCTGGCGACCGCATATCCGTGAAATTGTGGAGAGCACGCTCGACCAAATCACAAGCAGTGAATTTGACCTCATCGATCAGTTCGCCGGACCAGTTCCCACGGTGGTCATCGCAGAAATGCTAGGGATTGACCCGGGCAATCGACAGCAGTTCAAGGTGTGGTCCGACCTGTCGGTTCAGATAGGCTTCAACCCTTTTCCCACGGATGCGCAACGTGAGAGCGGAAACGCAGCGATCAGTTCGCTGGAGACATTCTTCCATGATGAAATCGGGCGACGCAGAAACCATCTCGGTGACGACCTGATCAGCGATATGCTGCGCGCCGAGATTGCCGGAGACACACTCTCGGAAGAGGAAATCGTGGCGCAGTGCAGACTGCTGCTGGTAGCGGGCAATGTGACCACCACAGACCTCATTGGCAATACTGTCAGAGCGCTGCTGGACAATCCTGATCAGCTACAGAAGCTCCGGGCAGAGCCAGAACTGGTCGGCAATGCGATAGAAGAAGCGCTCAGGTATGAATCACCGGTAATCAACTCCGGCCGTATCCCCAACCGCGAAGTGCAGGTCGGTGGTTGTCCCATTGGTCGAGGCGAATCCATGAGCGTGGTGCTTGCTGCTGCCAACCGCGATCCATCGGTGTATCCGGACCCGGATCGGTTTGATATTGAGCGCGAGGATACACACCACCTCTCGTTCGGAGGAGGCCGCCACCTCTGTCTCGGTGCACATTTGGCCAGGGTTGAAGCGCAGGAGGCCATCCTCGGCCTACTGGCTCGCTACCCGAACCTGCAACACAGCAAGAAGGGATTCATCTACCATGCAATCCCGAGCTTTCGGGGATTCAGTGAGCTTTGGGTTTCTGCGGGCAACCCCGAAGGGGTCTGACACCAGCATTCAGCTCAGCTGCTGTGGAGGCATTTTTCCAGCAGTTCGCGGGTGTTGGTGGGCGTCAGTGTGACGGGGTTTCCTCCCGCACTCGGGTCTGCGAGTGCAGCTGCTACCAGTACGTCCAGATCGGCATCAACAACACCCAGCGCCGTCAGGTTCCCAGGGATATTCAGGCTGCGGTTAAGCTCGATCAGATAGTGTAAGAAGCCGTCGAAGCCACCCGGAATGTCGAGATAGTTCGCCAGTCTGCGAATCGACTCCTCTATGGCCGGGCGATTAAACGCCACGACCGCGGGCATCACCACGGCATTGGTGGTGCCGTGATGCGTATTATACAGCGCGCCGATCGGGTGTGAGATAGCGTGGATCGCTCCCAGGCCTTTCTGAAACGCGGTCGCGCCCATCGCAGCGGCGGCCATCATGTGGCCTCGCGCCTCGATGTCCGAGCCATCGGCATACACTCTGGGCAGGTTTTCTTTCACCAGCCGCATACCCTCGAGTGCTATCCCGTGGCTCATCGGGTGGTAATGTGGCGAGCAGTACGCCTCCAGGCAATGGGCGAAGGCATCCAGGCCGGTGCCAGCGGTAACGGCCGGCGGCATAGAGAGTGTCAACTCGGGATCACAGATCACCTGGCGGGGCAGGATGTTGGGGTGAAAGATAATTTTCTTCTCATGGCTCACCGAGTTGGTAAGCACGCCGGCACGTCCGACCTCGGCACCGGTGCCCGCCGTCGTTGGCACAGCGATGATAGGCGCGATCCCTGTAACGTCCGCGCGCGACCACCAGTCGCCGATGTCCTCGAAATCCCAGATCGGCCGCGTCTGTCCCGACATAAACGCAACCAGCTTGCCCAGATCCAGACCCGAGCCGCCGCCGAATGCAATCACGCCGTCATGGCCGCCCTCGCGGTAGGCAGCGAGCCCCGCCTGCAGATTGATTTCAGTGGGGTTCGGATCCACCTCGGCAAACAGCCCGCACTCGAGACCGGCAGAGTCCAGCAGCGCCAGCGTGCTTTTAACCATCGGCAAATCGGCCAGCATACGATCTGTCACCAGCAGCGGCCTGTTGATACCCGCCGCCGCACAGGCGTCGGCAATTTCCGAGATGCGCCCACGGCCAAAGCGAATCGCCGTTGGATAGGACCAGTTTGCAGTTGCCGTCATAACACTACCTTGCAGGGTTCAGAGTTTCTTGAAATGAAAAGACATCGGGCGCGTCAGGTTCTGGTACGCAATCACCGAGAGGCTGCCGCCGCGACCGGTGTCCTTGCAGCCAGTCCAGCACAACGCCGGGTCCAGGTAGTCACAGCGGTTCATAAACACAGTGCCCGTTTGCAGGCGCGCGGCAACCCGCTGCGCACGCACGGCATCACTGGTCCACAGCGAGGCTGTGAGGCCAAAATCGCTGTCGTTCATCAACGCGATAGCCTCCTCATCATCACTGACTTTCATAATACCGACCACCGGGCCGAACGACTCCTCCCGCATGACGCGCATCTCGTGGGTCACATCGACCAGAATCTGCGGCATCAGGTAAGCCCCGGCATCGTTGGGAAACAGGTCGGGATTGACCAGCGCCCGGGCACCGGCGTCCACTGCCTCGGCGACCTGCGACCGCACCTGCTCGGCGAAACGGATGTTGGCCATCGGCCCCAGTGTGGTCTCCGCTTCGAGGGGGTTGCCCAGCTTGTACTGCTCGACGATGGCGACGGCCTTTGCCACAAACGCATCAAAGAACTCTGCGCACACGTAAATACGCTCTATGCCACAACAACTCTGTCCGGAGTTGAACATCGCGCCGTCAATCAGCGCTTCAACGGCGGCGTCCAGGTTGGCATCGTCCATCAAGTAACCCGGGTCCTTGCCGCCCAGCTCGGTGCCCACTGCCGTGAACGTGCCGGCTGCCGCCCGCTCCATCGCCTTGCCGCCAGCGACCGAGCCAGTGAAGTTGATGAAACCGAAGGCATTACTGCCGATCAGCGCCGCGGTCGTCGCGTGATCCAGCACCAGGTTCTGGAACACGCCGGGCGGCAATCCCGCCGCCATGAAAGCCGCCGCCAGGCGCTCACCGGCCAGCAGCGTTTGTGAGGCATGTTTCAACACCACGGTATTGCCGGCGATCAGTGCCGGCACGATAGTATTGATCGCGGTCAGGTAAGGGTAGTTCCAGGGTGCGACCACCAGTACGACGCCCAACGGTCTGCGCTCGATGCGGCGCATAAACGCGTCGCTGTTTTCGATGTCTATCGGTGCCAGCGCAGATCGTGCAATACTGGCCATGTAATTGGACCGCTCCTGCACCCCGGCAAATTCACCGCCGTAGCGAACCGGCCGCCCCATCTGCCAGGCCAACTCGCGGGTGATATCCGCACTCATGTCACCCAGGCATTGGATGCCTGCCAGCACGCGCTCAATTCGCTGCTCAAGCGGAATCGACTGCCATGCACATTGCGCCGACGCGGCAAGGGCGACAGCCTCTGTCGCGGCGGCGAGCGTCAGCGGCTCGCGTTCAGCGTAAACCGAGCCATCGATGGGCGAAATACATTGAATCATGCCGGCCATCGGTCACGCCCTCTC
This sequence comes from uncultured Halioglobus sp., assembly GCA_963976735.1. Lineage (GTDB taxonomy): Bacteria > Pseudomonadota > Gammaproteobacteria > Pseudomonadales > Halieaceae > Marimicrobium. The sequence continues at coordinate 7,499 of CAXBLZ010000087.1, forward strand.
GAAGCCACGGACGCGTTCGTAATCCGTTACCTTCTGGTCAAAATCCTCCTGTTCCCACTCGGCCGCTCTCACATAATGATCGATCACCTCGTCGCCCATCGCCTCGCGCAGCATTGATGAATCTCGCAACGCCGCAGTGGCGGCGCGCAGGGTGCGGGGAATTTCGCGGATGCCCTCAGCCTTGTAGGCGTCACCGCAAAAAGCCTGCTCCAGCGGCAACTTTTCCTCGATACCCTTGATACCGGCCGCTATCTGCGAGGCGATGGCCAGGTAGGGATTGAGATCGGAGCCGCCAACGCGGCACTCCACCCGCACAGACTTCGAGCCGGGCGCGACGATACGATAGCCGGCGGTGCGATTGTCGATAGACCAGACCGCCTTGGTCGGCGCGAACGTGGCCGCGCTGAAGCGCTTGTAGGAATTGATATAGGGCGCAAGAAAATACGTAATATCGTCGGCATACTTCAGCAGGCCGGCGAGATAGTGCCGCATGGTGTCGGACATGCCGTACTCGGCGTCGGGATCGTAAAACACCGGCATGCCGTCCTTTGTCAGCAACGACTGGTGGATATGGCTGGAGGAGCCGGCGGCGCTGGTATCCCATTTCGCCATGAAGGAGACGGCCCTGCCCTCCTGAAAGGCCATTTCCTTGATCGCATTTTTCAGCAGCACATGATTGTCGGCCATCGTCAGGCCATCGCTGTAACTGACGTTGATCTCGGCCTGGCCGGCAGAGGCTTCCCCCTTGCTGTTCTCTACCTCGATACCCGCGGCCTGCAAGCCGTTGCGCACCTTGCGCATCAGGCTCTCCTCCTTGGTGGTCTGGAAGATATGGTAATCCTCGTTGTAGGCGCTGATCGTTGTCGGTTTGCTGTAGCCGCGATCGGACAACTCCTCGAAGTTCTCCCGAAAGATAAAAAACTCCAGCTCTGTGGCGACGGCAGAGACCAGCCCCATCGCATCGAGCCGCTGCAACTGCTGTTGCAACACACTGCGCGGCGCATGCGCAACCGGCGCATGGGTGTGGTGATCAAGCGTATCGCACAGTACCAGTGCAGTACCTTCGAGCCACGGCACAACCCGCAGCGTTGACAGATCCGGCTTCATTGTGTAATCGCCGTAACCGGCTGACCAGCTGGTCGAGGCAAAACCCTCCACGGTGGTCATCTCCATATCCGTGGCCAGCAGGTAGTTACAGCCGTGAGTCTCCTCCCACGCCGTCTTCACAAAAAACTCGGCCTGAAAGCGCTTTCCCATCAGTCGACCCTGCATATCCGGCATCGCCGCGATCACCGTGTCGATACAACCCTCGTCAACTTTCTGCTGCAATTCCTCAAACGACAAATTCCCGGGCATGCTGTCTCCATCTGGTGGTGTTCATGGGGATGCCGGACTCCGCTGGCGGCAGAGCCCGGCATAACGACAGGAGTGTATCGCACACTCCCGCCTGGCAGTATGCCTAGCTGTAGCGGTAGGGAGGGCCGGCTTTCTCCATATCGGCATTGTACTGCCGGAAGATCTCCACCACTTTCGCCTTGGTCTTCGATTCCGCGGCAATCTCGTCCCAGAATTTCTCGGCTGCTTTCTGTACCGTCGCCCATTCCTCGTCGGGGATGGTGGTGAGCTTCATCTTGGTGCCGTGAACACGCAGCGATGCCTCGCCGCCCCAGTACCACCACAGGCGATGGTAATGAGAGGTCTCCATCGCCAGTTTGAGCAGCTCCTTCAGGTTATCCGGCAACGCGTTGTACTTCTCCATATTGGCAAAGAAGGAGCCAACCCAGGCGCCGGAGATATTGTTGGTGAGGAAGTAATTGGTGACATCCGCCCAGCCGACCGTGTAGTCCTCGGTAATCCCCGACCAGGCGATGCCATCGAGTTCTCCGGTCTGCACCGCGACCTCGATATCCTCCCAGGGCAGTGTCACCGGCACCACCCCGAACTGGCTGAGGAAGCGGCCAGCCGTCGGGAAGGTAAACACTTTTTTACCCTTCAGGTCAGCGAGGCTGTTGATGGGCTCCTTGGTGGCGAAGTTGCAGGGATCCCAGGCGCCCGCCGACAGGTGCTTGACGCCGACCTTGGAGTACTCCTCATCCCATATCTCGGCCAGGCCGTACTGATTGAACAACACCGGCACATCGAGCGAGTAGCGGGTCGCGAACGGGAAATACCCGCCGAACACCGCCACCTCCGTCGGTGATGCCATGGAGTCGTCATCGGACTGCACAGCGTCTATCGTGCCCTTCTGCATCGAGCGAAACAGCTCGCCGGTAGGCACCAGTTGATCGGCGTAATACAGTTCGATCTGCATATCGCCACCGGCGATCCGGTTGAAGGCATCGACCGCTGGTTTCACCACATGCTCGCCCAACGCCGGGCCGGCATAGGTTTGCATGCGCCACTTGATGGTCGTTTTGCTCTGGGCGTGCACTGCGGGGGCACCGACCGTGGCCAAACCCGCGACGCCGACACCGGCGGCTTGTAAAAACTTCCTTCGACTACTCATAGAAACTCTCCTTTCTGCGAATACAGGGGAAACGATTACGGCTGGCTTCCCGGTTAGTTTTCCCGTTGACGGGAAGTTCTCTGCGGACGACACACTCTGTGCGTTTACTTGTTATAGACCAAATCGGGTAACCACAATGCTATTTTTGGAAAAGCCATCACCACAGCCAGCGCCAGAATCATCACAAACACAAACGGCAGGATGGAACTGTAAATATCACGCAGGCCAATTTCCGGCGGCGCCATCGCCCGCATCAGAAACAGGTTGTAACCGAACGGAGGCGTCATATAGGCCACCTGGGTGGTGATGGTATACAACACGCCGTACCACACGAGATCGAACCCCAGCAGACCTACCAGCGGCACGTACAGCGGCGCAACGATGACCAGCATCGCGGTATCATCCAGAAAGGTACCCATAATCAGGAACGACAGCTGCATGATGATGAGAATCGTCCACGGCCCCAGGTGCAGCTGATCGGTAAACAGGCCCTCGATTGCACCCACCGCACCCAGCCCGTCAAAGACCGCACCGAATGCCATCGCGGCCAGAATGATCCACATGAACATACAGGAGATTGCCAGGGTCTGGCGCACGGAGGCTTCAAACACTGACCTGTTCATGCGCCCCTTGACTACCGCTACCATAAAAGCCGTGAGCGCGCCGATAGCCGAGCTCTCGACCAGGCTGGTCCACCCGTTGACGAAGGGCACCATCATGGTCGCGAAGATGAGGATCGGTACCACGCCCGCGCGCAGCAAGCGCAATTTTTCGCCCAGTGGAACGTCGCGCTCTTCTTTCGACAATGCGGGGCCCAGATGGGGCTGGAAATGGCAGCGTATCGCGATGTACAGGATAAACATCGTCGCCATCATCAGGCCGGGCACAAGACCGGCCAACCACAACTGGCCGACAGGCTGCCGCGCGATCATCGCGTACAGCACCAGCACCACCGACGGCGGCACCAGAATGCCCAGTGAGGAGCCGGCCTGCACCACGCCCGTCACCATTCGCTTGTCGTAGCCCCGGCGCAGCAGTTCCGGCAGCGCGATAGTGGCGCCAATCGCCATACCCGCGACGGACAGACCGTTCATTGCGGACACCAGTACCATCAGCCCTATGGTGCCGATGGCCAGCCCGCCGTTTATCGATCCCATCCAGACATGGAACATCTTGTAGAGATCATCGGCGATCCTGGATTCCGACAGGATATAGCCCATAAAAATAAACATCGGCAGCGTCAGCAGTGGATACCACTTCATCAGCTTCATCGCCGCCGAAAACGGCAGGTCGGACCCACCCGTGCCCCACAGCGACAGCGACGCGACCGCCGCGACCACCCCGATGGCGGCGAACACCCGCTGCCCCGTCATCAGCATCAGCATCATTGAGGAGAACATCAGGATCGCGATCATCTCGGGTGACATCAGAGACTGACCCCTTTGATCTTCGCGACATCCTTGAACAGTTCAGACACGGCCTGCAGCAGCATCAGCAATACGCCGATGCAGGTCACCAGTTTGATTGGCCACATGTAGGGCCGCCAGGCGGAATAACTGCGCTCGTTGTACTCAAAGGCGTACACAGTGCTGTCGATACCGCCGTAAAGCAGCACGCCGAGATAAAACATCAGGAAAAAAATGGTAAATGCATCGACCCAGGCACGCTGCCGATCCGTCCATGCAGAGTAGAACAGGTCCATGCGAACATCAGAGCCCTGCTGCAGGCAGTACGGGCCACCCAGAATGTAATAGGCGACCATCGCAAACTGCGCCATTTCCAGGGTCCAGAGGGAGGGGAGAAAAAAGACTTTGCTAACGGACGACCACAACAGGATGCCGATCAGGACAAAAATCCCGTACATGGCCACGCGCCCGACCCGATAATTAACGGCATCAACCACAGCGACATAACGGCTCACAAATCGACGCAAACGCGGTTCCTTTTGTGCAGTGCCCCGCACCGATAATGCCCCGTGCGTGAGAATTTTACAAAGACTTCCTCACACTGGATGCAATATCCAGGCCACAGACGACGTCCTCAATATGCTCCGGAACATGGCCCAGGGAGCGCTTTTCAACGCATCTGCGCTCCACAAAGATGCTTTTGCTGCGGCACGCGCTCCGCAACAGTGCACAAGGTATTCAGTATATGTCGCAATCAGATGTTCAACGCAATCGCAGTCATCTTCATACCGCAAGAAGCACGGTCAAACTGTGGAGCGCAGCAGAATTAGCGCTTATCCACACCCGGTCCAAGCGGCTGGCCAAAACTGAACTCGACGAAATTTCCGTCCGGATCGCGGATGCCACAGTAGTAGCCCACTGGATAGGGCTCCTCGCGCGGCTCCCACTCCAGAATACCGGCCGCTCGCGCCTGATCAGCAGTGGCATCAACGGCTTCCCTGCTCTGTAGCGCAAAACCGAGATGTGAATAGTCTGTCGGGCTCTGCTGCCGACCCGGGCCGCCCGGTATAAGCACGATAATGAAATCCTCTTCCTTTCCCGGTTCCGCCAACCACACCACGCGCTTGCCGTCACTGGTGCGATCGTGCGCCAGCCGCATCTGCGCATACGTGGTATAGAACTCGACACAGGCTTCGAGATCGCGGACGTGCAGTGCAAGATGTGTAAATGCCGTTGACATGGTCAATTCCTCCAGACGTGTCGTAATTGGGGTCAGAGTAAAAACTATAGACTCTCAGACGCGAATCATGAGCTCAAACCTCGGTACCGCGCACTGAACCCGTGTCCGCAAACAGCTCTCTCTTCCTCCCGCGACCCAATGATCGTGCAAATGTGACTGCCCTTAAGAAATGCCGAAGCGACCATCTCTTCCTGAACGTTTTTACTCTGACCCCAATTACCCGGAAAGAGTCGCGACAATGGGGGCACCATTGGTGACGATAAGCGTGTGTTCATACTGGGCAGATAAATTCGCAGGGTGGCCAACCAGTGTCCAGCCATCCTCGCCCTCGTCGACATAGGTGCTTCTGGTCGACAGAAAGGGCTCTATCGCAATCACCTGCCCCGCTCGCAGCACGCGGTTATCGGAGCGATCGTAGTAACCGACAATGTCTTCCGGTTCTTCATGCAGAGAGCGCCCAATACCATGACCCGCCAGGTTGCGAATGACCTTGAAACGATGCGACTTCGCAACGGACTGAATAGCTTTGCCAATCCTGTTTATCGGGGCTCCGGCGCGAGCTGCCGCAACCGCATTGCGCAGAGCTGTTTGCGTCGCGTGGCATAGCCGTGCTTTTTGTGGGGAGATGGGCGGCACAACCATTGTGCCGCCTGTATCGGCGAAGTATCCGTCCAACCTAGCAGAAACATCGATATTAACGACATCGCCAGCGAGAATGATTCGCGCGCCGGGAATGCCGTGCGCTGCCTCTTCGTTGACACTGATACAGGTCGCGCCGGGAAACTTGTAGGAGAGCCGGGGCGCGGACTCTGCCCCCGCATCTGCCAGCAAGCGGCTACCGAGGTCATCCAGTTCCAGCGTTGTCATCCCCGGCTCGACTGCGGCAAGCATGGTGTCGCGAACCCCCGCAACGACGCGACCCGCCGCCAGAATGCCGTCAATGTCTGTCTGGTTTTCTACTGTCATTGCTTGTCTCTGTTTAGAGGTGGATGGCCTATTGTACAGCGTTGGACTGAGTATTTGGGGGCCGCTTTTGGGGCCAGTTGTTGGAGTTTTTACTCTGACCCCAACGCCCGGCTCACGCGCCGGTTCGGAGGCGCCAGGCGGTGGAACACCGGTCGTCGTACAGCCGATTTTTAAGCCTTTGCTATCAAATAAGATCCTGCTCCAACCATCAAACCACCAGCCGTCACCTTAACTGCTCGTTCTGCTCTATGGTTAGTGACAGATGACACAATGACCCTTGCGAAACAGGCATAGCCCAGTTTAACACCGCCAACTGCGATTATTGTTATCACCGCAATTATTGCGATATCTAATGTCCCGATAGTGGTCAGATCAACAAAAGCGGGGAACAAGCTCGCGTAGAAGAATATAGCCTTTACATCACCGAGGGTGAGGAGCAACCCAGAGAAAAAGCTTGATGATAATTTCGATACTGACCGGCCAGAATCCTCCAACTGTAATGAAGCTTTCGATCTAATGAGGCTTATACCAAACCAGATAAGATATCCGCCCGCCAAATATCTCAGGATCAAGAAACAGCTGCCCACAACTTCCGCCAGTGCAGCCATTCCTAAAACGGCTAGAAACACGAAGACAAGATCACCGAATACGATTCCCGCCGCAACAGCACTCCCGTTCAAGAATCCTGCAGAGGAGGAGCGAGCAACGACCAAGGCGACGCTAGTGCTGGGAACTAGCGCCAAGGCTGTCATCGCTGCAAACAGACCTGATATTTCGACGAGACTCATAGTGATTCTTGGGCTTAACGGTTACCGCAGCGGCGACGAAGCCGCGCAGCGGTTTTGACGTCGGCCCCGCAGGGGCGAACTGCCGGTTATTGTTAAGCGGCGACTTCTTCGAAGGTGAAGTGGGGAACATCTGTCCTGTCCTTGGCGTGCTCCATAGTCATTGCACAGAGGTGACCATCTGCATCTAGGTCGATAACAGTGTCTTCATCGAGATCACGAGTTTCTACGATGTCACCGGCACGGAACTCAATATATAGAGTATCGGTATCTTGGAAGTATTGAGCTTTCATGGCGAATAGCCTCGATCAAAGAACGCATTATGGATAGTTTCACCGTCAGCTAGTAGCACGACGCGAAGATACCTTCCTCCCATTTCACGCACCGGCCCCACCGGCGAATTCGACCATCAGGGTGAATATGCTCCTTTTCGGAGGATTCTGCAACTCGTTGAATCCACACTATTTTTATCTGAGACCTATCAGGTCGATCGGAGAGTGATTCAAAGTATTTCGTGCATTTCATTTACGCTCAATGCCGGGTGTTGCCGCTTAACGCCCAGCGCAACGGCGAAGCACGCAGTGCTGAGTCCGGCACGCGCAGCGTGCGCATTACCGCTGCTTGTTATGTGTTTTAGTCCTCATCCAGCTTCTTCCGTCGCCGCACGTCATACATAAAATATAGGCTTGCAAAGGTTGAAGGTACAAAGATGATTGCCGCCAGAAACGAGAACGATATCCTCCAAAGTGGAGATGGCATGTACTCTGGATACTGCGCGACTAATGTTTCGAAAGAATGGGTGTGCGTCAGAGTAGAGGCGGCCCATCCGAATGCTGCTGAAAAATAGATGCACGAAATTATTGAAACCTGGAGAGTTGTCAGTTTCTCACCTGCAAGGTACGCGGCGATGATGTATGCAAACGTAAAAGACAAGAAAATCGTAAAACTGCTAATTCCATTGGCAGCATGAAGATTGATTGCCTCTAATACTTCGGATTCATTCATATCAATTTTTGCTCGCGCATAGCGCTTGCCTCAAACACATAGCGCCTCAAGAAGAGGCGCGCCCTGGCGCGTCCTTCTTCCTTGACTTGTTAGCAGC
>CAXBLZ010000088.1:0-15489 GCA_963976735.1 uncultured Halioglobus sp.
TTCGCCGTCTGGGCGGAGCCGCACTGGTTGTCCAGTGTGGTGCCGCCGGCGGTGTAGTCCTTGCCCAGGGAGAGCCAGGCGTTGCGCGTGATATTGCCCGCCTGTTCGCCAGCCTGCGTCACGCAGCCGCCCGCCAGGTAGTCCACGTCACTGTAATCAAGCCCCGTGCGTTTTACGATTTCATTCAGTGACAACGCCAGTAACTGTGTGGCGTGGAAATCACATAAATCTCCAACACCGGGTTTGCCGCGGGCGATGGGTGTCCTGACGGCTTCTACGATTACTGCTTCACGCATGGTTGATCCTCATGGTTGGGAATGGCAAATGACGTATCTGCCAAAGGTAAAAAATCAGCGCCCCAGTGTACTGGATGGCAAAGGCATTTCAATGACGAATGGGGTCATATGGATAGCCCTATTTTGCCGTGTTTACGGGCATCGATATAGCGTCGCGAATGATGGAAACGGGATATGGTATAGCTGATTGAGCCGCAACTGGATTGGTTGCCCCGGCGTCAGGCATGTACCATGGAGCATTTTACCCCGAGCCTAGAAAACAGGAGAGCAGGATATGGAGCAGTATGCATACAACGACGTCGAGGCCTTGCAGGGGCTGGTGTCTGACACTTTCGGTTCCTGGAGTGAGTCGCTGGAAATCACCCAGGATATGATCAATCAGTTTGCCGAGTTGACCGGCGACACCTACTGGATTCACACAGACCCGGATAAGGCCAGAACCGACAGCCCTTTTGGCACAACGATCGCACATGGCTTCCTGACCCTGGTGATGATGCCGAGGATGGTCGGCACACCTTCCTATGAGATTACGGGCTACAACAATATTCTCAATTACGGATCCGACAAACTGCGCTTCACCGGTCCGGTGCCGGTTGGCAGTTCGGTGCGTATGCGCAGCCGTGTGAAAGAGGTTACTGCAACACCCAAGGGTACCAAGATGGTGTTGGAGCAGCACATCCACGTGGTGGGGCAGGATGAGCGCCCGGTGCTGATCTATGAACTGATTATGATCTATATGTAGCGATTGCGCGCCCGCCACCCCAGGCGGGCATTTTGAAAAATCCTTAGAGGCTAAACCAATTGCCGCCAGTGCGTAAGCGGGCAAAGTGTGCGTCTGTGAACTCGTTCCGCAGGTGAGGGCGAAACCGTGCACTCCGTCACATAGTCCAGAAAATGAAGTTTGTCAATAAATCTTACACTCACCCCCCTGGCCCCCCAAAAATCGCGCGATAATGCCTAATATATCCAATAAAAACAATAATATAGAAAATATGGCCTGATACTTGCTTTCTGCGAGCTCATAACAACTACAGGCGTGTCAGCACTGTCACTCAGGTGAGCTGGCTAAATACAAAAATGGAAGGGCTTTATAGATGAAAGTTAACAGCAAGATAATCGGTTTAGGTGCTGTCGCGGCGATGGCTGCGATGCAAACCGTACCCGCAATGGCAAATGTGCAGGTATGGGACTTTGACTCCAGCAACCAGAGTTTCAACTTTTCAGGCGACGGCAATTCGCTCAGTATGACATCGTCTGATGGCGTGAATCTGACCGTTACCGGCTGGTCAGACACCAATGATTCGTCTGGCCCTGATGAGATCGAGACCGCCCAGCTGATTTGGGCCCAGAATGATGCGCTCGGTGTTGTGAACCGCGATGAGGGCACGGGCTCGCCCGACCACTCCATCGATAGTTCCACCTCTGACAGCGACGGCGAGTTCGATATGCTGCTGCTGGAATTTGACACTGCGGTCAACCTGACGGCAATTAATCTCGATTGGGCAACTGGTGGCAACCGCTCAAACAGAACCGACGTCTCCATTCTGGCATGGGATGGCAGCGGCTCCTCTGCGTTATTGGGTAACACCTGGGCATCGGTGCTGGACAGCAATGGCGGCAACTATGATTCCGTCGGCAATTACAGCAATGTTGATTTGAGCTACTACTCTGTCAACCCGTCGAATATCGAATCGACGAAATGGCTGGTGGGTGTCTACAACCCGGTGTTTGGCAGCGGCGGCGACGCCGGTGACGACGGTATGAAGTTGGGTTCGCTCAAAACCTCAACCAATCCGACCCCGCCGACTCCCACTCCCACGCCGGTACCTGTGCCGGGTACAGCGATGTTGCTGCTGGCAGGATTGTTGGGCCTGCGTGCCCGCCGACCGTCAAAAGCGAAGGCAAAGTAACGGCACTGATTCACGCTTTGAAGAAAAAAACGGGGCTTTTAAGCTCCGTTTTTTTTTGCCTGCGTTAACATGATCCCCACTTGCAAACACCTGTCGTAAAGCATTGGAGAATTCAGGTTGATCAGGCTATTGGCTCCCATACTGTTGTTCGCCCTGGCGCTGACGTCTGCTGTGGTCCGCAGCGCAGATGATGCGAGCGTTAGCTATGAGAAGGCAGTTCAGGCATACGAGGAGGGGGAGTACGAGGTCTCGTACATACATCTCAAGAATGCGCTGCAGGCAGACCCGAATCTTTTGTCCGCCCGTCTGTTACTGGCACAGGTACATTTCAATGCCGGGGATATCTACAGCGCAGAGAAGGAGTCTGATGAGGCCCTGCTGCTGGGTGCGGATATCAACCTGGTTTTGCCTGTCTACGGTCAGTCGCTACTTCTGCAGGAGAACGTTGAAAAGCTGCTGGAAATTGAAAAGGTCTCCGACAGTTTTACTGTTGAGAGCCAGTTCGAATGGGCGCTGTTGAAGGGGCAGGCGTACCTTTTGCAGGGTGAGCCTGTGTTGGCCCGTGGCGAGTTCGAGCGAGCGGCGACAATACTGCCGGGGAATGTGCGGTCCAATAACACGATTGCCGCTATTTATATGAGCAGCGGCATGATCGATGAAGCGCGGGCGTTGATCGAAGAGAGCCTGGCGCTGGAACCGGACAATGCCAAGAGCTGGCAACTGCGCGGGGAGCTGGCGTTCAAGGAAAAGTCCTATCAACAGGCGCTGGGCTATTTTCTCCGGGGGTTTGAGCTACAGCCCGAGGATATCAGGATACAGCGTTCGCTGGCGCAGGTTTATATGCAGCTTGGTGAGCGTGAGCAAACGAGGAAATACCTGGATATGATTCTGGCGCAATCGCCTGAGGATCCGGCAGCGACGCTGATCAGCGCCGTTTTGTTGATTGGCGATGGCGATTCCGAGTTGGGCGATACAATGTTGGCAGACCTCAGCGCCAAGCTGGCAAAGTTCGATGACGGGCGGTTGCAGAGCGATGATTCGATGATGTTTATTCGGGCATCCGCAGAGTATATCCAGGGCAATGACCAGTCTGCCATCGCGTTGTTAAACGCCTACCTGTTGAAAAACAAGTCTGATCTGGCGGCCACCCGATTGCTCGCGGACCTGTATATCCGCAACAACGATGCCAGGCGGGCGATGGAGTTGTTAAGCAGTCGCGAGTCCGAGGTGATGAATGATGCCGGGCTGTCGATACAACTGCTGAGCCTGTATGTGCACAGCGGTGATCAGTACCGGGCCCAGGAACTGCTGCAGACGCTGAAGCAGAACGGTTTGGGCGATAACCCCTACGTTGTCATGTTAGAGGCGGAACTGCTGAAGTCCGGCAAGCGCCCAGAGGAGGCGCTGGCGCTGCTGGATAGCCGCGATTTTGGCGAGCGGGAACCACTGGGCTACGGATTGCTGCGTGGGGTGCTGCAACTGGGGTTGGGTAAAAGCACCGAGGCGCAGCAGACAGTTGCGCAACTGGAGGAGGCTTTCCCGGCAAATATCAGGGTTGCCAACCTGGCCACTGTCATCTATCTCACGACAGGCGACATGGACAAGGCGGCGATCTGTGCCGCTAATGCCCTCAAACTGGCGCCGAACAACCTCGATGCCCGATTCAACCAGGCGATGCTGTATAAGAAGCGCGGCGAGATGGATGCCTCCCGCAAGGTGCTGAAGGAAATTATCGATGAGGTGCCCAGCAATACCAAGGCCCTGATGCTGATGGCGAGGATCGCTTTTCTGCAGGAGCGTTACGACGAGGCCATTGAGTGGAGTGACAAGGTTTACGCCTATGACAGTGTCTCTATCAGTTCACGAGAATTGCAACTGCAGATTTACGCCCAGACAGGTAACTGGAAGAGTGCAAAATTTGTCGCGCAAAAGCTGGTGAGTGAAAACCCCTATAACGTTGGTTATCTGGTGCGGTTGGCCGAGATCGCCAGGGAGATGGACGATGAGGAACTGGCGCAGAATACCCTGAGCCGGCTGTATCCCATGTGGAAACAGGATCCTGGAAAGCTGCTGCAGTTGGCCGAAATACAGCTGCGCTTTGAAAACCCCGTTGCCGCACGCAAGGCGCTTGAGCAGGCGCTGACGCTGGATCCTGAATCCTATGCGTTACGGCTGGCGCTCGCGCGTCTGGATTTTTCTGAGGCAGAGTATGAGAAGGCGCAGAGCGTGGCCGAGGCCCTGCAAAGCGAAGCCGGGAAGCAGGCTGATACGTCGCTACTGCTCGGTGATATTGCGCTCGCCGCTAACGAACCGGAGCTGGCGCGGCAATATTTCCTGGCCGCCTTCAAGTTGAATACCAACAGTATTGAAGCCATTACCCGACTCTATGATTTGAGCAACCGGGGTGTCGGGTCGCAGGAGTTCACCGAATTGATGGCGGCGACGCTGAAGGCATCGTCTCTCCCGGTGTTGGCAGTGCGATTGATGGCAGACAGCTATTTAAGCCAGGGGCAGACCGCAGAAGCGGCCGTGTATTATGAAAAACTGCTCGATCTGGATCAGTTCTCCTCGGATCCGGCTATCCTGAATAATCTGGCCAATATCTACGCAAAGGACGATTTGAATAAGGCGCGCGAGCTGGCGCTCCGGGGCCTGGCGGCGACCGATGGCAAGAACGCTGCGCTGCTGGATACCGTGGGCTGGATTCTGGCGCAACAGGGCGAGAACGAGGAGGCCTTGTCCTATTTACGCAAGGCCTACGCGCAAAAATCGACTGACCCTGAAATTCGCTACCACCTCGGTGTTACGCTGCTCGCGCTCGGTCGCACAGCAGAGGCAGAGAAAGAGCTGAAAGCCGCCGTCAACAGCAATCAACAATTTGCCGGCCGTGATGAAGCGCAGCGTCTGGTGGCCTCTATCGCGCAGTAGGCCTAGTCCATCCTGCCCAGTATGGCGCCACCGGTGGGTATGCCGACACCGGATGTCACCAGCGCGTGATTCACGGTTTTCGCGGGCTGGTTTACCGACGTTCCCCGCACCAGCCGCGTCGCTTCCACAATGCCGTTGACGCCGTGGATATAGGCCTCGCTCAATTGGCCGCCGTGCGTATTGGTCGGCAGCCGCCCGTTCGTTCTCAGCGCGCCATCCTTCACAAAGTCTCCCGACTCACCGTAGCCGCAGAAACCCCAGGCTTCCAACTGCCACAGCACGATGGGTGAGAAAGCGTCGTAGATAACGGCGGCATCGATATCGTCGACAGAAAGACCGCTCATGGCGTAGACATTTTTCGCCGCAGTTTCCATTTCCGGTATGCCGGCAAATTCCTCGCGGTAAAATGACGTCATCTGCTCCTGGTTATCCGCGGCGCACTGGGCGACGCCGCGCACGCTGACGCCGGGATGCCGCAGGTCGCGGGCGCGTTCGGGCGTTGTCACTATCACCGCCGAGCCGCCATCGCTTTCCTGACAGCAGTCGAACAGTTGCAGGGGGTCGGCGATCATGCGAGCGGCGTCATACTCCGCGCGGTCGAACTCGCGACCATAGAAAAAAGCCGCAGGATTGTTGGCACCGTAGACGCGTGTAGACTGCGCGACTTCAAACAGTGCGTCTTTGGTGACGCCGGTATTGTGCATCCAGCGCTGGGTGAACATTGCCACCCAACTGGCCGGGGTCAACAGGCCGTAGGGCATATACCAGCCCCAGTGGATGGCATCCGCTGTGGTGATGTCACCCGAGACGCCGCCAGAGAAGCGATGCCCGCTGCGACCGTTCAGTGCCCGGTAAACCACGACGGTTTCCGCCATTCCGGTGGCCACGGCCATGGTCGCCTGGTGCAGGCAACTGGTGGCGGCGCCGCCGCCGTAGTGCGAGCGGCCATAGAATGTCAGTTCACCCACGCCGAGGGCGCGCGCGACCTCGATCTCGTCGTTAGTGTCCATCGTGAACGTGGCCATGCCGTCGATATCACTGGGTTTGAGGCCCGCGTCGTCGATTGCCGCTTTCACCGCCTGTACTGCCAACGACAGCTCCGAAACCCCGGAGTCCTTGCTAAACGTCGTATTGCCGATACCGACGATCACTGCTTTATCTTTTACATTGGCAACCACGGCTCAGGCCTCCTGCGGTAATGCGAGTTGAACAGAGCCCTGCATGTGCATGCCCCAGATATTGTTTTCTCCCAGCACGCTGATATCGACGATACCGGTGGCGGCGTCAACAGCGGTTACCTCACCGGTCATTGTCATTACCATACCGGGTACATTCGGAGCGCCGAGACGCAAGTCGAGTGACTTCACCACAGCCTCCGGCCCGCTCCAGTCAGTGGCGAAGCGTGTCATCAACCCCTGGCTTGTCAGGATGTTCATGAATACGTCGGGCAGGCCGGTGGCCACCGCAGCCGCTTTGTTGTGATGCACGGGCTCGAAGTCGCGGGTCGCCAGTGCGCCACACACTACCAGGCCAGTGGTGATGTCGATGTCCAGAGAGGGCAGTTTGTCGCCGACCGATACCTCGGCGCACGTCAGTGTCTTGTATTCGCTCATTGTCTTGTTCCTGCTTCCGTTACTGGTTATGCCGGATAGAATTGGGGCAGCATGGTCTTTTCGTCAACCTGTTCGACGACGCCTTTTACGGTCATGCCTATGTGCACGTCAGCGGGATCACAGCCGACGATATTGGCGACGATATTGGTGCCCTCGGCCAGCTTTATCACGGCGCAGACCAGCGGGTACTGGTAACCGGGTATCTTCGGGTGGTGGATCTGCGTGTGGCTGAGCACCTCGCCGTCGAGGGTCGATTCTATCGAGTCCCACTCCATCGATTGGCATTCGCCGCACATGGGGCGGGGAGGGTGGCGCAGCGTCTGGCAGTTTTTGCAGCGCTGGATAAGGATCTTGCCCTCGTCGCAGGCGTCCCACCACCACTTGTTGTCGTGACCTCGCGGGGAGGCGATGCGGGTGGGCACCTTCAGGGTCTCCTCGCTGGCTGTGGCGGCGGGTTGCTCCTGCGGGATAAACTTCAGCACCTTGAAACGCTGGGTGCCGATGGTCTCGCCGTGCTGGTTGGTGAAGGTGGCCAGGGTCTCGAAAAAATAGCCGGGGCCGCGGCCTGTGGTTTTGCGCTCGGAAATATTGTCGATGGTCATCGCCATCACAACACTGTCGCCGGGACTCACCTCGCGGAAGTACTCCTGCTTCACATTGGTACCCAGCACGCCGGTGTAACCGTGCTTGTTGAACAGGTTTACCAGGTCAGCCTGGGCATCCGCCGGGCGACCGGTAGTGACCGCAAAGCCCTCCTGGTTCCACACATACATCATCGCTGGCGGTGCGATGGTCTTGCCACGGGCGCTGCCCTTTGCCCATGCGTCATCGGTATAGGCGGGGTTGGAATCGCCGATGATTTCAGTCCATTGCCGGATCATTGAGGTATTGACGTCGTCTTTGGCCGGTGTTGGCGGACAGACTTCCCTGCCCACAAAGGCATAGATCTCGTCTTCAAAGGCCTTCTGGTCTTCAGCTGTCATCAGGGCATGCTCCTCCTGCTAGGTGTACTGCGTTCGATTATTTGTGTTTATCGGTGTGTCGGCATGCCCAGCCCATGGGTGGCAACCAGGCCGCGCAGCACTTCCACTACACCGCCGCCAAAGGTGTTGATCGTGGCGCGGCGATATTCATGCTCCAGATCGCCGTGTATTATGGTGCCTTCGCTATCAGCGGTGAGCAAGGCGTGGGGCCCCACCACGTCCATCAGCAGGCGGCAGATTTCCAGCATCTTCTCAGTAGAGTAGACCTTTATCGCCGACGGAAACACCGGGTTCATCTCCTGTTGGTCCAACTGCCAGGACATCCGTGCGTTCATCACGCGCATGGCTTCGAGGTGGGAGTATACCTCGGCCAGATTGCGCTGTGCGCCGGGGTCGTCAATCACACGTTGACCCTGTGCGTTTTTGGTGTTGCGAGCCCACTCAAGCGCGGCGCGAAAAATCTTCCAGCCCTGAATCCCCCAGGCGGCCAAACCGACCCGCTCGTGATTCAGTTGTTCTGTTATCAGGCGCCAGCCGCCATTCTCCTCGCCGATGATCATATCGACGGGGACTTTGACATCGGAGTAGTAGGTGACGTTGGTGCGCACGCCCCCCATGGTGTGGATCGGGCCGAAGGAGAACCCGGGATCGCTGGTGTCCAGCACCAGAATGGAAATACCCTTGTGCTTCGGGACGTCCGGGTTGGTGCGGGCCGCCAGCCAGATGTAGTCGGCGCCTTCAGCGCCACTGGTAAACACCTTGTTGCCGTTGACGACATAGTGGTCACCGTCCCGCACCGCTGTGGTCGCCACGGCAGCGAGATCGGTGCCGGCACCGGGTTCTGTGTAGCCGATGGCAAAATGCAGTTCTCCGGCGGCGATACCGGGCAGGAAGCGCGTCTTCTGCTCATCGGTCCCTTTGCTTATGATGGCCGGGCCGACGGTATTGAGCGTGACGAAGGGGGTGGGGGCGCCTGCCAGCAGGGCCTCTTCATAGCGGATCAACTGTTCGCTTTCTGTCAGCCCGCGACCACCGTACTGTTCGGGCCAGCCGACGGCCAGCATGCCATCCTTGCCCTGCTGTCGGATCAGCGCCTTGTAGAGGTCGCCGCTCTCTGCATTGCGCAGCTCCTCACGATGCTCTGGCTTGATAAGGTTGGAAAAGTAGGCGCGAAACTCTCTACGCAGTTCTTTCTGGCTTTCGGTGTAATTGACGAACATGGACTGATCCCTCCAGATAATGGGGTACATAATATTGATTTTGAATTCAAATTCAACTATTTTGTCCTCCATGTCTGCAGCGTCGACCAAATCAGTGAAAGTGACCGGTGCCCGAAGTGCGCGTGGGGAGCGTGCGCGCGCGGGCCTGAAGAAGGCGGCGCTGTCGGTGCTGGAGAGAGAGGGTTACCACAAGATGCGCATCGCCGATGTCACTACCGAAGCCGGCGTTGCCCAGGGCCTGTTCTACCACTACTTCAAGGACCTGAAATCGCTGACGCTGGAAGTGCTGAGCGACTATGCCTCCGCGAGCAATGATCCGCTGCAAATAGAAAAAGATGTGTCGCGCGGCGACTGGTACGCGCGAATCTACGCACATAATTTGGTGATTGTGCGCAGCTACTCGAAGCGGCCCGGTGTGATGCGCTGCCTGCTGCAGTTGGCGGACGAGGACGAGGCGTTCTCGGCGATGCTGCGCGAAAACTACCGCAACCAGTTGATGTGGCTGGTGGAGATCATGCCCAAACTGTTTCCCGAGGTGCGTTTCAGGAAACACCAGGCGCTGATGGTGGTGTACGCGCTGGCGGGCATCGGCGAGGGCCTGATGCGCGAGTACTTTATCAATGAGAGCAAAACGCTGCGCGCAGCGGATTTGTCCGTGGAGCAGTTCACCGAACTGCTTACTACCATGTTCTACCGGGCGCTGTTTCTGCGACAGCCCGACGAAAAACAGCTTCAATACACCCGTAACCTGACCGCCATGGTCAAGCCCAACTGAGGTAAAGCGTCATGGATTTTACATTTAGCGACGACCAGAATTCGATACGCGAGCTGGCGTACCAGATATTTACAGACCGCGCCAGCGATGAGTTTCTGCTGGCCTTTTCCCGCACGGACGATACCTACGACGAAATACTGTGGCAGACGCTGGCCGAGCAGGGGTTGCTCGGGGTGGCGATTCCCGAATCTGCGGGCGGCACCGGTTTCGGACTGATCGAGTTATGCCTGGTGCTGGAGGAGCAGGGTCGGCGAGTGGCGCCCGTGCCACTGTATGCATCACTTGTCCTCGGCGGCCTGCCGATCACAGAGTTTGGCACCGAGGCACAACAGCAACGCTACCTGCCTGCACTGGCAGCCGGTACCGCGAAATTCAGTGCTGCCATCGCCGAGTTGGCGATGAATCCAGCGCTGGCGACTTCCGTTGTGGCGAAAAGAGAGGGCAATGACTGGTCCCTGACCGGCCACAAAGCGGTGGTCCCGGACGGTGCGGTGGCGGATTTCATTCTGGTGCCGGCACTGGACGAACAGGGGCAGCAGACAGTGTTTATTGTCGACACGAGTGCGCCGGGCGTCACGGTGCAGGCTGTTGAGATTGGGATGTCAGGCAGTCGGGCCGCGCATCTGGACCTTGAGAATGTGAAGCTGGGCGATGACGCCGTGCTAGGTCAGCCGGGGCAGGGAGCGGATATCCTGGAGTGGCTTGAACAGCGCGCGAACATCGGGCACTGCGCACTGCAGGTCGGTGTTACCGAAGAGGCGATGAAGCGCACGGCGGCTTTCCTTTCAGAGAGGAAACAGTTCGGCGTGCCGCTGGGAACGTTCCAGGCACTGGCCATGCGCATGGCGGATTGCTATATCGATGTAGAAGGTATTCGCTCTACCTACTGGCTGGCGGTGTGGCGTTTGAGCGAGGGGCTGGATGCGCGCGCTGAAGTTCGCGTGGCCAAGTGGTGGGCCTGTGATGCATCACACCGTGTGGTTTCATCCACCCAGCACATGCACGGCGGTATCGGTGCGGACGTCGAATACCCTATCCACCGGTTTTTCCTGATGGCCAAACTGATCAGCTACTCGCTGGGCAACGCCGGGCAGCAGTTGGAACAACTCGGGCGGCTGCTGGCGAACGATGACAGTCTCGGCTTTCGCGCGCTGGAGGTCTGAGCTGTGAATGCGCGCATAAAGCCCCCTATGGGACTGGACAATGCCTGGTGGTGGCAGATGGCGGATCAGGGCAAGCTGGGTATCCAGCGTTGCCTGGGTTGCCAAACCCTGCGCCATCCGCCGCGCCCGATGTGTGGTGACTGCCATTCACTGGAATGGGATGCCGTGGAGTCCTCCGGCAAGGGCGTGATCTGTAGCTACACGGTGCTGCGCCACCCACAATTTCCCGGTTACGAATACCCGCTGATTATCGTACTGGTGGATCTGGAAGAGGGAACGCGCGTGACCTCCCAGCTGGTGGGCTGTGCGCCGGAGGATGTGGATTTTGAGTTGCCGGTGGAAATGCTGATACACGAGGATCCGGACGGTTTCAAACTTCCCGTGTTCAAATTGGCAGGAGGTGCCTGATGCCTATCTCGCTGAAAAATGAGGCCGCTGTCGCCGGGATCGGGCTCACCGACTTTTCCAAGAATTCGGGTGTGTCAGAGCTTTCACTGGCAGCGCAGTGCATCAAGGCAGCCTGTGATGATGCGGGCGTCAGCCCGGCAGAAATCGATGGCCTGGTGACCTACACACTGGATTCCACTGATGAAATAGAGGTGGCGCGCGCGGTGGGGGCGGCGGATCTGTCATTCTTCAGTCGTATTAATTACGGCGGCGGTGCCGCGGTAGGCACCATCGCCCAGGCGGCGATGGCGATAGCGACGGGACAGGCCAGTACCGTGGTCTGCTATCGCGCCATGAACGGCCGTTCCGGCAAGCGCATGGGGCAGGGCGTATCCGGTGAAATCACCAGCAGCGATCTTATTCACTGGTCCTGGTATATGCCCTACGGCATGCTGATTCCGGGTTCGTGGATCGCGATGATCGCGAACAAATACATGCACACATACGGCGTCACCCGCGAGGATCTCGGGCGCGTGGCAATCTCCCAGCGCAACCACGCCCTGCGCAATCCCCGTGCCTACGGGTACGGCAAGCCATTGACGATGGAAGAATATCTGCAATCGAAGCAGATCGCAGAACCGTTGTGTCTGTACGATTTTTGCCAGGAGACCGACGGCGGCTGTGCGATACTGGTCACCAGCGCTGAACGCGCCCGCGACCTGAAGCGACCACCTGCTGTGATCCGCGGTGTCACCCAGGCCTCCACCCGTGGCCAGGAACAGATGACCAGTTACTACCGGGATGAGTTGTTGTCGCTGCCGGAAATGGAGATGGCGGCCAAACGCGTGTATGCGATGTCGGGCCTGGGGCCCACTGATATCGATGCTGCCTGTCTGTACGATGCGTTTACCTCCGAAATCATTATGCAACTGGAGAGTTTTGGCTTCTGTGGCGAGGGCGAGGGCAAAGACCTGGTCCGCGAGGGCGCATTGGATATCGATGGTCGCCTGCCGAACAATACTCACGGCGGCCTCATTTCAGAGGGCTATATTCACGGCATGAACAACATCGCCGAAGGCGTCCGCCTTATTCGTGGTGAGTCCACCAGCCAGCCGGCGAAAGCGGTAGAACACGTTCTCGTGAGCAGCGGTGTGGGTGTTCCCACCGGGGCCATGATACTTGGAAAAGCGGATTAGGGAGGAGACCCATGGCGGAGCAGGCACTGCTGGCACGCATTGACCGACTGGAATCGCTGGATGAAATTCGCCAGCTGGCTGCCAAATATTCGCTGTCGCTTGACATGCGCGACATGGACGCCCACGTCAACCTGTTTGTGGACGATATACGGGTCAGTCGCGACAAGGTGGGCAGGGCGCACCTGAAGCGCTGGCTGGATGATACCCTGCGTTTGCAGTTTACCGGCACATCCCATCATATCGGCAACCATATCATCGAGTTTGAGGACCCTGATCGCGCGCACGGTGTGGTCTACTCTAAAAATGAACACGAAACTCCCTGTGCAGACGGGGGCAGCGAATGGGTCATCATGCAGATGATCTATTGGGACAACTACGAGCGTCGCGATGGTCGCTGGTATTTTCGGCGCCGGTTGCCATGCTACTGGTATGCCACTGATATCAATAAACCGCCGGTTGGCGATAACAAGATGCGCTGGCCTGACCGGGAAGCCTATGAGGGCGCCTACCACGAACTGTGGCCCAGTTGGACAGCGTTCTGGGACAATCCCCCCGACAGCAGTGAGCCGGATGTTGCGCCGCCCGCGCCGCTGGAGCAATTTCTGAATCATATGCGCGGCGACGCTCCCGATCCCAGAATACGTGTGCGCTAGGAACAGCTTATGGATCTTTTTACACCAGTAACGCTTGGTGCATTGCAGTTGCGCAATCGCATTGTGATGGCCCCCATGACACGCAGCCGCTGCGGTGTCGACGCTATACCAACCGAGGTGATGGTGGACTACTATCGCCAGCGCGCCAGCGCGGGATTGATCATCTCCGAGGGCATTGCACCCAGTGCCGACGGCCTGGGTTACTGCCGCACGCCAGGTATTTACAGCGACGCCCAGGTTGAGGCCTGGCGCGCGGTAACGGATGCCGTGCACGCCGCCGGTGGCGTTATGGTCGCACAAATAATGCATGTAGGGCGGGTGGGTAATATACTGAACAAGCCCGCTGGCAGTGAGACGGTTGCACCCTCGGCAATCCGGGCACGCGGCGACATGTACACCGATCAACAGGGTATGCAGCCCTTCGATGAGCCGCGTGAATTGACACTGGACGAGATCGCTGCGGTGATCGAGGATTATCGCAGCGCCACCGCAAATGCCTTTGCCGCGGGCTTTGATGGTGTCGAGTTACACGGCACCAGTGGCTACCTGCCAGCACAATTTCTGAGTACCGGCACCAACCAGCGCACCGATCAGTATGGTGGCAGTGCAGAGAACAGGGTGCGGTTTGTGTTGGAGGTACTGAACGCGATGGCCAGCGTTGAGGGCGCCGGGCGTGTCGGGATGCGCATATGCCCTGACAACCCCTTTAACGATCTGCACGATGAGAATCCACAGCAGACCTTTGACTGCCTGCTGCCACAGGTGAAGGCATTGGACCTGGCCTACCTCCATGTGATTCGTTTTCCAAAAGGGCGCGTCGACAATATCGCGCTGGGTCAGCGCTATATGGGTGACCGGCTGATCGGTAATGAGAGCTATACATTTGACGAGGCGCAGCAAGCGGTTGCTGGTGGCGAACTCGCTGCCGTGTCGTTTGGTCGCAATTTCATCGCAAACCCGGATCTGGTTGAGCGCTGGCAGCAGGATTTAGCCCTCTCTACGTTTGATCTGGCGACGCTGTACACCCCCGGCGCGGCAGGCTATAGCAACTATCCACGCGCCAGCAACACACAATAATCTGATGACATTTGAAGGAGTATTCCAATGCCCGTGACCCCAGTCGACCTGGCCAATACCAAAATCCTGATCACAGGCCCTACCGGGCAGGTGGCGCTGCCCGTCGTTGAGCACTTCGCAAAAATTGCCGATGTGTATGCCCTGGCCCGATTTCGCAAAGCCGAAGACCGCGAGCAGATTGAAAAACTCGGAGCGACCGTGTTGCAGGCAGATCTCGCCGATGCCGCCAGCCTGGAGCAGGTGCCGGAGGATTTCGATTATGTGCTGAACTTTGCCGTGGTGAAGAGCGGCGATTTTGATTACGACCTCGCTGCCAATGCAGAGGGTGTAGGTAACCTGATGATGCGATGTCGTAATGCGAAGGCATTTCTGCATTTCTCCTCCACCGCGGTCTACGAGTATGTCGGTCATGAACCCCGCGCGGAGAACGCACCGCTGGGCGATAATCATCGTGTGATGTTTCCCACTTACAGCATTTCAAAAATCGCCGCGGAAACAGTGTGCCGCTTCGTCGCCCACCAGCAAAAAATTCCGACCACGATAGCTCGGCTGAGTGTGCCCTACGGCGACAATGGCGGCTGGATGTATTTCCACATGTTGATGATGCAACAGGGCATGGCAATCGACCTGCACCCCGAGAAGCCCAACTATTACAATCCGCTGCACGCCGATGACTACATTGAAAAAATTCCCTATCTGCTCGCGGCCGCCACAACCGAAGTCACAACCACCAACTTTGGCGGCTCGCAGAAAGTAAGCATCGAGGAGTGGTGTGCCTACATCGGTGAGCTGACGGGCTTTGAACCCAAATTCCAGGATAACCCCAAGGCGTTTGGCAGTCTGTGTATCGATACACAGAAAATGCATTCGCTGATTGGCGAGACCAGGGTGGACTGGCGCGAGGGTGTGCGGCGCCAGTTGCAGAACCTGGCGCCGGATTTGTTGAAGTAGTCCTTGTGTGGGACAGGCCCGAAGAGCGAATATCTTAGCCCTCTGAGCGATCGGGCCTGTCGCACACGAGGACGGCCCGAAGTGCGACGATGTTTCGGCGGCGTGCTGTGCCGGGCTCGTCCAGCTTGTTCAAAACAAGGGGCCATTCACCGCTGAACGAGCCCGACACAGCCCGCCTCGCATCGCACGCGGTTCCCTGTCGCACCGGGCCGCTGGCTCATACCAGTCCTTGTGATCGACAGGCCCGAAGAGCGAATATCTTAGCCCTCTGAGCGATCGGGCCTGTCGATCACAAGGACGGCCCGAAGCGCAACGACCCTGCGCCCTGTCGCACACA
>CAXBLZ010000089.1:0-15263 GCA_963976735.1 uncultured Halioglobus sp.
AACCCTCAACGGTTTTCAAGACCGCCGCTTTCGACCACTCAGCCAGCCCACCGGAGACGCTCCCTCGCAGCACGTGTGCAGTTCGGAGCGAGCGCGATTATACAGTGATGAAAACTGGACACAAGAGGTCGCCGCTCTCTTGTGTCCCATTGGAGTGCCTTTTTCTCAGGACTGACTGCCAGCCTGGGCTGTTATCGCCTCCGGCCGGGGCCCGCGAGGATCATTGCTGGCACGCGGAACAGTACGACTGTTGCTCTGCGCTGGCGGATGTACAATTTCGCTGAACAAAGTCCTGTGCGAAGTGCTGCACTCCACCACACCGACTGGGCGTGCGTTTACCCTCGGGTCATTACACGCTCGGCCGTTTTCAGTGATACCGTCGGTGCACGCGACTTTCTCTGCTTCAGTGGCAGCGGTTACCGGAGCTTTCGTCGGGGTATCAACCGCCGCTGCTGCAACTGCAGCAGGCGCAGGAACAGGTGCAGGAACAGGTGCGGGTGCGGGTGCGGGTGCGACGGCGGGAGCCGCTGCCACAGGCGCGGGCTCCCCAACCTCGGGCACTGGCTCCCAACCGTCGTCGCCGTTCTCGGAATCCAGTGCCTCAAGCGCTGCGCTTGGCGCCGCGCCAGCCGAGTTTTCAGGCTTGGTTTCTGCCACGGCTATATTGCCATTGGGCTCCTCGGGCAAGACAGCCGTCGGCGATTGTTTCTTCGCTGGCATGTCCTGATCTTGCGCCTGCGCGGCAGTATCAGCGCCCTCCACATTGAGCTCGGCAGAGTCAGCGGCTGTTGCCGACTGCGGTTTGCGCCCGCGACTGCGTCGACGTCGTTGAGGTTCAGACCGCTTCATATCAGAGGGGCGTTTGCGTGGCTTGTCCTGCCCACTACTCGTTTCCAGTTCGCTGGACTCAGCACTTTCCGGGCTGGCGGCTACACTCTCGTCCTGCGGGCGGCGCTGATTGCCACGGCTCGTGCGACGGTTGCCCTCGCTGCGCTCTTTGCTACCCTCATTAGAGCGGTCGCGGCGCGGTTGTGTGCGCTTTTCCGTGTTGTCTGTGCGCGCTTCATTTTCGACGGCATCTGCCGACTCTTTCGAGCGGGTTTGCTGACGCCCCTGTGAACTGCGGCGTCTGTTGCGGCTCTTGCTATTGCCCGAGGACGGCGTTCCCGCAGACGTGGAGGGTCGTTTTGGCTCGGTGACGCCCTCTGCCTGCGCGCGTTTTGGCTCCTCGGGCTGTTCGGCTGTTTTAGATCCGAAGAGTGCAGAGGCGATACGCGATATCAGTCCCTGCGCAGGCGCCTGTGGCTGCGAGCGCACTTGCTGCACAGGTGTTGCAGCGGCTGCCGCGGGAACGTCGGGTTCGGAACGTGGGGCAGGGGCCTGTCGTTGCGGTATGCCCTCGACAGCAGCCTGCTGCACCGGCAAGGCGGGCGAGTGGACATCGCTGATCGCGTCTGTGTCTGGCACAGTGATGTCTACCGCGTAGCTGACCTCATGCTCTCCATCGACTTCATCGTTGCGCAGGCGCTGGACTTCAAAATGGGGTGTTTCCAGGTTCGGATTGGGTACCACGAGCACACGTGCTTTGGTGTCCTGCTCAATTTCGGTCAGTGCCGCGCGTTTCTCGTTCAACAGGTAAGCGGCCACATCCACCGGGACAATCGCCCTGACTTCTGCGCTGCGATCTTTGATAGCCTCTTCCTCAAGCAGGCGAAGAATCGATAGCGCAAGTGACTTGGTATCGCGAATGCTGCCCTGACCCGTGCAGCGAGGGCAGACGATAGCGCTGGTCTCACCCAGTGAGGGGCGCAGGCGCTGGCGGGACATTTCCAGTAGACCAAACCGGGATATCCTGCCCACCTGCACGCGTGCCCGATCAATTTCGAGTGCCTCCCGCACGCGGGTTTCTACAGCCCGCTGGTTTTTGGGCGCGAGCATATCGATGAAATCGATAACGACCAGCCCGCCCATATCGCGCAGGCGCAATTGCCTGGCGATTTCGTCAGCAGCTTCAAGGTTGGTGTTTAGCGCTGTCTCCTCGATATCCCCGCCCCGAGTAGCGCGCGCGGAGTTGATATCGATCGATATCAGCGCCTCAGTGGGGTCGATAACAATGGAGCCGCCCGACGGCAACCGGACTTCACGTTGAAACGCCGTTTCAATCTGGCTCTCAATCTGGAAGCGGTTGAACAGGGGAATATTGTCCTCGTAGCGCTGTATCCGGTTAGTGTACTTGGGCATTACCTGCGCGACGAATTCGCTGGCCTGTGTATACGCATCTTCAGCATCGATAAGCACCTGGCCGATATCATCGCGCAGGTAGTCTCGCACAGCGCGAATGATGACATTGCTCTCGCGAAACAGGAGATCCTTGGGTTTGGCTTTCTCGGCAGCAGTGGAAATGGAGTCCCAAAGTTGCAGCAGGTAGTTCAGGTCCCACTGTAACTCTTCGACCTCCCTGCCTACGCCGGCAGTGCGGATAATGACGCCCATGCCCTCCGGGATTTCAAGCGCGCTGAGCGCCTCCTTGAGCTGCGATCGGTCATCGCCCTCGATACGACGCGATATGCCGCCGGCGCGCGGGTTATTGGGCATCAGGACCATGTAGCGCCCAGCCAGGCTGATAAAAGTGGTCAGTGCAGCACCTTTGTTGCCGCGCTCTTCCTTATCGACCTGGACGATCACTTCAGTGCCTTCCTTGACGATCTCCTTGATCTTGAGACGACCATCGCCGCCAGGCTTGCGGTAGAAGTAGTCCCGGGCGATCTCCTTCAGTGGCAGGAAGCCGTGACGCTCCGCCCCAAATTCAACGAATGCAGCTTCCAGGCTGGGTTCCACACGGGTGATCTTTCCCTTGTAGATACTGGCCTTTTTCTGCACGCGGGTTCTATTTTCGATATCGAGATCATACAGGCGTTGCCCGTCGACCATTGCTACACGCAACTCTTCTGGTTGAGTTGCATTGATTAACATTTTTTTCATAGTGCCATTGCCTTGTGACTGCAGGCCTGGCGGGGCAGGGGATCAAATATAAAGCCGACACAGGGTCGGTTAACAGTAGTCTGCAGCTATAAAACCTTTTTATTTCAGCTGCTTACCGAATTATTCCAACAATTTACTTGAAGGGTCGTCCGGATTTCTTGTTAATGCCAACCACAGTGTTAAGCGTGGTCAACTCAGCGCCAGGCAGTACAGGCAGTAAATGGTATGGTACTGAAGCTGCCTTTTTGCTAGTGTCGCAGCACCTGAGGCCTGCAACGACGCTGAACGTTCTTTATAACTGATTCTGTGTCCCGGCAGTGCTTGCTGCTCGGTTCATATCATTGTCGGTCAAGCATCCCAGTGTACGATTCTTTATTCGCGTACGCTGTGCTACAACATCGACATCCATTAAGTTTGTGTGGTTGAACTGGCGGAACCGTGCATCTCTTCTCGTGCAGGCCCAAACAACCGCCAGTGGCTTGTCCATCACCGAACCCGGCTTCATAACTCGGGCGGGTGCAACCACAGCGCCAACTATAGCAGTATACGGAAAAAATTGACATGATTTGTGCAGCCTGTGCCGACTAGCCCGGATACCCCCTCTGCGAGACAAGTGCGCCATCTGCAGGTCGACGAAAATGATGTCGGCCAACGGCTGGATAACTACCTGTTGCGCGAGATGAAAGGTGTGCCCCGGGCCCGCCTCTATCGCGCCCTGCGCAAGGGTGAGGTGCGGGTCAACAAGGGCAGGGTGCGGGCCGACTACCGCCTTGCGATCGGCGATCTGGTTCGCATCCCGCCACTGCACCAGCCTGAACCCACCGCACCTGCAAGCGTCCCCAGGCACCAGCTCGAGCAGATTACACGCCAGATTATCCATGAGGACGAGAATTTACTGGTCATCAACAAGCCCTCCGGGCTGGCGGTTCACGGTGGCAGCGGCCTGAGCTTCGGGCTGATAGAGTGCCTGCGTCAAATGCGGCCGCAGGCCCGTTACCTGGAACTGGTGCACCGGCTGGATCGCGATACCTCGGGTGTCATTCTGATCGCGAAGCGGGCACCTGTATTGCGCGAGTTGCACAGACAGCTGCGCGAAAAGCATATCGAGAAGCGCTACATGGCGCTGGTCGCCGGAAAATGGCCGAAAGCAGTGCGGGTGGTGGACGCACCGCTGGAGAAAAACGTGCTGCAATCAGGAGAGCGTATGGTCCGCGTCAGCCGGGAGGGGAAGCGTGCCGTCACTGAGTTCAGTGTGTTAGAGCGCCTGGAGGGCGCCACGCTGATTGAGGCCAGGCCTGTTACCGGGCGAACGCATCAGATACGGGTGCATGCCCAGCACGCGGGGTTCCCCCTGCTGGGTGATGACAAGTACAGTGATGACAGGACGGCAGGTTTCGCGCGCCAGATCGGCTTGAAGCGCCTATTCCTGCACGCTGCATCACTGCGCTTCTCGCTGCCGGAAAATGGTCAGTTCAACCTGCACGCGCCGCTCGATCATGACTTAGAAATAATAATAGAAAAGTTGCGTAAATAATTGATATATATGATTATGACGCAAATATTTTCGTTGTTTTAAGGCGGTATATCACAACCTCTACTGTCCAAGCAGTAGCACATCCAGGCCCTCGTCCAGCAGCATTTCATTCAGTTTGAGCAGTGGCAGGCCCTCAAGACTGGTCGGATCGTTACCGAGCAGCTGGGCAAACAGTGCGATACCCAGGCCTTCAACCTTGAAGCTTCCCGCGCAATCGTAGGGCTGCTCCCGGCGCAGGTAATTTGATATCTGTGCGTCGGACAGCTCGCGAAACCAGACGCTGAACGGCTCCACGTGAAACTGCTCTAACCCTTGCGCGATGCAGCAGAGGGCTATTCCCGTATAGAATGTGACCTTCTTCCCCGAACTCGCCCGCAGCTGTGTCCTGGCCGCTTCGAAGCTGCCAGGTTTCCCGATGATGGTATGCCCGTCAATGGAGGCTACCTGGTCGCTACCAATGACAAGCGCATTCGGGAAACGATCGGCCACGACGCGGGCTTTGGCGCGGGACAGTCGTGCGGCGAGGTCGCCCGGCAGTTCGCCAGCGGTGGCTGCCTCATCCACTTCAGGCGCAACGCAGCGAAAGTCAAACTGTAGTCGTTCCAGAAGTGAGCGCCGATAGGGGGAAGTCGATGCGAGAATGATATCCATAGGTACGGCCAGAATCTTTGGTAACGGCTAGAACTGTTTGTATTGTAAAGATTTTTTTGACAAAGGGGCAGACCGCACCTATGATGCGCGCCTATGTTGACTGAGACTCTACCGATGATGCTGGATGTACGCCAGGCAGCGGTGCGTGGTGTCACTGTCGGCGGAGTCCTGAAACCACTTGATTTGAAGCGTTTTCGGCCTCTTTTAGCGGGAGATGAAGGTGCTGTTTCGGCGGAAATCATCTTCTCTCGCGACGAGGAACGAAGATACCTGATGCATGTGGCGATCCGGGCTGATGTTGTGGTGACGTGCCAACGATGCCTTGAGGCCATGCCTGAGCACCTGTCCAGCGAGAGCATGCTGGCGATAGTGTGGACAGATGAAGAGGCGGCACACGTACCCAGGCAGCTGGAGCCATTGGTCGTAATGGATGCACCCAGTAATCTGTGGGACGTTGTCGAAGAGGAACTGATACTGGCTTTACCGCCGTTCAGCTACCACGAAACTGATGAATGTAAAATGAAGACTGCGGCTTATTCTGACCCAATCCCCGATGAGGGTGCCGGTGTGAAAAAGCCCAACCCGTTCAACGTGCTGGCGCAATTGAAGCCCGGCAAATAGTACTAGGAGTTTAGGCCATGGCTGTTCAGAAAAGTAAGAAGACCCGCTCTCGTCGGGGTATGCGTCGTTCACACGATGCGCTGCGTGGATCCACGCTGTCGGTCGATCAGACCTCTGGTGAAACCCATCTCAGGCACCACGTCACCGCAGATGGTTTTTATCGCGGTAAAAAGGTCATTGATACCGGCAACGACGACTAAACCGGTTGCCAAGCACGGACGTCTTCCGGCCTTGAACCCGACGGTTCACGCAGATCAGACAAATCGCGGAGACCTCGTCTCCGCACGCGCTTCCACACTTGACAATGTAAGCGCTGCGCACACTCCAATTACCTCCTCCTCACTCGTTATCCTCTGTCTTCGCTTAAACCACTGGCGCGCGCCCTGTGGCCTGCCTGTAACTTGCTTGTATTTGACATACCCTGTGGCTCAGGCACTGGCCAGCTGTTGACGGCGGGTGGAACAATTTTGTGCAGTTGCTAATACAAAGGAGCTAAAAATGCCGGACAATTCAATTGCGTTTGTTTTTCCCGGGCAGGGTTCGCAGCAAGTGGGCATGCTGGCCGCCGCTTATGAGCGGTTTCCCGCTGTCCGCGAGACGTTCACTGAAGCCTCTGATGTTCTCGGGTATGACATGTGGGGCCTGGTAAAAAGTGGCCCGCAGGAAGCGCTGAACCTGACGCAAACCACACAGCCCGTGCTGCTGGCATCCAGCATAGCGCTGTGGCGGGCCTGGTGTGCAGAATCGGATATTCAGCCTGCAATACTGGCCGGCCACAGCCTTGGTGAGTTTTCCGCACTGGTCTGCGCACGTGCCCTGGATTTTGCAGACGCATTGACACTGGTGCGTAAGCGCGGTGAGTTTATGCAGACTGCGGTACCCGTCGGGCGGGGGTCGATGGCGGCGATAATTGGCCTTGAAGACAGCGAGATCAATCGCATCTGCGAGCAGGTGACGCAAGGCGCCGATGCCGTCGTCTGTGCGGTCAACTTTAACTCTCCGGGGCAGGTGGTTATCGCTGGCCACAAGCAGGCGGTTGAGGAGGCGATAGTGGCCTTGAAAGCGGCGGGTGCCAAAAGAGCCATGCCGTTGCCGGTCAGCGCACCTTTCCATACGATATTGATGAAGCCTGCGGGAGAGCAGTTGGCAGAGGTGCTGGCCGGCATCACAGTTTCTGCCCCGCAGATCCCGGTAGTCCACAATGTTCAAGCGGCGACGGAAAGCGATCCGGAAAAAATCCGGCAGTTGCTGGTCGAGCAAATCTACAGTCCCGTGCGGTGGACCGACTGCATCCAGACTATCGTTGAATCTGGCGC
This sequence comes from uncultured Halioglobus sp., assembly GCA_963976735.1. Classification (GTDB taxonomy): domain Bacteria; phylum Pseudomonadota; class Gammaproteobacteria; order Pseudomonadales; family Halieaceae; genus Marimicrobium. The sequence continues at coordinate 7,105 of CAXBLZ010000089.1, forward strand.
ACTCAACCTCGTTGAGTGCGGCCCCGGCAAGGTGCTCAGTGGGCTTAACCGGCGTATTGATAAATCGCTGCAGAGTTACTCGCTGGAAGAGCCTGACGCGCTGACAGCCACCGCAGAACAACTGAAATAACGCAGGGAGAGTACTTTATGTCAGTAGAAGCAAAAGTGGCCTTGGTCACGGGTGCCAGCCGCGGTATCGGGAAAGCAATTGCCAAAGCGCTGGGAGCTGCCGGTTATACAGTCGTTGGCACAGCGACGAGTGAGGAGGGCGCTGCAGCGATCAGCGCCTACCTTGAGCAGGAGGATTATACTGGGCGCGGGATGGCTTTAAACGTGGCAGACCAGGACAACGTTTCAACAGTGGTAAAAGAGATTACAACGGAGTTCGGTGCCCCCCTGGTGTTGATCAACAATGCCGGCATCACCAAAGACAATATCCTGATGCGCATGAAGGATGATGAGTGGCAGGACGTGATTGATACCAACCTCAGCTCGCTCTACAGGGTTAGCAAAGCCTGTTTGCGCGGGATGACCAAAGCGCGCTGGGGTCGGATAGTCAACATCACTTCGGTGGTGGGCTCCATGGGCAATATAGGCCAGAGCAATTATGCGGCGACCAAGGCCGGTGCCGAGGGCTTTTCCCGTGCATTGGCACGAGAACTGGGTTCCCGATCAATTACGGTGAACTGTATTGCCCCCGGCTTCATCGATACCGACATGACACGAAAACTGCCCGATGAACAGCGCGATTTACTGATGCGGCAAATCCCACTGGGAAGGCTGGGCACGCCAGAGGAAATTGCCGCCCTGGTGGGTTTTTTGTGCAGTGATATTGCAGGCTACATTACGGGTGAAACAGTGCATATTAATGGCGGCTTGCATATGGCCTAATTTATTGAAAAATATAGATTAACCGAGGGAAGCGAGCGCGCGCCAAAAAAAATTTATTACTCGCCGGAAAAACAGAGTAAACTGCGCGCTCAGGCCGTTTAATCGGGTACAAATTAGCAGTAAAAACCTCAGGAGTAGAAGATAAAATGAGTAGCATCGAAGAACGCGTTAAGAAGATTGTAGCTGAGCAACTTGGCGTCAAAGAAGAAGAGGTTCAAACCGGGGCGTCCTTTGTGGAAGATCTCGGAGCGGACTCTCTCGATACGGTCGAACTTGTCATGGCGCTCGAAGAGGAATTTGAAACTGAAATTCCTGACGAAGAGGCAGAGAAAATTACCACTGTCGCGCTGGCGATTGAGTACATCAATAGCAATCTCGGCTGATACAGTATTTCGTTGCGAGGAGCCGTTTCTATTTTGATAGAGCGGCTTTTCTTTTTTACAGTGGCATAGAACGCACGCTCTAGGGGAGTTAGCTTTTTGATTGGCAGACGAGTTGTGGTAACTGGCCTGGGAATGGTAACGCCTGTCGGCCTCACGGTGAATGAGACCTGGGGTAACATTCTGGCAGGGAAAAGCGGTGTCGCCCCGATAGAAGGCTTCGACACGACAGCCTATTCCACGCAGTTCAGTGCCAGCGTGAAGAATTTTGATGTCTCCCAGTACATGCCCCCTAAAGACGCCCGCAAGCAGGATGTCTTTGTGCAGTTCGGTATGGTTGCGGGCATACAGGCCATGGAAGACAGCGGTCTGGAAATAACCGAGGAAAATGCCTCGCGCATAGGCTGCTCAATCGGTTCTGGCATCGGCGGGATCGGCCAGATTGAAAAGAATACAGAGATCATCAGGGAGTCCGGGCCGCGTAAAATTTCACCCTTTTTTGTACCCGGTTCTATTATCAATATGATCTCCGGCAACCTCTCCGTAAAATACAATATGCAGGGGCCAAACCTCGCGGTGGTAACAGCATGCACCTCGGGAACACACAATATTGGCCTCGGCGCGCGGCTAATCGCACTGGGTGACGCCGATGCAATGTTGGTTGGCGGCGCCGAAATGGCGACAACGCCAGTGGGACTGGGCGGATTTGCCGCCGCCCGCGCACTGTCCACACGCAATGATGACCCCACCAAAGCGTCTCGCCCCTGGGATAAGGATCGCGACGGTTTTGTACTCGGTGACGGTGCCGGTGTCATCATGCTCGAGGAATACGAGTCAGCAAAAGCGCGTGGCGCCAAAATATATGCTGAATTGTGCGGTTTCGGGATGAGTGGAGATGCCTATCATATGACACTCCCCCCCGAAGATGGTCGAGGGGCGGCTGCCTCCATGCGCAACGCGATCAGGGACGCCGGTATTGCGCTCGAAAACATCAGCTACATCAACGCCCACGGTACTTCGACCCACGCTGGCGACCTCGCCGAGAGCCGCGCCATTGAGTCAGTGCTGGGCAGTGCTTCCGCGCAGGTTGCGGTTAGTTCCACCAAGTCTATGATCGGTCATTTACTGGGTGCAGCCGGCGCCGTTGAGGCTATTTTTGCTATTCTGGCACTGCGGGACCAGGTCGCGCCGCCCACAATCAACCTGGACAATCCCGATGAAGGATGTAATTTAAACTACGTCCCCAACACTGCGCAGGAACGCGCTATTCACAGCGTCCTATCCAACTCTTTCGGTTTTGGCGGAACCAACGGTTCACTGCTGTTCAGCAAAGCTGATTGACGATACATCCCGTGTCCCGGCAGTCCGCGTTCTGGCTTAATGGCACACCGACCGCAGTGTTGCCACTGCCCAATCGCGCTGTCGAGTTTGGTGATGGCCTGTTCGAAACACTCCTGCTGCACCGTGGTGAAGCACTGTTTTCAAATTTGCATCTGGAGCGTCTGGCGCTGGGTCTGCGTGCACTCGCACTGCCCGATTGCCTGGCGACTGTGCAACAACACCTGGACAACGTGACTCGCTCCATCGATAAGGCACCGCTGTGGGCGGCCTTGCGCTTGAGTGTCATCAGGGGTGCAGGCAAGCGCGGTTATGCGCCCGAGGAAAATGCGGAGCCAGCCATACTGATTACGGTGACCCAAATAGAGCGCGATTGCACCAGGCTGTCCCGCGCGGCTACGATGGGGGTGGCTGATATTCGCCTCGCTACGCAGCCGTTGCTCGCACGCATTAAACACCTGAATCGACTCGAGCAAGTGCTGGCGGCGGCTCAGGCACAGGCTGAAAACGTCGATGAGTGTTTCGTGCTGGATCAGGATGGGCGCGTTGTGTCGGTTATCGCTGGCAATGTGTTCCTGGTGATCAAGGGCGAACTATTGACTCCAGCACTGGTCAACTGTGGGGTAGCGGGCACGCGGCGCAGACTGATCATTGAAAAGTGGGCTCCGGCGATTGGGCTGGAGGTCCGTGAAACGCAAGTGACGCTGTCGGATCTGCAGGTCGCCGATGAGGTATTTTACAGTAATAGCCTACACGGGGTGAGGCCGATCTCACGACTGGACGCACATGCCTGGGATGATCACGGAGTATGTGCAGCACTTTTTCAACAGTATCTGGATGATTTGGCATGAGGCAAAAGGTCATTGTTCTCTTCCTCGCCTTGATCGTGGCGGCAGCCTGGTTTACTGGCGAGGTTCGGCAACGGTGGGCTGAGCCACTGCAGATACCAGAAGCAGGATTTACACTGGTTGTGGGGGAGGGGGACTCCCTCAGCAAAGCGGTAGATACGTTGCATAGCGCAGGCGTGCTGGCCTATCCGCGGCTGGTCATCCTGTATGGGAGATGGACGGGGCTGGACCAACAGATCAAACGAGGCGAATATCTGCTGCCGCAGAATTCCACTGCCCGCTCGGTGCTGTCTATGCTGCATCGAGGCGATGTCGTTCAGTACCAGGTGACACTGCCGGAGGGTATTACGCTGGCGGCAGCATTGGATATACTGGCTGGACAGGAGCAATTGCAGAGTGAACTCTCGAGCCCGGATGACCCTAAAATTCTTGAAATGATCCGACCTGAAACCCACCCCGAGGGGCTGTTTTTCCCCGATACATATCGCTACGCAAGGGGCGACTCGGACACCAGTATTCTGCAGCGTGCGCACACCGCGATGCTGAGTGTGCTTGAGGAAGAATGGCAGCAGCGAGAGCCGTCAGTAGTTTACGAAAGTCCTTACGAGGCGCTGATTATGGCGTCCATCATTGAGCGGGAAACCGGCCTGCCCGAGGAGCGAGAACAGATTTCCGGCGTATTCAGTCGTCGCCTGGCAAAAGGCATGCTGTTGCAAACCGACCCCACGGTGATCTATGGTCTCGGGAGCGAGTTCGATGGCAATTTGCGGCGCTCGCACCTCAAGGAGGAGGAGAATCTCTACAATACCTACCGCATCCCGGGTCTGCCGCCTACACCGATCGCATTGCCCGGTCGAGCGGCCATTCGCGCGGCGTTAAATCCCGACACTGGAACCGCCCTGTACTTCGTCGCCAGAGGCGATGGGGGGCATGTCTTCAGCGACACCTTGAATGAGCACAATCGGGCCGTGCGCGAGTATCAATTGAAGCGTCGGGAAAACTACAGATCGTCACCGGAGACTTCGCCATAGTATGAGTTCCAGGGGAGTTTTTATCACGATGGAAGGGGGTGAAGGCGTAGGGAAGTCCACCAATCTAGCTTTCCTCCAGCGCTATTTGACTGACAACGGTGTCGATATTGTCACCACCAGGGAGCCTGGGGGCACGCGACTCGGGGAAGAAGTACGCGAGCTGTTGCTGAATGTCCGCAGTGAGCCGGTCAGTGTGAATGCCGAGTTATTGCTGATGTTCGCGGCACGAGCGCAACATATCTTTGAAGTGATCGAGCCAGCCCTCGCGAGCGGGAAGTGGGTTTTGAGTGATCGATTTACCGACGCGACGTATGCGTACCAGTGCGGTGGCAGGGGTATTGATCCGGCATCGGTGGCGCAATTGGAGCAACTGGTGCAGGGAGACTTGCGACCGGACTACACCCTGCTGCTCGATGCACCTGTCGACGTTGGCATGGCACGGGCGCGAAGTCGCGGCGAACTGGACCGATTTGAACAGGAGGCTCTGGCGTTCTTTGAGCGCGTTCGACAGAGCTATTTGCAGCAGGCCAGGAGCCACTGTGACCGCTACCGGGTTATTGACGCAAGCCAACCGCTGCAAGTAGTGGAAACCGCGATGGAGAAGGTTGCCAGTGAACTGCTGTCTCGCTGGCACCGGCGTATAGGCGGATTGTGATCGACCTTCTCAATTTGCCAGCGATCAGCACACCTCTGCCCTGGCACGAGCGGGAGTGGGCGCGACTGCATCGGCAGTTGAAAGACGGGCAATTGGCCCACGCGTTATTGCTTGTGGGCAGGCAGCACACGGGGAAAGAGCAGTTGGCTATGGCCCTGTCGCGACTACTTTTGTGTGCGCAACCCGGGGATTCGCTCAATTGTGGCGAGTGCCATGCCTGTCAATTGAGCGCTACCGGTGGTCACGGTGATTTTCTGTGGGTGACACCCAAAGAGAAAAGCCGCGTGATTAAAATAGATCAGGTCCGTGAGGTCGTGCGCTTTACGAGTAAGACCGCGGGATTTGGGGTACGCAAGGTCATTGTGCTGGCGCCTGCGGAGAGTATGAACGTCAATGCGTTTAATGCGCTGCTCAAGTCACTGGAAGAACCCGCCAGGGATACCCATTTGATACTTGTGTGTGACAATATGCATGGTGTGCCGGCGACCATCCGCTCTCGCTGCCAGATACTGCACCTGCCGACACCGTCTGCCGCTGCGTCATTGGACTGGTTGGATCGCACAACCGGCCAGCGGGAACTGAGTGAGAAACTGTTGTCGCTGAGCGATGGCTTGCCGCTACTCGCCGCCGAACTCTACTGCAGTGGAGGCGCTGATGAGTTCGCGGTCAGGCGGCGGGCGCTGGAAAGTTTGATCGCAGGGCGCATAACTGTTGCCCAAGCGTCTGCCCTGTGGGGAGAGCTTGAAATGAGCGCGATACTCGAGCAATTTACAGCCGATATCCAGAGAATCCTGGTGTCGCTTTCCATTGACCGTCTGCGCACCAGACAGGGTCGGGTGTTGTTCAGCCTGCTGGATGAGGTGTCACAATTGCACAGAGCGGTCAGTGCAGGGTCGAATCCCAGCAAACAACTGTTGTTGGAAGCGTTGATGTCAAAAGTGCATAGAGGTTTGGGTGCCGACCTACTAGGTGATAGTATCCCATCGCGAACTGGAGATCCTGGCGTATGAATGACCCTAAACAGAACAGCCGAAACGGGATTTTGTCGCTCACTATCAAAGACAAAGCTGTACTGTACTCCGCTTACATGCCCTTCCTCGACAATGGGGGCTTGTTTGTTCCCACGAACAAGCCCTATGACATCGGTGACGAGGTTTTTATGCTGCTGACCCTGATGGACGAGTCGGAGAAAATTCCGATTTCCGGCAAGGTGGTGTGGGTAACACCTCGCGGAGCCCAGGGCAATCGAACCGCTGGAATTGGCGTCCAGTTCAGTGAGCAGGACGCGGCGGCCAACGCCAAAATTGAAAACCACCTCGCCGGTTCCCTGACTTCAGATCGGCCCACCCACACCATGTAGTGATGGCCCGGGAGCGGCTTCCAGAGTGACTGGCGAGATCTGTTATATTGAATAAAAAGGCAAAAAAATGGGTCCCGCAAGGGACCCACCAAGACCATTAGGAGTGAAACATAAAGGAATTGCTTCCACTAAAAGAGCATCAGGATGCTCCCTGCGACTGCCCGGTTGATTCAGGGGATAGGCAATCACTGTTTAAGTATTGTTCAGAATTGGTAATTTTCCACATCGCTGCACGCTATTTTTAGAAATATTTGGCTATATAAACGCAGCTTTTAATTCGCTGATAGCAACAAGGCGACAAAATGGCGACGACGACTGATGATTTCCTCACCGGCGTAATTGAAGGCTTTTATGGGCGCGCCTGGAGTTTCGACACGCGCCTGGCCTATGCTGGATATCTGTCAGAGGCGGGGTTAAACACCTGTATATACTGCCCCAAGGGTGATTTGTTCCTGCGCAGTCGATGGCAGGAGGACTGGCCCGCTGCAAACTGGCGCGAATTGCGACAGCTCTCCGCCGCTTACAGACAGTGCGGTCTCAAATGGGGGGTAGGGCTTTCCCCGGTGGAACTCTATCGACATTACGGGGTAGCGCAGCGCGAAGCGCTGCGGCGCAAAGTGGGGCGACTCAGTGAGTTGGATTCTCCGGTAATGGCCATTCTCTTCGATGACATGCCGGGTGACCTGGACGCGCTTGCCTCGCGCCAGGCCGAGATTGTGGCAGACGTCTGCGACTGGTTACCCGAAGCCCTGGTACTGGTCTGTCCTACCTATTACTCCTTTGACCCGGTGTTGGAGCAGTATTTTGGGACGATGCCGGTGAACTATTGGCCCCAGTTGGGGCGTGAATTACCCCCCGATGTGGGGGTATTCTGGACCGGTAACAAAGTGTGTTCTGAGTCTATTTCCAGAGGCGATATAGAGGGTATCGTCGAGCAACTGGCGCGTCCGGTCATCCTCTGGGACAACTATCCGGTCAATGATGGTGCCGTGCGCAGCAATTTCCTGTTTACCAGCAAACTGGCAGACCGGTCGCCCGCGCTGAGGCCGCTCTTGAGCGGCCATCTGTGCAATCCCATGAACCAGGGGTTGCTGTCGCTGCCGGCTCTAAGCGGCTTGTCCGAGCTCTATGGCAGCGGAGGTTTGGATGACGCAGCGCTCGCCAGCATCCTGGGCCCGGCGACCTGGGATCGGTTGTCTCGAGATCGACATGTGTTTCAGCACCTGGGACTGTCCGGGCTGGGGGAGAATCGCTGCCGAATGCTCGCCGCCGAGTACGGCAGGCTGCCCGGTCCGGCGGCATCGGAAGTGTCGCAGTGGCTAAACGGCGAGTACAGTTTTGATCCGGCCTGCCTGACGCTTTGAGTCGGCATCACGCCCTGCCTCTATCGGCACGGGTGACGTTCCGGGCTCAGCGGGAGTGCTGTTGGCGACTGGTCTGTCGCGGCGTCGGGCGGTTGAACCGGCGCAACCTTTATGGCAGAATCAGCGCCCTTACGACAGCCCGTAAATTATTCGCGGTTGATAACGAAAAATCAGTTTTAATCAACACGTTAACCAGAGCTTGTAGAGTTGTTTCTATCTGGTTGGCGGGTGTTTTCTAAGCGGAAGTGGCGAAATTGGTATACGCGCTGGATTTAGGTTCCAGTGCCGCAAG
>CAXBLZ010000090.1:0-14977 GCA_963976735.1 uncultured Halioglobus sp.
ACGGATTCGCGGCAACCTATATCGGTGACTGGAATCACCCCCGCAATCAGGTCATCGTGGAATACAGAAAACCTTGACGGCAGGCTACTGAGAGAGAAAAGCAACGGATGAACAGCTATTCCAGGCAAAGGCGCTGAGGAGGCCCTAAGGTTTTTGGACTCGGGAAGTTAAGCTTTACACCTGCCTTACGTGTCAGTTTTTTACATGTCTGAGATGTTGTGCTGGCCAGAATTGCCGCAAGTGTTTGATTCCTGCTTGGTGGTATGATGACTCATTATAATTTTGTATTCTCAAAAAATAGATTCAAAGTAATCAATAAAAGGAACGCCTCCATGCTGAAGAAAGCCTTGGCCCTTTCCACTTTCTTCGTGTCCTTTGGTGCCACCGCGGCCGTTCTGCCGTTTACTTATGATTTCGGCTTTATTGGGTCCGAGGACGGGTTCTCTGGCTCAGGATCATTTACGGTGGCAACGGCGGAAAACCTTGTAGCCGGTACAGCCGGATTAGAGGTATTTGAATTTGCCGGTCTATGTGCAGGATATAAATGCAGTTTTGATCTGGCTGATGTGACAACTACTGGTAATGCGAATTGGTCTGTCAACGAAACTACAGGCGAGATATCCAAATTGGCTATTAGAGCCTACGGATTCTTATCCGAAGGCAGTGCTGGTACAAGATTATTTATCGACTATAAAGATATGGAATGGGGAGAGATTTACTTGGAATGTTGGGACCAAAGCAATCCAGGGTCCTTGCTATGCAATGGCGACAATTATGATTATCGGGCAGAGGCATATCCGGGTGCCGAAACCTATGTCACTTTGCGGCAAGATGCTCCGGTCGTCCCCATACCCATCCCCGCATCCACATGGCTGATCAGTTCCGCATTATTGGGGCTAGGGATCATCAAACGCAAGAAAACCCAGGCCAATGACTGGAAGCAGAAGCTAGCCACAGCTTACTGAATGGCATTTTTCTAGCCAGGCGATTAGAGACATTAGCCCACTGCCAGGTTCGCGCCAGGGACTCCCCTACTCACTTCAAAGCGGACATCGAGGCGTTTGAATCCTGCGCTTTCGACACGGCCGTCCCTGCCCGTTCATCCGACCCTTGCGCTGGGTCGGATATCAGTCGCTCTTGGACACCCATTCATCACTCAAGCTCAACATATCGGTAATCCAATGCCGAACCGAAGTGTCGCCGATAGGGAAGTCGAACTGTTTAATGATGTAGGTGTGCTCGTCGGTGTCGGATATCAGGCTGCGGAAGCGGTCGGGATACGCCGCTTCGAGTTCTGCCACTGCTTCCACAAGCTCCGCCTCGAACACGGCACCGTCAATCGTGGATCGCCCCACGATCACCTCGTCGCGCGCAGAACTTATGAAGCCCACACGGAGTTTTTCATCCTGGGCAAGTTGGTACTTGTGATAATCCGTCAGATTGCCATCGTCGCCGACGCAAGTGCTGCAGCTCGCGGGGAAGAAGCGAGCAGAATTCCAGTAGTTATTCAGGATCTGCTGTGTACCGGGCTGCTGGATGCCGACTCCGGAGTCATTAACGAGTTCGATCGGCACGTCCGGGTAGAGCTTCCTGACCAGCGGTAAGGCGTAATGAACGCCAAAGCCTCCCGCGCTGTTGCCGACAAGCAGTATTCTGGTGGGCGTGGGATAGGAGCGGACGATGACGTCGAGCGAGGCCGAGAGGTTCTGGATACCGCGGAAGAACCGGTCGTTGCTGCCGTCCCCGTCGCTATCGAGATCCCGGTCGCCGGTAAATAGCGTTCCATCGCAATAGGGGATGTACCCCACGTCGAAGTCCGTGGCCGGGTTGGCGGAATTCCCGGCTTCGAGAATCCCGAGATTGAAAAGAGGTAGTCCGACATCGACGGCTGTGCAGGAGGTCGGCCCGCAGGCTCCGCCGCCCTGTAGGAAGATCAACAGTTCATCGCTCAATCCATCCCTCGTTGACATGCCGAACTCGTTGCCTGTATAGCAGAGTGGCCCGTCCCCGCTGCCAAAAGTGTGTCTGGTAACAGCGCCCTCGATGACTTCCGAGGCCATAGGCGAGAACAAGCCAAGATAACGGTCCACGCCCTGGTCGTAGAGTTCCTGAAACGGGGATACTGCGGCGTTGACGGCAGCGTCACCCGCGCTATTCCTGTTGTCGGAGCAGCCAGAGATAAACGTCGAGAGGACAAGCCACGAAATAATCAGTCGTTGTGTGAACACCGAGGTCTCCCACGATCCATTTTACAGATGTTCTATCGCAGGTATGGCCATGACCGTTCTGGAGCAGGAAAGCGGTCATAGTCACGCCGTTGAGAGATAGCGGGTACGGATGAATGCTCATCCCCCGTTAACTGCGTAGAGCCGAGCCACAAGACATTGAATTATAGAGGAAATTTGGTCGGGACGGCAGGATTTGAACCTACGACCACCACACCCCCAGTGTGGTGCGCTACCAGACTGCGCTACGCCCCGAGATCGACTGCACTTTGAGCAAGTGCGGCGAGGGCGGCATTATACTCAATACCGCGTTTGATACAAAGGCTATTTGGAGGGCGCGAGCACCTTGAGCACGTCTTCCAGTTCCTCGATGGTTTCCTTGATCACTGCCATCAGGTCGGTCGCCGCCGGGCCCTTGCCGTTTTCGTCTGTCATACGCTGCCTGGCGCCACCGATGGTGTAACCCTGATCGTACAACAGGTCGCGGATCTGCCTGATCGTCAGCACATCGTCGCGCTGGTAATAGCGGCGATTGCCGCGGCGCTTGACGGGCTTTAACTGCGGAAATTCCTGCTCCCAGTAACGCAGAACGTGCGGTTTGACTGCACAGAGCTCGCTCACTTCACCTATGGTGAAATAGCGTTTGCCGGGGATTGCCGGTAATTCATTGTTGTGTGTCGGTTCCAGCATATGCTTCTACTCGCGCTTTGAGCTTCTGACCGGGCCTGAAGGTAACGACTCTTCGGGCGGAGATGGGTATCTCTTCTCCAGTTTTAGGGTTGCGACCGGGACGCTGGCTTTTGTCGCGCAAATCAAAATTGCCGAAGCCCGACAATTTAACCTGCTCGTTGTTTTCAAGGCACCCACGGATTTCCTCGAAGAACAACTCGACAATTTCTTTGGCCTCCCGTTTGTTGAGCCCCAACTCTTCAAATAGGCGTTCTGCCATTTCGGATTTAGTCAGAGCAACCATCGTCCCTTCTACCTAGTTCCTAAGCTCAGCATTATAATTTTTTTCCAATAGATCAATAACTTGACCCATGGCCAGATTTACAACTTCATCGCCAAGAGTGCGCGATTGATCGCGGAAAGTCAAACCCAGAGCAAGGCTTTTTCGTTTAGGATCAATGCCTTTGCCGGTATAGACATCAAAAAGCCTTAAGTCTGTGAGGTAAGTCCCACTTGCTGCGCGTACATCGGCCATCAAACGGCTGGCGGGGACCGTCTTGTCGACAACGACAGCCAAATCCCGCCGAACTTCGGGGAACCTGGATAATTCGGTGAATTCCGGCTTCTTCCCCTCAAGTAACACCGAGAGGTCCATTTCACACAAATACAGGGGTGCACTGAGCCCCAACTGTGCGCTCGCCGTTGGATGGAGCGCGCCGATGATGCCAACGTCCTGCCCCTTTCGGGTTATACGCGCTGTCTGTCCGGGGTGCAGTGCCGGCCGCGAGGCCGCCTCAAACTCACAGTTCGTCGGCAAGCGCGTCAACGCCAACAGGCTCTCCAGGTCCCCCTTGAGATCAAACAGGTCAACAGCGCCATCGCTTGTGCTCCAGGATTCCGCAAACCGCTCCCCGGTGCACACCATCGCAAGCGTGGGAATCTGCTGCAGTCCCGAGTCTCCCGGAACAAACCGCAATCCGCTTTCAAACAACCGCACTCGCGACTGCTGCCGATTGACATTGTGCAGAACCGCAGCCACCAATCCGGGTAACAAACTGGTACGCATCACGGCCATCTCGGCCGAGATCGGGTTTTTCAGCGCCACTGGTGAGAGTTCCGGATCAAACAGTTGCTGCAGCCCCGGCTCCACAAAACTGTAGGTGATAGCCTCGCGATAGCCGCGCGCGCCGAGATGGCGCCGCAGGTAACGGATGGACAAGTCAGTCTCTGGCCGGGCCCTCATCTGCAGGTCCGCGCGAATATGTGTCACCGGCAGATTGTTGTACCCGTATACCCGGGCCAGCTCCTCCAACAGGTCGACCTCGATCGCGATATCAAAACGCCAGCTGGGGATTGTGCAGTTCCAGCCCTTGTCGATGGCGGTGACGCCGAGTCCCAGCCCACCCAGAATGCGCTCGACTTCCACCGCAGGCAGATCAAACCCCAACACCTTCTTGATACGAGCCGCACGCAGCACAACATCCGGGCGAGCCGGCAGATGCGCTTGCGAGACCACTTCCTGAATGGGCCCGGCCTCACCGCCGACAATCTCAAGCAGCAATTGGGTGGCCCGCTCCATCGCGGTAACCTGCAATTCAAAATCCACGCCGCGCTCAAACCGGTGCGAGGATTCCGTGTGCAGGCCGTAGGAACGCGCCTGGCCCGCCAACAGGCTGGGCGCGAAGAACGCGGACTCCAGAAAGATATCGCTGCAGGCGTCGCTGACGGCAGAGTCGTTGCCACCCATGATGCCAGCCAGCGCCAGGGGTCCTTTTTTATCGGCGATCAGCAGCGAACCGGGGCGCAGCGCAATCGTCTGTCCATCGAGGAGCTCCAGCGATTCGCCCTGCTCTGCGCGGCGCACCACAATCGACTCGTGCAGCTTGCCCAGGTCGAACGCGTGCATGGGCTGGCCGAGTTCCAACAGTACGTAGTTTGTCACATCGACTACCGCATCGATGCTGCGAATCCCGCAGCGGCGCAGTTTTTCCTGCAGCCACAGCGGGCTGGGGCGAGACACGTCGATACCCTTGATGACACGCCCGACATAGCGAGGGCAGTTTTCACTGGCCTCGACCTGTATCGGCAATGTATCCGTGATTGACTCTACTGCTTTCGCGTACACAGGCGCATTGATCTCAAGCTGATTGAGCAGCCCCACCTCGCGCGCTATACCGACCACACCCAGGCAATCGGCGCGATTCGGCGTAATGCTGATATCAATGATTTTGTCGTCCAGATCCAGGTATGCACGCAGATCGCTGCCGACAGGCGCATCATCTGCCAGCTCCATCAGGCCTGCCGATGCATCCGACAGCCCCAGTTCCTGCTCGGCACACAGCATGCCCTGCGATTCCACACCGCGCAGCTTCGCGCGTTTGATTTTGAAATCGCCCGGCAGTACCGCGCCGACACACGCCAGCGGTGCCTTCAGCCCCACCCTTGCGTTGGGGGCGCCGCAGACAATTTGCACCGTGTCCTGGCCGGTACTCACCTGGCATACGCGCAGTTTGTCGGCATCGGGATGCGGCTCGGCGCTGACAATTTCGGCGACGATCACGCCGCTGAATGCGGCCGCGACAGGGTCAATGGCGTCGACTTCCAGCCCGGCCATGGTGATCTGGTGCGCCAGTTCCTCGGTGGTCAAATCCGGAGAGACCCACTCGCGCAACCACTGTTCGCTGATTTTCACTCTCTATCTCTCCCTCAAAACTGCTCGAGAAAACGCAGGTCATTGTCAAAAAACAGGCGCAGGTCGTTGACGCCGTAGCGCAACATCGCCAGCCGCTCCACACCCATGCCAAAGGCGAAGCCCGAGTATTTTTCGGTATCGATGCCGGAGAATTCGAGTACCCGCGGGTGTACCATGCCGCAGCCGAGGATCTCGATCCAACCGGTCTGGCTGCAGACGCGACAGCCCTGCCCGCCACAGTTCACACACTGAATATCCACTTCCGCAGAGGGTTCGGTGAATGGGAAATAAGAAGGCCGGAACCGGACCGCCAATTCGCGCTCGAAAAACACGCGCAGGAAGTCCTCGATCAGGCCCTTCAGGTCAGCGAAACTCGAGTGCTCATCGATCAGCAACCCCTCCACCTGGTGGAACATCGGGCTGTGAGTAAGGTCCGAGTCGCAACGATACACGCGGCCAGGGCAGATAATACGCAGCGGTGGTTCCCGACTCTCCATCACCCGCACCTGCACCGGCGACGTATGCGTGCGCAGCACGGTGTGGTCATCGACATAAAAGGTATCGTGCATCGCGCGCGCGGGATGATGAGCGGGTATATTGAGCGCTTCAAAGTTGTGGTAGTCGTCCTCGATTTCCGGTCCTTCCACCACTTCAAACCCGATCTCGGAAAAAAAGTCCTCCATGCGCTCGATCGTGCGTGTCACCGGGTGCACACCGCCGGTGGATTGACCGCGACCCGGCAGTGTCACGTCGATAGTTTCCCGCGCCAGTTTCGCTGCTATTGCAGCGCCCTCCAGCTCAGCTTTACGCGCGCCTATCAGGTCCTGCAATTCCTGCTTCACTACATTGATCAGCGCACCCGCCTTCGGACGCTCCTCGGCTGACAACTTGCCCAGTGATTTCAACAGGCCCGTGAGCTGCCCTTTCTTGCCCAGATAATCAACACGCAACTGCTCCAGCACGGCGCTGTCGGTTGCTGCGGCGATTGCGGCCTTCGCTTCATTTGCGAGGGGTTCAAGGTTTTCCATGTACTCTTTCTCTAGTGTTGATCATGTAATGCTGTCGTTCGCGTGACGATTCCATTCGCACAAAAAAAGGGAAAGAGCTCGGCCCTTTCCCTTTTTGTCTTACATGCAGCCAGCGAACCGCTATACCAGCGGTGAGGGTGGGCTTAGGCCAGAGCGGCCTTCGCTTGCTCCACGATCGCTGCAAAACCCTGCTTATCGTGTACGGCCAGATCGGCCAACACGCGACGATCCAGACCGATCTCAGCCTTTTTCAGACCATTGATGAAACGGCTGTAGCTCAGGCCGTTGGCACGGGACTGGGCGTTGATACGCGTGATCCACAGTGCACGAAACTGACGCTTCTTCTGACGACGGTCACGGTAGGCGTACTGCCCTGCCTTGGTAACCGCTTGCTTGGCAACCCGGAAAATACGGCTGCGCGCTCCGTAGTAACCCTTGGCTTGTTTCAATATTTTTTTGTGGCGACGATGCGCCACAACACCACGTTTTACGCGAGGCATAAGTCTTCTCCCTAATTATCCAATTAACCGACTACTTGGCACGCATCATACGATCGATAAGAACGACATCGCTCTTATGGATCATCGAGGTCCCGCGCAGCTGACGCTTACGCTTGGTCGTCATCTTGGTCAGGATGTGACTCTTGTGGGCGCTTTTACGCTTGTATCCGCCGGCAGTTTTCTTAAACCGCTTGGCAGCCCCGCTGTGAATTTTTGCTTTAGGCATAATCAAATACTCCGCATTTGAGTTGATCAATAAAGATACTAATATAAAGAGACCAGGGCATTCACAGGCCGCTAGTTCTTCTTCTTGGGAGCGATAACCATCGTGAGTTGTCGGCCTTCCATTTTCGGAAATTGCTCGACGGCACCCAACTCGGCCAGATCAGCTTCTACCCGTTTGAGTAGCTCCATGCCGATTTCCTGGTGAGCCATTTCACGACCGCGAAATCGCAGCGTGACTTTGGCCTTATCGCCGTTTTCAAGGAAACGTACCAGGTTGCGTAGTTTTACCTGGTAATCTCCATCTTCCGTCCCTGGACGAAACTTCATTTCTTTTACTTGCGTGCGCTTCTGCTTCTTTCGCTGCGCCGCCTTTTGCTTCTTGATCTCAAAGACATACTTACCGTAGTCCATCAACTTGCAGACTGCTGGGTCAGAATCGGCGATCAGCACCAAATCCATGCTTGCAGCCTCTGCCGCCGCCAATGCCTCTTTCAGAGAGACGATGCCTACCTGCTCGCCCTCTGCTCCAACCAGTCGAACCGGATCCGCCGTAATCTGGTCGTTAATAATCGCCTTCTTACTGGCTCCTTTGCTGTCTTTCTTAATACTAATTCTCCAATACAATACGGCCGCGACATGCAACATCGTCTGTGAGCCGCGCTATAAACGCGCTGAGATCCATGGATCCCAGGTCCTCACCACGACGGGCACGCACGGCCACTGTCTGTGATTCTACTTCTTTATCCCCCACCACGAGCAGGTAGGGCACCTTCAGAATCGTGTGCTCGCGGATTTTAAAGCCGATTTTCTCATTTCTCAAGTCCGAAATGACCCGAAAACCGTTGTTTTTCAACGTATCTTCCACAGAACGCGCATATTCGGACTGTTTGTCGGTAATATTGAGCACTGCCACCTGCGTGGGCGCCAACCAGGACGGAAACACACCCTCGTAGTGTTCGATCAATATTCCGATGAATCGCTCGAACGAACCCAGTACCGCGCGGTGCAACATAACGGGCACCTGCCGGCTGCCATCTTCCGCCACATACTGGGCGTCGAGGCGACCGGGCATCGAGAAATCCACCTGAATGGTCCCCAGTTGCCAGACGCGACCGATACAATCTTTCAGCGAAAATTCGATCTTGGGGCCATAAAAGGCGCCCTCCCCCGGCAGTTCCTGCCACGGCAGATTCTGTGCATCGAGGGCGTCGGCCAACGCTTTTTCCGCTCGATCCCAGTCAGCGTCGCTCCCCACACGCTGTTCAGGCCGGGTGGACAAGCGGTAGATCACCTCACTGAAGCCGAAGTCCTCATACACGGCGTGCAGGAAGTCGATAAACGCTGACACCTCAGGCTGAATCTGCTCCTCGGTGCAAAAAATATGGGCATCGTCCTGCACAAACCCGCGAACCCGCATGATCCCGTGCAGCGAGCCCGACGGCTCATTGCGGTGGCATGAGCCAAACTCGGCCAGCCGCAACGGCAGGTCGCGGTAGGATTTCAAACCCTGGTTATACACCTGCACGTGGCAGGGGCAGTTCATGGGTTTGACCGCAAAATGCCTGTCCTCGGACTGCAGCATGAACATGTCATCGCCGAACTTGTCCGCATGGCCAGACTTCTCCCACAGTGAGAGGTCCACCAACTGGGGGGTCTTTATCTCGAGATAGCCATTTTCCTGTTGCGCCTTGCGCATATACTGCTCGATGGTCTGGTAGATGCTCCATCCCGCCGGGTGCCAGAACACCATGCCGGGGGCTTCTTCCTGTGTGTGGAACAGGTCCAGCTTTTTGGCGATTTTGCGGTGATCGCGCTTCTCTGCTTCCTCAATGCGTGTCAGGTATTGCTTGAGCTGCTTTTTACTGGCCCAGGCAGTGCCGTAAATGCGCTGCAGCATTTCATTTTTGGAGTCGCCGCGCCAGTAGGCACCGGCTACCTTGGTCAGTTTGAAGGCCTGCAGTTTGCCGGTACTGGGCACGTGGGGGCCGCGGCACAAGTCGCCCCATGCACCCTGGGTATACAGCGAGATTTCCTCTCCCTCGGGCAGCGCTTCGATGATCTGCACCTTGTAGTGCTCGCCCATATTGCGAAACTGTTCTATCGCTTTCTCCCGGCTCATCACCACGCGCTGCACCGGCAAATCTGCAGCCGCGATCTCTTCCATGCGCTGCTCGATCTTCTCGAGGTCCTGCGGTGTGAAATTGTGGCCGGTAGCAAAATCGTAGTAAAAGCCGTCCTCTATCACCGGGCCTATGGTGACCTGTACGCCGGGAAATAATTCCTGTGTCGCCATGGCCAACAGGTGCGCGGTGGAGTGGCGAATAATCTCCAGCCCGGCATCATCCTTGTCCGTGATGATCGCGAGTGCGGCATCGTGCTCAATAACAAAAGAGGTATCCACCTCTTTGCCATCCACCACACCCCCCAGCGCGGCTTTGGCCAGACCGGGACCAATATTCGCGGCAACATCGTGTACAGAGACGGGTTGTTCAAAAGTGCGAAGGCTGCCGTCAGGCAGAGTAATAACAGGCATGTGCGATCCTTGTGTCAGTGGTGACCCCTACTAAAGGCCACGTGAGGCTGCTAACGATATCGATTTACGCTGCAATCAGCGTCCAAACCTGAGCCGGGTAGCGGGGGAACGTGTGCCGCAGGACCCTCAGGATCGGGGGGCAGAATGATGCCTGATTGCGCCGCACATTGCCAGTGCAACAGGGTTTAGCCAATAAAAGCCAGCTGCTTGATTTCCGCCAGTTGGTCACGCAGGGCCGCCGCCTCCTCGAACTCCAGGTTTTTGGCGTGCTCATGCATCTGGCCCTCCAGCTGTTTCAGCTTGCGGGTCAGCGCTGCGGGTGTCAGTCTGGCAACCTCCTCGGAGTAGGCCGCCCGGGTCTCTGCGACTTTTTTGGCCTTGCTCTTGCCCCTGCCGCCGCCGGTCGGCATCCGCCTGGCGCCTTCCATGATGTCCTGCACCGATTTCTGCACACCGATGGGGGTGATATTGTGCGTCTTGTTATGCGCCAGTTGCTTGTCCCTGCGCCGGTCTGTCTCCGCCATCGCACGCTCCATGGAGCCGGTGATCCTGTCCGCGTACAGTATTGCCCTGCCGTTGAGATGGCGTGCCGCACGCCCCATCGTCTGGATCAGGGAACGCTCAGAGCGCAAAAAGCCCTCCTTGTCGGCATCCAGAATCGCCACCAGTGATACCTCGGGCATATCGAGGCCCTCACGCAACAGGTTGATGCCCACCAACACATCAAACACGCCCAGGCGCAGGTCACGAATAATCTCCACCCGCTCCACGGTATCGATGTCGGAGTGCAAATAGCGCACACGCACGCCGTGCTCGCTGAGGTACTCGGTAAGATCCTCCGACATGCGCTTGGTCAGGGTTGTCACCAGCACCCGCTCGCCCCGCTCCACTACAGCGCGAATTTCGCCGAGCAGATCGTCCACCTGCGTCAGTGCCGGACGCACTTCCACCTCGGGGTCCACCAGTCCTGTCGGGCGCACCACCTGCTCTACGGTACGACCGGATTTTTCTGCCTCATAGGGTCCGGGCGTCGCTGAAACAAATACCCGCTGCGTTGCGAGTCGTTCCCACTCCTCAAATCGCAGCGGTCGATTATCCAGCGCCGAAGGCAGCCGGAAACCGTACTCAACCAGGGTTTCCTTGCGCGATCGATCGCCCTTATACATAGCTCCTATTTGGGGGATACTGACGTGGGACTCATCCACAATCACCAGTGCATTGCTCGGCAGGTATTCAAACAACGTGGGAGGCGGGTCACCCGGCGCGCGACCAGAGAGGTAGCGGGAATAGTTCTCGATGCCGTTGCAATAACCCAGTTCACGGATCATCTCCATATCATAGCGGGTGCGCTGCTCCAGGCGCTGCGCCTCGACCAGCTTGTCATTCTCCCGCAGCTGCTTTAAGCGATCAGCCAACTCCTCCTCAATATGCCCTACCGCATCGAGCAGCACCTCGCGCGGGGTGACATAGTGGCTTTTGGGGAAAATCGTCACCCTGGGCACCTTGCTCTCCACCACACCTGTCAGCGGGTCGAACCAGCAGATGTTGTCGATCTCCTTATCGAACAGCTCGATCCGCACAGCATCGCGCTCGGAGTCTGCGGGAAAAATATCGATCACATCGCCGCGCACCCGGTAGGTGCCGCGGCGAAAATCCACGTCATTGCGGGTGTACTGCAAGTCCGCCAGTTGTCGCAGGATGCCGCGCTGATCAATGATCTCACCGCGCGACAGGTGAATCAGCATTTTGAAATAGGATTTGGGGTCACCCAGACCGTAGATCGCAGACACCGTGGCGACCACCAGGCAATCACTGCGCTCCATCAGGGCCTTGGTGGCGGACAGTCGCATCTGTTCAATGTGCTCGTTGACGGAGGCATCCTTCTCGATAAAGGTATCCGATGACGGCACATAGGCTTCAGGCTGGTAGTAGTCGTAGTAGGAAACAAAGTATTCGACGGCGTTATTGGGAAAGAACTCCTTGAACTCCCCGTAGAGCTGGGCGGCCAGGGTCTTGTTGTGTGCCATCACGATCGTCGGGCGCTGCAACTGCTCGACCACATGCGCCATCGTGAATGTCTTGCCTGAGCCGGTCACCCCCAACAGGGTTTGCGCCGCGAGCCCCGCCTGTGCGCCCTCCACCAACTGGCGGATGGCTTCCGGCTGGTCCCCCGCAGGCTGGTATGAGGATTCCACTTTAAAACGCCTGGACACAATTTCCTCCCGCCGAGGGGTCAAAATAGCCGTTTATTATCATCCACATAGGAAAGAAATGCAGCCTCAATTCTCGAGACATGGATATTGCCGAAATAGCGGTTGACCACGGCCCGGTCCATCATTAATATACGCGACCTTCGGTTAACGCCATTCCGCCTTAGCTCAGTTGGTAGAGCAAATGACTGTTAATCATTGGGTCGCTGGTTCGAGCCCAGCAGGCGGAGCCATATTTGGTTCAAATATCAAAGGGTTGCAGAGATGCAGCCCTTTTTTGTTGCCTGCTGCTTTTGATATGTCACTAAATAGTCACATCCCAGCAGCCTAACCGTGTCACACAGCGCCACGACTGCATTCGATCAATTTCGCCCGCCACAGTTCCCTTTTCGCGCTGCCGAGGAATAGTGGAGGAATGGACACACCTAACGCACCGCATGCCCAACGATCGCAACAAATCATGCAGCAGGATATTAAACGCACTGCGAGTCGCACCTTTCTGGTTTGTGCGATCATAGGTCTGTTCCTTGGCTTTGTCCTGGGGTCTGCTGTGGGGTTCGAGAGTGGTGATACAACAGTGGTCATACCGCTTGGTGAGTGATTAAGGTTTTATTCGCTCAAAAGCGTAAGGGCCGCTTTCGCCTACAAGCGGCTGTTAGCAATCTCAGATTTGGAGCAATAAAAAGCCCACCAAAGTGGGCTTGTATCAGGAGTTCTGTTTACGCTTTCTTAAGGCGTGACCATCCAAGGCCGGCTAGGCCGAGACCGAATAATGCGAGGGTTGCTGGGGCGGGCGCGGTGGCATGGGTGACCGTAATTGTCGTTCCGTTCGCTATACTGTCGATTGGGGTGGCACTTTGGGGACTTGGTCTCCCAAACAGTTGGGAAAAGCCACCTATTTCTCCTGCAATCCATCCGTCACCGGGGAGGAAATCATCTTTTCCCATGTCAAAAAACCCGGTAAACATCATCGATGCAGTATCGAAGGCTACCCTCAGCTGACCATAGGTTGAGATACCGCCCGAAACATCCACGGCGGTTAGAAGCGCTGCATTGGCCGGGTTACGCAACGTGATGTCGAGGTAATCTATCCCTGTCGTGGGCCCGAGGTCGGAGCCGAACACCGTCGCCAGCGTGTCATCGTAAATGATGGTGCCCGTTGCTGAATAGCCGCCGTCGCCATTCCAGGCGAAATTCTTGGTTATGAGCGTCGCATTCGCATTAACGGTCCATCCGATAAGTACAAATACGGCCAGTAGTTCAATGATTTTTTTCATCGAATCTAATTCCTTTTGGGTCGGGGACTTCGTTAAATTTCATTTATACGCCTGTTTATTTGGTATGCGGCTACAACTAACATCTTTACTACCTATACAAATCAATTTAATGAGCGGGTGTACCATGTCGCTCTTCCTTTTCCGTGCCTTTGAAGATAATTGGCACTCACCAATTCCCGCAACCTGACTTTAAGCGTATTCTGGTTTGCACCAGTTAATTCAACCATTTCAGCAATAGTTAACCGGTTATGTTTTTTAAACAGCCCCAGTACCTGAATAGACAAGGTGGGTAAGTCAGTATCGGTATGTAATTGTGGGTGTTCTTTTTCTAGCGATGCTTTATCTAACTTTTCTTTATCCAGCTGCTCTCTATCTAACTTGACTGAAAGATTACTCTTTTGCTTTTTCAAACAACGCAGAAAAAAACCAAGCCAGGGCTGCCAGTCTGTCGCTTCGGCTTTCAGAGTTGTCTGCGTGCGTCTTAAGGCTTTGTAATAGAGATCCTTATTTTCTTCAACAATGCTCTCCAGCGAGGCATAAGGCACATAGTGATAACCGGCACGCAATAGCATCAGTGTTATAAGAATACGAGATAGCCTGCCGTTACCATCCTGAAAAGGGTGAATAGCAAGAAAGACGACGTTAAACACCGCGACAATTAACAAAGGATGCATTGATGCTTCTTCAATGGCTTTGCGCGTCCAGCCTACCAGTTCTTCCATTTCCCTTGGGGTATCAAAGGGTGTGGTGGTTTCGAAAACAATACCGATTTCCGCGCCTGTCTCGTCTATAGCTACCACCTGATTGGACAGCGTTTTGTAATTGCCCCGATGGTGTCCGTCTTTGCTGCTGTGTCTTAGTAATACCTGGTGCAATTGGCGGATATGGTTTTCAGTGATGTGCAAATCTTCATAAGCCTGGAATACCATATCCATGGCCTCGGCATAACCGGCTACTTCTTGTTCATCGCGGGTTTTGAATGCGGTGGATGTCAGGTTGGATAGCAGCGTCTCTACTTGAATATCGGTCAGCTTTGCGCCTTCAATCCGCGTGGATGAGCCAATGCTTTCTATAGTCGCGACCTTACGCAACTGCTGAAGCCGTTCGGGAGATAGGGTTTTGAGTAATTCCCATTTCCCCTTAAACTCGTCCAGCTCAGCTATTAGCTGTAACAGTTCCTGATTAATAGTTATTGTTGGTTCTTTCATTTAGCCTCTGGCTCGAAAGCCGCCATGCCCGATTTTCCTACCCGATTATACCCGATAATACCCGATTTGATAGGAGTGCGAGATAAAAGCCATTCAACGGACTGTTGAGGCTTCTTGGCTAGACAAAGAGAGGCGGGCGAGGTTTTTGTCGGTATTTATGACGGTAAAAGGGAAAATTGAATTTACTAGAAACCGTATAAAAATTAGTTAGGACTATTATTCATGTCCGGCGTCGCCTGGTCACTCACTACGAAAAATCCCATGTGTGGCTGCAGAGTACTGTATCAACAGCCGGCGCTACCAACGAATGTGACACAATCCTCGCAGATTGCCGTCACGCCGCGGCCAGGGCCTGGGCCCGTGCCCTCGAGGTACACGCCGAGGTTATGGGCCCCGTTTTCGGTGCCCAG
>CAXBLZ010000091.1:0-14602 GCA_963976735.1 uncultured Halioglobus sp.
GCTTCGCCGGGGCCTCGCGCAGCGATTCCATGCAGTAACAAAAGGCAAACGCGATGTCTGTCACACTGGGAACCCCACTCAGTCCCGGCGCCAGCAAAGTACTGTTTTGTGGCGCAGGCGAACTGGGCAAGGAAGTTGCAATTGAATTACAACGGTTGGGGGTCGAGGTGATCGCTGTGGATCGCTACGCCAACGCACCGGCGATGCAGGTGGCCCATCGCTCCCATGTCGTGAACATGTTGGATGGCGCGGCTCTGCGCGCGGTTATCGAGGCCGAAAAACCGGACCTGATCGTCCCCGAGATCGAAGCGATCGCCACAGATACACTGGCCGAGTTGGAGACGGAAGGCTTCACTGTCATTCCAACCGCCAAAGCCACGCAACTCACGATGAACCGCGAGGGGATTCGGCGCCTGGCAGCGGAGGAACTCGGGCTGCAAACCGGCGCCTATCACTTTGCACAGACTCGCGAAGAATACCTTGAGGCCGTGAAAGACATTGGGCTTCCCTGCGTCATAAAACCCATCATGAGTTCATCTGGGAAGGGGCAGTCGCTGGTGACGCACGACAGCGAGATCGACAAGGCCTGGGACTACGCACAGGCAGGCGGTCGAGCGGGCAGGGGCAAAGTCATCGTTGAAGGCTTTGTGGACTTCGATTTTGAAATCACACTACTGACTGTCCGCCATCGCGACGGCACGTCGTTCTGTGCACCCATCGGACACCGGCAGGAGGCCGGTGACTACCGAGAATCCTGGCAGCCCCAGGCAATGTCAGCCAGGGCACTGTCGACGGCACAGGCGATGGCAGAGAAGGTCACTACTGCACTCGGCGGCAGAGGCCTGTTTGGCGTTGAGTTCTTTGTTAAGGGCGATGAAGTCATATTCAGCGAGGTGTCGCCACGCCCCCACGACACCGGGCTGGTAACACTGGTGTCACAGGATTTATCCGAGTTCGCACTACACGCCCGGGCAATCCTGGGCCTGCCCATTCCTGCTATTCGCCAAAACGGCCCCAGTGCCTCAAGCGTCATTCTGGTATCGGGCGAGAGCAGCAATGTGCAATTTGGCAACCTGGAAAAAGCACTGGCAACGGCAGATACCCAGTTGCGCCTGTTCGGGAAACCGGCGGTTTCCGGTTCGCGTCGGATGGGTGTTGCGCTGGCAGTCGCGGACTCCACGGATCAGGCGAGGGCTATGGCCAATGCCTGCGCTGCGGCCGTGGAAATTACGCTCTAGCCCGGCGAGACACATCCAATTACTCTCGTCGCTCCTGGTGCAGCGGCTGCCGGTTCCCGGCTAACAACGGCTCACCCAGACACCGACGTCAAGCGTAGATTGCGCCGCCCCCCGGAACGTGCCAGAAACCGGGGGTACAGATTCCGGCAGATGCGCCACGGCCACCGGGAAATGGTCTGCACCCACAATGTCACCAATGGTAGGGTCAAAGCCCAGCCAACCGGCGCCGGGCAGGTAAATTTCAGCCCAGGCATGGGTGGAGCCAATGCCAGTTGAGTAAGGTGCGTGTAGATAGCCACTCACAAAACGGGCCGCAAGGCCGAGGCTTCGCGCGCCTTGCATGAACAAAAACGCAAAATCCCGACAGGAACCGGTTCCGCTCATCAGGGTTTGTTGCACGGTTTGCACGCCCGGCTCCTCGCGCACACGATACGTACATATGGTATTGATATTCTGTGCCATGCGCAGCAGCAAAGCATACGTCTGTATCGCTTCCGACTCTCGCCACAGGCCCTGCACCCATGTTCGCAGTTCACTGTCGGCAAGACCCGGATCGACTCCCCTGTAGGGGGCCAGTAATACGGCATCCTCCCGCTGGTAGCGAAAGGGGAAATTCACCGCGTAATCGGCCACAATGAAATCCAGCGGATCCTCATTATACTGCTGGATGATGACCTCACTCTCTATCGCAAGCTGCTGCACCGCTGCGGTGTCAAACGTGGCAACCGCGACTGAATTACCCTCAACGTCGCGGTGCCACAGCAGAGATGCATCGGGGCGTATTCGCAAATCAAACGACTGGATTCTCTGGGTGTGATCTTCTCGCGGGCGCAACAACAATTCGTGCGCCCCCAGCGTCACCCCGGCCGAGAAATTGTAGTATGTGTGGTGAACGATCTTATAACACTGCATGGTTCACCTGGCATTTGCCTGACTGAATGAGTTAATTGCTTTCGTGTGCAAACCAGGACACGCCAATCACATTGTGCACATCGACAAACTGCAGTTGCAGGGTATCGATGTAGTGGTGCAAATCGGGCCCGGCCAATGTGCTGAAATCGGTTTCCCTGAGCTGTCGCCTAAGGCTACCAGCCACATCCAGCGCTTTCTTGTGTTCGGGGAGCAGTTTCATACTGTTTTCGATCTGCTGGAGAGAGTGCGCCACCGCTCGCGGGAATACAGTGCTCTGGAACAAAAATGCCAGCACACCCTCTCGGTCCACACTGCGACGCACGTTCAGTCGATACATTTGATAGGCACTGAGAGATTGCAGGACACTGATCCAGAGCACATTGCGAAAGGGCGATGTCTCGTCGACGTTTCCCATCAAGCCCGCTGAAGCCGCATCAATAATACGCGTACTCATATCGGCGCGCTCCAGGTTTCGACCCAGACGAATAAACTGGTACGCCGCGTCCTGGTTCATGGAGCCCGCAAGCAACCCTGTGACCTGCTGGCACGACTGAACAATATTATTCAACACGGAGTGACGCATGACTCGCGGCAGGTCCTTGTTGCTGCGCCGCGCCACGCTGAGGTAGAGACTGTTGACACGCTCCCATGTCTCGCTGGGGAGTATCTCCCGCGTGGTTCGCATATTCTCCCTGGCACCGGCGAGCGAGGAGATGATGGAGGAAGGGTTCTCCCGCTCACCAAAAACAAAGCTGATAATGTTCTTTTCTGTGGCCGCCCCTGACAATTTTGCAAAAGTCTCTTCAGCGCCCAGTACCTGTAACAACAAATCCCAGCCGGGTTGCACCTCCTTGGGAAGATCCAGCACGGCATTGTGGCGAACCAGCAGCAGGCGCGCGGTATTCTCGGCGCGCTCCATCAGGCGTCCAAGCCAGTATACGCGCTCCGCAACTCTCGATAACATCAGCTGCCCTCCGAATCAACGATCCAGGTATCTTTGCTGCCACCGCCCTGGGATGAATTCACCACCAGCGAACCCTTGCGCAGTGCCACCCGCGTCAAACCGCCAGGGGTCACGTAATGCTTCTTACCCTGCAGAATAAATGGTCGCAGATCCAGATGCCTGGGCTCAATATTATTGCCGCACAGCGTCGGTGCAGTAGAGAGCTTCAGCGCCGGCTGCGCCATATAATTGCGCGGATTCTTCTTGATGAGATCAGTGAACATCGCCAGCTCTTTCTTGCTCGCCGCGGGCCCGATCAACATACCGTATCCACCCGATTCATTGGCCGGTTTCACCACCATGGTAGCGAGATTTTCTAACACATGCTGGCGCTGCCTGGGATCGACACAGAGGAAGGACGGCACATTTGGAATAATGGGGTCCTCGCCTAAATAGTACTTGATGATGGCAGGGACGAAAGTGTAGATGACCTTGTCATCTGCAACACCGGCGCCTGGCGCATTGGCGAGCCCCACATTGCCCTTGCGCCAGGCGCGAAAAAGCCCCGGGGTTCCCAGCTTGGATTCAGGACGGAAGACCTCCGGATCGAGGTAGTTATCGTTGATGCGGCGGTAAATAACATCCACCTGGGCCAGACCGCGGATGGTTTTCATGTACACCTTGTCATCGCTGCCTACGACCAGATCAGCCCCTTCGACCAGTTCTGCCCCCATCCGCTGCGCGAGATAGGCGTGCTCAAAGTAGGCAGAATTGAAAATACCCGGTGTCATCACTACTATTTCAGGGTGGGCAACGCGCCGCGGCGACAGCGATGTCAGCATGTCGAATAACTGGGAGGGGTAATCGGCCACGGGCAAAATTGAGTTGCGTTCGAACAACTGCGGCAGTACCCGTTTTGAAATGGCCCGATTCTCCAGCATATAGGATACGCCCGATGGCACTCGAAGATTATCTTCCAGCACGTACACGGTTCCGTCAGCATCACGCACCAGGTCTGAACCGCAGACGTGGGACCACACCCCATAGCGCGGTTTTGCACCCACGCACTCTTTCAGAAACTCCGGGGAGCTGTCGATAATGTCCCTGGGCAAGACCCCGTCTTTCAGAATTCTCTGTTTATTGTAAATATCGTCTATGAAGAGATTGAGAGCGGTTAACCGCTGGATCAGGCCGCGCTCCAGCACCTGCCACTCCTTCAGAGGAATGATCCGCGGAATAATATCCATCGGCCATGAACGATCTATGTTCTGCCCCTCACTGTAGACCGTAAAAGTAATACCCATTTCCTGTATCGCCAGGTCTGCCGCCTGCTGTCGGGATATCAGGTGCTTGATAGTCTGCTTGCGCATAAACGCGGCCAAACTGCGGGTAGCGGGACGCGCACGTCCCGGGGAACTGATAATTTCATCGTAGAATTCGCCCGGCACATAATTTGTCCAATCGATGGTCGCGCGGGGACGCGCACGGGTATAGGGCTTCGGGGAAGTGATCTTGGATTGCGCCATTACTGCGGTTACCTCCTGCGCTTGACTACGGTCGACGCGCGTTGGAATCCATCCTATTCCAGAGTGCCATCCTCCGCCTACCAGCGAAACAGTGAACAACTTGGCAAAAGGCGATGTAGCCCGCGCGCGGGTCCGTGCTGGTATCCCGTTGCCCCGCCAGATTCAACGCTCCACCAGTTCCACGCGACGGTTTTTATCCTTGCCGTCCTCCTGCCTGTTCGAGAATACAGGCGACAGAGGACCCACCCCGTGAGGCTCGAGCCTGCCCGCGGCGATGCCATAACGGTCTTTCAAGGCTGCGACCACTGCGGCCGCTCGATCCGATGATAACTTGGCATTGTACGCGAACGTACCCACAGCATCGGTGTGCCCGACCACATAGAAGGTTTTGTCAGGGTTATCCTCCAGAAAGCCTGCGATTACCTCCAGCGCAGCATCAGACTCGGGCCTGAGGGTGGCTTTGTCAAAGTCAAACACAAGGCCGTCCAGCACCACCCGCCCATACTCCTGTAAATCTGCGCCCATCGCTTCCGCATCGACCACCACGAGGCCGGTCTCTGCCGCCTCAACCTCGACAATATCAATCAGTGTCCCCACGTAATCCGCCGCGTGTTGCTCCACGCCAATGACAACGTATACGGTGCCTGCCGCGCGCTCCTTGCGCGCCACAATGGCGCCCGCTCCACCAGAGGAGGCGGTCCCCGCAAAAAAAGTACTCATTTCACCAGGCTTGCTGACCGGATTGGCAATCCCATAGACCTCGGTCCAACTGCGACTGCCCACGTCGACACCTTTGCGGGAGGTCGATACACCCTTGCCAAGAATCTCAAAGTCCTGCTCCTGCAGCGCCCTGAGGTAGTTCAGGTAGAACTCGGCATAAGTACGATCAGTGCCCTGATAACGATAGAATGTACGGGTGACACGGCCCTGAGTATCGATCCAGTCGCCGATGGTTCGGTAACCAGTCACCCCGCCCACCGGTACCCGAAACGGCATATAGTTCTCAATATGCTGCCAACGGATTTCCTGACCGGGAAAGCGGGAGACTAATCCGTGCTCCTGCACGCCGTCGATATCTTCCGCGTATGACGCACTAACAAAACCAGCGCTCGACAACAACGCCAATAAAACCAGTCCTGTGCGAAACATAGTTCGACCCTCCCGCCTTTATCTTTAACCTCATTCTTACCCATCCAGCATCACTATTCAAACCAGCAATTGCCAGTATGCCCTGTTGTGTTGTCGCAGGGCCTTCTTCAGATCGGCTCCCGCGCCGTGCCCGCTCGAAGAAAAAAAGGGGTACGTTTTGACTTCTGCAGTCGCTACACTAATCCCCTGTCCTACACCCGACATTTTCTGGCGTCAAACGCTATCACTGGCCGCCCCTGAGGAACACACATGCACACCCTGCAACACCGCCTTCTGAAAATTGCAGCCGTTCTGTCGGTCCCGCTCGCAATCCATGCAAACACCACATTGGCAGAAAAGAGCGGCAAGCCCATGCTGGGTGAGTGGGGGATAGAAACACAGTACTTATCGACAGAGATTGCACCCGGTGATGACTTCTTCACCTATGTCAATGAAGGCTGGATAGCGCAGGCGCAATTCCCCGAGGGGATGCCCAGAATGGACTCGTTTACAGAAGTGTTTCTGCGCAGCGAGGACCAGATTCAAACCATTATCGAGGAGATACTGGCCAGCGACGGCGAACTCAACGCCGACGGCGAACAACTGGCGGCACTGTACCGCAGCTATATGGACGTAAAACGTATCGAAGCGCTGGGTCTGGCGCCGCTGCAGCCGGAGATTAACGCCATACTCGCGACAGAAACGTCGGCCGATATCGCACGCTGGATGGCCAGGCCCTTGCAGGAGTCCGCAATCGGTATGGGCGTGGCCCTGGACCAGAAAAACCCCGATGCCTATACCTTGTATCTCGGACAAAGTGGCCTGGGGCTCCCCGGCCGCGACTACTACCTGAGCGACGAAGCTACATTCCCCGCTATTCGCAACGCCTATCTGACGTATATCGAGGGCGTGCTCAGCCGAGCGAAGGTAGATCGACCAGGGCAGCGGGCGCAAGACATACTGAACTTTGAAACAGAAATCGCACGCCGTCACTGGACGCCTGCGCAAGAGCGCGATCGCCTGAAAAACTACCACCCGATGAGTCCGAAAGAACTGCGCGAATTCGCGCCGGGATTCGAATGGAAGGCTTTTCTCGACGAGAGCCAGGTGGGTGACCTCGACAGTATGATCGTGACCTGTGACACGGCAATACAGAAAACCGCTGCGCTGATAGGCGAAACACCGCTGGACGTACTGCGCTCCTACCTGGTCTTCCATTTCATTGACAACCAGGCGCCTTATCTGCCCGAAGCCTATCAATCAGCCCACTTCGATTTCTATAAACGAACACTGTATGGCATCGAACAGCAGCGCCCACGACGTCTGAACGCACTGCAATATGTCAGCGCCAATCTTGGCGAAGTACTCGGTCGCCTCTATGTGGATCGCTATTTCCCTGCAGACTACAAAGCCTCTATGCAGGAGTACATCCACTTCATCCGCAAGGCATTTCGTCAGCGTATTGCGCAAAACACCTGGATGGATGAGGCTACCAGAGAGGAAGCCTTTGCCAAGTTAGACGGGTTTATCGCCAAGGTCGGCTATCCTGACAAATGGCGCGATCTCGGCACCATTGTGATCAAGGCCGATGATCTGCTCGGCAACAACAGGCGCATACAGCAGTGGTATATGAATGACGCGCTCTCCAAACTTGACGAACCCCGTCGCGTGTGGGAGTGGGCCCTGAGTCCTCAGATCGTCAATGCGTACTACTCATCGACCAGCAATGAGATTGTATTCCCGGCCGCCATTCTGCAACCGCCCTTTTTTGATCCGCACGCCGACCCGGCAGTTAACTTTGCCGCCATCGGTGCCGTTATAGGGCACGAAATGGGACACGGGTTTGACGATCAGGGCAGTCGTTCGGACGGCAACGGCGTGTTAAGGGATTGGTGGACAGAGGAGTCCCGCGCGCATTTCGAGGCGCAGACAAAGGTATTGGTAGAGCAGTTTAATGCCTACGAGCCACTTCCAGGCACCCACATAGACGGGCAGCTGACACTGGGCGAAAATATTGGTGACCTGGGCGGACTGACAATCGCGTACCATGCCTACCGTAACTATCTCGACGACACCCACAACGGCGAGGCACCCATTATCGATGGAATGACCGGTGACCAGCGCTTTTTCCTCGCCTGGGCACAGGTGTGGCGCGGCATACAAACTGACGATTTCCTCAGGAGCAAACTGATGACAGGCCCGCACAGCCCCGGTGCTTACCGCGTCAACGGAATCGTGCGCAATCTCGATGCATGGTATGAGGCCTTTGGGGTAACGCCGGAAGACGATCTGTTTTTGACACCGGCAGAGCGTGTCCAGATCTGGTAGCGAGTTCAGCGGCGCGCCTCAATAAGGGTGTTCTTACAACCAGCGGCGACCGTATGGCGGAGTAGTGGCAACTTCAACCTGTAAAAATGGCAGACTCGGTCATTGGAATCAGGGTGTGACAGTCCTAGCATACCGTTGTCGATAACCGGGATAGCACAATGACTGACACACTGAATTACAAAGCCTTCGATGCAGACAACCACTATTACGAGGCGCATGATGCCTTCACCCGGCACATGCCAGCGGACATGCGAGCGCGTTGTGTACAGTGGGTAACGATAGATGGCCGGCAACACCACCTGGTTGCGGGCAAGCTTGCCCGCGCGGTCAAGAACCCGACCTGGAACCCGATATCCCTGCCCGGTTCCATCGCGCCCTACCTCCACGGCAAGGAGTTGACGGCAGAGGATATCGCGGTAATGAAAACGCACGAACCGCTACCTGACTACTACCTGAACAGCTCCGCCAGGGTGGCCAAGCTACAGGAGCAGGGGCTGGAGGCCGCATGGCTGTTTCCGACTCTGGGCGTGCTGTACGAGGAGTTGCTAAAGCACGACACCGAGGCCGTTACCACGCAATTCACGGCGTTCAATCGCTGGCTGGATGAAGACTGGGGGTGCAATTTCCAGGACCAGATTTTTGCCGCACCCTACATATCTCTCTGTGATGTCGACTGGGCGTGCAGCGAACTGGAATGGGCGCTGCAGCGTGGAGCCCGGGTTGTGTGCATGCGCCCGTCGGCGATAACCCTCGCCGACGGGACTACGCGATCACCGGCCGATCCTGTGTTTGACCCATTCTGGGCGCGGCTGAACGAAGCGGGTATCACCATGGTTGTGCACGCTTCTGACTCCGGCTACACCACCCATGGCTACGTCAAGGACGGCTTTTCCGCAGACTTTAACGCCGGTGTATTCTCTCCCAATATCAAGCACTTCAACATCGAGCGCGCCGCCTATGATTTTCTGATCACACTGTGCTATGAAAAACTGTTCGAGCGTTTTCCCAACCTGCGCATTGCCTCCATTGAAAACGGCGCCGAGTATCTGCCGGACCTGTTTCGCAAACTGCGTCAATCGCGGGATCGGATGCGACAGTACTACAGGGAGGATCCCGCCGAACTGTTCCGTCGTCATGTGTGGATCAATCCGTTCTGGGAAGATGACGTCAATGAGGTGGCCCATTTCATGGGGGCCGATCGGGTTATCTTTGGCTCCGACTGGCCACATATCGAGGGCTTGCCCACACCGCTGGATTACGTCGGGGAACTCGCTGCATTCAGTGATCGCGAAAAGCAGTTGATCCTGCGCGACAATGCGCGAGCGCTAAATACACCACAGCCAAACTAGCGCTGCACGCGCGCACTGTCACGCTACCAACAACATGCATTTGATGGAATACTAAGCGCCTCCCACACCGACAGCGACCTTGAATTATGCAAACAAACATTGGCCAGTTGCTGACCAAACGCGCACAAATTTGCCCTGCACGCGAGGCGTGCGTCGAATACGAGCGCGATCGCCGCTTTACATTCGCCGAGTTAAATACACGCGCCAACCGTGTAGCCAACGCCCTGCTGGCTTCCGGAATCAGGCCGGGAGACCGGGTCGCAGTCCTGCTCAAAAATAGCGTGGAATTTATCGAGACGTATTTCGCTGTCGCCAAAATTGGCGCGGTGATGGTGCCGGTGAACTGGCGCCTGGTAGCTGCCGAAATCGGCTATATTCTCTGTGACTCTGGCGCCAGGGTGCTGGTCTACGACTCTGATTTTGACGAGGCCGTAAACGCTCTGCACAGCGGCAGTGAGGGCGAGTTGCCCATCGAGCAGTGGGTGCGTCGTGAAAACGGTGACTCGGGGACACCTGAATGGGCGCGGGACTACGACGCTCTCTCTGCTGCTGCCAGCGCTGCAGAACCACCCATTGGTGCCTGGGACAATGACAACCTCTTCATCATGTACACCTCGGGCACGACCGGGCGCCCCAAGGGTGCTGTACATAGTCATGAGGGCATGCTGTGGGCGCAATTGACAAGCATGAGCACATCCGACATGCGCGACGGCGACCGCTGGCTGCTGGCGCTGCCGATGTTTCATGTCGGCTGTCTCAGCCCCGCTTCACTTCTGGTGCATCGCGGCGGCACCGGAATCATCATGCGCGAGTTGGATATCGGCGGCATGTTCCGCTGCATCGCACAGGAGAAAGTCACTATTTTTATGGCGGTGCCGGCTCTTTTGCAGTTTATGCTGATGACACCAGAGCGCGAGCAGAACGATATCTCCTCGGTGCGCTGGATCGCGACCGGCGCCGCTCCGGTTCCAGTGTCACTGCTGCACGAGTATGAAGCGCTGGGCATTCGCCTCTTCCAGGCTTACGGCCTGACCGAATCCTGTGGCCCCGGCACCCTGTTACTGCATGAGGACGCGGAGGCCAAGGCGGGCTCCTGTGGGCGCCCGCAAATGCACACCGAGATCAAGATCGTGGATAGCGAAGGCAATACGATTCCCATGGGCTCCGAACAGCCGGGTGAATTATTGGTCGGTGGACGACACCTGATGAAAGAGTACTGGAACAATCCTGAGGCCACCGCCGAAACACTGCGCGATGGCTGGCTGCACACTGGGGATATCTGTACCTGGGACAGCGAGGGCTTTGTGACGATCTGTGACCGCATGAAGGATATGATCATCTCCGGTGGCGAGAACATCTATCCCGCGGAGTTGGAAAATGTACTCGCAGCCTGTGGTGAAGTGCAGGAAGCGGCAGTGATCGGCGTCGCCTCACAAAAGTGGGGCGAGACACCGCTCGCCATCATTGTCGCAGCGCCGGGCACCTCACCTACGCCCGAATCCCTCAAGGCTTATTGCAAAGAACATCTCGCGGGTTATAAGGTGCCGCAGCTCTATGAACTGGTCGACAGCCTGCCGAGGAATCCTTCAGGGAAATTGCTGAAGCCCGAATTGCGCAAGCAATTCCCCGGGCCGGCGCCGTTTTAATCTCGCGGCAACGGGCATGGATTCACGATTGATAGATGGTGCATTTTTCCCGATACTGTAAGAGCGTAGGGGTGAGTCTTCAACGTGTTAGTCGCGCAGTCGGGGCGGCGCGCTGAACTTCTGGATCACGCAGCCCAGGCAAAAAAAGGATACGTCAATGCATCGTGCTATACCGTTCTGCATGTCTCTGGTCTTTCTGCTGTTCTACTCGGCCAGTTATGCCATTGACGAACCAATCACTGAATCAGCCACCGCAACCGAAACGCTTTCTGGCAGCGCAGCGATCACTGATATCCCCGCCGACGACATCGCAGAGACCATTGGTATTACGGATACCTTCATTGACGACGAAGAGGATTCCAGTAGTGATGAAACCGTCACCGAGCCAGCATACCCGACACTTAAAGCGTTGATTCTCACCAGTCCCGGCGTCTACCACAACTATGAGCAGCAGACCTGGGATATCGGTCACGGCATCGTCGAGCGCGCCAACGTTCGCTTTGACGTCTCGTTGGCGGAACCGGAACGCTGGAAGACCACGGATTACTCCGAGGGCTACGATGTGCTCATCTACAATATTTGCATGGCCGACAACCAGGACCCCGATTTGATTGCCAATATGCGACGCCAGACCGAGGAGTTGGGCGTGCCGGCCGTGTTTATCCACTGCACCATGCACTCATTTCGCGAAACAGACCTGTGGTGGCCGCTACTCGGGCTGAAGTCAAAGGCACATGAGCCGAAACGCGCCTTGAGGCAGGTTCAGAATGGGCAACATCCAGTTCTTACCGGCATTCCGCAGGACTGGGTTCTCAGCGAGGATGAGTTGTATATCAACCTCGATTTTACCGGGCAAAGCCTGTTGTCGACCGTTGGCGAGGACGGCAAACCACACACCACCGCGTGGATAGATTACCACGGCTTAACCCCGATTTTTGGCACCACGCTGGGCCACAGTGAAGACACGATGAAGAATACCGTCTATCAGCAGCTCATCGCCAACGCCGTGCTCTTTGTCACAGGCAACCTCTCCAGCGACGGGCAGCCCTCGCCCGGTATGGGCCCGACGGGGAATAGCATGGACATTTTCGACAGTTTTTCTGCTCCTGAGGGTGTGAAATTTCTCGGCAGGGAAGGCCAGGACTGTGCACTTCGCAAGATCGCTGTCGCGGTCGCACCCTGCTATCTGGGCTGCGTGCTGAATCCTTTTGAATGGGGTGAGGCCACTCGCGCCTGCAAAAAAGCCTGCGAAGTCCACCTGCCGCCCTCAGATGACTTGATCAAAGCCTGCACACCGACGCTCTGAGCACCGCTTCGTGGGGTGTGCAGCCACAGCGCTGAGAGCTTAAATTAAAATCAGGATTGACTGTTTTATTTTAAGTATCCATAATACCCCTACAGAATGTATGAAGGGGATAAACCGTGACTGCTCCCACCCGCAATGACACCCGCGCACTCGCGGATATGCCGCTGTTCGACAGCGACACATTAAAGTGCCCCTACCACTACGATAAATCCCTGCGCGAACAACACCCGGTCTACCAGGATCCGGCGTCGGGTGTGTTCGTGGTCTCCAGCTATGATCTGGTGCGCGAGGCGCATAAGAACGATGCGGTATTTTCCAACGAGTTTACGTTGGCACTGGGCTCGGCCGCAGAACTGGATGCCGACGTCAAAGCCGCGATGGACAAGACCTACAATCTGGGTAAAGGCACACTGTTGACAGTGGACGACCCGGAACACAAAGCCTATCGCGACATCGTCAGGGATTTCTTTCTGGCCAAAAATGTCGAGCGATACCGCCCCTGGGTCAGCGATCTGGCTGAGCGAATGATCAACGAATTGCCCTATGGACAACCTTTCGACTTCGTCGAGACGTTTTCCCGTCCGTTTCCACTGTCTGTAATCATGCATGTACTGGGTGTTCCGCTGACAATGATCGAGGACGCTTTTCGCTGGACCGTTGCCAATGTCACTGTATTGTCACAGGTGTCAGACAAACAGACGCTACTGGACGCTCACGCGGCATTGAAGGAAGAGTACGATTGGTTTGTGACCGCGCTGGATGAGCGTCGCAGCGCTCCGCGGGATGATCTGCTCAACCTGATCGCACATGCAACGATCGACGGCCGCCCGCTGACCATTGAGGAACAACTCGGTCACTGCACGCAGTTTCTGGTGGCCGGTAATGAAACGACGACGGCGACTCTGGCCGAGGGTATACGACAGTTGTGTCTCAACCCGGAGCAGGAGGCTGCTGTGCGGGCCGATCGCTCACTGATCCCTAATCTTGTGGAAGAGACACTGCGACTGGCCACACCCACGTCGAATATGTGGCGAATTGTAAAGCAGGATTACACGTTGGGTGGTGTGGCACTGCCGAAGGGCGCCATGGTACTGCTGAAGTATTTCTCCGCCAACCACGATGAGACACTGTTCCCATCGCCGCTGGAGTTTGATGTGACACGCGACAACGCCAAGCGCCACATCGCTTTTGGCTTTGGCACCCACGTGTGTATCGGCCAGCACCTGTCGCGACTCGAGATGCACGTCGCCTGGGAGAAACTTTTCGCCGGCACCAGTCGCATTCGATTGGACTGCGAGCCGCAGGCGTTGGAATACATGCCCAACATCTTACTGCGCGGTCTGGAAAAACTGCCGGTCATCTTCGAGAAGTAACCGGGTTGGCAGGCAACCAATTGCTCTCCACACCTGCCGGGACACCCGCAGATTCGGCAGGCAGCGAGATTCAGTCTCCCAGAATTTGACCACCGGCCCTGGCCCTGACCCGCGGCAGGCGTTCCTCCAGCGTCGCCAGCCCGCTCGCCGGCAGGATAAAATCGAAAATGCTGACCAGATTAAAATCCTCTTGCTGCTGGTCATCAAAAATCGTGGCCATCTGCAAAAAGGCCTGCGTTGCCGTGTGTCCATAGCTGGGGCCGTCCACCCCGACAGTGGCACTGGAAAACCGCACAAGATCACAACCACTCGGGGCCGGGATTCTAGCCGGTACGCGAACCGTCGCAGAGGAACTTACAGCAGCGGCGACACCCCCAGAGGGAACACCCGTGGCGCTATCGGGACCGACTGTGCCAAACGACTGGCGCCCGCTCACCACAACATCGACAAATGTACAGTTGTGAGACCGGCTGTCCACCGGGGCGGCAGAGACCTGCGCCGACGAGATCAAGACAGTGCCGATCAGCATCCAACACGCGCCATCACAGGATCGTTGTAAGGACATTTTCATTGCACAACCTCCCGGAATGCGCGTCCTGTCATCTCATGATTGATTGCTGCCACAATACGCGACTTGAGTGAGCCCGCAGCGATTCCACGCAGTGCGACGGACCACGGGGAACACAGACGGGCCACACTCTGCCTTAGCTTACTACATCCGGTTGTTGATCGGCCAGTACGGGCGACACCCACCCACGCGAGGAGCGGGCGTGGCCTGCAGACGAGCGCTACTCCGCGTCCAGATAGCGCTCGGTCAGCTTATCAATAGACCAGGAGTCCGGCTTCTGGCTGG
>CAXBLZ010000092.1:0-13851 GCA_963976735.1 uncultured Halioglobus sp.
GGTCTAGGCCGCGCGCGCCGCCATCAGGCCAGCATACTTTTGCAGGTACCAGGCTTCATCACCGTACAGCTTGGCCAGGATCATCAGGCGCTTGTAGTGGTGTCCGACACACAGTTCGTCTGTCATGCCGATACCGCCGTGCAGTTGCACCGCCTGTTGCGCAACATACCGCCCGGCCTCAGACACTTTCACCTTCAGTGCCGCGCAGGCCGCGGTGGCCTCGTCACTGCCGTCGTCCAGCGCGATTGCCGCATTTAGTAGCAGCGAACGCGTCTCCTCAACCTTCAGGTACATGTCGGCCATGCGGTGTTGCAGGGCCTGGAATTTACTGATGGGCTGGCCGAATTGCTCACGGGTTTTGGTGTACTCCACGGTGGCTTCCAGCAGGGCCTGCATCGAGCCTAGCGCCTCGGCTCCCAGCGCCACAATCGCGGTGTCGATCGCGGCCTCGATCAACGGCAAGCCACCGCCAACCTCGCCCAGCACCCGGGCATCGTCGAGCCGAACGTCGTGCAGATTCACCTGCGCGCCTTTACTGCCGTCCACGGCGACAAAATTCTCGCGCTCCACACCGGGTGCATCCGCATCGACAATAAACAGTGTCAGGCCAGCCTCTGCTGCGGCCTGGCCGTCGAGACGTGCCGACACAATCAAGTGCTGCGCGCAGTGCGCGTTGAGCACGGCCAGCTTGCTGCCGCTGAGGATGTAGGCATCGTCTGCACGCCGGGCAACCGTGTCGACCCGGGACAGGTCGTAGCCGGTTTTACGTTCGGCAAAGGCAAACGCCCACTGCGCTGCACCGCTGATGATGTCCGGAATATACTGTTGTTGCTGCGTCGCACTGCCGCCGCGTTGCAGCAGGCCGCCACAGGTCACGACAGTGACCAGGAAAGGCTCCCGCAGCAGGCCCTTGCCCAATGCCTCACCCACTACCATCAAATCGGTCGCGCCGCCGGCAATACCACCGTTGTCTTCACTGAACGGCACCGACAGCCAACCCAGGGCGGCGAACTGTTGCCATGCGTCGGCGTCAAAACCCAACTCACTCTTGCACAGTTTCCGGTGACGCTCGACACCGCCGTGCTCACGCACGTATTTTTCGACGCTGTCACGCAGTAAAACCTGTTCTTCGCTGAGGGTGAAATCCACGGTAAGACCTGTTGTTGGAAACGGATAGTGCGGCGGTGCCGGGGCGATCACACCGCGCTTGCGACGATCATGCTAACAAACGGGTTTGCCCAAAACAATCAAACCATACGGTTTTCTTTGAGCCGCAATTCACCTAGACTCATCTGCGACCAATATCCCAATACCGACTTCCATAAACACCAGATAGCAGGAACGCAGATGCCACACCTCAAACTGAGCGCAGATCAAGTACTGACCACAACCCGCGCGGTGCGCAAGCGCCTGGATTTCGACAGGCCGGTTGAACCCGAGGTTCTGCGCGAGTGCCTGGAGATCGCCCTGCAGGCACCCTCCGGCTCGAACTCGCAGGGCTGGCATTTTGTGATCGTCACCGATGCGGCCAAAAAAGCGGCGATTGCCGAACTGTACCTGAAGGCGTTTGACGACTATGAAGCGGGGCCCGCCCAGCCCACCAAACAACACCTGGATGACCCCTCAATGGCGCCGACGCAGGAGCGCGTCCTGAGCTCTGCCCGCTACCTCGCCGACAATCTCGCCCGTGTGCCCGCAATGTTGATTCCATGCTGCGCAGGTCGCCCGGACACCGCCGGCTTGCCGCACGGCGTGGTCGCCAGTATTTACGGCTCTATCCTGCCGGCGGCCTGGAGTTTTATGCTGGCCGCCAGGGAGCGGGGCCTCGGCACCTGCTGGACCACCCTGCACCTCAGTTATGAAACGGAGATCGCCAAGCTGCTCGGTATACCAGACGATGTGGCGCAGGTGGCGTTGATCCCGATCGCCTAC
This sequence comes from uncultured Halioglobus sp., assembly GCA_963976735.1. Taxonomy (GTDB): domain Bacteria; phylum Pseudomonadota; class Gammaproteobacteria; order Pseudomonadales; family Halieaceae; genus Marimicrobium. The sequence goes on from CAXBLZ010000092.1 coordinate 1,933, forward strand.
ACGCGCGGCACACAATTCCAACCGGCACCGCGCAAGAGCCTGGACAACGTACTGCATACCGATGGCTGGTAGCAGCGCAGGCGCACACTCGCACCCGCGAGTAAATTCCCCTACTCTAGCGGACTTGCAAAGGGGAACCGCACTATGAAAATCCGTTCACTCTGGCCGCTGCTACTCCTGTTATCGGCTGTTTTTCTGGGCCCAGCAACACAGGCCAGCGCACCGACTCCGGAGGCCCTGGCGCTGATCGATGAACTGGGGTTAACCGAGGCCGACGGTGCCATAGGCAAACATCCCGGCTGGAAGCCCACCAGGATTGTGGTAATGCTACTGCCAAAAATGGGGATAGCAGGCGCTGAGTACGAGGCGCAGTTGCAAGCGGCGGCGGGCGATGTGGAACTCGTCTTCGATCGCTCGGGCAGCTTCATTCCGTCGCCTGAGGTACTCGCGGGCGCCGACGCCGTGGTCGGCATCTGCACCGCGCCGCTGCTGCAAACTGCCGACGACTCCCTGCTCTGGCTACACAACTATTTTGTCGGCATGGATCACTGCAAGGGCGCGAGCGCAACACAGCTTGAAGAAGTGGTGTTTAGCAATAACAAACGGCTGTCCGGCCCCACGATCGCGGAACACGCGATCGCCATGTTACTGGCGCTGACCCACAACCTGCCGGCCTATGGCAGAGCGCAGGCCCAGGCGCAGTGGGATCGCTCGCTCTCGGAACGCGCTGCTTTCGGGGAGTTGAAGGGCAAAACGCTGCTGGTGGTGGGGCTCGGCGGCATCGGCACGGAGATCGCCTGGCGCGCGCACGGACTGGGAATGCGCGTGATCGCCACCCGCCGTTCCTCGCGCGAGGGGCCGGATTACGTCGACTATGTGGGTCTTTCCGATGAACTGCCGGCGCTGGCGGGCAAGGCGGATGTGATCGCCAACGCCCTGCCCCTGACGCCGGCCACAACCGGTATTTTCAATAAGGCGTTCTTTGACGCGACGAAACCGGGAGCTATCTTCCTCTCCGTCGGGCGCGGCCAGAGCACCGTGACCGAAGACCTCGTGGCGGCGCTGGAGTCAGGCAAACTGTACGGCGCGGGGCTGGACGTAACGGATCCCGAGCCCCTGCCCAAGGACAGCCCCCTGTGGCATCTGCCCAATGTCATCATTACCCCGCATGTATCTGCCGCAGGGGGCGACAGCCCGCAACGCACAATGATTATCGCGGTGGAGAACCTGCGACGCTATGTGCAGGGTGAACCGCTGCTCAATGTCGTGGACATGCAAAAGGGCTATTAGGCATCGTTGCGACAACCGCACCGATACCACTGCCGCTGGCTCACCCTGCGACAACCCGCGAACCTCCTAGGCACCCGGGCGCCAGCCACCGTGAAACCCTGCCGGCACCCGATGCGACAGGTGGACTTTGGCGACCGGGCCATCAGATACCTTGAGGGCATTAAAGATATACAGGCTGCTGGTGCGGGTCTCGAAGCTGGTGACGACAGACAGCAGGTAGCCCTCGCCCTCGGCAGCCTCCTGCGAGGCCGGCACAAAGATGGCCTCGGACGCTACCGCCTGGCCACAGGAATACCTGTCGGCAACGCCGGTCTTGTGATCAAAGTGCCCTACCACATTGTAGAATTTTTCCTCTTTATTGGCGCCACTGCGCAGTTCGCCATCGGGCGAGGTGTACCAGCCGTGGCGATACGGCCGCCCTGTGTAGCGCGGATCGCACTGCGGGAACTCGGATTCAAACTCGTCGACGCGCGTGAACACGGCGCGCGGATCAGCCGCGTTCATATCGATGGTCCAGCGGCTCAGGTGAGGCGTTGAGCGGGGGGTGGACTCGCCGTTGGCCGTCGGGAACAGCGGTGCGGATTCGAACTGGCAGGCGTCGATCGAGATCACCCCGTCCTGGTCGAATGCATTCATAAAGTGGAAGGCAAAGCCCAGGTCCATCTCTATCCAGCGGACATCCTCGGTTTTACCACCGTGGCGCGGCAGCACACCCAGGAACACCCCTTTATCGGGCTCCCACGCAAATGGCGGGCCACCTTCCATGGCCCGCTCGAGGCTGCCGGTAATCGGCATCACCGGAATAATGATGTAGTTCTCAGTCATCACAAAATCGTGGACCATGGCGGAATACGGTGTGGGGATAAGCGTGCTCTCTGTCAGGATGCCCTCGGGGTTCACCTTGTGCACCATCACGTCGGCCGAAAACGGCCCGGTGGCCATGTAAGCGAAAAATACCATCTCGCCGGTGTCGGGATCGATTTTAGGGTGGGCAGTCATGGCGGTGTTGAGCTTGCCGCGAAAATTCCAACTGCCGATCGATTCCAGCGTGTGGGGGTCCAGTTCGAACGGTGGGTGCCCCTCTTCCATCACCAGCAGGCGTCCGCCGTGCCAGACAATCGCGGTGTTGGCGGTGCCGTCCTTGTCGGTGAAGACGAAGTCGGTGTACTCGGGGTCACAGTCAAAAGGGTTCATCGGGTTGATCAGTGCGCGGCCCTCGCGGTCTTCATGCTTCCATTTGTTGGTGCGCACCCAGCGGTTGTTGTAGTCGACGCGGCCATCCTTGATATGGAAGGCGTGCACCATACCGTCACCCATGAACAGGTGATAGTCACCGCGCGGCTTGAAGCGCTGGTTGGGGCCAGCGCGATACAGCGTGCCGCACAGATCAGCGGGAATCTCCCCCTCCACGATCAGGTCTCGGGCCTCACATTCCATCTGGATCGAGCCAAAAGGAAAATTCAGGAAGGGGTTGGTTGCAGACATCGGCTCGGCCATGGGAATCCTCGTTTCTATGATGAGTAACGGAGGCCTACACTAGCGCCTCAATTAAAATCAGTCAATTCTGTTTGTTTTTAAAATACCGATTTGCTACTGTGGCCTGCGACAGGAGCGCTGCTCCCACAGGCGTACCACAATGACACAGGCGCCGAGCAATAATCATAAGATTTTACAGGTGACATTCATGACCTTGCATCGTTTTGGATTGAGTTTATTTGTGCTGGCGCCGATGGTAGTCACGTTCGCCTCCGCCCAGGAAGCGAAACCCTCCAGTACCGGCCCGAACCCGCTGGCGCTGGAGGAAATCGTGGTCACCGCCAACCGCCGGGTTGAGAGTATCCAGGAAGTCCCGATGTCCGTCACCGCCTTTACTGGCCAGTTCTTCAAGGATTCCGGTGTCACCAACCTGTCGGGGCTGGATCAGTACACGCCCAGCCTGAAGATCACCCAGGGCACTGATTCCAGCAGCCAGTCCATTCGTATCCGCGGTATTGGCTCAGTCGGCACCAACGCCGGCATCGATCCCAGTGTGGGCCTGTTTATTGACGGGGTCTATCAGGGCCGCGCCGGCATGAGCATCGGCGACCTGGTGGATATACAGCGGGTGGAGATCCTGCGCGGCCCGCAGGGCACACTCTACGGCAAAAATACCGCCGCGGGGGCGATCAGTATCATCACCATGCCCCCCTCCCCCGAGCGCATCGAGTCTGAAATCGAGTTGATGTACAACTCTGACAAACGCGCGGAAGTGCACGCCATGATCAATGTCCCCTTCGGCGAAAGCGGCCACGCGATGCGACTGACGGGCTACGGGATTGACGGCGACCACCTGTACAAGAATCAATTCAATGGCGACCACCTCAATAACGCCAATAAATGGGGCGTGAAATCGCGGGTTCTGATCGACACCGGTGCCAAGACAGAGGGCGACGGTCTCGGTGAGTTCCTGTTCACCTTCGATTACAACAAGGAAGACACCGACTGTTGTGCACTGGCCGTGATCGACTATGAGGGCTTTTCCACCCTTGGCGTACCCGCCACGAACACTCCCTCAGCGGCGTACCAGCAGCAGCTTGGTCTCAATGAGCAGGGCCAGCAGATTTTCCAGTACACGTCGTTTGAAGATACACAGGGCTTTCCGCCGCCCGCCAATGCCGACACCTTCGATGACAATTACTGGTTCAACGCGCCGCTCTACAACAAGGTTGAGGTCGGCGGTGTGGCGCTGGAGTGGAACAAGGAGCTGGCGAATGAAAATGTGCTGACGTTTATCAACGCCTGGCGCCACTTCAATTCGGACAGTGGATACGACGGCGACTTCACCGCCTACGATGCGGTCGAGGGGTCGCAGAAGTACACATTCAACCAGTATTCCTCGGAGCTGCGGATCACCTCGCCCGGCGGCGAGACACTCGACTACCAGGGCGGGCTGTACGCGTTCTATTCCGACCTCGACTCTACCGGCAAATTCTCCCAGTCCTCGACCCTCACCGGCATCACACCGGGACTGGGGCCGCTGTTTCCAGACGGCACGCTCAACACCGACAACAACAACTACAAAACCACCAGCTTCGCAGCGTTTGGGCAGTTGATCTGGAATATCACCGACAAGTTCAGCGCCACGTTTGGGCTGCGCTATACCTATGAACAGAAGGACTTTAACGGCTCGCAAATATCAGATCCGAAAACCTTGTTTACCATACCCCCGATTGTCGGACCCGACGTGTACTACGATGAAACGCGCAGCGATGACGATTTCTCGCCGACGATTATCGGTCGCTACTTTTTCACTCCGGACATCATGACCTACGCCAGTATCAGCCGCGGCTTCAAGTCAGGCGGCTTCAATCAGCGACGGGAACTCGAGGGCAACAACGGTGAATTTGACCCGGAAAAGGCCACCAACTATGAGATAGGCTGGAAGACCTCAACCGATGATCGTCGCCTGCAGTTTAACGGCACGTTCTACCTGGTGAACTATGACGATTTCCAGGCGCAGTCGTTCGATGGCTCCACGTTCACCGTCACCAATGCAGGCTCCATGCAAAGCTACGGCTCTGAACTGGACCTGGTGTTTGTTCCCCTTGCCGATGTCGTGATGGGCACGGCTGTGGGCTACAACAAGGCCGAGTACAAGGATTTCGACAACGCCCAGTGTACTGTTGAACAGGCGGTGACGGAGTACTACGAGCGGCCCGGCGGCCCAGTATTCACCGGCAACCAAAGCCTGCCCCCCGGCGTGGCGGCCGTCTGCGTGCAGGATCTGGAGGGTAAGCCGATAGACAACGCGCCGGAGTGGACGGTCAGTTCCTATATCCAGTACAACCGCGACCTGGCCGAAAACCTGGTGGGCACCGTACGGCTGGAGCACAGTTACACCGACAGTTACTATCTCGACCAGGATCTGGACGAGACCCTTAAAAACGATGCCGTGGACCTGGTCAACCTGCGTTTCACACTGAGCAATATGGAGAACTCCTGGGAAGTTGCTGTGTGGGGTCGCAACCTGCTGGATGAGGAGTACTATAATTTTGGTATCGATATTCCCGTGATCGGCGGTTACGTCGGCGCGGTCGCGCCCGGTGCCATCTATGGTGTGACGGTGCGTTTTATCAACTAGCGCGCACAGTGCGACAGGAGACGGCAGAGCATGGCAGAAGAGACAATAATCTCGACAGATCAGCGCACCGGTCGTGTGACTCCTGCGCAGAAAAAGGGCTTTTACTACAACTGGGGGCCACAAGCCTGGATCGATATGTGGATGTCCAACGCGATGCTGGTGAAGAAGGCGATGCCCATCATCAGCCATACCTTCGTGCCCATTCTGCGCTTGTCCGGCGACAAGGAACAGGTTGACCGCGACTACGCCGAAATCAAGTCGCGGCGCGAAGTCATCGCACTGCTGGATTCACCGCGCGAAAAATGGCGCAAGCGCTACGGCAATTTCGTACGCGAGGCCGAGTGGGCACTACTGGAACTGCGCAAATACTACAGCCAGAAACAGTATGAGGATATCGTCATTGGCACCTCCGTTGCCCTGTCCCACGAAAACTCGCCTGAATTCCTCAAAATGATGAACAGCATGTCGGAGAAGAACAAAAACAAGAAGGCCAAGCCGACACCGGATGGCTCTCCCTCGAAACCCGGGCGCTGGGCCACGTTCATGTTTGAAACGTTCAACCCCGCACACTGGCTCACCGGGCCGGCAACGATCACCGAGTACGATCCCGCCAACGGCCTCACCGTGATGGAGATTCCCGACTGTGGCTGGCATACCTGTGGCCCGCGTGACCGGCTGCCCAACCCCAATGCACTACCCGAGGAAGGCTGTCTCAATATCTGCAAGGGGCCATTTGAAGCACTGTTCAACGGCGCTGGCGGCGGCCTGAAGATGGAGTTTGACCCGCACCTGCCGGAGACGTCCTGCACTGTTCGAATGAGCTGGCAGCCGAAATAGGCAGCGCAGACTGCACCGTGGGAAAGCTGTCGGACATGTTTTACGCGCAGAGACGGCTGTGGCAACAGCAGCGGGAAATCGCGCAGCTGCGCGAGGAACTGAACACGCTGCGGGCACAGAACGACAGCATGCGCGCGGGTATGCGCCGCTGCGTAACCTGTGATTACCGCATTGACTACAAACGGCGCCAGGATGAACTCGCCCAGTCACCACCAACCACAGCGGCGGCGGCAAAAACGCCGGACACCGACAACAACACACCTACGTAAAAAAGAGGCCCATTATGTCCGTAATCCTAGTCACCGGCAGCAGCACTGGCATCGGCCAGGAAACCGCCCTGCACATGGCGCGCAAGGGCCACGATGTCTACGCCGCCGTGCGCAGCCCCGACACCGCTACCGAACTGAAAGAGAAAATCGCGGCGGAGAATTTACCCGTCACGGTCATCCGCCTCGATCTGGTGGACCCGACATCCGTGAAATCCGCCGTGGCCGAGATCATGCAGCGCAGCGGTCGCATCGACGCGCTGGTCAACAATGCCGGTATCGGTGGCGGTCGCGCGGTGGAGGAGACCCCACTGGAAGAGGCGCGTGAAATCTTCGAGACCAACTACTTCGGCAATGTCAGTGTACTGCGCGAGGTGACCCCCATCATGCGGCAACAGAAATCGGGCCGCATCGTCACTGTCGGCTCGCTGGCCGGGCGCGTGGTGATGGGCTGTCACGCGCACTACTCCGCCTCCAAGTGGGCGATGGAAGGCCTCAGCGAAGCGCTGGCGCAGGAGATGGCCGAGTTCAATGTAAAGGTATCCATCATCGAACCGGGCTGCGTGCTGACCCCGATCTGGGGCAAGGGCTCACTGCCGACCGAACCCTCCCCCTACCAGAATTCACTGCAGCGGCTGGGACGCTTCTTTGAATTCGGCCTGCGCCGCCCCGCCATGCCGGCCGATGTGGCGGGTGCCATCGAGCACGCGATTGAGTCAGACAAACCGCACTTCCGCTACCCGGTCGGGCCGGATGCCGAAGAGACCATCGCCGCCAGGGCAAAAGTCTCGGACGATGAGTGGATGCAAGCCAACTGTCTGCAGGGTGATGCTTTTTACGATCGCTGGAAGGAGCTGGTGGGCGTGGACTATTACCGCGATTAGCCGACATAGGGCTACGGGGAGGCTGCAGCTCGAATCACTGCACCAACGGGGCGATCTCAGGGGCTCGACAGGTTTGCAGGGAGGCCTGCTCAGTCGAACTGCCGGTCAACAAACACGCGGGCCATTCCCCTGGCACGCTCAGCCGCCTGCTTGTCGCCCATCACATAGGCGCAGACGATTGCGCCTTCCATCAATGTATTGAGCTCACTGGCCAGTTCAGCGGGCGCTCTCGCACCCGCGAGGGTGGCGAGGTTTTCGAGGTATTCCAGCACGAGCCGCTTGTGCTCCGCACTCGCCATATGACTCGGGCAGCTCTCCTCGGCGAACTCGGCGCAGGCATTGATAAACATACAACCCGAGAAATCCTTGTCGTGAAACCAGTTGGCGAGAAAATCAAATACCGCGAGTAATCGCTCCCTGGGACCAGCGGCAGCGGTCTCGGTCTCGCGCATCATCCTGTTCCTGAACAGCTCATCGCGCTTTCTCAAGGTCGCCAGGATGAGTTCGTCTTTGGTCCTGAAGTGGCTGTAAAGGGTCTTCTTTGAGACACCGGCTTCGGCAATGATCCTGTCCACGCCCGTGGCGTGAAAGCCGTTGCGATAGAACAACCTGAGGGCATGATCGACGATCTGCTCGCGCTTGGATGGGGCTGGCATTAGAACTCCACTATCTACGTAGACAAGTCAGTATACCCACTTTAGCTATCAAATTGAAAAGCTGAAACCGCGAATAATTCAATTCTCCTGTTCCGCGCTGAAAAAAATATTAAATTTTTTTCTTGATGGCGTTGACATACTAAACAGATCTGTATACCTTTACTCGAAAGGAAACAGATCGGTTTACTCAGGAGTCACATCATGACTGAACAAATCAAACCGCCCTTCAACCATGAAGCGGCACTGCTGAAAGTCCAGCGCGCAGAGGACCTGTGGAACACGCGCAACCCCGAGCGAGTATCTCTTGCCTACAGCGAGAATACGGCCTGGCGCAATCGCAGCGAGTTCGCACAGGGCCGTGACGCGGTGAAGGCTCTCCTGACCCGCAAGTGGACCAGAGAGCTGGACTACCGGTTGCGCAAGCAACTGTTCGCATTCTCGGACAATCGTATCGCGGTGAATTTCACCTACGAGTATCGCGATGACAGTGGCCAGTGGTTCCGCGCCTATGGTCTGGAGCACTGGACATTCGATGAGGATGGCCTGATGAGCCATCGCAACGCAAGCATCAACGAACTGCCAATTCGCGAGGACCAGCGCGAGGTGTTCCAGGGGTGCTCAGCATCCCATCACTCGCGCCGGAATACACACCCATAACGGAAAGCATAGGAGGACGACACGACGCAAAAAACTGATGTAAATACCGCCGCGCCCTCACCGGCCGGCGGGAGACTACAAAACAAGCAAATTCACAACCCAAACCCATGTATTGAACAGGAGCTACACGATATGAAACTTTCCCTTTTTCTGAAGCGCTTCGCGGCAATGCTCGCGATCACATTTTCTGCGGGCAGCTTTGCTGCGGACCTGCAGATCAACGCCGATGGCAACGACCTCGCGCTGCACGGCTACGACGCGGTGTCCTATTTCTCGACATCCGGGCCGGTCAAGGGCAGTGCGGAGTACACGACCTCCTACAAGGACGCCATCTACCGCTTTGCCAACGCCGAGAATCGCGACGAATTCCGCGCTGATCCCGAGAAGTATGCACCCCAGTTTGGCGGTTACTGTGTGATGGGCGTGGCCCTCAACCAGAAGCTGGACGTTGATCCCCTCGCCTACCGGGTGGTCGACGGCAAGCTCTACCTGAACCTGAACAAACAGGTCCAGACGAAATGGATGGAAGACGTCCCGGGCAACATCGCCACTGCTGAACGCAACTGGTACGGCATCCACAACCTGACCGCCGCGCAGCTGGCGGCGGAGTAACACACATGCAACCCGGCCCGGAAGGCGCCTGTGAGACCTTCCGGGCCAAACCCAGAAGATACGTAACAAGGAGCAAACAACCATGAACAAGAAACTTATCGCAAGCGCGGCCCTGGCCGCAGCCCTCTCATCCATCGCAGTCGCACCCGTGCACGCCGCAGGGAAGGAGAAATGCTACGGTGTAGCCGGCATCGGCCAGAATGACTGCGGCAATCTCGCCGGCACCCACAGCTGCGCCGGACAATCGACCGTGGACAAGGACCCCGGTGAGTGGAAGCTGGTGGCGGAAGGCACCTGTGAGGCTATCGGCGGCATGCTGAAGGCCGAGGCCAAGGCGCACTACGAAGCCACCATGCAGCAGTCCGACTGATAGGAATCGGGAGAGTGACCGTGGCCATGGGAAATATGTCAACGCAACCTACGGTTGGCGTCGGATTGCGACATCCTCACTACGAAGCGGCGCTCTCCCGTACTGCGGAGATCGACTTCATCGAAGTCCACACTGAAAACTTCTACGGAGCGGGCGGCGCCTCACTCGCGGTTCTCGAACAGGCAAATGAACACTACGCACTCAGCCTTCACTGCACTGCGCTGGGCCTGGGCTCTGCTGCGGGCCTCTCGACGCAAGCGGTAAACAGGCTGGCACAACTGGTGGCGCGTTTCAATCCGATGCTGGTCTCTGATCACCTGTGCTTTTGTTGGGCGCAGCGGGGCAATACCCGAGTTCATGCTGGAGACCTCCTGCCCCTCCCCCGTAACGAGGATGCTCTCTCTGTCCTCACACGCAATATTGACCGTGTACAACAGGCCATTGGCCGGCCTCTGGCGGTCGAGAATATCAGCAGTTACATCGATCAGCGCGGTCACCGGTGGTCTGAGCCCGAATTCCTGCACCGACTGGTTGAGCGCACGGGTTGCCAGTTGCTCGTGGACATCAACAACCTGCTGGTGAATGCCCACAATGCCCAAATCCCGGCAGCGGAAGACTACGCCAGGAACTGGCTGGACGCGATTCCCCGGAGCGCGGTTGCCGAGATCCACCTGGCCGGCTATACCCCGGTCGCGCCCGGGCAACTTGCAGTGGACGATCACGCCGCGCCGGTCTCGGACCCGGCGTGGCGGCTCTACGCCCATGCGCTGCGACGTTTTGGCAATGTGCCCACCCTGGTGGAATGGGACAACGACTTGCCGGAGTGGCCCACCCTGCTCGCCGAGGCCTCGCGCGCGCGGGATATCCATCGCGACCTGCTGGCAGCACAGGCCTAGGCGATGACTCGGCTCGCACAACAACAGGCAGCAATGGTCGACGCGCTCTTCAGAGCCGACGATACCGACGCCCGGTCCCTGACACCCTGGCAACAGGGAATATCCGTCTATCGCAGGAACGTGGCAGCGGTCGCCGAAGCGGCCCTCAAGATCAGCTTTCCCAGCGTGTATCGACTTCTGGATCAGGCCGACTTCAGGGCGCTGAGCCTGGCGCTACTGCATACTCACCCTCCGGTCGCGGGCGACTGGGGCGAGTGGGGCGCAGAGCTGCCGACACTGCTCAAGGCGACCAGTGCGGGACGCCAGTTTGGCTTCCTCGCCCCGATGGCGAGCCTGGACTGGCAAAGCCACCGCTCTGCACGGGCTGCCGACAACCGGTTCGAGCCGGCGAGTCTGTCACTCCTGACCGACCCCGGTCTGGACCGGGTCACCATCGCGCTGGCAGACCACACAAGCCTGCTGGCATCGGAGTACCCCCTGTTGGAAATCAGGGGCTGGCAGCAGGGCCAGGGAGCGAACGCCGGAGAGTTTGTCGTCACCGGGACTCCGCGCGCGATTCTGGTCTACCGCACGCACTACCGGGTCGAGCACAGCTACCTAAGCCCCCAGGATCACTTCTTCCTCAGCGGCCTGCAGGCGGGCCGTGCGATCGGGGCCCTGCTCGATGAACTCGCGCCCACAGATTTTGACTTCGCCCTCTGGCTGGAAAGGGCGCTGTCGCAAAAGCTGATCCAGCACTTCTACCGACTCTGAATGGAGAATCCCTATGCAAACTACACTTGAATCAATCCGTGAACAGTACTACCGGGCATCTGAACCGGCAGTGAACCTGTCATTCCTCGCCCAGACTGCGGCGCGCTGCTACACCGGCTGGGTATTTTTAGCCTCCGGGCTCACCAAGTTGAAGGACTGGGAAACAACCCTGTTCCTGTTCGAATATGAGTACAGCGTGCCCCTGCTGTCGCCTGAGTTCGCCGCCTACCTGGCAACCATCGGTGAACTACTGCTGCCGATACTGCTGGTGGTCGGACTGGCGAGTCGCATTTCCGCGGCAGGCCTTTCCATCATCAACGTGGTCGCAGTCCTGAGCCTGGAGGATATCCCGACCGCCGCGCTGTACCTGCATTACATCTGGGGCATACTGCTGGCCCAGATTGTGGTCTGGGGTGGCGGGACACTGTCACTGGACTGGTGGTTCAACCGACGCCGAAAGGTCTGAGATGGGACACAGCTATCACGATATCGTGTTCACACCAACCGTGGCGGACCTCCAGTCTGCCATGGGTGCGGCAGGGCAGAGCAACCACCGCCTCAGCGAGCGGATTATAGGG
>CAXBLZ010000093.1:0-13826 GCA_963976735.1 uncultured Halioglobus sp.
GGTTAGTCAAGACTTTTGAAAAGGCCTGAACACTGATGGGACCATGCAGGGCTCAGCAAATTTCACCACTCGCCATCAGGCCAGCGTCAGTCCTGGCGACGGAACGACCAAAGCAGGCCTTCAAGCCGCAGGGCGCAACAGTGGTCTGTCGGGGTGATAGCCGCGCTTCTCGATCCCCATTTGTTGGGCGGGCCGCCTTCGCAGCAGCCCTCCCCCGCAACAGGCTGTTGTTTTGCAGCTGAAACTGGCCTAGGATTTTGAGAGGGTAATTCCGCGCCAATCACAGCAGGGCTTCACACTACGGCCTTTCGAAACTGAGAGAAGCAAGAATCAACAAGGGAGTTGAAATCGTGGTTAAAATAGGAATCAATGGATTTGGCCGCATTGGCCGACTGGTGTTTCGCGCTGCCTGGGCGCGGGACGATATCGAAATCTGCCAGGTCAACGACCCGGGCGGAGACGCGCAAAACGCCGCCTACCTGCTCAACTTTGACTCGGTGCAAGGCACGTGGGACAGGCGCGCGGAGGCCGACGGCGATGCCCTGGTCATCGATGGGCGTCGAGTGCAATGGACCCGCGGCAGGGATTGTGCGGGCGCGAACTGGGGCAAGCACATTGATGTCCTGCTTGAGTGCAGCGGCAAGTTCAAGACACTTGAACTACTGCAGCCCTACCTCGACGCTGGCATCGGCCACGTCATCGTGAGTGCACCCGTGGGCGACCCGGAGATACCCAACGTCGTGGTGGGCGTGAATGACGCCGCTTTCGACCCGGGCCGGCATCGCCTTGTGAGTGGCGCCTCGTGCACTACCAACTGCGTGGCGCCCGTTCTCAAGGTGCTGCACGAAACTTTTGGCGTCGTGCGGGGTTCCCTCAACACCATTCATGCCGTCACCCCCTCCCAGGTGGTGATGGATGGCTTCGGCAAGGATGCCCGCCGCGGGCGCGCCGGCTTCAACTCCCTGATCCCGACTTCCACCGGAGCCGCCAAGGCGATCGGACGCATCTTCGAAGAGCTGAACGGCCATATTTCCGGCCTTGCGGTGCGCGTACCGCTGACCTGCCCCTCGATCACCGATTGCACCTTCGAAGTTCGCGAGGCAGCCTCCCGTGAGACCGTCAACGCAGCCCTGGCCGCGGCAGCCAGGGGCGAGTTGGCGGGGATTCTCGGTTACGAGGAGCAGGAACTGGTCTCGGTGGACTATATAGGAGACAAGCGGTCATCGATCGTGGACGCCAGCAGCACGCTGGTGGTGGACCAGCACCATGTGAAAGTGCTGTCCTGGTATGATAACGAAATGGGTTACTCGTCGCGCCTGCTGGATCTGCTCGGCCGCATCGGGCGGTAAACACCTCACCTGGCGCCCTACCCGGAGGTAGCAGTCGAATGCCCTCAATGCCATGCAAGAACTTGTGCAAAGCATGACAGTATCGATAGCAACATGGTGATTGGCGTGTGACGTAGTGAGACATTGGTGCCCAGAAATGAGCGGGAGCAGACCGTCGAGGATGCAGTGTTCGACCAGCCCTGCGACCAGGATGGAGATTATGTGCTGAAGCTGATTAATGCCATCGGACCGGTGGTACCATGAACCGATGTCCCGTTAGACGACGTTACTCAGGTATTGCGTGACCAGGCCCATCACTTTGCAACTGACTCCGCAACATCTCCACTCGCTTGCGGTTCGCACCCATGTCACTGATGCCCAGCCTGGAGGAGGAGCGCACTTGAATGACACCGGCGTCCTGCATGAAGCGCAGCTGCACGTCATCGCGAAAACGCATCAACGGTGTTTTCACCACCGCCTGCAAGAAATTGCCGGTGTCCGTCGTGATGGTCCAGTCCTGCTGGGACGCGATCCACTGCTTGAGTTGCTGCCACTGCCGGGCTGTTGCCTGCAGCGGAGCCACGGCTTCCCCGCCGCCGTTAGGTTCACTGGTGACGCAGTTGGGGAGAACTCCACAAGCCGGCAAGCTGGCACCACTGGCTGGCGCATCCGGCACACTGGTACAACCGGCAAGGGACAGCGCAATCAGGGCAAACACAAAGCGGAATCTTTTCAACATAACGGTATCGCTCTCGGTTAAAGGTATCAATAGTCTTTTTTGACGCTACACTGGTACTCAGTCTCAACGCGCGGGCAGCGGCCCACTCTAGCGCGTTACATCACAGATAGGTATTAGCGAGTTTGCCTTATGCTTAGATCACTACCGGTTTTATGCCTGATGCTGCTGATGCCCATTGCGGCTGTCGCACAACTTGATCCGGCTGCATGGAGCAAATTGCTGCAGCCTGCAGTCAGCAACGGCCAAGTGGACTATTCGCAGTGGCAGGACAACCCGCAGTTTGATGCCCTCATCGAACAGATCGCTCTAACAGATACCAGCACAATGGATCGACAGCAGACACTGGCGTTTTACATCAACGCCTACAACATCCTTGCTGCCAGGGGCATTCTCGACGGTCGCTCGCCTGACAGCCTGTTGGGGCGATACCTCTATTTTAAGCGCGACACCTATACGGTGGCTGGCAACAGTATAAGCCTGCATCAGCTGGAGCATGAATTGATCCGCCCCCTGCAAGAGCCGCGCATCCATTTCGCCCTTGTCTGCGCCAGCCAGTCCTGTCCCATCCTGCAGGACAAGGCCTACACAGCAAAACACCTTGACCAACAGCTGGAAGCTGCCGCGCGCGGCTTTATCAACAATGGGACTAGTAACCGCTTCAACCCTGCCACAGGCCGCGCCGAGCTGTCCGCCATTTTCAACTGGTTCGAGGAAGATTTCCAGCAGGCCGCCGGCTCCGTACAGGTGTATCTTGCGCCACTGGTCGATAACCCTGAGGCATCAGCCCTACTGGCACGGGACAAATTCCACATCAGCTATCTACCATGGGATTGGAGCCTAAACGGGAATCTGTAGCTGCTAGTGTTTGCAAGCGCGACTGTGTACATTTACACGAGCTGGCCATCACCCTGTCATCAATAGAATATCAACGTACACAACAAAGGAGTGTCTATTCTTGCGTAACGCGTATCTGAGCAGTTTCCTGGTTTTTCTGGCAGCACTCGGTTTTGTCCTGACGGCTCGTGCTGAGGTCAGGGATATCATGAATCAACTGATGGAGCAGGTTTTCATCCTGAAGCCGCTGATCGCTTCTGAGGCACGTTTCAACGACCCTGCGAACGCAGCTGAAATTTCTGCGGCACTGGGCACTATGGTAGCCCTCAGCAAGCAGGTGAACCATGAAGAACGGATCAAACAGACTGGCTTTCAGATGTCCGGCGCCATCCTCACCGAACAACTGGAAGACGTCGAAACCATTTTCGATATAGGCAATAAGAATTACGCACTGATGAGCCTGAAATCGACCCTGGGCGCTTGCATGGCCTGTCATACGCAGTTGCCAGCCGTATCGACACAGTTCACAACGGAGAATCAAAGCCGGGTGCTGGCCGACCCATTTGAAGAGGCCGAGTTCCTGTTCCTGATTCGCAATTTTGATGCCGCGATGTCGCTTTACCAACAGGTTATACAGGGGTATCCGCTTAACCAGGTTCAATCGCGCGATCTGGAGATAGCCCTGTACAGGCAAATCTACTACTACGTGCGGGTTGCCAGAGACATGAATGGTTTGTCAAACGCACTGCGAAGCAACAGAGAAAACCAGCAACTTCCGGTGCGGCTACAAAACCAGCTCAAGGGCCTCATCGCTACGGTAGACGCCGTTAAGACCGAAAACTACCCATATTTCACTGATGCACAGGGCGCAGACTTGCAACGCTATGCACAAGCGCAACTTATTGAGGATACCGGAGGCGGCGTCAGCCTGGATTCACCGGGCAAGATGATCGCCCTGCTGAAGCTCTCCAGCGTGTTGTACCAATATCTGGACGAGAATCCGCAAACGAGCCTGAAGCCCGAAATCCTCTACTGGTTATCCTTTGGCGAGCGGCGCTACTTTTACCCGTCGCTACACTCACTCCCGAGCCTCTACCTCAAGCAATGCGTACTCGACTATCCGCAAAGCGCAGTGGCGAAACAGTGTTTTGCTGAGTATGAGAATATTATCACCTTGTTGTTTACGGGATCGGGAGGCACAAATATTCCCGATGACATGACTGCAGAGTTGTCCATGATGCGCAGCCTTGTGGGAGGCAGATGAACAGCCTGTCTCAACTCTGCCCGGCGCCGGCATCGGCAATCCGGTTCTGCACGTTCGTCAGCCTGGCCCGGGCCGCACGCTCTTTCTCGACCGACACCTCCTCCACTGCATCGCCCGCCATGAGCGGCTGCCGAAAGCCGGTGTAGACGACTTTGCGTGGGCGTTCGACGGGCGCATAAGCGCGGTGCAGCGTATCACTGCAATGCACTGTCAGGTCGCCAGTTCGAGTGACCAGCTTCATTGCGGGTAAATCGAGACTGTCGTCTTTGCCCGCAGTCTGCACATTGGCGCGATGCGAGCCGGGCACCACGCCGAGCGCACCGCTGCGTGCGTCCGCACCGGTTACAGAGATACCGATGGTGAGGCCATTGCAGTAGTAGGAGTGGCGTCCTTGCCCACAATCCTTGTGCCAGGGTAGATCCGAGAGTCCGGTCTTGATGTCGAGCGGTTTGATCAGCCCCTCGGCACCCAGCCAGCCACCACCCTCAGTGTTGCCGCAGAGATTGTCGCCGGTGATATTGGCCAGCCATGCCAGTCGATCATCTGCCAGCAGGTCAGCCAATGCAGCAGATTGTTCATGGAAGAACAGCACTCGCACAGCCTGCTGCTCTCCCCTGGAATTGCCCGCCCACCACGATGCACCGTCATCGGGACGTGCGCGCGCAAGGGCAGCGTCAAGGTCGGCGGCCACAGCAGCCATTTCTGCCTCGGTGAAGACGCCACGCAGATGCAGGAATCCGGCCTCGTGCAAAAAGTGGGCGATCTCGTCGCGGTCGTCATCGAGTTCGAAACCACGGCTGAGGTCAAGGGCACTGCCATCTCGATCAGTGACGGTGACGGCACCGGCTTCGTGCACGGGACGTCCATCAAATAGTGCCCGCAGTACCGGCTCCCAGCCGATCCAGTGGTCGAAGCTGCCCTGGATCATTTTCACGCGCGAATTCATTGCCAACCCCATGGTTGTCGCCCAGTCCTGGACGAGATCCGAGAGCGCATCACAATCGAGGCTTGCTGCAGCGCTGTCAGCGTCTTTGCCCTGTTCGATCCGCAGCGCGCCGGCACGCTCGCGTAATGTGACACTGCGGTCGCCGACACTGAGTGTGAGCGCTGGCAGCTTCTTGTAACGCAGGCCGCGTGCGGCGAGTTCGGCATTGCGCGACAGCGCCTCAGGGATCAGCGAATCGAAGATCTCGTCTCGCTGCAGAGGTTTCCGATCGCTATGACGGCGGGTACGACAATCGATAGACATGGCGCGACTCCTGATAGTGTGCTCCTGCGAGGATAATACGTGAGGGCGCCGGCGGGGGCTACCGGGTGCCCGCGTGTCTCCGGGTGGTGCCAGCGCGATCAACTGCCGGGCAGCATTGATGTGCTCTATAACAGCAGGCTAGGCAGCATGCATCCCGGTGAAACCGGACCTGGAAAAAACGCTATCCGGGGGCAAGTTCCGCTGCGAAGCGGCGATCCATTTTGATACACTGCACGGGCACACTCGGCCTATTTATAGTAAAAGCGAACGCACGTCGCGCGTTTAGCTCCGCCACTGCGACTGCACTTGAATGAATCAACGCAGCCTGAACGGCTGTACCAGGCAGGACGCACTATTTCACTGTGTACGAATCATGACAGCAAACGAGATACAAAGAGGCCTGAAAGTTGCTGTGCTGTGGCATCGAGACGATATCTACGGTGAACAAACGGCAAACAACGCGATTGCAGCATTCAGCCAGGCACGCGTTGCTTGTGTTACCTGGGATATCTCAGAGCAATCACCCGATCTTCGCGGTCTGACAGCGTTATTCCTGTGCACCGAACGCCTGGACCAGACGGTTACAGGTTTGGCTGCCCTACTGGAACGCTTCGTCGAAGAAGGTGGAGGCCTGGTGGTTCTTCATCGCGGCTTAAGTGAGCGGTTTTGCCACTTGTTCGGGATTGTCTCCCAGGACCGATCTGCCGCCCCACAGTCCGACTACGATATGGCGGGACTGGTGTTCCCCTCGAGCGTGCTGCCCTCCTTCCAGGGCCTGGCTCTGGGCGCGGCAGAACTCGATGGACATGCTGCCTTCGACGTTGTCCCGAGTGCGACAGCCAGTATCGTGGCAACCTCCTGGACCGGCAAGCCCCTTGCGTGGCGCAGCCGTTACGGTAAGGGTTATGTGCTGTACTGGAATACTACAATCTGCAGCGAGAGCCGGATGCGCGGGTTGATCATCGAATCCCTGGAAAGCGTCACTCCGATCTCGCTCGTACCTCTGGCCAATGCCGGCGTGGTTCAAGTCGATGACTTCCCTGCTCCATTGGCTGCGCCTGCGGCCGATCTGGTCGGCTCATCGAATCCGGATGAATTCTATAGTCACAGGTGGTGGCCGGATATCCACCGGCTGGCCAGCGGATACGATATAGCGCTGAGTTGCTTTGCCATCTTCGACTACTCGACCATGGTGGATGATGGCCACAAGAACCCTTTTTCAAACATCATCTCGGCAAACTGTGCTGCAATCCAAAAGCTGCCGCCGGCTGAGATGGGGCTGCACGGGTATAACCACGTGCCGCTTGCACGCGATTTGTGGCGGGACAGGACTGAAATGGCCACATTCATTGAACGCGCAATTGCGGAATGGGAGCGGGTGGGATTGGGTCCGCTTCCAACCAGCTATGTACCGCCCATGAATATTTACGATAGCGACGGCATTGACGCACTTTCCGAGAAAATTCCGGGCCTGCGGTCCATCTCCGGCGCGCAAAAGGGAGTTTTGGGGGGCAGCCTCCAGCGCGAGTTCGGTCCTGAGCCCTGGAACGAGAGTCTCTTCTGCCTGCCGCGCGCGACCTGTGGGCACGAGTGTTCGCCAGAACTTCTGTTCGACTCTGCCAGCGAGTTGGCGGCCATGGGCGTTTGGACACATTACCTGCACCCTGATGACCTGGCCGATACGCCGCGCTCAGGCTCAGGGCCAGAACTACCGAGAAACCCTCACAGCAGGAGTTGGGTTGGCCGGGGCCGGCAATCCGGGCTGTACCAACAGTTGGCAACGATGTTTGCACAGGTCAAAGCGCGGTTTCCCTGGCTTGTCTTTCGGTCGACCTCGGACGCGGCAGAGATCGTCAGACAATTCCTCAGCAGCGAATGGCAAGCAGACATCCGCAAGGACACAGTGGTGGTCGATGCCCCCATCGGCGGCTTTTTCCGTTTTCGTACGAATGGCGCACCTCGCTTGCGAGTTTCCGGGTGCGAAGGGGCACGTATCGTGCATCATGAGGTTGCCGATGACTATTGTCTTTACGTGATGGAAATGCAGGAACCGAGGGCCTCTATCCTGTTGCACGCAGAGCCACCCCGAAAAGGGTTTGTTGAATGTCTGTCGGCTTTATTAAAACCCGCCAGACGCCAATAGAGGCGCTACACGTCTTCAAGAAAGTGACTTAGGCCGGCCGCGTGAACTGCGTCAGCAAATTCTGCGTAGTTCGTAATGTCATCGCTCAATGTGTCAGAAGTTGCCTTTTTTTGCGGGACACATACCCCACTGGGCGCGAACAGGCCAAGTGACAAGAGAATCTTGCGGATGGTGGCGCCCGGGTCATACGCAAGCTCAGAGTATTCGATCTGCATGGTGTCCTGGCCAAAACACGCCCCGACCGTTTGCAGTAGTGCCCAATGTTGCTTTTCGAACTCGCGCGTGAGCCGGATAGCTTCTCCGGGATCGATGCGTGTGGGGCCGGGTTTAGGCTCATCCATGGCAACCGCCCATGGACTTCTCCAGAGAGTCTGCCCTCTTTCTGTTGCCTCTGCCCTGACAACAGCCCGCATCTGCGAGACGGCACACTGGAGAAAGTTGTCGCGCAGCATTATGATCGGACGAAAACCTAATGTTACGAGCCGCTGCGTATACTCAAGCGGTTCAATGAGCGAACGATAAGACAGTTTCAGACCGGCCGCTCCACCTGCCTCGCAATGCGCCTTGTGGAAGGCTGACAGGTGCTCGAACTGCTGCTCTGCAATGGCCGCGGACGGCAGCCCTGTGTGTCGCGCAAACGTTTTCAAGCGGGTCGTCGGCTCATTGTCGATTCTGACTTCTGAAAATGTCTCCAGTGACGCCGTCACAAGATTACTTCCCACACGACCCCATGGCATCAGGATTACAAAAAAACGGGTGGCGACCTTACCCATTCGACAACCCGCCGTTCACGACCGCCCGCGCAGCTTGTTGTAGAGCCTGGTGCGGCGCGGGCTTCGATAAACCCAATCGGCGAATCGCTGTTTGAATGGCCTCTGAATATTGGCTGGCCCTGAGGCAGGCAGCCACTGATCGTTGTACTTCACATTGTCGGCATACCAGGCAGTGTATCGTTCACGCAGAAGATGGAACTTCAATCCACGCCGGATGCGGTGCTGTTGTTCGGCCGCGGCCCAGAAATCCGGCCAGGCTTGCGTTGTTTTGGCCCAGTTCCAGTTCTGGATGCGTTCAATGTTCTCCGCAGATAGCTGGGCGAGTAAGGGCCGCTCGCGTGCCAGCCGTGCCAGGGCGGATGCCAGCGCATCGATGGAACGCTCGGGCAATATGAACTCGTGCTGAAGGGGACCAAAAACGTCCGGCACAATGCCGACGCGAGTTGAAACTACCGGCACCCCCGAGGCCATTGCTTCCAAAACCGGATTTGGCGTGCCTTCTATCTCGGACGCACAAACCAGTACATCGATTTCGCTGTAGTACTCCGCCATTTCCTGTCGATTTCGCATTCGAACGCTCGAATCCGCATAGTGAGGCACGACATCGATGCTTGCAGCCAGCAGGCGATCCAATGCGGGATTCAAAATTGAATTGACGCCTTTGGCGTCGCGCACGGGATCGTCACCCCAGTTCGGATTGCCAACCCACCCTACCACCAGGGGCTTATCAACCCGGTCAAGCCGATCAAGGCTCTTCGGCCTGAAGAGGACAGTATCCACACCGTCCGGGATCGTCGCAAGTGGGTCGGGGAAAGCGTCAATCTCCCGATAAATACTGTCAAGCAGGTTGGAGGATACTGTGTAACCGTCCAGAAAAGAGAACGCGCGCTCGCGCCACGGAAAGTGCTGTGGCTCAAGGTGCAGGTGATCGTAGACAGAGGACGTTACGACCACCCTGCTCATCGCAGCAAAAAAATCCTCTGGCTTGCGGCGAAACGCTGTTGCAGCCTTGTAGATAATCTCCGGGTTTGTCAGAAAGTGCCCATCCTCACGCCAGAACAAGTGCAGAATGTCGAATTTCTCCATGATCATGAACACCTGGTTCAAGAATACCTCGGGGTAGCCAGTGACACCGGCCATGTAAAAGCGACTAAAATCGAAACGATCTGAAAGATTGCCCTCGATATGATCACAGATATTGTCATACGCCCAGTTCGGCGTATCGGGACACAGAAGTACTCGCGGACGTGTCATAGTATTTTATTGACCACCTTTTTCATGCTAACAGCTTTTTCGACCAGCGAATGAAACCTGGCCACCGTTCAAGAAGCAACGAGTAGCTCTTGAAAGCCACTCTGTTGGTTGCGATTACTCTGCGTATACGCGCGATCCGGGATCTACGTCGAGATCGAAAGGCCGCCAGTGCCCGGCTGATATTGGCTCGATTTTCAGAATTTGCCCTGGCCTCTGTGAATAGCGCATCCCAGGCGGGCCAGCGAGCGTGCCAATCCAGCGTCTCGCGCCGCTGCAGATTTTCGCGCTTCAGTGCTATCAACGTGTCAGGTTCGCGGACAAGACGCTCCAGTAAGTTAGCTAAAGCGGCAGCACTGCGCTCAGGCAAGAGAAACTCCATCTGCCTGGGGCCGAAAACCTCGGGCACGATACCGACGTCGGTGGATACAATGGCACAGCCACTCGCCATGGCCTCCAGTACCGGATTGGGTGTTCCTTCAAACAGCGAACAGCAGACCAAGACATCGACATTTTTATAGAAATCGGGCATGTCAACACGGGGCACTCGCCTGATTGCCTTGTCGGCTATGTGTACCGTGAATGGCACTCCGGCCTGGCGCAGAAGCGCCAGCGCAGGATCAAATATCGAGTGCTTGCCCTTGTAATCATGGCCGAGCGTTATACCCCAGTCGCTGTTGCCGACCCAGCCAATACGCAGCGGCTTGTTGGCGCTCGGTGGGGCCGGGTATTGCGCAGAGAACAACCGCAAATCCACCCCGTCGGGCACACATTGCCGAATATCTGGAAGATGCCTTTGTGCACAATAATAGCCACACAATCTCTGGGACGAGGCGGCAACACAATCGGCGACGGCGAACGGGTTTCCCAGCGCATCAAGATCTCTTTTCTGGTCGTACACATGGTCGTAGACTAGCGCTATAAAAGCGCAACGTTGCTCTGCCATCAGTTGCCGCCAACCGTTATCACCCAGACTATCCAGGAAAGCCAACAGGTCGAATCGCCACAAGAACACCGCAACATCACTAGCGGCCAGAATCTCTTCTGACTTCCCGGGTTTTCCAAACCAGTCATCGCGGGAAATCAAATTCACAACATAAGGGCCACCGGCTACGCGCTTCAGGTTTTCCGCGACATTGTGGAAGGCCCAATCTGAGATGTCGTAAAAGATCGAAACATATACCACGCCTGTTTTTTCTGGTTTTTTCAATGTTATGGAAAGCTCTCTGTTATTGTCCTTGCCGTCACATAGATTGTGGAATCCCAAAGTGCACTAAATGGTCTGTCCAGTGCGCTAGGTATCTCATATCAGCTACACGGGTTATGGCATAAACCGGATCTGCCTTCTTCAGTACAATTCCGGTTCGCAACGCAGTGCGCTCGGTTTAAATATAGGCGAATACAGCGGCGTTTTGCAAAGATACCGACAACGCAAATTCTCCAGGCCTTAATAGTCAGGACTCAGATTGAACTAGAACAAGGTATAGATAAATGGAGCTACTGCTGACCCCTTTGCCACCACAATAAGCGCACCCAAAAGAAGCATCACGAGAATAATCGGCGCCAGCCAAAACTTCTTCCGCTCCCTCATAAAACCCCACAGATCTTTTATAAGATCAATCATTGGCATGGTTTCTCGACGTCTTAGTTAAACTCATGCGGGCGACCAGGACCCACACGACAAGCAGGCCACCCAGTATGCATAACGATACGCATCATCAACCGTCATCACAATTAGCTCACCCCCGACAAGTTCCAGGCGCAGGTGTTCGCCCCATGGCACCTGCGACAATTTGTCACATTCCACAACCACCTCTATCGCTGTAAGCTCGCCGACTTCAAAAAATCTTCAACTCTGGTCGAGAGCAGCATGCAATTCAAAGCGAAGCCGGTCGCACTGATGATCGCGTATATAATGTCCACCCCAACCCAGGCCCAGCCACCGTCGACAACGAATGCGACACTGGAAGAAGTCATTGTCAGTGCATCAGTGATCCATACCAACTCGTTGACCCCTCCGGACGCCAGTACCAGCGACACCGCCAGTCTGTTGAGGAATGTACCGGGTATAACTCTGCGAACTGGCGGCGGACTCTCCAGTTTGCCTGCGATTCATGGCTTGTCTGGCGACCGGGTTCGCACCAAAGTGGACGGGATGGACCTGATCTCGTCCTGCGCCAACCATATGAATCCCCCGCTTTCTTATATCGACCCCACTAACGTTGACAGTGTCAGCGTCTTCGCAGGCATCACATCCGTCAGCGTTGGCGGCGATAGTATCGGCGGCACCATTATCGTCAATTCGGCCAAGCCTGAGTTTGCCAGTCAGGCGGAGGAAGTCCTCATTACTGGTGAAGCTGGAACATTTTATCGCAGCAACGGCGACGGCTACGGCGGTAATCTGTCCGCCACAGCAGCCAGCGATAAGCTCAGTGTCGTTTACGCCATCGCGACAACGCAATCCGACAACTACAAGGCGGCAAACGACTTCAAGCCGTCCGGACCGGCCGCGAGGGACAGAGGCTTTTTACCGGGCGACGAGGTGGGATCGTCCTATTACGACGCCACTAACCAGTCGCTCACATTTGCATCACAGTACGACAATCACTTCACCGACCTCAAAGTTGACTACCAGCGTATCTCCGATCAGGGCTTTCCCAATCAGCGGATGGATATGACGGACAACAAACGCTATGCCTTCAACCTTGGCGATCGGGCCACCTTCGACTGGGGCGTACTGGAATCGCGTATCTACTACGAGAAGACCCGTCACAGCATGAATTTCGGCGATGACAAGCAGTTCGTCTACGGCGATGCGCCCGGTATGCCGATGGAAACCGATGGCAGGACTCTGGGTGCGGTTGTAAACGCTTCAATCTCACTCAATACACGCGATATCGTGCGCACGGGCATCGAGTACCAGGCCTACAAACTGGATGATTGGTGGCCGCCGTCAGGTACCGGTGGAATGATGTCGCCTAATACTTTTGAGAACATCAACAATGGCCGACGTGACCGCTATGGCATCTTCGGCGAATGGGAGGCCCGGTGGAACGAGCAGTGGACGACTGTGCTGGGTCTGCGACCTGAAATAGTGCGGATGGATACAGATGATGTCCAGGGGTATTCAAACACTAACAGCACCAGCATGAACATGAATATGGGCGGTATGAGCATGGGCATGGGTACTGACATGAACATGGATACCGGGATGAACATGGGCATGGGCGCGGGCAGCATGGGTGCTATGCAAATGGGCGGGATGGGTATGACTCACAATTACCTCTCCGAAGCGACGGCATTCAACGAGCGCAACCATCAACGCACGGATTACAATGTTGATATCACAGCACTTGCCCGCTATACGCCGGATGCAAACCAGACCTACGAGGCGGGCTATGCGCGCAAGACCCGCTCGCCCAATCTCTATGAACGCTACTCCTGGTCAACCAGCGGCATGTCTATGCTGATGGTCAATCTGGCAGGTGATGGCAACGGCTATGTAGGCAATCTCGACCTCGATCCTGAAGTTGCCAACACGCTGAGCGTCACTGCAGACTGGCACGATGCCGCTAAAGAACGCTGGGGAGTACAAGTCACACCCTACATCACCTACATTGAAGATTTTATCGATGCCAAACGGTGTGTATCGGGCACTCCTGCCTGTGGTCCCGCCAATCAGACAGCTACCGATGCGTTTGTCTACCTGCAATTTGTGAATCAGAATGCGCGCATCTATGGTGTCGATGTATCAGGCTCTTACCTCGCCGCAAAATTGCAGGATTATGGCAGCTTCACTATCAGCGGTGTGATCGGCTATCTGAACGGGGAGAGTCGCAAGACCGGGGACAACCTCTATAATATGATGCCGCTCAACGGCACATTGGCACTCACACATAATATCGGCAACTGGACCAGTGTCCTGGAAGCACAGTTTGTCGCTGCCAAGGACAACGTTTCGCAAGTACGCAATGAAGTGCGCACCAGCAGCTACAACCTTCTAAGCTTTCGCAGCACCTACGAATGGAAACAGTTCCGCGTAGACGTAGGCATTGAAAACCTGACCGATGAGTTCTACGACCTGCCGTTGGGCGGGGCCTATGTCGGCCAGGGAGCGACCATGTCCGGTACCGGCGTGCCCTGGGGTGTGGCTGTGCCGGGCATGGGGCGATCAATTTACACAGGCGTCAGCTTCTCTTTTTGAGGACCTGATGAGTCTCGGGCATGAGAGCTTGGGATAGTTTG
>CAXBLZ010000094.1:0-13304 GCA_963976735.1 uncultured Halioglobus sp.
TCCTGCCTGCCCGCGCAGGGCGCAGCGGAATGAGCGGCTAGCAACATGTTACTGAAATTCACCAAAATGCACGGTACGGGGAACGATTTTGTCGTCATCGACCTGATCAGCCAACACTACAAGTTGCGCTCGCGGGATGTTCGCAAGCTGGCCGATCGGCATTTTGGTGTGGGTTGTGACCAGGTACTGGTGGTGGAGCCTCCGCAGAGCCCGCAGGTGGATTTTCGCTATCGCATCTTCAATGCCGATGGCAAAGAAGTTGAGCAATGCGGCAACGGTGCCCGCTGCTTCGCACGCTTTGTGCGCGAGAGGAAGCTCACCGCCAAAAAAATCATCAGCGTCGAGACCGCGGCCGGGGTGATCGAGCTGCGCGTGCGCCCCAACCACGACGTCGAGGTCAATATGGGGCCGCCGCAGTTCGAGCCGCAGAGCATCCCGTTCACAGCAGGTGCGCGGGCGCCAAGCTACAGCCTGCAGGTAGACGGCAGCGAGTTGGAGATCGGTGCGGTATCGATGGGCAACCCGCACGCGGTGTTGCGTGTCAACAGCACCAGCCGCGCGGCGGTCGAGCAGCTGGGGCCGCTGATCGAGTCGCACCCGGATTTCCCGAAGCGGGTCAATGTCGGTTTTATGCAGGTCGTGTCGGACACGGAGATACGACTGCGTGTCTATGAGCGCGGCGTGGGCGAGACCCTTGCCTGCGGCACCGGGGCCTGCGCGGCCGTGGTGTATGGTATTTGCCGCGGCTGGTTGCGTGAATCCGTGACAGTTGGACTGCCGGGGGGTAAGCTTTCCGTATCCTGGGCGGGGGAAGGCCAACCGGTAATGATGACAGGGCCGACCGCAATAGTGTTTGAAGGCACCATTAAAATTTGAAGTTCCAGCAGCGCAGTTCACCCAAAACAGCGAGAGGCAGCGATAATGTCAGCCAGCAAAAAACAGGAAGCAGCAGTGAAGATGGCGGCGCAACAGGGCAATGATACCGGTCTCAACGACGAGTCCGTGCGTGAATACCTCAAGAATCACGACGATTTCCTGCAGCGATATCCCGACATGCTGGATTACCTGCACGTCTCCCATGCCTCCGGGAGCGCGATATCACTGGTGGAGAAGCAGGTCAGCGTACTGCGCGAGCGCAACACAGAGATTCGCCAACGGCTGAAAATACTGTCCACCAATGCCAAGGAAAATGACGCGCTGTTTGAGCAGACTCGCGCATTGGTACTGAAGCTGCTCGATGCCGACTCTGTAGAGGCGCTCTACAGCACGTTTTTATCGTCCATGAAAGACGACTTCCGGGTCGATTACGCCAGTATGATCCTGTACGGCGAAGCGAGCGACAGTGCAGGCTTGCGTACGGAATCCCACGGCGCGGTGAAAAAGCAGATTGGCTCGCTGTTCAGGGGCCACAAGGCAGTGTGTGGCACACTGCGCGCCGAGGAGCTCACCTTCCTGTTCGCTGAGAGTGTCGAGATCGGCTCTGCCGCCATCGTGCCGCTTGCAAACAAATCCCCGGACAGTGAGCCACTGGGACTGATTGCCGTGGGCAGTGCCAATGCCAACCAGTACAGCAATACCGTCGGCACACTGTTCCTGTCGCACATTGCCGATGTCATTGTAAAGCTGCTGACGCGCCTGAATTACGCGAGAGCCTGAGGGCGCGGTGCACACAACGTCAGCGCAGGACACGCCACTGGGGACATCTGCCACGCGGTTTCTCGACTATTTGCGCGACGTGCGCCAGCTCTCACCACACACGATCAGCAACTACCAGCGCGACCTGATCTCGCTGCAACGCTACTGCAAAACGAGCGGCAAGGACGATATCGAATCACTGGTAGAAGCCGATATTCGCGCCTGGGCCGGCCAGTTACGCCGCCAGGGGCTGGCTGGCGGCAGTATCCAGCGCAGCTTGTCCGCCACCCGCTCCTTTTACAACTTCCTGGGACGCGAAAGCGGGCTGCTGCGCAATCCCGCCGCGAGTGTGCAGGCACCGCGCAAGCCCCGCAAACTGCCGAAAACACTGGATGCGGACCAGGTAAACCAATACCTGTGCTTCGACTCGGAGTCAGTGACGGCACGGCGCGACAGTGCGATGGCAGAGCTGTTCTACTCGTCGGGGCTGCGACTCGCAGAGCTGGCATCGCTGGAAGTAGACGACATCGACCCACACGCTAAACTGTTGACAGTAACCGGCAAGGGCAGAAAGACCCGCACTGTGCCCGTGGGCACCGTGGCGCTAGAGGCCATCGCGAACTGGCTCGAAGTGCGGCCGCCAGCCGCGGCAGATAGCAGCGACAGCCGCGCCCTGTTTACGAGTAATCGCGGCCGCCGCATCAGCGTGCGCAATATCCAGGAGCGTCTCAAACTGCAGGGTCGCAAATCCGCAATGCGCCAGGATGTGCACCCCCACATGTTGCGACACTCCTTCGCCAGTCACATGCTTGAATCCAGCGGCGACCTGCGCGCCGTGCAGGAATTGCTCGGGCATGCCAATATTTCCACCACGCAGATCTACACCCACCTGGATTTCCAACACCTGGCCAAGGTGTACGACGCCGCACACCCCCGGGCCAAGCGGCGCAAGGACGATTGAGTGGCTATCACCGTTATTACCTTCGATCTCGACAACACCCTGTGGGATGTAGAACCTGTTCTGCTCAAAGCGGAGCAGGTCCAGCAGCAGTGGTTGCTGCAGCACCGGCCCGGGGCGGCGGAAGCGTTCGATCACGAGGCGCTGTTCGAGTTTAAAAAATCGGTGTGGAAGCGCCACCCCCAACTGTCACACCATGTCAGCCAAATGCGAATCCAGATGCTGTACGAGTTACAGTTGGCCGCCGGTTACAGCGAGGAGGAGGCTCTCAGCGGTGCGCAGCAGGCATTTGATATTTTTTTGCAGGAGCGTCGCAAGGTGGTGCTCTATGAGGAAGCGCTGGGCGTACTGCAGCGACTGGCCAATCACTACACGCTGGGGGCCCTCACCAATGGCAACGCTGACATCTACAGGACAGACGCCGCCGAGTATTTCGACTTTGCGTTCCTGGCCGAGGACATAGGCGCGAGCAAACCGCACCCGGACATGTTTCATGCCGCCCTCAAGCAAACGGGCGTCGAGCCCGGGAACATCATCCATGTGGGCGATGACCCGGACCACGACGTGCGCGGCGCTCGCGATGTGGGCATGCGCACGATCTGGGTCAATACGCAGCGCAAGGCCTGGCCCGGCGGTCAACCGGCGGACAGGGAAGTAGTAAACCTGGGGGAGTTACCCGACGCGATCGACAGTATCAATGCCAGCGCTTAGCGCGGCATGGCGTCCACAAAAGCCTGGAGTTTGGGGTCCTGGAAGCGACCCTGCGGAAAATCAATACACTGTACAACGGTCTTCACCTGCTCCTTGACGCCATCCAGGCGCATGGCATTTCCCTGTGCGGCTATCCTCTTCGCTGCGCTCTCGTCATTGGCCTGCACCTTAACCACACCCGTTTGGAGGCTGGTCGTTTGCACTTTGCAGATATACTCATTAGCCGGCATCGCATTCGCCACCCCGACTTGTCCAAGCAAGGGTGCGATGATGCACAAGGCCACAATCATTTTTTTCATAGCGCTCTATCCCTATTTCTAATGCCAACACTCATCCGCGTTACTACCGGTAGCGCTCTTCGCCCCGGAGTGTGACAACACGAAGGTGGTGCACGCCGCGTCGCCAGACTGGGGAGAGGTAGTTTGCGGTGTAGCCGTCAGCACATAGCAGGTCGCTATGGTGCCATCAGCGCAGGCCGCAGCATCGATTGTGTAATGCGCCTCGGTCGTGACCATGGGATCGTCGTCATAACCGAGATCTTCCATATCCACGGTGTAGGTGCCACGATCGAGCATGAATTGCTCCATGCGACTGGCAACACCCAACAGCCCCGCTTTGGCGTCACTGCGCTGCCCCTTGCGCACACTGTCCTGATAGGCCGGCAGCGCGATCGTTGCGAGGATGCCAACAATAACGACAACAATGATAATCTCTATCAGCGAAAACCCGGCTTCAGAACGCATTGTCATGAGCGATGTGCCATTGCGAGCAATCATTAATCAGTATCCATATGCCAGTAGGAGCCGTAAGGTGCTGGTATCTGCGAGTTTGTCTTCAACGGGTTGCCGGCGACATTCGTGGAGGACACTCCCGGAGGCAGCAGCAAGCGTATTTCACCGTCCTCACCGAAATGCGCGGAAGGCGTGTCGGGTATCAGGCCGCCGACCATGAGGAAGCGATCATAATTACTATCTCCGTCAAAATCCATGACCGAGGTTGCGCCCAGCAAACTGACATTGTACAGCCGTCCAGTACCGGGCGTGGGCTCACAAATGTTCGTGACCTGAGCATCCGGCGAAAATGTAGTGAAGTAGACCTTACCATCGACCGTAAGCGCCTCAGCCAGATTTTTCTCGCCGTTGGCCAACAGATTCAGAAGCCAACCGGATGCAGCGGATAGATCCTCTTGTGCCTCAGTTTTTTCATCCGTGTCACCATCCTGCAGCACATTGCTGGTGGCGTCATACAAGGCCGTGGGCGTGATCGGCAAGGCGCAGCGAAAATCGTGCTCTGGCTCAGTCGTGCAACGACCACTATTCAGCGCCGTGAAATACGGACTTACCTGCATATCGCGAATCATATAGAACTGATTGTCCACTGCCGGGTTAGTCACATCGCTCGCATCGTCCATTTCCGCCGGGTTGGTTCTGTCACCGGTGCCGATGAGGATTGCCTCAACTGGCGTATTGTCGACAATCGTTCGTACCACATCAGGGGAATTAAAAAATCGCCGATCGGTGCGTTTGGTGCCACCATTTGCTGAGAACATTTTGACGATGCGCCAGGTGTTTTGGCTTGCAGTCGGCAAGCTGTCGTTGGGAAGATCGATACGCCAGAGATAGCCGCCGGTATCACCAAAATAAATTCTGTCGGTCACACCGTCACCATTACTATCCATAGGCTTCACCGACGCAGGTACCGAATGCCGAAGACCGGTTTCCTGCAGGTTTTTGGCGGAGTTGGCCGCAGGTGTAACGCTCCACACTTTGGCACCAGTGACCGCGTCCACTATATAGACGCCTCGCCCCATGCTGTCACTGTTGGTTCCCGCAAGTGTATCGTGATCGTCCTTCACAGGGTCGTAACCGGCGCCAAAGATCAATACCGGTTTGTGCTTCCCATCGCCATCCACATACCCGGGAACGCGTACCACCCTGGGTACAGACCAGGTTTGGCCCAACTCCAGAAAATCACTATCCTCGTTACTGATTCTCCACAAGAATTCAGGGCTATCAGGATTGGAAATATCCAGGCCATACATTTGGCGACCGCCTCTGCGCAGCCCGAAGAATACCCGTGCCGTGTCGCCTGCCGAATGGTCGATCGTGCCATCGTGATTGAGATCTTCGGTAGCAACCACAACCGGGGAATCAATACCATAAACCCGCTCTGACGATACTTGATTGTTCTTGCGACGAGTGAGAACCGAGCCCAGCTCCTTGGCAAAGAACGCCCAATCCTCTTCGCCGTCACTGTTTCCGAACATGTGCAGGAAGCCCGCGTTGGTACCCACAAGGATACGAATATCGGGGTTCTGTTCAGTGAATGAACCCAGTGCACCATAATTTATAATGTGCGGTTTACTGTGAAGAATATCTGCCAGCAACCACGGACGGTTGTCGCTGGTTGAATCATCTTCATCTTCGTCCTCAGTGTCGTAGCCAATACCCCATCGGATGACTTCATTAAGCTCACTCTGGCCGCCCACGCCCCAGAGCGAGAACAGCAATGCAGCTTCATTGCCCGGGTCAGTGATATGAAAACCATACGCCTGCGGATCAATATTTGCACTGCTGAACAGCTCCAGTGCCTCATTCGTACCAGTATTGCTGTACAGCCGGTTGGCCCTGGAGGATAAATTTGTCCTTGCCAGCAATGCACCCACGCCTCCTTTGCCGACATTGGCGCCGTCAATTTCAGTGCTCCAGACCGTCGTCGCATTATCCTTGATCAAACCGGTCGATGAGTCGATTGCAGGATCGCCATTGCTATCTTCCAGCACAGCGTCGCCCGATTCGAAAGACAGATCGAGACGCTTGATATTACCCGGCCAGTTCATGGAGTCGTCTGGCTTGAACATGGCGAAGAACACTTCGTTGCGACTCTGAACGCGGGTAAATGTATCCACTGCCACAGCGGGTGAAGTGAAAGTAGAATCAGTGGAGAGAATACTCAGCACTGCACCCTGAAATGCGGCGGTAAGTTCGTCAAAATTTTCCGCCTGGTAGTATCGGCCCTTGCCTTTGGCGGCGGCATCCTTGAGGAGTTCCTGCCTTTGCGTAAAGCCAATGGTATAGGTGATACCAAACTGGTTTCCGTTATTACTGACACCATCCAGATCCCGGTTGGCCATGTACTCGGTGAGAGTCGGCAGACAATTTTTTTCCCTGTTACCTGCGCTATCTATCTCATAACGCCCACAGGTTTTGCCGGTAAGACTCTCGATGGCATTGTTGGCATGGGAGTCGTATGTGGGGTAACCATCTGTCATCAATATGACATATGTGTAGGCACAGTCGCTGGTGGGTGGCGCATAGTTTCCACCACTCTCTGCAGAGCGATCACGGTCCGGGCTGTCACTACTGCGCTTCTGGTCACCATATACCAGGGACTGTCCTGACAGATAGCGGTAGACTTCGTATGTCGATTCACACAGCGGCGTCCACGTGTCAGGGGACAAGCTACTCACGACACTTGTCAATGACGAACGCTCTGCCTGCGTCATGCCGGGCACAATACGTTTTACAATCCGGCCACCGTTGTTACTGTTGTAATTGTTGCCGTTGTTGAAGTTGAACACGGCCAGGCCAAAGTCAATAATGGGATTAGTGTTGATAAGACTGTTGACCACCTCCTGCGCGATTTCCATACGCGTCTTGCGCTCGGTAATGATCGAGTCATCGTTCAGCCAGTCCATGTAGTGGGCTGTATAGAACGTATAGGTTGTGCCTCCCCAGTCGACATTAGAGGAGGAGCGATTGGCGGTGTACGCCTGGCTATTTGCGGCATCCGGCGCACCCGGTTGGTAAGGGTATCCCGCTGACTGGCCTGGACCATTACCGGAGTTACCGGGGTTTATCACGTCGGCTGCGCAGTCCACATGCATTGGTGATCGATCGCTGGTACTGAGCGCTCTCCACTCGGCTTCATCGCCGTCCCATCGCGTGCTTGTTTGCTCTTCCCAGCGAAAACAGAAGCCCCAAAAATAACGTGTGCACTGCCGTGTGGTCTCGGTTATCCATTGTCCGTTACTGGGGCGCCAGAGCTGTGCTTTTGATGTGAATTTACCGACTGTGCTCAACGGGGTCGTAGAGGAGGCGCAGCGATTACTACTGGCATCAAAATACTGGTTGGTATTTGAACTCGGCGGATTCTGGTCACTGGACCAGTAGATTTTACTGTTGTCGAACCGGTGCACATAGGTAGCGTTTGGATCGTACTCGGGGCGCTCACCGCCCACCTGCACCACCGTATCCATGCTGCCGGAGTTATCGAAAATGATCAGCACTTTGGGGCGGCCGGAGGAACCGGCCTGGTAGTTGGCCTGGTAGATTTCGGTATCATCAGCGCGCACGGCCTGGCTGCCTGCGAAAAGCAGCAACAGCAGGCTGGCCGCCACCAGCAGGCGCTCAGCCCCCTCAACGCAATCTTTCATAGCCATACATTCCCCTGTTTTGTTACAGCTGCGACCGCCGGGCCACCACAATCGGTGCCGTTCGCTAGCGAACATTGTTGCCGATAATGGTTTTGACGACACCGACGTTGATTTTGGTTCGCGCGCGCCTTTCTACCTCATGCTCTGACTCGATCCTGTAGTAGTCGCAATCAAACAGTCCCACGCTGGAGCCGTTCGCACGCCTCGGGCAGGCCGTTGCGTTTACGGTCAGGAATACGTCAGTTGTCACCGAGTCAGCTCCCGTGTCGAGCAGTGCCAGCGGGTTTTCCTCATCGCTATAGCTGGCAAACACGTCCTCCGTGGTTGTCCCCATAAACAGGTCATTGGCCGTGCCGGATGTGGCCAGCGCAGCGTACACGCCAGCCTCTGCCGCCTGGAAGGATTGCAATCCATCCTGTGCGTTCATCGACATTTTGAGAGCGGAGCGACTATTGGTCGCCGCCACCACGCTGATCACGGTGAGAATCAGCAGAAACAACAAGGACACGACCAGCGCCATGCCCTGTTGTTGTGACCTGCCTGCACAATGGCTCACGCTGCGTTACCTCGTATCATCAATTTGGGATTGCGCAGCGACATGCTGTTGGTAATCAGCATCCGCCGAAAGCTGTCCGCCGGCGTCACACTCCCCCCCGGCATAGCATAGGATTTCGCGTTGGTGTAGTTCGGGTCCTGGTTCGCACTGCGCACCAATACCGAGACTTCCACCGACTCCACCTGACCCCAGTTGCTGCCCATATCGCCAACGGCGGTGTAGGTGTCCACTTCACCGTCCGCGCTACCGGCGCCGTCGAGGCCAAAGCGCAGCCGCATATCCTCGACGCCTTCAACCAGATCCTCGGTCACAATCGTCATACTGCCACCGACGAAGGCCAGCACCTTGCGACTCAACTGCGGTATGTCGTCGTCGCGGACGTAGAACACCTCGTACTGGTAGGCCCAGGCCACCCCTCCCGGCACATCCCCTCCGGTGAGAATGCTGGGCGCGGTATCTGCGCCATCAAACATAATACCCACCGTGTCGTTGGTCATCACATAAGTCTGTGTGGCACTCAATGGTGTAGGCGTATCGATTTCGCCGTCGCCGTCTGTCGCCACATCCGGATCCGGCGTGTCTCGCGGCCCGTCAGTAAACGGCCTGGGCGCGACCGACTTGATCACCAGTACGTGACTACCCGGCACCGCATCAGTGATGCAACCGAGCGCATCGCCATCGGCGTCCGCGACTGCGGCAAACAGGTAGTTTTGCAAGTCGTAGGCAGCGGCGTTACCGGTGCAATCCTGGGCAGAGGGTATCGCCGTCAGGTCCGCATCGAAATCAATTCGATTGGATTGTACCTCGCCAAAAAACCCCGCATGCAGCAGCGCGTTGTTGAGCAGACGCTGGGCAAACTGGGCATTTTCAGTCAGTGCCGATATCTGCTCAACCTCGGTGTAGGAGCGCTTCGACGCCAGGAAAATCGATATCGCCCCGCCTATGAGTATCAGGCCGAGCAACATCCCGATCATCAGCTCGATGGCCGAGATACCTTGTTGGCGTTGTCGCAATCCCGGGCGCATACTCAAAACTCCGTCTCATCTACAACAAACGTATTCACCGCCACCTGGCGACGGTAGCCTTCATCGCCGTCGCTCACACCGCCACAGACACTTTCACCCTCCTCCAGCGCATCAGAGGTATCGACCAGGCCGCGCCACTGGATAATGACACTGAGTTGCCCGGTGCGCGTGCGCGGCGCGGCCGGGGTAAATACGATGCAGCCGCGCGGGCTGACCAGCCCGTCAGCGGCCTCCCCGGCGACGGTCGCGGTGCGGCCCTGCAGCGCCTGTTCCCAGGCCCACAGGTCGTGCGCCGCAAGTTGTACCGGCGTACAGGGGCTGGACGAGCAGTTGGGCGAGGGTTCTGATCGGGGTTGGCCGCTGGGGGATAGCGGCCCTACCGGATTCAACCCGATGTTGTAGGTTGCGATGGCAGCGGGATTGATACGGACTCGCTCGATCATTGCATCCGCCAGTTCTACGGCGCGCGTTCTCTGGACGGCCTGATGCTGTGACACCTTGGAATTCACCATCAACCCAACCACGCCCAGCAACCCGATACTGAGAATCAGAAACGCAACCAGCACCTCAAGCAGTGTGAAGCCCGATTGCCTGAATGCGGCGGCTCTATAAGCAGGAGACATCATTGCCTGTATGATCCTGAACGATGTGCGTGGAATCCTCATCTTCCGAAGCCACCGCGGCCCTGACAGCGCCCACTGCAGTGACGATCAAGCCGCGCGCATCACTCGCACCGCGGTCATCGCAGAAAGTAAACGTACCGTTGCTGCCAAGTGCGGTGCCATTGCTGTCAAAGCGCAGGGTTGTTCCCGCGCCCACCTGGTTGTAGCTGATGGCAATACCCTGGGTATTTTGTTCGCGGCTCTGCAACAGTTGTTCATCGTTATCGAGTTGCCCATCGTCATCGAGATCAATGAAGGCCATATAGCCCACACCCCAGTCCCCGGAGCTGCAATCGATAGCGTTGGCGCTGCGACAGACCGTCACAGTAGTGCGCTGGGTCTGCGCCTCGGAGCGGGCAGCGCTGAGTACTGTGCGCAACGCATAATTTTCCGTCACCAGGCGATTGTTCTTGATCATCGCGCTAAAAGAAGGCACGCCCGCCGACAGCAACACAGCCACCACGGCCAGCGTCACCATTAGCTCAATCAGTGTGAACCCACGGTTTCTGCTCATTCTCATAGCGCTTGCTACCTCTTTTTCGACAGGCCTCTGCGGGCCTGATCACTCTGAGTGACTGAAAAAGCGCAATAAGAAACCGTTAGAGGTGCGAAGGCGAGGGATGGGCGAGTGTCGGAAACTCTCCGGCACTAGTGGTGATTGGGAGGGCCATGTCAGTTGTACCCCAACAATCATCGTGATGTCACTTTCCATTCCGGCGGCTCCGCTGTCATCAGGCTTACGCCTCTAAGACCGGTTGCTTTGCGTCCCCACCTTTCGGTGGGTTTGCCTTTTTCAGAACTGACTTACTGTCATAGACTATTGCAATCAGCCACAGACAGTCAATGATATGCCGTCATGATATTTTCTGATACCAGATTATTCGGCCAGGTTATATCTCAGTCATCACTGCGACGCCTGAAACACGTCCGACCCGTCTGGCGCTCACCACGGCGGCACACAATATCTGGGCGATATTTATATCCAGAGCCTGGCCGCGCCGCGACCTCCCTACAGGACGGCTCGCGCGGCTTAGTTCTGCTTGAGAATTTCGTTCTTGGTGCGTTTGTACTCGCTCTCCGAAATAACGCCCTGGTCGTAGGCCGCTTTCAGGTCGAGCAGCTGTTTGCCCTGGGTCTCCGTGGTTTTCACCACTGTCTGCGTGTCGTTGCCACCGCATCCGGACAAGCCCACTACCAACGCCAGCACAGTGGCGCTCAAAGACATCTTTTTCAACACTTGGCGTAATCCTTTCTGATTAATGATTGTCACACTCTGGCCGCGCAGTACCGATACACTACCGGCAGCGAAAAACGCGACATTATGGAATAAAAAAAGGGGGGCCGAAAGGCCCCCCAACACGCATCATAAGACGCGCCCGCAAAGTCTATTGAATCAGCCGCTACCGCTGGCGCCGACGAACTCGGGGTAGGCTTCCATACCGCACTCAGCCATATCCACACCCTCGTACTCTTCCTGCTCACTGACACGGATACCCATGACTGCCTTGAGGATTCCCCAGACGATCAGGCTGACAACGAACACCCAGATGAAGATAGTCAGGGCACCAATGATCTGGCCGCTGAAGGACGATCCGTCGTTGGTTAACGGTACCAGCAGCAAGCCGAGCAGACCGACCACACCGTGTACCGAGATCGCACCGACAGGATCATCGATCTTCAACTTGTCCAGGGTAATGATGGCGAACACCACCAGCACACCACCGACAGCGCCGAACAGCGTTGCCTGCAGCGCAGTAGGCGTGGAGGGCTCGGCTGTAATAGCAACCAGTCCCGCCAGCGCACCGTTGAGCGCCATTGTGAGGTCAGCCTTGCCAAACATCATGCGCGCTACGATCAGCGCTGCAATCAACCCACCAGCCGCTGCTGCGTTAGTGTTCATGAACACTATTGCGACTGCGTTGGCGCTTTCGACACTGGCCGTTGCCAACACCGAGCCACCGTTAAAGCCGAACCAGCCCAGCCAGAGGACAAAGGTACCAAGCGTTGCCAGTGGCAGGTTTGCGCCGGGAATCGGCCTGACGGAACCATCCGCACCGTATTTGCCCTTGCGCGCTCCGAGCAGCAACACACCTGCCAGAGCCGCAGCAGCACCTGCCATGTGAACGATGCCTGAGCCAGCGAAGTCAGAGAAGCCAAGGTCGCCCAGCGTGTACATACCGAACACCGCTTCACCACCCCACGTCCAGCTACCTTCCATCGGGTAGATAAAGCCGGTCATGACGACCGCGAATGCCAGGAAGGCCCACAACTTCATCCGCTCAGCTACCGCACCGGACACGATGGACATGGCTGTCGCCACGAAGACCACCTGGAAGAAGAAATCGGCTGAAGGCGCGTAGGTCGCAGGCTCTTCCGCTCCGGCCACACCATCACCAACGATACCGCTTAAAAATAGCGTGAAATCGTCGCCACCGTACATGATTGAGTAACCGCAGATCATGTACATGGTACAAGCCACCGCGTACAACGAGATATTCTTGAGCAAGATCTCGGTCGTGTTTTTGGAACGGACAAGGCCGGCTTCGAGCATCGCGAAACCTGCTGCCATCCACATTACCAGTGCGCCGCAGATCAGGAAATAAAACGTGTCCAGGGCGTACTGTAGTTCAAAAATATTGTTTTCCATGGGAATACTCTCTGCTAACAGTCGATTGGGGGTTTAGATCGCGTCTTCGCCGGTCTCGCCGGTACGAATACGGACCACCTGCTCCAGCGCCGCGACAAATACCTTGCCGTCACCGATTTTTCCGGTGTTGGCCGCCTTGGTAATGGCTTCGATAGTCTGCTCTACAACGCCGTCAGCGACGGCTACTTCAATTTTTACCTTGGGCAGGAAGTCGACGACATATTCCGCGCCGCGATAAAGCTCCGTGTGCCCTTTCTGGCGTCCAAAGCCTTTGACCTCAGTCACGGTGATTCCCTGAACACCAATCTCGGACAGTGCTTCACGAACATCGTCCAGTTTGAAAGGCTTAACTATGGCCGTAATCAGTTTCATATAACTCTCCGAATTTGGAGCCGGCCAGTCCCCTGGCCGACTCGAGGCTGCTCGTTGCTATTACAGGCTCTTGCTGATGGTGAAGACCGCGGTATCGTCGCAGATATTGGCACCGTTGAAACAGTCCGAACTATCCAGGTCTGTTCCTACCCACGCCACTGAGAGGTCGACACCCTTGAAGGTGTAACCGAGAGATACCGAGTAATCGGTGTAGCTATCTTCCTGGATGACGTTGCCAAAATCGTCTGTTCCAAAAAATCCTTCATCATCAAAAGAGTTGTAGCCCGCGTGGAGGCCGATTGA
>CAXBLZ010000095.1:0-12870 GCA_963976735.1 uncultured Halioglobus sp.
CAGGGCGGCCAGTCGATGGGCGCGGGCAAAGGCTCGGGCGGCGGCAACAAGGGTCAGTAACCTGTAACCGGAAGCGTCTTAAGCCATACGAGAACACTATGAAGCGGGATACGCGTGGCGAATAACGATTCCGGGTACGCAACCGGGGAATACCCTACGGAGACACAAACGGTGGGCTAAAACGCCCGTTGCTCGCTCAACCCTCGCGCAGTAACAGCGCCGGATCAAGCTGCATTGCGCGCAGCGTTGGCAGCAGGCCACCGAGCAGCGCCAGTGAGCTGACGGTGCCCGCTACCAGCGCGCCCAACCACCACAGGTCCGCTGCCGGCAGTTTCAGCACCAGGTCAGCCACTGGCAGCGCGATCAGCGCTCCGAGCGCGGTTGCAAAGCCGGTTGCGAGGAAGGTCAGCAACCCTGTTTCCAGCAGCATGGATCGCGTAATGGCCTGGTGCCTGGCACCCAGGCAGTGCAGCAGATTGGCCTCATAGCGCTGTCGCCTGCGGCTCACACTCACCACGCTGGACAACACCAGCAGGCTTGCCATCAGGCTGACGGTGGCAACTGCCACAACACCGGCAGCCGCCTTGTTGAGCAGGTCACCGGCAGTCGCCAGCCAGTCGGCGGTGCGCAGCGTGATGACGTTGGGGGTGTTGCTTGCCAGCCACTGCTGCGAGGCTTTGGCGGCGGTATCACTCTGCGATACCGCGCCCACGTACAGCCCTATTGACCCATCCAACGCGCCGTCCTGCAAAATCCCTTCAAACCAGAACCGGGTCTGGAGACCTTTCTGGCGATAGATGGCCCTGATTTCAACGGCAATGGTCCTGCCCTGGGCGGTGAAATCTATGCGGTCACCCACGCGCAGGCCGAGCGCGTTTGCCTCCCTATCCTCCATCGCCATAAAGGCGGGCTCGCCCGCTGGCGCCGGTGATGTCCACCACTGGCCTTGCACCAGTTCAAGGTCCTCCGGGTTACCCGACAGGTAGCTGAGCTTGAACTCATCACCGGTTGCCTCGCGCCTGGCTTCAGGGTTGTCGGAGAACGCCTCTGCGATCGGCTGTGCGTTGATTGCTGTCATGCGCGCGCGCACCAGTGGCAGAAGCTCCACTTTGGCGGCTGGGTCAAGCGCGGTGAGGCCAGACGTCACTGCGCCCCTCTGGTCCGGGAACACCTCATACAGAACGAGCGCCGGTGCCTCGGCCGGTATGGTGGTTTCCAGCGCACGCAGCAGCGTGGTTACCATCAGGGTGCAAGCCACCACTAAAGTGAGTGCTGTGCCCAGCGAAAGCAGTGTCGCCCGCAGCGGCGAGTCCGGTCTGTGAAGATTGGCCAGCGCCAGCCGGCGGGCAAAGTGATGCTCGGCAAAGCCGCTGTTCTCCAGCGTTTTGGCAGCATGGCGCAATCCCTTGATTACCCCCTCCAGCAAGCCCCACAGCACCATCACCGCCAGCAGGAACAGGAACCCAAGCTGCGGCGATGGCAACCAGAATAGCGTGGCAGCGATATAAACCGTCAACAACAAATAGCTGGCAATCCGCCATGTGCGGGGCTCGTCACTGGCCGCTTTTACCTGCCCCCTGAAAAGCCCAGCCGGTGACGCGGCAAGCGCTCTGGCCAATGCGGGCAGGGCGAATACATAGGCCGTCAGCACCGCGAACAACCAGCTCAGCAGCAGGGGTATGAACCACAACGATAACCAGTCACCGGACCCGCCAGAGCCCGCCACCGCAAAGTCATCACCGGCAAACCCAAGCGCCACAGCGGCAAGCGCCAATCCGATGCCCCCGCCGATGAGGCCCGCAAGACTGCCCAATAGCCCGATCTGTAATAGATAGATAGCCACCAGCGGGGTGCGACGCAGGCCCAGTGTCTGCAGCGTGGCAATGGTGCCCAGTTTTTCGTCAAGATAAGCATGAATACTGTTAGCGACACCCAGGCCGCCAATGAAAAGGGTGGTGAACGCGATCAGAATGAGCGCGGTGGCAATCTGGTCAAGCCGCTCGGCGATGCGTTCGCTGCGCTCGGCAAACGTGGTGGTATCCCATCGCGGCTGCGGGAACCGCTGTTCGAATTCGGCCAGCCACAGGTTTAGATCGCGATCGGTCTGCACGCGGTATTCATAGTCGATACGGCTGCCGGGACGAATCAGTTGGGTTGCGTCCAGCGCCTGCTCGGCAATCATGATCGGCAGGCCGCGCCAGTTGGCATTGAGGCTGCGATCAGGCTGTGCCTGTATCAGGCCATTGATGCGGAAGGTTGCTGCACCGATCTCAATCTCATCGCCCACGGCGTAGCCCAGACGCTCGGCAAGTATGGGGTCGATCACAGCACCCCAGCGCTCGTCCTTGTGTGCCGTCAATGCCGCAAGCGGCTGCTCGGGTGTCAGT
Organism: uncultured Halioglobus sp.; assembly: GCA_963976735.1. Classification (GTDB taxonomy): domain Bacteria; phylum Pseudomonadota; class Gammaproteobacteria; order Pseudomonadales; family Halieaceae; genus Marimicrobium. The sequence goes on from CAXBLZ010000095.1 coordinate 2,388, forward strand.
TGCAGTTCGCCATACAAGGGGTAGGCCGCGTCGGGAACCAACAGTTCGGCCCTGACAAAGCCCTCGCCACTTGCACCACTGACCATGGTATCGAATTCGCGCACCAGCGAGAGTTGTCCAGTACCCCCTATCCACTGCAGCACTTCATCGGGCAACGGTTCATTGGCATCGATCTCAACGTCTCCACCTAACAGCGCGCGGGTATCTGCGAGCAGGCTTTGTTCGATTATGCGGTAGAGGCTGGCTGTAGCCGCCACCAGCGTGACACCGAGGATGAGGCACGCGAGAAAGACCTTGAGCGCAGAGAGACGTGAGCGCAAATCGGTGATCGCGAATTTCAGCATCCATAGCCATTTAGTGCGTCGCGGTTTTGTCGACGGCGACCTCGCAGAGGTATCACGCTGCATAGAGGCGACCACCCTCCATCCTGACCCGGTGCTGGCAACGCTCTGCGACGCGCTCGTCATGTGTCACCAGTACCAGTGTGGACTTGCTGTCCTGGTGCAGATCGAACAGCAGCGAGAGGACTTTCTCGCCCGTTTTTTGGTCCAGATTGCCTGTCGGTTCATCGCCCAGCAACAGGCTTGGCTGGTGCACCAGTGCTCTGGCGATAGCGACACGTTGCTGCTCACCCCCAGACAGCTGTGCCGGGTAGTGTTGCAGGCGATGACTCAGGCCAACGGCTTCCAGCATTGCAATCGCTCGCTCGTGCGCATTTCCCTGCCCCGCAATTTCAAGGGGTAGGCTGACGTTACCCAGCGCAGTCAGGCCCGGCAGCAAATGAAATGATTGGAAGACAATGCCAAGGTGTTCACTGCGCCAGTCGGCCAGTGCATTGGCATCCATGTCGCCAAGCCGCTGGCTCCCAATCAGGATTTCTCCACTGCTCGGGCGTTGCAGACCGGAAAGCAGCAGAAGCAGCGAAGTCTTGCCGCTACCGGACGGGCCGGTAATCGCCAGTGTGTCACCAGGCGGGATATCGAGTGAGGCATTGTTGAGCACCGCCACGGTGCCTGACTCTGTGGGGTAGGCAAGATTGATCTCGCGCATTTGAACGCTGGTGGACACAAGGGCTCCTTACTGGTTGAGTTGAATGGGGTCTTGCCTGGCGAGCGGATTGGCCAGCAACCCTGCCAGCCACAGTCGCATGGAAATACCGGGCGGTGTGGTGATGCCGCTGGTCATGGAGGTCACACGGCCCTGATAGAGCACAGCAATAGTCGGCGTGCCGCGAACATTCCAGGTTCTGGCGATGTCTCCATCCGGATCATTGACGACGCGAAAACCGAGGTCGTGTTCGCGGGCAAAGGACTGCACCTGCTGCCATGAACCGGACGAGAGCGCGACCGTGACAACGGGATAGTCATCTTGCAGAGCAGCAACCGCCGGTGACACAGCCTTGCACACAGGGCACCAACTGGCCCAGAAGTAAAGCAGTACCGGTTCCTGCTGGCTCATCTGAAACAGATCAATGCGCTCGCCATTTAGATCCAGCAACAACTGCCGGGGCACTGTTTCAGGCGCCTCACGGTGGCGCCAGGAATCAATCAGTATGGGCATGGTAACCATAGCGACCAGCCACAGCGACGCTACCTGCCACGCTTTGATCTTGCCAGCCGGAGGCTTGTCCACAGGGCTAATCATTTGCTTTGGTACAACTCATAATCGTCAGACAACCTGAACTGCAGAACGTTTTACCATAAAGAGATTTAATCTGCTGTGTCAGCAGCCGTGCCGTTTCGAGCTCGGCCGGGTGAGATGAGAGCACTGACTCCACCTGAAGATGGGTGTAGCAACCTCGCTAAAAGTCGTATCTAAGCGTCAACCCATACGTCCGCGGCGCTGTCAGAAAGTAGGCATCCATCGTCGTGATGGGAAAGGTTGCAGCCGTCAGTCCCGCGTACTTGTTGTCTGACAGGTTCTTGCCCCACACGGACACATTCCATTCATCGTTACGCCAGCCAAGTTTGGCGTTCACCAGGCTTGTACTCTGGTAGTCCCTGTCCTCGGGGTTGGCAGAATCGCTGGTCAGGTGATCGTCCATGTAGCTGTAGTCCGCACGGAAATAGCTCCAGCCGCCCGCCAGCGGCAGTACCAGTGTGGCCGAGGCGGTGGCGTTGTACTCCGCGGTGAAGGGCAGCTTATCGCCTTTTTGTGGACCATCGGTGATTTCGTATTTGTGCATATATAGCACACCGCCGGTCAGCGTCAGGAAGGGCAGGGGTTGTGCCTGGATGTCCATGTCCAGGCCGGAGGTTTCTACCGTGGGCAGGTTCGAGACAAAGGTGCCTATACCGATGTCCAGTTGCTGTTGGTACTGGTAGTCATCAATCTCGGTATAGAAAGCCGCGGCATTGATGCGCAGTCGCGCATCGAGCATGGTAGATTTAACACCGAGTTCATAGCTGTTGGTCGACTCGTCATCGAACTCACGTTGTTCCGGTGAGCCGTTTACAGTGTTGAAACCGCCGGATTTGGAGCCGGTGGCGGCCCTGGCGTAGATCATGGTATCAGCCAGCACATCATAGCTGGTGGTGAGCATCCAGTTCAGGTCACTGGTGCTGCGGCTAAAGTCCTGATCTATGGGCGTGCTCACTGCCGTCAGGAATGACAGGCCGGTGAGTTGCGCGGATATCGCAGTGGAGTCCACCACAGTCAAGAGATCCGCATCCTTGTCTTCCCTGGTCCAGCGCAGTCCGCCGGTGATGCGCCAGCGCTCATTGAAGTGCCATGTAGACTGGCCGAATGTGGCGAAGGTCTGCGTTTCAAGTTTTACTTTGGCGCGCAGTGAATCACCCGGCTGTGCGATAAAAGACATATTCGGTATGCCCGCGGGTAGCAAGCTGGCGATATCCGGTTGCTGGTTGGCCTGAGTGAGGAAGTCCTCGCCCAGGAAGACAAAGGGTGAGCCGTCGGCACCGTTCGTGGTCGATTGGAAATAAAACACACCCAACTGGTAGTCGAAGGCGTCGCCCGTTGTGGAGGCGAAACGCAGTTCCTGTGACAGGGTGTCGCCACTGCTCTTCGCGTCGATATAGGACATCACATCCAACTGCGAGCGGTCCACATCATAGCTTGCCTCGCCCTCCGCCTGACCCCATGCGGTGATCGATTTTAACGCACCCCAGTCCTGCTCGTAATCGACCACCATCGACAGGCTGTCCGCCGTGTTGGTGAATTTGTTATCGACGTTAACGGCGATCTTGTGATCGAAAGGGTTGTTCTTATCGCGGGCCAGGCCGCGCGCTGCGAGTTCCTCGTTGACAGACGCACCTTGCACGGCATCGGCTGCACAGCATTTGGCGTTCCGATCGAGGTGCGAACCTTTCAACAGTATGCTCAGGTTGTCCGAAGGCACATACAACAACTTGGCGACGATGTTCCAGTCATCGGCGCTATTGAGATCGTCTCCGCCACCGTTGTCAAAATAGCCGTCGCGCTTGTCCACGATGCCGGAAATGCGGTAAGCAAGTGAGTCGCTTATCGGGCCGCTGGCCGCCGCCGTCACTTTTGCCAGATCATAGTTGCCGACGCTGGTTTCTACATAGCCCTCAAATTCTTCCAGATTGGGCATTTTGGTAAAGATAGCGATGGCGCCGGCATTGGTATTCTTGCCGTAGAGTGTGCCCTGCGGGCCCTGCAACACCTCTATGCGCTCTATGTCGCTGAGGTCTGACATGCCGAGTCCGGAACGACTCAGGTAGACGTCATCCACGAACAGGCCGACAGAGGGTTCCAGCGCAATGTCGTTCTGCGAGGTGCCGATTCCCCGAATACGAAATGAGGCGGTATAGGGTTGGTTGTTGGTGGCGATGTTCAGGCTGGGCGTAATCACCGCCAGGTCAACTGCATTGTTGATCCCCGCTTCCTGGATGACCTGCGCGTTAAATGCGGTGACGGCCATCGGCACGTCCTGCAGACTTTCGCTGCGTTTACTCGCGGTGACAATAATTTCCTCCAGTGCCTTGGCCTGCGCTGTCACCTGGGTTGATCCGCCGCCAAAGGCCAGCACTGAAAGACACGCGTAAAGAGTGCGTGTTGTGTTCCATCGTGTAGTGTGCGGTGTCATATCGTCCTGCTTATTATGATTTTCTTATGATTTTCAGTGACTCTAGAGCTGTTACTGGGCGGGCCCACATCGGCTGGCTTCCAGAGCTGCCTGTTGCCGGGCGCGATCACCAATCGCGGAAGCGCGCAGCAGCATAATGCCGCGCTGTGTCGGTGACTGAATGACCTCTCCTGGATAGTCGCGTGGAGAATCATCCCTACCTATCAAGGTGACCTTCGCCACAGTCCCTACCCGGTCCCGTTCATCGCGCTGATTGGTAATTCCCGCGTAGTTGTCCGTGTTCATCTGGTAAAACTGCATCGACCAGTAGCGCGCCGGGATCGGTGCCTCAATCTGTATTGGCCCGTCCTCGAGGTTATAAATGCAGCTGGCATACAGCAGGTCGGGGCTCGGCCGCACCACAGCGCGGAAACTCTCATCGGGCAGTGGGCTGACTGTCAACTGGTTGGAGCCGAACTGTCTACTGCCGACGGCGTAGAGGGATTCCATCATCAGGTTGGGGATAAAGAGCGCCAGCAGGTACTGTCCCGCCCACGCGCATACGGCAATGCCCAACAACCATTTCAGCAGTTTCATTGGCAGGCCTCCATGGTCACCTTGGGCAAGGCGGCGGACTGCGGTGTTTTCAGATAGGCATCGCCGGGTGTATACAGGCGCAGCAGCAGGTCAAAATCGTAGTCGCCCACCTTGCGCCACTCTGCCGCGCCGGAGCGCCCCACCGGTAACCAGTTGCCCGTCTGTTCGGATGCAGCCACGGTGATTGCCCAACTGCCGTCGGCATTGCGATCAAGATTTTCATTGTTGAACGAGTAGCGCTTCTGCGGGTTGGGCATCAGGTAGTTGTCCCAGCCGTAGGCGGTGATGCTCCACCAGTTGGCGTCATAGTCATCACCCTCGATACGGTAGCGACAGTTTAACCGCAATGGTTCTCCATCAACCGTGCTGAGGCGATAGTACATGGAGTTTTCCTGCGTGGATGCCAGCAGTCCCCCCAGCGCCACGGCAGCTTTTAGCATGGTTCCTGCATCTTTCGATCCGGTGGCGACGCTGGTGACCCAGTCGCCGTTTTTCACACTTAAACTGTCCAGGTCGTCACTGATATTGATTGCCAGCAGTGCCGCCGAGAGCAGCACAGTGGCTATTGCGGCGGCGGCCAGTTTGATCAGAAATTTGAGCACAGTGGTTCCTCTTGTGTCTGCCGGGCAGGTTCGAATCACGTGGGAACAGTGGCCTACTGTGCGCAGATACGGTGCGCAGTGAGCATGACGGCTTATAAGACGATGACAGGCAGCCTCGTTCTTTGGTCTTATAGTGCCTCGAATACCTGTTTAGTGGATAGGTCAACTATCCATTAATGTGGCAAATCACATCACACGTGTACCGGGCAGTCAACTCTCACTGCGCAGACGCCTAGGTGGTCGCCGCAGATCGACTCAATGGCAGGGCAGGGGCAGCGAGCCCGGCATCCCGGCGGCTCGTCGCAGGCCAGAGTCGGCCCCCTGATGGGGGCCGCGCGTTAAAACTGCCACTGCATTCCAAGCGAGGCGGTAAACGGCTTATTGGGGCGCGCTCCGTCCGGTTGGCGGGATACGATACGCTGTTCGTCGAACACGTTCTCCAGCTTCAGGTAGGCAGTTACGTCCCGAGTGACAGGGTAGCGGCTGATGAGTTCAAGCACGAAATACGACTCTGTCTCATCAAACTGGCTGTCGCTGTTATTGCAGCCCACATCGATGCACATGCTGTCCACGTAGCGGGCGATCGCGTAGTTGTTCCAACCGCCGGGTGCTTCCAGGCCGAGTTGCAGGCTGGCAGTATTCTTCGGGATGGCCGCCAGCTCGTCACCGTTTTCCACTCCGATAAATGCATTATCGTCGCTGACGGTGGCGTCGGTGTAGGTATACATCAGGCTCAACGGGATACCGTAGTTCCCGGCCTCAAACCGGGTGCCCAGTTGGAACTCCAGGCCGGCGATCTCCGCCTTGCCGGTATTGAATGAGCCAAACACCGCGCCGTTGCTACAGGGCGTGGCGTTGGTGCAGTATTCCGACTTGTTGTCGAAGTCGCTGTAAAAACCGATAGCCTCCACGAACCAGCTACCCTGGTAGCGCACCCCGGCCTCCCAGTTGGTGCTGGTTTCCGGCTTTTCGTTTTCCCGCGCCCCACCGCCCAGTGGAGAGAACCCCTTGTGCACGCCGGCCAGTACCTGCCATTGGTCGCTCACGTCATAGGTGAATGAGGCACCGGGCAACCACTCATCGTGGTTGTTCTGCCGCTTGCTCTTGAGCTCGAGGCGACCCGGGTCCGCATAATCCTTCTGTTCTGTCTGTACGTCCTCGTAACGCAGCAGCAAGTTGACCGCCAGCGCGTCATTCACCTGCCAGCTGTCCACCGCCCAGAAGCTCAATGCCTTTGCGGTCTGCTTGAGGTTGTCGCTGCCGACCGGCTCGATTGTCGAGACATAGACCAGCTCTCCGTTCACCTGGTCGTACACCTCTACTGGCTGCTGGACATCCATCTCGTCCTCGTGTGGCCGTCCGCCGAACGCCAGTTGGTGCGCGCCGAGGTCGATATCAAAATTGATATCGAGTCCGTACGACTGGTACTTGCGGTCGTTGTGCTTGTACTTGAGTCCGGTAGTGTCGACGCTGCCGTCGAGAATGCCCTCGGCCTCGGCGTCGCCCGCGTTGGCAGCGTCAATCAGCGCGGAACCGCCGCTCAGCTTGAACCAGTCCCGTTTGAAATCGTTGTAGTAGCCGATGGCTGTCATGGTCACGGTGTCATTAATTGCGAGCCGGTAGGTGGCGCTATACCCCTGGTGCTCGTTCTCCATTTTATCGATCAGCGAAAGCCCGTAGCGACGGTTGGCGTCGCGCTCGAAATCCCGGTCCGTGAGGCCGAGGTAGGTTTCATCGGAGTGCTCCTCGGAGTACTGGGCCTTGAGCAGTACGCTTTGGCGCTCGCCCTCCCAGCCCAGTTTTACCAGGTAGTCATGAATGTCGTATCCCGTGTCCGCGCTGGAGCGGTCGATGTCCTTGAAGCCATCGCTGCGACGCTGCACAGTTTCCACCAGCGCGCCAAAATTACCGCTGCGCACGCCGTAGTTGCCCAGCATGTCGATCTGGTTGTCCTGCCCGTAAGCGAGATCGAGGAAGCCAGCATTGGATTCCGGTATCGGGGTGGACACCAGGTTCACCGCACCGCCCGTGGTCTGCGGGCCATAGCGGAGCAGCGGCGCGCCCTTGAGCACCTCGATGGAGTGCATGCGCAGGGTCGTGGGGAAGTAGTACGCTGAGGGGCTGGCATAGGGGGCGGGCGCGATCAGTACGCCATCCTCCATCAGGGTGATGCGCGAGGAGCGTTCTGAGGTCGCACCGCGAATGCCGATGTTGGGACGCAGGCCGAAGCCGTCTTCTTCCAGAGTGTACACGCCGGGCAGGGTTTGCATCAGTTGGATGATGTCGCCAGTAGACTCGATCAGCAGCTGTTCATGATCGATCACTGAGCCGGAGCCGGCTAGCGTACGGGCATCCTCAACGGAGCCGACGATAGTCACTTCCTCCATGCGGTGCGTGTCGGCAAAGGCGCCGCTCGCGGACAGACTCGTGAGGGCCGCAGCCAGGATTTTCTTTCGCATATTGAACTCCAGTACCGGTAGTCGACCTGTGCCTTGCTTGCGTTTTCGCGCAGCACCGGCAAAGATTTGAATAATAGTGATAATGATTATCATAAGCAATATATTCTGATACAAAGATGCCCAGTTGCCAGCGCCCCGTTTTCGAGTGGGTGAGAGTATGGGATGCTGTGATTGCGATGGGGCTATAGACGGTGATTTCAGCGAGGATTCAGAATGGCAGACGAATTACAGAAAACTTCAAATGAGTCTGAATACGGCGCAACCGTGATTATCAGGCACAAAATCCTGGATGGGCAGCAGACAGTGTATGAGTCCTGGCTTGAAGAAATAGGCGCAAAATGCCAATCACAGCCCGGCCACCTGGATACCCAGATCATCAGGCCCATTGCCGGATGTACTTCCGCCTACGCGGTGATATTGCGATTCAGTACAAAAGACTATGCAGACGCGTGGATGCAGTCCCAGGCCCGTGCGCAATTGATTCGCAAGGCTCGCCCGATGCTGCAAACGGAAGATGACTATTCTGTGCACAGCGGGATAGAATTTTTGTTTGCCGCTGCGGCGCCTTCGCAGCCGGATATGCCGACTCGCTGGAAGCAGTTTCTGGTCACCTGGTCGGCGATTTACCCGCTGGTGTTGCTGGTCCCGATGGCGTTTGACCCGCTGCTGCGCGCGATGGGCCTGCACGATAACCGCTATGTGGCGACGCTAGTCGTTACCGGGGCCGTAGTGGCGCTTATGGTGTATCTGGTGATGCCGCAGTACACGAAAATGGTGCAAAACTGGCTGTTCCGATGATGGCAGTCGCCCTTGTATTCTCGGCCCGGGGTCGGCCCGACAATCATTGCTGCTCAGCCTCGGTCCCTGTCGATCAGGCAACAACCTTGCGGCCGCTTTCCGATGTGAGTATCTGCGCCGAGTAACCCCAGTAACGTTGAATGCTGGCGTGGTTTATCACCATCGACGGAGGCCCGCTGGCAACAGCCTCGCCCTGACTCAGTAACATACAGTGTCCGGCGTAACGCAGTGCCAGATTCAGATCGTGCAGGATCGTGACGACACAGAAGTGCCGTGTCGCCGCGAGATCAGTGGCGAGGCCCAACAGTCGGTGCTGCTGTCCCAGGTCCTGGGCGGACGTGGGCTCATCCAGTAATAAAACGGGTTCCTGTTCTGCCTGGCTTAACTGCACCAGGACTCTGGCCAGCTGGACCCGCTGCTTTTCGCCGCCGGAGAGTGCGGGGTATTTCGCACTGCGCAAATGTGCGCAGTCTGTGGCGAGCATCATCGACCTTACCATTTGCCGGCCTTCACGCCATCCTACTGTCAATGGGGTAAGCCCGAGCGCGACGACCTCCTCGGCGCTGAAGCCGAAGGTCAGGTTGTTTGATTGCGGCAGTACGCCGAGGTGGCAAGCTCGCTCCCGGTGACTCCATTGCTCCAGCGGTCGCTGATGCAGCAATACGCTGCCTGCCGAGACTTCATCCCCACAGAGAAGTTTGAGCAGTGTGGATTTGCCGGAGCCATTGGTGCCCAGAATCGCCCATACCTGGCCGGGTAGTGCCTGCCACTGCGGTATGTTCAGGTTAAATCCGGTGCCGCGTTGCAAACAGAGATCGCTTACTTCCAGCATCGTGTCACATCCTCTGGCGCTGTTGCAGTAACAGCAGCACAAAAAAGGGGCCACCCAGAAGCGCGGTGAGGATACCGACAGGAAGCTCGGCAGGTGCAACCAGTAAGCGCGCCCCGATGTCCGCCAGCAGTAGCAGCAGCCCGCCGCAAAGTGCGGACAGCGGCAGCAGGCTGAAATGGCTTGGTCCCACCAGCATGCGAATACAGTGCGGCACCACGAGCCCAACGAAACCAATGATGCCCGCAGTCGCAACTGCCAGTCCGACACCCAGTGCAACCAACACCACCAGTTCCTGTTTCAGCCGCTCGACATTTATACCCAGGTGGCGCGCTTCCTGTTCGCCAAGCAGCAGCGTGTTCAGTGCTGCAGCGTGGGTCTGCAGGCGCAATGCCAGTAGGCCGAATGCCAGCGCGGCAATCCAGACCCTGGTGCCGTCAGCCGACGCCAGCGACCCCATTTGCCACAGGCTGAGGTCGCGCAGGCGCGTGTCGTCTGACAGGTAGGTGATGAATCCGATCAGGGCGCCGGCCATGGCCGAGATAGCGATCCCCGCCAATAGCAGGATAAATACGGATGTGCCATTGGTGCCCTGGGCCAGCTTGTAAATGAGCAGGCTGGTGCCCAGCCCGGCTATGAATGCGCCAATAGGCACTGCCCACCAGCTCTGTACCGGGTCTGTGAAGTACAGTGCCAGCACCGCGCCTACCGCTGCGCCCGCCGACACGCCAATGATGCCAGGATCGGCCAGTGGATTGCGGAACAGGCCTTGCATGGCCGCACCGCTCTGGGCAAGGATTGCACCGATAAGGATGGCCAACAGTGTGCGTGGCAGGCGCAGCTCAAGGATCACCGCTCGTTGATAGTCGGCCAGATCGGCCACTGCGCTGCCGAAGAATGCATCTGACAGCGTCAGTAGGCTGCCCCGCAGTGGAATATGCATCGCGCCCTGGGTCAGTGACACCAGAACCAGCGCCAGTAATAGCATGGCGAGGGCAACGGCGCTCGGAATCGACAGTTTGCGCACGGTTTATTGCACCGGCCCGTTGTTGAGCAATCTGGTGAGAGCCACTGCGTCGGCAATCGCTTGCGGGCTGAGTCCGGCCACCAGACTGGCGGCATTTACCGACATAATTCGGCCGGATCTAGC
>CAXBLZ010000096.1:0-12848 GCA_963976735.1 uncultured Halioglobus sp.
CAACAGCAACAGCAACAGCAACAGGCAGAGGATGCCTGATATGGCCCTGATTCGCCTCACCTCACCCCACGCCCACGGGCCCATGAGCACCCAGCGCGTGATGCAGAACGTGCTGCTGGCTACCGTGCCAGGCATTATCGTACTCACCCATTTTTTCGGTTACGGCACGCTGGTCAATCTTCTCTGGGGCAGCGTTGTGGCGCTGGCCTGCGAGGCACTCGCGCTGAAACTGCGCCGCCGGCCACTGGGCTTTTACCTGAAAGACTGCAGTGCCCTGGTGACAGCCTTCCTGCTGTGTATTGCACTGCCGCCCTATTCGCCGTGGTGGCTGATCGCCATCGGGATCGCCAGTGCCATACTGTTAGCCAAGCAACTCTACGGTGGTCTCGGCTACAACCCTTTCAATCCCGCCATGGTCGGGTATGTGATTCTGCTTATTTCCTTCCCGGTACAAATGACCTCTTGGGCGCCGCCGCTTGGCAACGGCGAATTGCCAGGCCTGCTGCAAGCGCTGCAGGCCTGCTTCAACCCCGGGCAGTACGACGGCATCACCATGGCGACCCCACTGGATGTACTGAAACAGAACGACAGCCTGCTGATCGAAGACCTGTGGCAGCAGAACCCCCAGTTCGGGCTCTTTGCAGGCGTGGGCTGGGAGTGGGCCAATCTGGCCTTTCTGGCTGGTGGTGCTTGGCTGCTGTACCAACGCATTTTTACCTGGCACGCACCGGTCGCGATGCTGGCCAGCCTGAGTCTGCTCGCCGCATTGTTCTACGATGGCGGCAGCTCCGCCAGCGGCGGCTCACCGCTGTTTCACCTGTTCAGCGGCGCGACCATGTTCGGCGCCTTCTTCATCGTCACGGACCCGGTAACGTCTGCAGTGTCCCTGCGCGGGCGCCTGATTTATGGCGCCCTGATCGGGGTACTGGTGTACGTGATACGGGTGCGGGGCAACTACCCCGACGCCGTCGCCTTTGCCGTGTTAATCATGAATTTCGCCGCCCCGTTTATCGACTACTACACGCAGCCACGCACCTATGGCCACAGCAGCAAAGGGGGAGACAAATAGCATGCTCGGCCAATCGATAACGCGCAATAGCCTACTGCTCGCGCTCTTTGCCGTGTGCACCACCGCATTGATTGCCAGCACCTATCTGCTGACAAAAAGTGATATCGCCCATCAAAAGCGCCTGGCGGAAGAGAAAGCACTGCTGGAAATCATTCCCCGCTCGCGCCACGATAACTCGATGCTGGATGACACCATTCTGGTTGGTCCGGAGACGCCGGGGCTGGAACTGAGCGAGGAGAAACAGATTTACATCGCGCGCCAGCACGGCGACGTTGTCGCCGCCATCATCCCGGTACTTGCACCCGATGGCTACACCGGGGAGATTGAGCTGATTGTGGGCGTCAATGCCGATGGCACCATCGCCGGCGTACGCGCCCTGACACACAGGGAAACACCCGGGCTGGGAGATAAGGTTGACGTGAAAAAATCTGACTGGATTCTGGGTTTTGCCGGGCGCTCGCTGGAAAACCCGACGCCTGATGGCTGGGCAGTCAAGAAAGACAAGGGCGTGTTCGATCAGTTCACCGGCGCCACCATTACACCGCGAGCGGTTGTCGCGGCCACCCTGCGCGCCTTACAATTTGCCCAGGCAAATAGAAAACTGCTGTTCGAGCAGCCTGATCCCACATCAACCGGAGGCGATTCATAATGGCAGATGTCAGTTATAAAGACCTGTCTCTCAACGGCCTGTGGAAGAACAACCCCGCCATTGTGCAGCTGCTGGGACTGTGCCCACTGCTGGCGGTTACCGGCACTGTTGTCAATGCGATCGGGCTGGGATTGGCCACCATCATGGTGCTGATCACATCCAACACCGCGGTCTCGCTGATTCGCAATATTGTCTCTGACGCCGTGCGCCTGCCCGCCTTTGTGATGATTATTGCGGCCGCCGTCACCTGTATTGAACTGCTGATGCAGGCGTTTGCCTACGAACTGTATGAGATCCTGGGCATTTTCCTGCCGCTCATTACCACCAACTGCGTGATTCTGGGCCGCGCCGACGGGTTCGCCGCCAAAAATGCACTGGGGCCCTCCGCCTACGACGGCTTTATCATGGGTATGGGGTTCGCCTTCGTGCTGGTACTGCTGGGCGCACTGCGTGAGGTCACCGGCACCGGTGCTCTGTTCGCGAATATGGATTTGTTGTTTGGGCCTGGTGCCGCCGATTGGAAAATTGAACTGTTCGCTAACTACCAGCCTTTCCTGCTGGCGATACTGCCACCGGGCGCGTTTATCTTTACCGGATTGATTATCGCGATGAAAAACATCATCGATGACCAGATCAAAAAACGCGAAGCGGCGATGAAGACCAAGCCCGTGAAGGGCGCCAAACGCGTGCGCGTCACGGGCACTGTGTCCTAGGCGCCCGGCTCCAGCAGCATCAGCGTATCCAGCAGTTCATCCACGGCGGCATCATCCATACCATCGTTTTCCTCGTCGCAGCTGTAGGTAATAAACAATAGCAGCGCACCATTGGCAACGTACCACTCTCTAACGCCTGTACCCTCCTCGATATAGCGACTGCTCACCCCGGTAAAGTCACCCAGTGCCACGGGGTGCCAATCCAGCGGTTGCTCCGACTCTGCCTGCGCGATGGTGCGCACAGCGTCAGTGTCAAACTCGCCCTCGTCCTTGTGCAACGTGCTGATTTCAATGCAGCCGACATCGTCCCGATCACCCACCAGAATACTGTCTTCTTCAGAATCCGCCCACCACTCGGGCGGGACGGCCATCGTCCACCACTCGGTTTCAAGCACGTTCATTGGCTGTTCCTTCTAGCTGTTTGGACATCAACAGGGCGTCCTCGCGTCCACCCACGGTAGGGTAATAGTTTTTGCGCACACCATCCAACACAAAGCCGTTTTGCAGGTAGAGGCGCCTGGCTGCGGTATTGGATTCACGGACTTCCAGCAGGCATTTCGCAGCGCCAGCGCGGCGCGCCCGTTCCAGCGCAAGCTGCAGCAGCGACTGCCCCAGGCCCTGTCGCTGCTGCTGTGGGTCTATCGCAATACTCAGGATAGACACCTCATCCAACACACTGGACAGCGCCACAAACCCCTGTATCCGACCGCCTGCCTCCACCACCAGCGCCCAGGCCTGCGACCCCGCTTCTCCCTCACAGGTGGCAAACCGGGCGGCCGTCCAGGGGTTGAAATTGACACTGGCATCAATAGCTGCCAGCGCATCAGCGTCGGCGGCACAGGCGTACCTAAACACAGGCGCTATGCGCGGGGCGCGCCAGATTGAGCACTACAGAACACAGGACGGCAGCGAGCCTCATGCCTGTTGCAGCAAAGCCTGCAAATCTCGCCACACCTGGCGTTTCAGCGCGGGGCTCGCCAGTATCTCCGCACTGCTGGCCGTGGTGACAGCAGGAACTGTCACCTGAGCCATCGGGACGCGCGCCGCGCAAGACTGCCCCAGCAGTATCAGGCCGCGACAGCCACACTGCTCCAGCCTGCGGCTGACAAACGCCGCCACGCTCGCCCGCGCAGCCTCCTCGCCCAAATCCAACTGGCGATTGGTGTGCATCGGCCATTCGAACTGTGTCACCTCGGGGCGGGTGACAGGGGTACCCGCCGCTGCCCCGACACTTTCACTGCCGCTGGCACGACTCAGGCGCAGCGCTTGCGCCATGGCCTGCACCAGCCGCACCTGATCCGTGGTCAGCGGCATGCCTTGCAACTCATCAAGCCACAGCCAATCTCCTGCCACAATGGCCGTCAGGGTAAACCGTGGTACCGGCTCATCGGCGCGCGACGGTTCACTGTGCGCAGGTTCGGCATCAATGCGGGGAGCACGGGTATCAAGCCCGAAATCGGGCCGTGTAAAGCCTTCACGGTACGCTGGTGGAACCGGGCCAACACCCGATGTGGTCGCGTCGGGAACGTCGACATTTTTCGCTGCTGGCGATGCCGTTGCCGGGCGTTTTACAATCGCCAAGCGGCGGGTCACTGCTGCGCCGGGTAGTTGCTTACGCGACACATAGCTGTCGATCCCGAGCGCGTCGAGGTAGGCCATGCGCCTCAATTCATTCATGCAAACCGTTCCCTGCCGATGCGGTTAAGATAAGAGAGGAAGTCTACCAGCATTTCATCCGCGGCTATAGAAAACGCCAGCCGTGGCGCTGGAAAAACCGGATTCCGGAGCGAACAAAATACTGCAGGTGAAGGCGTCCCTTACTGGCCGCATAGCCCCCGTGGTGGACAATCTTCACCGCCGGATCAAACAACAGCCGCCCCCGCGTAGCGAGGCGCAGCGACAGGTCAAAATCCTCGAAGTAGAGAAAGAATGCCTCGTCAAAGCCACCGACAGCCCGCAGCGCCGATGTTCGCATCAACATAAAGCAGCCACTGGCGATATCGACCTCGGCGGGTACCTCACCGCTGCACAAATCGCGCATCTCATAGCTCGCCAGCTGCCTTTGAAACAGGCGGCGGACAGATGCCGGTGCAAAACCGCGCAGCAGCAACACCAGCACTGTGGGATAGCGTTTGCACAGGAACTCCTGTTCGCCACCGCCTCCGGTGACTCTGGGGCTCACCAGCGCTATTGAGGCGCTCTGGCGCAGCGACGCCAACCCCTGATCCAGTGCGTCCTCGGCCAGCTCCACATCGGGGTTGAGCACCAGGTGGAATTCACTTTGCAGATCTGAAATCACCGTATTGTGGCCACAGCCGAAGCCGCGATTACCCGATTGAGGGGAATACCGGACATCGAAACAATCGCCCGGTGCCCAGCGGCTCATTTCATCGACCAGCGCCGCCCGATAGCCGGCGTCAGATGCATTGTCGATAAGCCAGACCGTCACTCGCTCCAGATGCCCCGCCGCTGCCGCGTATTGCGCGGCGCGCTGCAGGCTCTGCACAGTACCCGTCAGCAGCGCAAGTGGGCTGTTGTGGAGCACAATGGATACAGTGAGATAACTGTCGGAATTGGCGGCGAAATTCATCGCGCAGATGGTAACAGGTGGCTGACAGGGCGCAATACAGTCGTAGTATAAGCTTCCGATTGCATCTCACAATGGGGATCACCGCGATTTCACGCCCCCCTGTAATGCGAATCAGCGCGGCATCATGGCTTCCCTGGAAACAATCCATGATGCGCGCTCACCAACCTTGTGTAAAAAATCACAAAAGCTGTCTATCACCCTGTTATTTATCGAGTTTTAAGGCATTGTGATGGTAAGCTGTTGGAGGTGGAAACTTGAGCAATTGTGAGTGGACATACAATCCGCCATCAGGGAAGACGATAGAACACTAACTGGCAACACCAATAAGATCCGCTGTGCGGCGGACAACAGGGGAAAAACATGATCAATCGGGGCGCCAAGCTTGTCAGCCATCTGGCTGTTTTAATTGCCGTTTTGTTCACGCTCACAGCCTGTGGTGGTGGCGGAGGGGGCGGCACGTTCTACGATGAGGACGGCAGCAGCTCAACTAGCAGTTCCAGCAGTGGCAGTAGTGGCAGCAGTGGCAGCAGCGGAGGCACACCCACACTGTCCCTCGCCCTGTTTGATGCCGAGGGCGTGGCCACTGATACGGTGACGTCCGCATCGCCCGGAACGCTCACGGTAAGCATTCCAGGAGGAGACGCCAATGTGCTGGTCTCCGCTGAGACTCAGATCGGTACACTGCTACCCGAATCGGGAACGGCGCTGACCAACCTGCTGGGGGTCGCAACTTTCCAGCTGATCGCGGGCCTTGAGAGCGGCACCGGAACCGTCAGCGCGACCGCCACTACCAGCGCCGGTGACCTTGCCGGCAATCTGACAGTGAATGTCGAGGCCAGTTCGCTGTCTCTCGCGCTGTTCGATCCTGCGGGCAACGAAACCAATACCGTCACTTCTTCCTCGCCGGGAACATTGAAAGCGACTGTCGAGGGCGGTGGTGCGAATATTCTGGTCTCTGCCTCTACTGAAATCGGAGTGCTTTTCCCTGAGTCAGGAACGGCTTTAACCAACGCTGACGGCGTGGCCACCTTCCAGCTCGAATCCGGCGCAGTAAAAGGCGCGGGCAACGTTTCGGCAACCGCTACCACCAGCGCCGGTGCAGTATCCAGCAGCCTGGCATTTCAGGTGGGAGACAGCGGCCTGCGGCTGGGTTCGTACGATGAAAATGATGTCTTTGTCGAGAATCGGATCACCATAGCGCCCTCATCCACACTATCTGCCGGTGGCAATGCGGAGCTCTCGGTTGTGATACTCAATGCCGAGGGTGAGCGCGTGACCACCGCCGAGGATGTCAGGTTCAACAGCGGCTGTATTGCTGCTGAGCTGGCCACCATCAACCCGGTTGAACCCCAGTCCGTGAATGGTGAGGCATACACCCTGTACTCCGCCACTGGCTGTGCAGGCACGGACAATATCACTGCCAGTCTCGTGGGAGCTGACGCACAGGCTTTTGGCGTGATAACCATCGCCGGGCCAACAGCCAATGCGATCGAATTTGTCAGCGCGGACCCCGCACTGATTGTGCTTAGTGGCACCGGCGGCCAGGGGCGCGATGAGACCGCTACTGTGGTATTCAGGGTCGTTGACGGCTCCGGCAGCCCCATCTCAGGTGTGACAGTCGACTTTTCACTAACGACCTACGTGGGCGGCTTATCGCTGTCAAAAACGTCTTCACTGAGTGATGGCGACGGACAGGTAAACGTGACTGTACAATCTGGCGATATTCCAACCGTGGTGCGCGTGCTGGCTACAGTCGATGGCGGCAGTAGCGGCCTGGTTACCACCGTATCGGATCTGATCACCGTAACCACCGGCTTACCTGACCAGAACTCCATCAGCCTCGCCATCGGGGAATGTGGTGGTGAGTCAAGTTTCGTGGTCGATGGTGCCATGACAATAAACGGATTGTGCCGGGAATTGACAGTTGCGATGGCAGACAAGTTCAACAATCCGGTGGTGGACGGCACCGCGGCCGTATTTACCACAGAGTACGGCTCGATCGTCGGCTCGTGTACGACTACAGACGGCACCTGCTCGGTACAGTGGAGCAGTCAGCAGCCGCGTTTCCCAACGCTTACTGGCCAGACGTATGTGCTCAGAAGCGGGCAGGCGCCACAGAGCGGCCAACCGACTGACTGCCGTAATAGTCTCGGCCAACTGATACACCTCGGCCCGGCGATTCCGTGCCCGGTCGATCAGGGCTATATCCGCGGCGGCCGCTCATCAATTCTTGTTACAGCGATTGGCGAGGAGTCTTTTGCCGATCGCAACGGCAACGGTATCATGGACCAGGACGAGCAGACACTGTTCCAGAATATGCCGGAAGCCTTTCTCGACGAGAATGAAGACGGTGTCTACACACCGGCGTTGCCACAGTGCCCCTCCGAGCTCACTGCGGGCCCACTGCGTTGTATCGCTGGTCAGGAAGAGTTTTTCTCCGACTTCAACACCAATGGAATTTACGACTACAACGACAGCCCGGCCTGGTACAACGGACTGCTGTGTCCCGAAGAGGGTGACGGCGTGTGGTGTAGCCGTGAGCTAATCAATGTCCGGGCTCAGCACGTTGTCACGCTGGGGGATGCACCGAACTGGGAATTCTGGCTGCAGTCGCGCTCACAGAATGGAACGGCTGAAACGGTCGATGTCTATATTTCAGACACGTACAACAACCCACCACCCGGTGGCGCATCGGTGACCGTGACCGCTGTGGACAACTGCGAAGTGGTAGGGCAATCTGAATTTGAGATACCCAACTATGCCACGAGTGGTGCATTCGCTTTCACATTCAGCACTCTGAGCGAGATCAGGAATCCGGTGGAGCCTGGCTCCGTCGAGATCCAGCTCACCACACCAGTATCTTCCGAGGTTTGGTTCTACGACTGCAATTACCGTTGACCTCAGTGGAGGCCGCCCTTGGGCGCACCTCCGCGTCTGGTATCCGATGCAACTGTCGGTCGGCCAATGCTCAAAAAAGCTGTGTGGAAATCCACGCAGCTTTTTTTTACCGTTGCGAAATCCATTTTCTTTTCCCCCACACACTGCATCCTGCAGCGAGCGCGCATGGAACACACTTGCCCGTCTCATTGCGTGTTATGCTCCGTGAGGGCGAGCGCTACGCACCGGGAGCCTGACCGTCGATGACATCCTTGTTTGGCAACATACGCACTACCATACAACTTACCGTCGTCCTCGCATTTGTTATCGCCACAGCGTTGACGGCGTCACTGGCAATCGGCCTGCAATACTACTTCGGCCAGTCCATGGCCAGAACTGTCGCTGCCGACCTCTATGCCACCGCATCATCCGGTATTGCCTCGGAACTGCGCAGCGTCGGGCGTATCAACGCCAATGTCATCGATTTGCTGGCTGAGAACCCGGTGCTGAATGACGCCGGGAACGAGGCTGCACACCTGGAAATATTTACCCAGGTGTTGCTGAAGAACCCGCTGTATTACGGCATCTATCTCGGCGGCGGCGACGGCAGTTTTTTCGAAGTCATCAACCTGAATACCAGCGACACCGCGCGCGAGAAGTTACACGCACACCCACTCGATCGCTGGCTCGTCGTCTCATTGCGCGAGGGTGCGAAGGGGCCTGTGCGACACTATCAATACCTTGACGAAAACCTGCGGGTTCGGCTGACTCGCTCCGAGCCCACCGATTACGAGGTGTATTCGCGACCGTGGTATACCAGCGCAGCAGCATCTGACGAAGTGCAGATGACCGCGCCCTACATATTCTCCCAACTGGGGGTGCCGGGGCGAACACTGTCAAAGCGCCTCAAGAACTCCACGACGGTTGTCGCGATCGACATGACACTGGCAACCATCTCCGAGTTTTTAAGCCAACACAGAATCTCCAGCAGAGGGAATGTCTACCTCTTCAATGATACAGGCGAGGTTATTGCCTCTAGCCTCGACCGACAGGACAGCTACGGCGACATTCCTGTACCTGCGCTACAGCTCACGGAAGAGGAAAAACAGTTTGTCGCCAACCAGCCCACTCTGAATGTATCGAACGAGCTCAACTGGCCTCCGTTCGACTACGCACAAGGCGGCCGCCCCAATGGATATTCTATCGATATCGTCGAACTTATCGCACAGATGACCGGCTTGAACGTCCGCTTCATCAACGGTTTTAGCTGGCCCGAGTTGATCGAATTATACAAGGCCGGAGAGATCGATTTGCTGCAATCCGTGATCGCCACGGATACCAACAGGCAGTTGGGTTTGCTCGGTAGCCCTTATGCCCAACTGCCCTATGCGCTGGTCACCCGTGACAATTTTGGCGCGTTCAACGACTTGTCTGAACTCAATGGGAAACAGCTTGCGATCCCGGCTGGCTGGTCAACCATTCCCATCCTTCGCAGCCGTTACCCACAAATTGACATCGTCGAAACCGGGTCGACGCTGGACGCGCTGGAACGAGTCATGGACGGAGAAGCGGCTGCAGCGCTGGATAGCGAGGTGATAATGCGCTTTCTCCAACGCACGTATTTTTTGAGCGGATTACAATTTCACGATGAAGCAAGCTTTGGTGACAGCCAGCTTCCCGACACACTACATATTGTCGTTCCCCCAGACAGGCCACAGCTGCGTCAACTGTTGGACAAAGCCATTGCCGCGCTCGGCGAAGAGCAATTCCAATACCTCTCCGCCAAGTGGCTGGAGCCGGACCAAACACGTGGCACCAGTCGCCATTCCAGTGCGGTTCCCAGTGATGTACTTATCCAGATTGCCGCCGACCTGACACTGCAGGGGCAGCTTATCGAAACTTCGCTGGCAGGAGAGCGCTATCTGGCTTACGCGGCTACCGCTGGAGAGGATGAAAACCCACTATACATCGGCATTCTGACGCCGAGCGAAGCGCTTGTTGCGCCGTTTCTGGACCAGGTCAAACTGTCTATCGCCATCACTGCAGTATTTTTATTGTTACTGCTGCCGCTGTCCTGGTTTTTCGCCAAGCCCATCGTCCGGCCGATCCGGCAGTTGGCACTCGAGAATGACAAGGTACAGCGCCGCGAATTTGCGAAAGTAAAACACGTTCGTTCCAATGTAAAAGAGCTGGATGAATTGTCCGGCTCCATGGTCAGTATGGTCACAGCGATACAGACACACGAGTTGGAGCAACGCGCGTTAATGGACGCGTTTATCGAACTGATTGCACAGGCCATCGACGATAAGTCTGCCTATACCGGCGGGCACTGCAAGCGTGTGCCGGAACTGGCGCTGATGCTGGCAGAGCATGCGGCGGCCAGTGATTTGCCCGCCTTCCGCGATCTTAATCTGGAAACCGATGACCAGTGGCGCGAATATCGCATCGCCGCATGGCTGCACGACTGCGGCAAGATCACCATGCCCGAGCATATTGTTGACAAGGGCAGCAAACTGGAGGTGATTTACAACCGTCTCCACGAGGTCCGTATGCGCTTTGAGGTGCTGTGGCGCGACGCTGAAATCGCGTACTGGAAGCAGCGCCTCGAGGGCACCGAGAGTGTCGCAAAGTTGGATCGGCAACTGCAGTGTAGACAGCGCGAGTTGCTTGACCAGTTTGCATTTGTGGCCAGCTGCAATGTCGGTGGTGAATTTCTCGACCAGGCCAAGCTTGATCGCCTGCAGGAGATCGCTAAACAAACCTGGCAGCGACATTTTGACAACCGCATCGGCCTCTCCCCGCTGGAGGAACTCCGAACCCCCGATACTGCGGACGAATTGCCCGCGACAGAGGCACTGTTAAGCGACAGGCCGGAGCATATTATTGAACGGGAACACCGGGCTGTTTATCCGCCCGAATACGGCATCGACATGGCGATTCCGGAACACCTCTATAACCAGGGTGAGTTGTACAACCTGTCTGTTTCGCGCGGCACACTGACAGAGGAGGACAGGTTCAAAATCAACGAGCACATGATCAGCACCATCAAAATGCTGGAGAGCCTACCGTTTCCCGATGAGCTGAAGAACGTACCGCGTTATGCGTCCACTCACCACGAGACTCTCAGAGGCACCGGATACCCGCGCAAGTTACCCGCAGAGGCGCTGAGCATGCCCGAACGCATTCTCGCCATTGCCGATATTTTCGAGGCACTGACCGCCGCTGATCGGCCTTACAAGAAGGCCAAACCCGTGAGTGAGGCTATCGATATCCTATACAGAATGGTGCTCGACAATCACATCGACAAAGACTGCTTTGAGCTTTTCGTGCGGGATAAAGTGTATCTGCAATACGCCAGGGAGTTTCTGCCACCAGCGCAGATTGACAACGTTAACGAGGAAAAATACCTCTCGAGCCACTTTAATGAGTCGCGACATTGAAGAGACGCCCCGGGCTGAATTTCAAAACGGGCAGCCAATGGCCAACCTTGCGCAACAAACCATTCTCCTCAATATAGCGCGCGTATTCGCAGTAGTCTGGATCCTGCGCCAAATGGCGCTCCTCGGTACGCGCCCTTAACAGGTAGATCACATTCAGCAACAACAGCAACAGGCAGTGACGAATCGATTCGTCGACC
Organism: uncultured Halioglobus sp.; assembly: GCA_963976735.1. Lineage (GTDB taxonomy): Bacteria > Pseudomonadota > Gammaproteobacteria > Pseudomonadales > Halieaceae > Marimicrobium. The sequence goes on from CAXBLZ010000096.1 coordinate 11,536, forward strand.
GTAGTAGTCACCATGAACGGCATAGAGATAAGCCACCAGGACACGCTCTTGCTGACATAGGCCGGATGTTTGCAGTACCGGTAGGGGCCGTTGGTGAGAATCCCACGATGCGTGAGATTGGAGAAGCGGATGCCGAAGGCAAGACTGGCCCAGACATAGATCACCATCAGCGCCAGTATGCTACTCCCCCAGATGACGTACACCGCAGTGTAATCCCACAACCATTTTCCCCAGCCGGTACCGCCGGTCTGGTAGTCGATGTAGTGAGAGGAAAAAAACGACCAGAACGGCTGGTAACACATGATCGCTACCGCCCAACCCAACAGTGTTGGCTCGGTAGAGCGAATGTGCGAATCGGTTGCCTTGAAGGTACAAAGGTAACCGACAAAAGCGATCAGCAAATCGATATAGAAGAGGAAATCAAAGGCGAAATCATAAAACTCCTTGAAACTGGTGAATACCAGTTCAAAGTGATAGCCACGGAAATACTGTATTTTACCAAGCAAGTACGTGAACATCAGCGGCAGGAAAAACAGTTTCACCGTCCAGCCCAGTAAATACTGGCCGAGGATACCGCGATCGACATTTTTCCAGCGCAATAGCACCAGCTCTCCCATATGCCAGTAGCCGTCACGTTCGCCACCACTGCGACCGTCCATCCAGAAAAAATACGGCACCGATAAAACGAGCCAATAGGGAGCAACAGTGCGCAATGCTGTGTAGTACCTGGCGTAGAAAGAACCCCTGTACTCAGGAAACAATGAGTAGATACCGACAATCAGCCACAGGGTCACGGCAAAACCTACAAGTTTTACCAACACCCGCCCGACATCAAGAGACGCACGACCACTCGACCGGGGGCGAAGGTACCCCCGCTCTATCCAAAGTGCTTCCAGCACAACTATCGGCAGGGTATACGATGCAGCAATCAGCAGAACCGCTACCAATCCGCTGATGCCCGTACCGCTGGCAACCAGCCACCAGGACATCAGCAGCGCTGCCAGCAGCGCGATGCCATTGATCGTCATATTGGTGACTGAAGTCGGCGGCGCATCACTGCGTTTCATAGAAATCGTCCCGAGTTGGCGGCTGCCGTACCAGATCCGTGGGATCCCAGGTGACAGCGGAAACGGCATAATACCAATGCCGTTGGCCCACGGCGATCACACAAGCAGCGGCCACAATATCAGTGACGATATTGTATAAGACTTTTGTGACACCTGAATGCGCGATGCAGGTTCAGCTCACGCAGCGTCTAAAAATAGTGTCCCATAAAAAACCCCGTAGCTCGATGAACTACGGGGTTGGTAATT
>CAXBLZ010000097.1:0-12716 GCA_963976735.1 uncultured Halioglobus sp.
TCACTCGTTGTGTGACAGCGCGCCCCGGTGTCGATCAACTCGCGAGGAATCAGGTCTCAGTGGCTGTTCCAGCGCTTGCAGCAATGCGGCATCTCGCTGGTAGGGATCGCGCTTGAAATCTACTGTGCCATCTTCCTGTACCTCGACTGTCCAGTACACGAGGTAGATCGGCACGGACTGGCGCAGGGACACGCGCCGGGTTTTTTGCGTCTCGATCACACGACTTATTGCGGCCTGGTCCCAGGCCGGATCATCCAGTAACAACTCCGCCAGTTCCATGATCTCCTCCACGCGTATACAGCCGGAGCTGAACGTGCGCTCGCTGCGGCGGAACAGTTCCCTGCTGGGTGTATCGTGCAGGTACACCATATGCTCATTGGGAAACATGACCTTGAGCCTGCCCAGTGCATTTTTGGGCCCCGGGCGCTGCCGCAGGATGTAGGGAAAGCCCTGTCGCGGATAGAGTTGCCAGTTCACCGTCGCCGGGTCCACCTCTGTGCCATCCCGGGTCAGCACCTGCATATTCCTGTTTTGCAGGTATCCGGGGTCGCGCTTGATCGCGGGCAGCGCATCCTTGGCGAGAATGGTGGGCGGCACCGTCCAGGTTGGATTGAATTCAATGTAGGTAATGCGATCGCGAAACGTCGGCGTGCTGCGGTAGGGGGTACCCACTTGCGCCCGGCTGCGCAGCAGACGCTTGCCGTCGCGAAAAAATGAGACCTCGTAGCCGGCGATATCGACCACCACCGCAGTGTCCGGTATGTCCTGCATCATGCGGGCGCGCTCCAGGTTGACGCGAATCTGACCGATGCGCTGGTCCACGGACACATTCAGCGCCGCCAGGGTCTGCTTGCCTACCACGCCGTCGTCGTCAAGGTGATGGCGCTGTTGGAACCGGCGGACGGCCTGTTTCAGGTTTTCATCGAAATACGCCGGGTCCGGAGCGCTGTCGTGCGCCAGTGCACCGTCGGCCAGCAGGCGATGACGCAACTGGATCACACGCGGACCAACATCCCCCGGGCGCAGGGTGGGGCCGGACTCCACCGACGGCCATCCGCCTGCGGCGGCAATCGCCCGGTACTGCGCCAGCGCCGTCACCAGCTGTTCATAGAGTGGGACGGAGGGTTTCAGCTGCTGCAGCCCGGAGAGGATACCGCCATGACTGACCACGCCCTGTAACCACTGGGTCGGGTCTATCTGCGGCAGCTTGCGGTCAAAATTCCATGAGGCAACGTGATCTTTCGGGTCCACCTTGCCGAAGGCGTAGTGGTAGGTAAGGCGTACCAGGCTGTCGGTCAAGAGCAGGTCGCGCGCCGCGGCACCCAGTGACAGCGTACCGTGCAGCAGCCCCTGTACCTGCTGCTGGTGATAATCGTCGGGGTTCATGCCCTCGCGTTCGGCCTGGTAGATGGCGGCCGACAGTTCGTTCAGGGCGACAGGATTGTTCCAGGCAATCGTATAGGCATTGTCTTCATAGAATGATTGTGTGACCGAGAGGTCATACACCGTCTCGCCTGCAATCTGGATCTGGCCCTGGGTGCTGAGCTGGCCCAGCAGTTCCTGCAGTGACGCCTGTGCGAGTGTGGGTAGCGGTAACAGTAACAGGCTGTACAGGCACAGCAGATGTGCCAATCTAACCACTGGCGTGAATCGTTGATACGCGGTTTTAGTCAACGTGCCCCTTCAAGATTATCCATGTGCAGGGCTCGCATCCCCTGTGTGATGATATCCCCTGACACAGCCTAGACTACCCCGCCGCCCGCGCGGGTGCTACCGCGGGTGTCGGGAAAAGTACAACAGGCTATGGCTGGACAAATGTCTGTCCGTAGAAGTGACCGTGAAATCCGAAAGGGACATGGTGGGTGAGGGGGATCACCGCCAGCTCGCGCTGCATGTCACAGGCATCGACAATCACAATTTCACTCTTTGCCCGCGCCTGGTTGTACACAATGGATACCAGGTAGCCCGCATCCTCAGCCGCGCTCCCCGCCATCGGGATAAAGTTGGGCTCGGCGGTAAAACGTCCCTCGCCAAAGTCGTGCAGTTTCAGCTCCCCCGTCTGGTGATCGATCTTCTGGAAGGCGTTAAAGCTGTAGGGTGTGCCGTTCTCCACAATCGTACCCAACCAGGTGTAGCGGTTGTCGCGGCCAGTGCAGTGCGGATTCCATGTCGGAAACTCACCGGCAAGCGAGCCCTCCACCAGGCGTTTCTCGCTCGCTCCCGTGGCCAGGTTCAGGCTGAGACGGTAAAACCTGGCCCCGTCGTCGAGAAATTTGAAGTTATCGCCGCGCTCCATAAACACATCGGATAAGCCACCCATTACATCCATGGTATCCAGGCACAGCGCGTCGACCGACACTTCATCGCCCTGCTGCCGGGCATTGCCCAGGTGAAAGCCAAAGAAACAATCGAACTCGAATTCCCTGACAATACGGGCGCTCGCCAGATCCACCACGATCACCTTGGTATTCTTGCTGGCGTCGTACTCGATGGCCTCAAACACGCTTTGCAGGCCGAACAAGAACTTGAACGGTGAGCGCATGAAGGCTGGGCACAGGATGAAGATGGCGTGACGGTCGGTAATCGCAAAATCGTGACACATTGAGTAGTCCCCGACGTACTGGGACGTATTGGCAACCATGTTGCCACTCAGATCAATCTTGTACAGGTGCAGCTTGGGCCGCGGTACGCCAAATACACCGAAGTTGTACAGATCGCCCGAGTGTGGGTCGACGCGCGGATGAGCGCTGAACGGCTGCATGGTGGTCAATCCGCCGTCGTAGGTGTATTCGCCGATGGTCTCCAGTGTGGCAGGATCCAGTTCCCAGGGTTTACCGCCTTCCCACAGCGCCAGCAGTTTGCCGCCGTGCAGTATCACACTGGTGTTGGCGGCATTTCCCGGCGCCCGAAACATATTCTTCAGCGGGCCACCGGGAATCTGTGTGCCCACCCCACGGTAGAGGATTTTTTGTGCCGCCGTCTCGTCGATGTACTTGGGTGTGCGCACATAGCGATTTTTGTAGTGCACGCGCCCGCCTGTTATCGTGACCGCGCTGATCATGCCGTCGCCATCGAACCAGTGGCCGTACTGCTGATCGCCGATCCGGTTGCGCCCGGGGCAGTTGTAGAACAGGGTACCTTCCAGGTCGGCAGGTATTTGCCCGGTGATGTTATCGGCATCGATCCAGTACGACAGTTCATCGAACAGGGTTTCGTAACCCCCTAACTCGCAGCCTGGGAGTACGCGGGCCTTATGGGGGAGTTGCGGTTTCAGTGCGACGTTCATGCGCCATCCTCCGACACCGGGTGACCGTGTCGATTTTTGTTAGGTTTATCCGGCTGACGGTACCCTGTTGTATTCGACACTTCAAGTTCGGGGCAAGCGCTGCCGAGGCCGGCTCACCCGCAGGGATCAGGGTGCCGGAGGTGGCCGGCCCTCGCCTGCCTGTCAGAACGGGATGTCGCTGTCGTCGAAATCCGATGGCACAGGGTGGACGGGAGCGGAGGACTGGTCATCGCCGGTAAACTCGCGGTCTGCCCCGGGACTGGTGATTTTCCAGCCCTGTAAATTATTGAAATACCGGCCGTTATATTCCCGGCCTCGAATATCGAAGGTAACGGTGACGTCCTGGCCTGGCTGCAGGTTGTCGAGCAGGCTGACCTTGTCCTGTACGAACTCGAGGTTGATTTCCTGCGGGTAGCGGCCATCCTCGACGATGACGACCATTTCCCGTTTGGTGAAACCACTGTCGAACGTTTTCGCCTCCTGAATGAGCTTGATTTTTCCGGTTAAGTCGTATGCCACGCGGTTCTCCAGTTTGTCGGTTCGAAATGCCTATTGTTGCCGCAGTGTATGCCTGCGCAAGTGGGGCTTATTGTTTTCGCTGCGGCACCGGCGACAGCGCGTTGTCCCGGGCACCGGATACAGCGGCGCTAGCGCTTTTTGATCAATTTTGCGCCGAAGAAGAGTATCAGGAGTGCCACCGCGGTGACGATGAAAAGGAACCAGATAAACTCCTCAATGAAGGCGATACCTGCGGTTGCGACCGCCAGCGCCAGGCCGATAACGGCCATGCGCCAGTTGCTGTACACCCCGAACAGGTAGGTGCCCAGCGCTAGCAGCAGGCCATTGGTCAGGCCGATGTCGGCATTCGCCATGCGGCCGGAAAAAACGAAATAGTGGACCAGTTGGATGGCGAGCAGGATGCCGAGCCAGTGCAGCGCAATGGTGACGGCACTTGGCAAATGGCCGAGGGCGTGTCCGGTGTGAATCCTGTCGGAGACAAACGCAGTAATGGCGAAGACCAGCACCAGTGCCGTCCAGTAGGTTCGGGCCCCGGCGGCTGAGACATCGGACGAGGCGATGGCAAAGAAAGCGAGCACCAGCAAGGTCAGTCCGACACCGGCCTCAATCAATAGTGACCGGGCGATCGTTTTGCCGTGGGTTGTCGCGGGTTCATCCATCATGTCTTTCTCCTGTGCAGCACTGCCCAGTGTAGGTACTGCAAAACTGGCTGTCCACATCCGAGTACTGCATTGCCTGTCCGCTGGATGAAAAGTGTGCAGTGTCACGCGGGCTGTCTATAATGGTTGCGAGTTGATCGTGCCCCGCACTGCTGCGAGGGCCGATGTTGTGATGTGGTCCACTGTGGCGGAGGTTAAAACTGACGTGATGAAACCCTACTACCTGATGGCTCTGGTATGGAGCTATGCGCTGTTAGCCGGGTGTGCCTCCATGGAGCAGGCTGCGGCTGAACGAGAGAAGCTGGAAACCGAACCGCTGCCGCAGGCGCTGGCCAGCCTTGGTTATGAGATGGGAGCACCGGTTGAGCAGGTGACGGGTTGGAGCCTTTACAACTGGCAGGCTATCAACCAGACAGCGCTGATCATCTGGGTCGATGCATTTCACCCCTACCTGTTCACGCTGCGAGAGCGCTGTCCCGACCTGATGTTTACCCAGACCATCGGCGTATCAAATACCGGCCCTATCATCAACGCTAATCTGGATTCCATTGTGGTGCCGAATCCGCCGGGAGGTGGACAGGACTGTTTCATTGACGCGATCTATCCTCTCAGCAAGATCGACAAAGCCGCTTAGCAACGTCGGGGTCCTACAGCGGTGGGTGCGCCTCCTCGTCGGCAGCGTCCGCTGCATCGGTGCCCGGCAGCTCTGGCGCCGGGGGCGACTTGCTGATCGGCTTGCCGACAGCGTCAATCGCAATCGCCGAAAGAATGGAAAGAATCGCAAACACGAATGTGTGAATAAGCATGATCAAACCTCCTCTATCGTTTGGTTTGAGCCGACAGTGAAGCACCTGAATCTAGAATAGACATACTAATTAAACGGGAAGCACGCCTGAGTAACACGGCGGGGAAAATATAAATCCTTTTATTTCAATGGCTTATGAGATTGGTGGTGCTCTCGGCGGTGTGAATAATGCCATAATGCAGCGCAGTGAAAGCCTGGAGAAGATGATGAGAGCAATGGTAATGGAGTCTGCCAACACGGCACTGCAATTGCGCGAGGTTGCCGTGCCGGTGCCGCGTGTTGACCAATTGTTGTTGCGGGTGAAGGCCTGCGGCATCTGCCGCACAGATCTGCATGTGCTGGACGGTGATCTGACACAGCCCAGCCTGCCACTGATACCTGGCCACCAGATAATCGGGGAAGTGATCAGCATTGGTGATCAGGTGCAGGGGTTTAGTGTCGGACAGCGGGTCGGCGTGCCGTGGCTGGGCGGCAGTTGCGGTCACTGCTGGTACTGTAGCCACAGCAAGGAAAACCTCTGCGATGAGGCGCGCTATACCGGATACCAGATCAACGGCGGGTTCGCCGAGTATACCGTCGCTGATGCCGGCTACTGTTTTCCAATCCCGGTGCAGTACAGCGATCAACAGGCAGCACCACTGTTGTGCGCCGGGCTGATCGGGTATCGCGCCTACCGCATGCTGGACGCCTGTGAAACGATCGGCCTGTACGGTTTTGGCGCGGCGGCCCATATCCTGATCCAGGTAGCGAGGCACTTCCGGCAGTCGGTGTATGCCTTCACCCGGGAAGGGGATACCGAAGCGCAGGCGTTCGCGCGACAGCTGGGCGCCTGCTGGGCGGGCGATTCGCTGCAGCCCGCGCCTGTGCCACTGGACGGTGCCATTATCTTCGCGCCGGCCGGAGAACTCGTGCCGCAGGCGCTGCGCTCAGTGCGCAAAGGCGGGCGGGTGGTCTGTGCCGGGATTCATATGTCCGACATCCCCTCTTTTCCCTACGATATTCTCTGGGGCGAACGCTCGCTGTGCTCGGTGGCGAACCTGACCCGTGTCGACGGCGAGGAGTTTCTGCCGCTGGCGGCCACCATTCCGGTGGAGACCACGGTGCATGTCTACTCCTTGGAACAGGCCAATGAGGCGCTGGAGGATTTGCGCTGCGGGCGTTTCAATGGCGCGGCAGTGCTGGTGCCCTGAGCGGCGGCATACTGTGGCAGTCCGGCACCCGATGGCGGGCGCCGGGCAGTGTCAGAAAATGAGCCCGCTGAGAAACAGAAAGGCCATCACGGCGTCGACGATTATCCCCGGCGCGGACTGTTTCAGGCTGGTGTTATCGGCGACCATCGAATAAAAGCGCGCCAGCAGCCCGAAGCTCCAGGCGACACCGAGGGTCATATAGATCAGCGGCTCCTGCAGGGCCAGTGCCATGATCCCGCTGCCGAGGTGAAGTCCGCCGAAGACCACCCGCGCTTCTGACACCGCCATCGCGCTGCCCAGTTCGATCTGCTGGCTGGCGGTGATCGCACGCGGCTTGAAAAAACCGATCAATCCCAACAGTATCGTGATCATTGCGCCGATGCGCGGCAGCCACTCTGCGAGTATTTCCATTGCTGTGTTATCCCGGTTGCCAGTACTGCACTAGCCTATCAACTGCCGGCCAGAAAAGCATCGCACCGGGTCGCCGGGGCAGCGGGGTGGGACCCTGATTTAGGCGCCTGGCGCAATATGTTATACAGCCACCTCGATGTGACACGCGGCGTGGTCGCAGCTGTGTTCGACATCAGCTCCTCGGATGATCCAGTAGCCATTCGACCAAGGCGTCCAGCCCCGCCTCAACCCACGGCCCGGGAATATGCGGGCCGCCGTTCATCTTCCAGAACTCGACCTCGGTGCCTTGCAGGCAACCCGGCCATGTCGTGATAGAGGTTTCCGCGCCGTCGATATTTCCCACCAGATCGAAATCGGGCCTGGCCATTGGGCTGTTGGTATCGCAGCCGGCGAGCATGGCGAACCGCTCCGCAGCGGCCGGTGCGCTGAGATAGGCTCCTTCCACACCGTCAAACAACACGGTGTCATCGAGATCGCCGTGAATCGTCAGTACGCTGACCCGCTCGGAGGCAGGTTTACATTGGTCCAGGTCGACAAAGGTAGAGCCGGCCAGATTGACCATCGAGGTGACAAGATGAGACGCTTCACAGGCCATGGTGAAGGACATGAAGCCACCGCTGGAGTGGCCGATGAGACCGATGCGGCTGGTATCGATACTGTAGTTGGCAGCCGCTTCCTCGATCAGGCCCGTCAGGTAACTGACATCGCTGATGTCCGCCGCTTCCTCCTCCGGTGTGTCACAGCAGGTCGGCGTGAATCGCCATTGCTTGCGGCCATCGATCGACAGGCCATCCGGGTACACCAGCACAAACTGGTGACTGTCGACTCTGTCGAACAGGCCCAGGTAGGTCGACTGTATCCAGCCATCGACGCCGCGGCCATGCAGCACCATCACCAGTGGATACCGTGTATTGATATCGTAGTTGGACGGTATCTGCACCATGGCGGGACGCTCGCCGCCAATGGTCAGGGTTGGGTTGGATGCGCAGCTGCTGTCGTCGGCGCATCCCGCCAATCGGAATCCGGGCTCATCGTCGTTGCTGTTATTGCTGTTATTGCTGTTGCTGCATGCGGTGAGTGCTGTAACAGCGGCAAGGGCGATGATCAGGATGCGGAGTTGCTTTATCATAGTATTCTGCTCCGGGACAGGTCGGGTTCAAGGGCCATTCTGCCCCTGAGTACAGCTGCATCGCAAGCTAAAGCTGTAGCGGTTCAGCACCGCTACTGTAGCGCATTCGGCTGATGCCGTTTTGGGTTGACAAACAGCCCAGATGCCCTAGTTTCTCTTGCTGATGATTCCTGAATAAGAAAAGGCCTGTAAACAATGGCGTCCGAAAAAGCCCTTTACGCCGACAGCGTGCTGCAGCAGAAAAGCGCCATCGCCGCTATTTATGGCGATGTCGATTTCTCGATCCTGCCCGAACGCTATGTCAGCGATGCGAGTGTCAGTGAACGCCTCCCGCGGCGTTACCAGGATTACGCTCGCCGGGCATTGTCTGACCCTGCGCGAGTCGAGAAAATTCGCAATTACACGATGACCGGTGACCGGGTTGCCGATGCTTACGCCGCGCTGATACCCCGGTTAGGGTTTCGTACCCTGATCTCGATGCTGGACGATGCCTGTGAGAAGGGCATCGATGCGGTCCCCGACGCGCCACCGGAACTGGTCACCTTCATACGCGCGATGGAGGCGACGCCGGATTGGGTCGACATGGCGATGGTTGAGAGAGGCGCTCGCCAGGAGCGCATACCGCTGGCTACGATTTCGCCGTTTGTGATTCGCGGTGCGTTTATTGCCACCTTCATGAACAAGTACACCGCCCTGCCGATGACGATGACCGGCACACTGTCGGATGAAAAATCGGCCAAACGTGTGTTCGAGACCGCGAGCTTCTTCACCGCAACCGCGATGCCAGGCGCACTGCAGCGATTTGGCAGCGGCTTTCGCGCGGCGGCCAAGGTGCGCCTGATGCACTCCATGGTGCGATACAACATCATGCGCAGCGGCAAATGGGATGTCGCCACCTACGGTATTCCGATTCCCCAGGTTGACCAGATGCCGGCCGGCCTGATCGGGATATTCCTGCTGTCATTCAAGTTGCTGGCGAAAGGGCGCCTGACGTTTACCCCCGCTGAGCGCGAGCGGGTGGAGATGGCGCGCTATCGCTGCTTCCTGCTCGGGTTGCCGCAGGACCTGTTGGGTGAGACGCCACAGGAAATTGTCGATTTGATGATGGCGCGCACGCTGTCACTGAAAGAGGAGTTTGATGATGAGACCTGCGGCGTACTGATACGGGGCACCATGGATGCGCAGCTCTTCAGTGATCCCTCCCTGCGCGGTCGACTGCACGGTTGGATGGAGCGCGGTTTCTCCAAGTATTTCCTGATCCAGAACTTTTGCGAGGGCAAGCCAGCCCGCGCCGAAAAACTCGGCGTCCACTACCGGCTGCAGGACAAGTTGGCCACCGCGGTGGCGATAGCGGTGCTGCTGACCAGCTCAAATGCATACGCGTTCGGCATGCGTATCCCCGGCCTGCGCTCACTGGTGGACCGGCATTTGGTCAATAAACTCGCCGCGCTTCTGGACAGCTACGGGCATGCCGATTTCATCACCGATGCCAGGCAGTACAAAATGGCGCCGGTGGAGCCCTCGTAGTGCTTACAACACCCTGACTGGAACTGTCCTTTTACTACTGTGGAAATCGCATGGAACTGACGATCACTTATGATCTGCGCGCGCCGGACTTTGGTGCCAATCGCAATGCGCTTTACGCCGCCGCTCTGGAGCAAGCGGTATGGGCAGATGAGCTGGGTTTTGATGTCATCGGCCTCGGCGAACATCACAGTGCCGCCGATGGTTACAACCCGTCATCGCTGGTGGTTGCCAGCGCGATGGCGGCGCGCACACGCTCCATCAAGCTGCGCACCTCGGTGCTGTTGGCGCCGCTATATGACCTGGCGAAGCTGGCCGAGGATGCTGCTGTCACCCAGATTGTCTCCAATGGGCGCCTGCTGCTCGGCATCGGTGCCGGCTATCGGCCCAGTGAGTTCGAAACCTTCGGCCGCAAGCTGGAAGACCGCTGGCGGGTGATGGGCGAGACCTGTGAATTCCTGCGGCGGGCGTGGACGGGCGAGGAGTTTGAGTGGCAGGGCAGGCGCTGTCTGGTAACCCCGGCACCGGAACCGTTCGCGCCGCCGATACTTCTCGGCGGCAGCTCAGCCGCCGCTGCCCGGCGCGCCGCCCGTATCGCCGACGGCTGGTTTCCGCCACTGGATCCGCGCCTGTGGCAGCCCTACCGGCAGGAATGCGTTGCGCTGGGAAAAGCGGATCCGGGTGAATACCCCAGCCACGGCCCGATATTCCTGTGGGTAACGCGCGATCCGGAGCAGGCCTGGCGGCAACTCATGCCGCATATCCAGCACCAGCTGCAGTCTTACAGCGAGTGGACGACAGAAGCGTTCGGTCGCCCGGCCGGCCCCTATGCGGGGGAAATGACCGCCGAGACAGTGCGCAAAAGCCCTGCCTACAAGGTGCTGACGCCCGAGCAGACGCTGGAATTGGCGCATCAACTGGGCGACCACAGTGTGCTCTATCTCAACCCGTTGCTGGCCGGTATCGATCCCGCGCTGTCCTGGGAGATGCTGTCGCTGTATGAGCGCGAGGTGCATCCATACCTGCGGCGCGATGTCGGCTCGGGAGCATTGTCACCGTAGATCAACCCCGGGTTGCCTGGCATAGCGGCCGCTAGTCTGCGCAGGGCTTCTTCTCAATCTGCCCCGTGGCGTGATCGACATGGAATTCATCGACCAGCCGGGTGTTCACCGCGTTCAGCGATTCGTCGGCATCGGCATCGGCATGAATGCGCGCGTGCAGGGTGACCAGGTGCCGCTCCTGGGTCAGCGACCAGACGTGGATGTGGTGTACGTCCTCCACCGCGGGTATGTGCTGCAACAGGTCCGCTTTGATATCGGCAGGGTGCAGTCCCGCTGGTGCGCCCTCCATAAGAATGTGTGCAGATTGCCTTGTGATCATCCAGGCGGAGCGCAAGATCAACAGGGCGACAGCGATGGAGAGCAGTGGGTCCACCGGTGTCCAGCCGGTCCATAGAATAATTGCCGCGGCGAGGATGGCACCAATGGAACCGAGCAAGTCGCCGGCGACATGAACAGCCGCTCCCCTGACATTGAGGTTGTCTTTGGAGCCCGAATGCAGCAACCAGAACGCAACCAGGTTGATCAGTAATCCGCCGACCGCAACCCAGAGCATGATGCCGCCGAGCACTTCAACCGGCGCACTGAGGCGCTGTATTGCCTCCACCAGAATCCAGACCACCAGCGCGATCATGGCAATACCATTGATAAACGCGGCCAGCACCTCACCGCGGTGGTACCCGTATGATCGGCTGGGGTCGGCGGGGCGCCGCGACAGACGGAACGCGAACCACGCCAGCGCCAGTGCCGCGGTGTCGGTAGCCATATGACCGGCATCGGCAATCAGTGCCAGGGAGCCGGAAACCAGCCCGCCGATCACTTCCACCACCATAAAGCCGCCGGTGAGCAGCATCGCGAGGAAAATGCGCCGTTCGTTGTCGCCGCTCACCTGCGGCGTATGGCTATGTCCTGCATGACTGTGGTCATGATCATGATCATGCGAGTGGTCGTGGGGCGAAGTTGGCGACATACGGTACCTGCGTTAAACAAGCACCCAGTTTACTACGATTTATCCAGGAGCGCTTGGGATGGGGTCGGCGACAGGGCGGTGAATCAACTGTGCCAGCTCGACCAGTTCGTGTGCGCCCGGCGCGTGGATGGGAACAGGTATTGCCACTCCGGACTGCGAGCCGCCGCCGGGTACTTGCGTTCCAGCGCGTGCGGCAGGTACACCTCGCCGTGGCCGTCGGCAAGGTCCTGCTGGTGCAGTACCAGTGCTTTCTGTACCTGTACTTGCAGCCGCTCTCTCAGCGACACTGGCAAAAGGGTGACGCGATCCTTGTCACCCTTGCCCTGTCGGACCGTGATTGTATTCAGAGCAAAATCAATGTCCTTGATGCGTAGCACCAGGCATTCGTGCAACCGCAAGCCACAACCGTAGAGCAATTCCACCATGAGCCGGGGCGTACCGGAAAGATGACTGATAATGGCCTTTGCCTCCTCATGGGTGAGGACCGTGGGCAGACGCTGGTGAGGTTTAGCGTAACTAAAACTCAACTCTATGCTTTCACGACCGAAGTACTTGGTATACAGGTACATCAACGCATTCAGGGCTGTGCGCTGCGTGGCCGGCGAGACAGAGCGCTCAACCGCCAAATGGTTGAGGAAACTCTCGATTTCTAACTGGCCCATCTCCGCCGGATGGCGCTGCTTGTTAAAGTTGATGTAACGCCTGATCCACAGTACATAGGTGCGCTCCGTAGCAAGGGCGTAACCACGGGCCCGCATATCGACGCGCAATAGATCAAGAAAGCGGGTAGACCCTGCAGGAACGGGAACGCGAATATCGTCCATGAGGTACTTCTTCCATATTCAGTACAAATCAACAACTGAAGCAGAACACGAAGGTCGGGACCCCGGCAACTGGATGACCGTTTTTCATTAGAATTAGCCACGGTTTCTCCGAGACCTGAACTACAAGTGATTGAAAACGAATCGACTTTTTTCGCCGGTACCGGGTACACTGGAAATCGTCTGCTCCTGCGCCAGCAGACAACGTCAGTTAGCGCAGGAGAAACAGCAATTGATGCAATCGAAAAGTGATTGATATATGGATTCCTGCGGAATAGGACTGCTGCGATGCCGGTTCAAATCACCACATCTTTTGCTGACTTTGTATCAAGAATAAACTGTTA
>CAXBLZ010000098.1:0-12583 GCA_963976735.1 uncultured Halioglobus sp.
GAGTCAGCCCCTTTTGATTCGCAAATTGAACTTTTTGTCATACTACTCCCGGCGCTCACCATCGCTCTGGCTGTATCCATTTTTTCCCCTGATGGTGAGCTAGCCCTCTCTCAGCGCGAACAGTATCTCAGAGCGAGTCCGCGCTTTTTTCCACTGATTGGCATGGCATACTTTTTGGCGGCTATCGCAGACTATATTGTGGTGGGTTCTAGCATGAACCTACTCTATGTCATTGCGGCCAGTTTGCTTGTCTCTGCTATTGGTTGGACCCAAAGCGTGCGCTTACATGTAATAGTATTATCTATATGCTGGTGCCTGGCGATATTGACGGTTTTCGGTGGAGTCAAGCAGTGGTACAACGCAAATGTTCTTACCTGATCTTTGATACGGAATTGACTGGTGGCGTAACACCGCCTGATACAGACCGGCCAGCTGTTCGCCTGATACTGGATTGGTAAATGGAGAGCACATTTTATGACAACCGATAGTGAGTGGCTTGTAGCTGTCGAGCAGATCAAGGCCTTAAAAGCGCGCTATTTCCGGTGCATTGATACCAAGGACTGGCAGGGGTTAAGCGACTGTTTTTCCGAGAATCTGGATGCGGACTTTACCGAAGCGCCCGGCCCTCACACCAAAAGCCGCGCTGAGTATCTTGCAATGATTGAGGCCGCGCTGAAAGATGCCAAAACAGTACACCACGGCCATAACCCTGAAATTACGCTGCATGACCGAGACTCTGCATCAGGTATTTGGGCAATGGAGGACATTGTTCAAATGCCGGGTATGACGCTGCAGGGTTGGGGGCACTACCATGAGGAATACACCAGGGAAGCTACCGGGTGGGTGATCTCCAAGACCCGCTTAAGCCGCCTTATTCTCAATATGGGCGGTGTCTGAAAAATGGCATCCGTGACGGAACATGTAGTCAGTTGCCCCTACTGCGCCGAGGCGATCAGCGTGCTGGTCGATAGCCAGGAAGCGGGGGATGAGTACATCGAGGACTGCCAGGTCTGCTGTCGGCCCATCATCTTCAGCGTGTCAGTGGATGCTATGGGTAATCTGTCGGTGTCGGTGCGGGATGAAAATGACAGCTACTAATCCGCTATATAAGTGTTTGCCCAACGGAGTTTTTTGCCATGAATATCACGGTCAGCCAGTTGTTTCGCTATCCGGTCAAGAGTATGCGTGGGGAATCGCATACGCGCCTGACGGTCACCGAGCGCGGCGTGACGGGTGACCGTGTATGGGCTGTGCGTGATGAGCAGCGCGGCGGTATTCGCGGCGCCAAAAAGATTCCCTCGCTGATGCGGCTGTCAGCCCATTTTACCGGCAGAGTTAACGAGGAGGGCGCCAGTGCCGCTGTGATCACGGCGCCCGACGGCACGACACGCGAGACGGGGAGTGCGGATATCAACGAGTGGCTGAGTAAAAAGCTGGGCCATTCGGTATCGCTTTGGCCGCTGCTACCGGCGGATGCACTGGATCACTACCGGCGCGGCGCCCCGGATCATGAGGACCTTGAGACAGAGCTGCGGCAGATGTTCGGGCGCGCTGCTGACGAGCCGCTGCCAGACCTGAGTATCTTTGCCGAAGTGATTGAGTTTGAATCGCCGCCAGGGACCTACTTCGATGCGTTTCCGATTCACCTGCTCACGCGGCAATCCCTGGCCAGTCTGGCACAGGCTCGCGCGCAGTCGAATTTCCATGTCGACCGTTTTCGGCCCAATATTTTCCTCGATGCGCCAGACAGTACGCACCCGTTTCCGGAAGCGCAGTGGGTGGGGCAGCGCGTGTGCATCGGTGATGTGGAGCTGGAAATCATAGGTGACTGCCCCCGGTGTTCCATGACCACAGTCGGTTTTGGGGATTTGCCCCGGGATCCGGGCATCATGCGCGCGCTGGTGGAAGCCAATAACGGGAATATCGGGGTGTATGCAAAAGTGGTGAAAGGCGGCGTGCTAAACGCCGGCGACAGTCTGGTTTTGTAGGCCGCGCTCAGTCGTCGGCGGGCGTCTCATCGGCGTCGTCATCGCCAAACCAGTCGAGCATTTTTTGTGACGTTTTCCCGCGCACGTCCTCATTGATGTAGGCGGCCACCGCGGCAATCGCCAGCACCAGCACGCCCAGGTCATCGGCGTAGCCTATGCCGGGCGCGAGGTCGGTGATCGCATCCAGTGGCACAATAAAGTAGCCCAGTGCAGCGGCGATAGTCCCCTTGGCCCAGGCGGGCGCTTTCTCTTCCTGCGCCGCGTAGTACAGCAACAGGGCCTTCTCCACGACTTCTTTTCCCGCGGTCTTGGCATAGCGTTTCAGCTTGCTCCAGAAGCCGCTGTCGGAATAGGCGATCTCAAACTTGTTGTGTTGATTCATGCTCCACCATCCTCTATCCGAACAACCACGGTGCCAATTCATCGCGGTTTTCGACGACTATCTGCTGCGCCGTTGCATCCTCCGCGGGTTCGCCCGGTTTAATATGCAGCAACTGCAGCACATAGGGCACCAGGCGGGCGCGGGTGGCGATTTCCAGCACGCCGCCGCTCATGCCGTAGTCTACCTGGACCACTTCCTGCTGGGCGGGGCTCAGCCTCGGGTCAGGTGCGATGCGCACCACCACGCGCGTGTGCCACTCGGCATCCGCTTCGATCCCGTGGTCGGATTCGTCCATGATCTCGGGAATATCGCGAAAGCGGCTCAATACAAAATCGCGGTAGGCACTGTTTTTCTCGCACCACGCCCGCACATGCCAGCGCAATCCGCTGTACACCAGCGTATGCGGGACGATAATGCGTCCTTCGCGGTCGGGATGGTTGAGCGATACATAATCAACTTCCAGCCTGCGCTGCTGGCGGGCGGCCTGCATGATGGGGCGCAGTACCTCGGGTTTGACGTCGCGTACCGGCACTGACAGTACCTCGACATTGGCAACATCCAGTGACAGCGATTCGAACACGTTCATCAGTTCGTTATTGCGCGCCATCAGGTGCAGGTACTCATCTGCCAGGCCCTGTGTCACCCTCGGTGTAAATGCCGCAGTCGGCTTGTAGCCCTTGAGGTATTTGTCGTATTCGAGGTTGCCGGGACCCACCTCGCGGATGTAGTTGTTGATATCCTTGCTCGCCTGCTGGCGACCGATGCCGAAGGTGTCGCACAGATGGCGTGTGGTGAGCCGGCCCTCCCACAGTGCAAGGGTTTCGATAAAACGGTAACGCAGGAGAAGATCCCAGCGAAACGGCCATTTGGCATCTTGGGGGCTAGCCATGCAGGGTACTCATGTGACGGATTGCACCGGCAGTATAGAGTGCTGCGGCGGACAATTGTACCGGCTGCGGCGATTTGCGCTCAGCCCTGCGGCGGGTCCGGCCAACTGCCCGGTGTGACAAAGAAGCGACTGGCTTCTGTGCCGCGCTCATCCAGTGCCGCGATCAACAGTGGGTAGTGATCACTTTCCCAGCGCAGCGGCAGACAGTCCTGCAGCTCCTGCGCGCTGAGCCGACTATCGGAAGGGGCAACGAGTGCGGGGCTCAGCCAGCACATCTTCGGCAGAATGGCGAATGCGGCTGCACTCAGCGTCGTCAGGTGTGATTCAAGCTGTGAACAGGGCATCCAGTGGCCCAGCGTGGAGGCGCTGTTGTACCCGGGAGGTAGGGGAGGGGCGTCGTCGATCGGCTTGAACAAATACCCCTTCAGGGCAATCTCCCTGGCCATATCCTCGATACCGATCGCTGCCAGCTGCCGCTTCGCCGCTGCGGTGTCGCCCAGAAGAATTTGCCGTTGTAACAATTGATCGAGTTTGGTTCCAAGGCGGTCGCGTTGATCCGGTCCGAGCCACTCATGCGTGTTTGCGGGGCTGCTTGTGTCGCCGCCGCGCGGTATGCCCAGAAAATATTTTACCGCCAGTTCCAGGTGAACATGACAGCCGCGCTCGCGGCTGTAGTAGATACAGTCGAACTCGCCCAGTGTCCGGCCGCCATCGTGTACCGCGAGGTTGTGCGCAATCAGCTCAATCTGCGGGTCCTGCTGCAGGAAAAAATGCCACAGTTGCTCGAAGTAGACGCCCAGCCGATGCGTGGGGCGGCGGGATAAATGCGCCAGCAGCGAGGAGGGGTTGTGGTCCAGGGCCTGCAGCCACTGCAATCTTTCGTCTGTGAGCAGCAATGGGCAGGCAGATACCCGGGCTGCCGCAGTCGCGGGTGTCGCGCCCGCAACGTGCTCTATCTGCAGCATCGAGGGCGCAAAGCAGGCCCATGCCAGATCCCGCACGGCTTGTGTCTGATAGGAAAAATTGATGATCGCTGCGCTACACTGTGGGTTCATGGTTATAATAGCAGCCCATTTTACAGAGCAGCAGTGCCAATGCAGGCATCTTTCAAAACAATTGGTTTGGCCGGGCGCAGTCGGCAGCGTGGACAGACGGGTGTGCTCAGGGAGTTGATCGCACTGCTGGAAGCGCGCGGCCTTGACGTGATTCTGGAAGACGCGCTGGGTGATGTCGTGCCGGATCACGCAATGCACCTGGCCTCGCTGGACGATATCGGTGCAGCAGCCGATCTGGTGATTGTGGTCGGCGGTGACGGCAGCCTGCTCAGCGCGGCGCGCACCCTGGCGAAGTACGATACCCCGGTACTGGGGGTCAATCGCGGTCGCCTGGGTTTTCTCACCGACATCACGCCGGATGAAATATCTGAGCAGATCCCTGCGGTGCTGGATGGGGGCTTTGAACGCGAAAGCCGCTTTCTGCTGGATGCGGAAGTTCGTCGCGAGGGCGAGGTGGTCGGGCGCGGCGAAGCGCTGAACGATGTGGTGGTCAATTCCGGCTCTTCCGCGCAGATGATCGAGTTCGAACTGTGTATCGACGGCGACTTTGTCTATCGCCAGCGTGCTGACGGCCTGATTGTGTCGACGCCGACGGGCTCCACCGCGTATTCCCTGTCCGGCGGTGGGCCTATCATGCACCCCGCGCTGGACGCGATCGTGTTGGTGCCGATGTTTCCGCACGCGCTCAGTAGCAGGCCCATTGTGGTCGACGGGAATTCAGAGATTCGACTGGATATTCTCGCGCGAAACCGGATTCACCCGCCCGTCACCTGCGACGGGCGCGCCAATATGAAAGCGCGCCCGGGAGATTCTGTCCATATCACCAAGTATCCGCACCGGCTGACGTTATTGCATCCGCTGGGCCACAGTTTTTACGCCAGTTGCAGGGATAAACTGCGCTGGAGCAATGCATTGGTCAATTGATGGCGGATTTTTACCCGGCCCTCAATGTCGCCGTTGAGGAAGACCTGTTACCCCTGAGCACGCTGTTGCACCAGCGCGGCGTGATGCATCGTATCTTTGAGGAGGGCGGGCAGCAGGTGGTGATGGTCGCGCGCGCGGATCAGGCTGCACAGGTGCAGGAACTTTATCGTGCCTGGCGTGCGGGCGAAGTGCGCATCGAATTGTCGAAGCGGCAGCAGGCATCGGCGCCAACAGCGCCCGACACGATTCTGTGGCGACAGGTGCCGGTGACACTGGCGCTCATTGTCCTGAGTTTCTGTGGCTTTTTGCTGGTGTACCTGCACGCGCCGCTGGATTGGCTGAGCTATCTCACGTTTTCGCCGATTCGACTCAGTGGTGACCAACTGGTTTTCGAAAGCATGAGCGGCCAGTACTGGCGCCTGGTGACGCCGGTGTTCATTCACTTCGGCTGGCTGCATATCGTCTTCAACAGTCTCTGGTTGTGGGAACTCGGCGGGCGGGTGGAACGGGTGTTGGGCCATTTCAATATGTTTATGCTGTTTCTTGTGATCGCGGTAGTGTCCAATTTCAGTCAGTTCGGGTTCGGCGGTGCCGGCCTGTTCGGTGGGATGTCCGGTGTTGTCTACGGTATGCTGGGTTTTTCCTGGGTGGCGCCGCTGCTGCAGCCGCAGTGGGCTATTCAACCCTCGAAAAGCATTATGATCCTGATGGTGGGGTGGCTGGTCGTTTGTATGCTGGGTGTGGTGGAGGTGCTTGGCTTTGGCGCGATTGCCAATGCGGCCCATGTCGGCGGCCTGGTGTGTGGCGCGCTGCTCGGCGCTGTGTTCGGTGTCTTTTCCAAGTACAATCACACACCCTGACCTTATGAATGAATCCATGGACTACCAGCAGACGATTGCAACCATGTCACCCGAAATCTACCAGCGCCTGGTGCGTGCGGTCGAACTCGGCAAGTGGCCCGACGGCAAGGTACTGACCGCTGAACAGCGCGCCCACGCGATGCAGGCAATTATCGCCTGGGGCGAGCTGCATCTGCCGCAGCAAGAGCGCGTGGGTTTTATCCAGAAGAAAGAAAAAGCCGGTGAGCAGTGCGATACACCGCTGGAAACACCCCTGAAGTGGAGAGAGTAAGTGGCTGAGCTACTGGCGACAGGCGCGGTGCGCAAGATGAAAACCGGATTGGCGGGCCCCGTAGCCTACACGATGGTGCTGGGCGAGCACGAAATTCCGCTGAACGGTTATCTTGGCAAGCAATTGCAATTGGAATACCAGGGCGTGATCAACTGTATTCACTGCGGTCGCAAGACCGCCAAGAGTTTTAACCAGGGTTACTGCTACCCCTGCTTCAAACGTCTCGCGCAGTGTGACACCTGCATTATGAGCCCGGAAAAATGTCACTATGCCGCAGGTACCTGTCGTGAGCCAGAGTGGGGTGAGCAGCACTGTATGATCGATCACTATGTGTACCTGGCCAATACCTCGGGCATCAAAGTGGGTATTACGCGAGGTTCCCAGGTGCCCACCCGCTGGATGGACCAGGGTGCGACCCAGGCGCGGCCGATTTTCCGGGTATCCAGTCGCCTGGCATCGGGGCTGGTGGAGACGACGTTCAAGGCACATATTGCTGACAAGACCAATTGGCAGGCCATGCTCAAGGGCGACGCCGAGCCCGTCGACCTGGAGGCGGTTCGCTCGCGCCTGATGGCGGAGTGTGCGGTTGAACTGGACACACTGGTCAAGTCGCATGGAATACAGTCGATCACGGAACTGCCCGATGAGCCCGATGTCCATATAAGCTACCCCGTACTGGAGTATCCGACCAAAGTGAAGTCCCTCAATCTGGACAAGACACCGTCTATTGGCGGTACTTTAATGGGCATCAAGGGCCAGTACCTGATGTTTGATACCGGCGTCATCAATATGCGCAAGTACGGCGGTTACAATGTGTCTTTGCAACTAACCGGGTAACACTATGCGCGACGCCGATCCTGTATCGATCTTCCTCAAGGACTACCAATCTCCAGCCTACTACATTGGCCGCACGGAACTGCACGTCGAACTGTGGGAAGACTGCGCTGTCGTGACCTCGCGCCTGCACCTGTTGCGCGACGGCTCGGTGGCCAAGGGCGAATCATTGGAACTGCAAGGCGAGGACATGGAGTTGCTGTCGGTGGCAATCGACGGTGTGGCGCTTGAACCCTCAGACTATCGGGTCACTGACGCGTCGCTGCTGATTCACGCTGTACCCGAGCAGTGCATCGTCAGCTGCCGTACACGCATCCAGCCGCAGCTGAATACCTCGCTGTCCGGGCTGTATCGGTCGCGGTCACTGTTTTGTACGCAGTGCGAGGCCGAGGGCTTCCGCAGGATCACCTACTATCTCGACCGGCCAGATGTGATGTCGGTGTTCACGGTGACGATAGAGGCCGAGCACAAACGCTACCCGGTGCTGCTCAGCAACGGCAATCTGTTCGACAGCAAAACGCTCCCGGACGGGCGCCACCAGGCCGTCTGGCACGATCCTTTCCCCAAACCCGCCTACCTGTTTGCGCTGGTTGCGGGTGAGCTGTCTTGTGTCGAGGACCACTTCACAACCATGGGCGGACGGGACGTTACCCTGCGCATTTACGTTGAGGAAAAAGATCTCGACAAGTGTGCGCATGCGATGCTCTCACTGCAGCAGTCCATGCGCTGGGACGAGGAGGTCTACGGCCGCGAGTACGACCTGGATATTTTCAATATTGTGGCCGTAGATGACTTCAATATGGGTGCCATGGAGAACAAGAGTCTCAATATCTTCAATACCTCCTGCGTACTGTGCAGTCCCGAAA
Source organism: uncultured Halioglobus sp. (assembly GCA_963976735.1). Lineage (GTDB taxonomy): Bacteria > Pseudomonadota > Gammaproteobacteria > Pseudomonadales > Halieaceae > Marimicrobium. The sequence goes on from CAXBLZ010000098.1 coordinate 8,070, forward strand.
CGACAACCGATATGGGGTTCCAGCGCGTGCAGGCTATTGTGGCGCACGAGTACTTCCACAACTGGAGTGGCAATCGTGTGACCTGTCGAGACTGGTTTCAGCTCAGTCTCAAGGAGGGGTTCACGGTATTCCGCGATTCGCAGTTCTCGGCGGATATGGGCTCTCCCACGGTCAAGCGGGTGGAGGATGTGAATATGCTGCGCACCGCGCAGTTTGCCGAAGACGCTGGCCCGATGGCGCACCCGGTACGCCCCGAATCCTATATGGAGATCAATAATTTCTACACCCTGACGGTGTATGAAAAAGGCGCCGAGGTCGTGCGCATGATTCACACACTGTTGGGCCCCGAGCAGTTCCGTCGCGGCTCAGACCTCTACTTTGATCGCCACGACGGCCAGGCCGTTACCTGTGAGGATTTTGTCCGCGCCATGGAAGACGCCAGCGGCGTGGACCTGGCCCAGTTTCGCAACTGGTATTCGCAGGCGGGAACGCCCCGGTTAACGGTGAGCGATGACTATGACGAGGCAAGCCAGCGCTATTCGCTGCATGTCTCGCAGTCCTGCCCTCCGACGCCCGGTCAGGCGCAAAAACCGCCGTTTGTGATCCCGCTGGCCATGGGCCTGCTTGGCGAGGCGGGCAATCTGCCGCTGCGACTGGCGGGGCAGGCGCCCGACCCGGAATCCGGCGACAACACCCACACCGTGCTGACGGTCAACCAACCGCAGCAGACGTTTGTCTTCGAGGGTGTCGGTGAGCGTCCGGTGCCGTCCCTGTTGCGTGGGTTTTCCGCGCCGGTGCGCCTGTACTATGAATACAGCAAGGCCGATCTCTGTGCGCTGATGCGCCGTGACGACGACGGCTTTGTGCGCTGGGACTGTGCCCAGGCACTTGCGACCCGTGTCATCCATGAAGTGGAAACGCAGCTGCTGGCTGACGCTGAGCCCGCTGTGGATACGCTGTTGGTCAATGCCTGCAGCGATTTACTGCAGGACGAGTCACTGGATCCGGCACTGGTCGCAGAGATGCTGCGCCTGCCGAGCGAGGATTACCTGGCCGAACTTGCCAGCCAGGGCGACGGCGCCAATGTCGATACCATCCATCGGGCACGCGATATTGTCCGCGCTGCCCTGGGCTCGGCGCTGGAGCCGACGCTGTTGGCTCGCTATCAAGGCCTGGAAAACCGCGAACCGTATGCGCCCGATGGCGCACAGATCGCCGCGCGCAGCTTGCGCAATATCTGCCTCAGTTACCTGGTCGCCGCCGACCCGAAAAATATGTCGTTGGCGGTCACGCAGTACCAGGCGGCGAACAATATGACGGATCGCCTGGCAGCGCTGCGAGAGATCGCTTTTTACGGCGATGACAGCCTGCGCGACAGCACACTACAAGGTTTCTACGAGGACTGGCGCGACGAGGTGCTGGTGGTCAACCAGTGGTTGCAACTGCAGGCAGCAATACCCGATGAGAGTGCGCTGTCGCGGGTGCAGGCACTGCTGGACCACGCGGACTTCGATGTGCGCAACCCGAACAAGGTGCGCGCGCTGATCGGCGGGTTTGCGAACCAGAACCCCGTTAATTTTCACCGCAAGGATGGATCCGGGTACCGCTTTCTCGGTGATATGATCATTGCATTGAATAAGCAGAACCCACAGATTGCGGCGCGCCTGGTGACGCCACTGACCAAGTGGCGGAGCTACGCCGGCAGGGGCCAGTTGATGCGCGCGGAACTGCAGCGTCTCGCCGCGGAGGCGTCACTGTCGCCGGATGTGTTCGAAGTCGTCACGAAATCGCTGAATTGACCGCCGGACAACCTTCACTGCCAGCATTATCACTGACAGCAATTGTGCCTCAGGTGTGTTAGATTGGAGCATCAGCGGTCTCGCCACCCATGGCAACTGCTCAACACCTGACAGAGGATTCTGATGGCTAAACCCAATTACGGCTTTGAAAAGCGACAGAGAGAACTCGCCAAGAAAAAGAAAAAAGAAGAAAAACGCCTGAAAAAGTCTACAGTTAGTGAAGATACGGAACATGATGGTGGGGCGACTGGCGATCAGCCGCCCACCGCGACAGTAACAGACGTGGAGTAATCCCGTTGCAAGTATTTCCACTTCGTACCGGTGAATGCGAAGCCTGGAAATTACAATCATTCACCAATTATTTTGAGTAAGTAATATGAGTAAAGGCACGGTTAAGTGGTTCAATGCAGACAAAGGTTACGGATTTATCACGCCTGAAGACGGCGGCAAGGACCTTTTTGTACATCATTCAGAAATCAAAAGCGGCGGCGGTTATGCCACGCTAAACGATGGTCAGGCGGTAGAGTTTGAAGTCGGCCAGGGACAGAAAGGTCCCTGCGCCAACAACGTCATTCCTGGCTAGTACGGTCTTCTGATCGACCAAAGCAGTGGGGATTTTCAACCCCGCTGCTTTTTTTTGTCCTGCTCACCGGTTTTCAGGGTAGAGCTGCAGAGAGGCTTCCGGGCCAGATTTTCGCGCACTGGCAATCTGCTTGCGCACGCGTCGTGCACAGGCCGCCAGGGTGCTGCCGTTCCAGCTGTCATTGCCTGGGCGGTATAGCGCCGTATCCAGTTCCTCAAGTTGCTGTTTCAGTGTCTCATCGCCCAGTTCGCCGGCAATCTGTTCCAGTGAGGTCGCAGCCGGCTGCATGAAAGTCGCGGCCCAGGCAATCACTGCGGCGCGGGTGCGGCCGGGATCACTGCGTTCGCAGGCATTGATGAACGCCTTGAAGGCCTGGCTCTCCGACGGATTGTCGCTGGTGGCCGCTTTCTGGCGAGGCTTTTGACCGCGCGAGCGCCACAGGTAAAGCAGAGTGATCAGCCAGCCCAGCGTGCTGATCGCAGCGACAAGCTGCCAGATGCCGGCAGCGTTGAGTGGTGACGAGGTTTCACCGGGTGCAGCGTTTGGATTGAGGTCATTCACAGCGGCCGGGACGGGAGGGGTGGCCGTGTCGCCGGTGACTTCGCCGCTTGTGGGTGCAGTCGCGGTGGCCGCGGCTGGTCCGGCTCCGGTCGCTACGATTTGCCGCTGCGGGAGCACCGCGTGCTCCAGTGTCTGCGTTGTTGTGTTCCACCAGGGAATGCGGATCTCGGGTATCACATAGGTGCCGGCGCGAGTCGGCACTACGGCTGCGCTGTCTTCGCGAATACCCTCCAGGCCACCGGCGATTTCCTCTTCGCTGATGGCGGGTTGATCGGGGTAGTATTTTAATCCGTCCGGCGCGGTAAACAGGATCGGCGGCAGCTGTGCGCCCTGCAGGCCCTCCCCGACAATGCGGATGGTGCGGGTCGCCGATTCGCCCACCTGCAATTGCTCAGGCGGTGTCGACCACGTCTCCTGCAGTGTCAGTTTTTCCGCTGGCAGCCAGTCTGCGGCGGGATAGTTGGCCGGCTTGGGCAACACCTTGATAGTGAGTGGCTGCGTGGTGCGCCGCACCAATTGGCCACCGCCGCCCAGATCGAAAAAGCTGCGTCGGCCGCGGTCAATGCGCCCGGAGAATATCTGGGCGGGAATCTCCAGTGTGCCACTGTGTTCCGGAAAGATGGCGTAACGTATCTCATCCACCTGCCACGGGCGGCCGTTGATTACACGCTGGAAAGAGCGCTGCTCCAGCGGTTTCACGAAGGCGTTATCCAGCTCCAGCGGCGAGATGCTCCGCCCCTCGAGATTGACAGCCTGCTGCACCCGCAAAGTGAGGATAACCTGGCCCTGTACATACACCTCTTGCGCGCTCACTTCGGCTTCAAAAACCACGCTTTGTCCGTCGCCGGGGGTATCGGAGGCGGGCCCGACGGCAATGGTGATAGCTTGCGTGGTGCTCTGGCCAAATCGCATGGACGGTATTTGCAGGTTGCCTTCCCTGCGCGGTGCCAGATCGACGATCATCTGCCGTGTATGCGAGACCTCGCCGTTGATAATACTGGTATTGCTGCTGGTGGACCGCCGCAGTATGTCGAAATCGTTTTGCAGTGTCCGCAGTTTGCCCTCATCGATGTCCTCGTCGTCATTTGCGGTGATGGTCAGCCTCACCGTGTCGCCCAGTGCGACCAGATTGCGATCCACCGTGGCCGTCACCGCGCTATGGGCCAGATTCGCGCCCATCGCCAGCAGGAGAATAACCACCGCGGCCATTCTGTTGCCTGTACGGTTACCAATAGGTTTCATCATTCCTCCCGACTCCCTGTTGCTGCCGCTGCTGGCTTTCATAGCGGAATTTTTGGCGCAATAGGCCCGAGGGATCATCCGGTACGCGGCGCAGCCACTGTTGCATCGCCTGGTCTTCTTCCGCATCCTCGTCGCCGGACTCCTCGCCTGCCGCCATTTGTTGCTGCGACGACTCCTGCTCCTCACCACTTTCCGGCTGCATCGGCTGCTGTTCCTGCTCCGGTGCGCCGTCCTCAGTCTGCGATGGTTCCTGCTGCTGGCCCTGGTTTTGCTGTTGGTCCTGATCCTGCTGCCCGTCCTGGTTCTGCTGTTGGTCCTGACCCTGCTGC
>CAXBLZ010000099.1:0-12521 GCA_963976735.1 uncultured Halioglobus sp.
GGCGCGGCCGACCAACTCGACGCCACCCGCGAGGCGCTGGTCAGCAATTACCTGGTCGCCCTGCTGGTGATCTACCTGCTGATGGTGGCGATCTTCAGTCACTGGGGCTATCCGCTGTTGATCATGACCTCTATTCCACTGGGTATCGCCGGCGGCATCGTGGGGCTGGCGCTGCTCAATGGCGTGGGCGCACTGCTGCCGTGGTTCGGCCTCAGTGCGATCGTGCAGCCGTTCGATATGATTTCGATGCTGGGCTTTTTGATCCTGATGGGCACCGTGGTGAACAACCCCATTCTGGTGGTGCACCGGGCGGTGCAGAACGTCAACCAGAACGGGATGGATGCGGTAGCGGCTGTGACCGAAGCGGTTGAGGTGCGGCTCCGACCGATCGCGATGTCGACCATTACCACGTTGGTGGGACTGGCGCCGCTGGTGTTACTCCCCGGTGCTGGCACAGAGCTCTACCGGGGTGTGGGCGCCATCGTGATGTTTGGCATACTGGGCGCGGCGCTGGTGACACTCACCATGCTGCCCGCGCTGACGGTTATTGTCCTGCAGCTGCGCGATAGGGCTGTATCACATTCTCCGCATACCAGTTGATCATGCCGACCTTCTCCTCGACCGTCTGCGTATCGGGCTCGGCGTCATAGGGGTTGCGGAAGGCGATAATCACCTCGGTCACGCCGGCATCGACGAGGTTCTTCAGTCCGTCCACGGAGTAGGCCGCCTCAGTCATCGCGTGGTATTCAAACGGGATCTGGTCGCGGCCACACTCCTTGCGCAGGGTTTCGATCTGGCCAATCATGCGCTGCAAATCGGCAATTGAAGAACCGGCAGAAATCCAACCGTCGCCCAGTTGTGCCGCGCGGCGCAGTGCGGGCTTGGCGTGCCCCCCCACCAGCAGTGGAATGTGGTGATCGGGCACCGGGGTGAGCTTGATTTCGTCCAGCTGGAAAATCTCACCGTCGTAGCCGAAATACTCACCGCTCATCAGGCCGTTGATGATCTCCATCATTTCATCCATACGCTTGCCGCGCTTCTCCCACGGAATCTGCGAGGCGAGAAAATCCTCTGGCCAGGGACTGATGCCGACACCGAAGCCAAAACGATCGCCAATGAGCACACCGAGGCTGGACAACTGCTTGGCGACGATCACCGGCTGGCGGATCGCCAGTTTCACCACCGACGTGGTAAAGCGCAGCTTCTCCGTTTTCGCGGCCAGATAAGGAATGGCGATGAAGGGTTCCAGAAACGGCACGCCATCGAGAAAATCGCGCGTACCATCGTCGTTGTAGGGGTACACATCGGAACCCTCTTTCGGGTAGCAGATGCTGTCGGGAAAGGTAAAGGTATCGAAGCCCGCGGCCTCTGCGGCAAGAGCGAGCGGCAGGTACTGATCGGGCGGGCACATGGTGGCGTGGTAAGCAAATTTCATCGTTATTCTTCCGTAGGCTGTAGGGGATGTCCCGGGTTGTACGCAGGTTTGTATTTTACGGATCACACATTACGCCTTCCGCTGCGCAGAAGCACGACCAAATAGGTCAGTTTGTTGTACCTTAGATGCTCTTTGCCGGCTATGCGCCCCCTATTTAAGCCAATTCAGCTATCATCAACGCTGTTTTTGCCACATAAGAATTCGCAGGGGTAACGCCATGAGCATCGAGACAATTCATCGTAGCTGTCCCACCTGCGAAGCCAGTTGCGGACTGGTAATGGAGGTAGACCGCGAGGCCAGGCAGGTTATCTCGATAAAAGGTGACCCGGACAACCACCGCTCCGCCGGTTACGTCTGCGCCAAATCACAGGCTTTTCGTTATATCTATGAAGACCCCGAGCGCCTGACCAAACCGGTCAAGAAAGTGGATGGGCAGTGGCAGGAAATCAGCTGGGAAGCGGCGCTGTCGGAAACCGCGCAGCGGCTGGCCGATATACGCGACCAGCACGGCAAGGACGCCATTGCGATGTACTATGGCAACCCCAACGGCCACAACTTCAGCACCCAGATCTACACGCAGATGTTTATCACCCTGCTGAATACCGAGCGCTTTTTCTCAGCGGGCTCGGTGGACCAGCAACCCAAAAACCTCAGCTGTGAACTGATGTACGGCAATGGCTGGGTATTCCCGATTCCCGATATCGACCACAGCGACTTTTTTGTCTGCATGGGTGGCAACCCGATGGTGTCGCAGGGCTCATTGATGTCTGCGCCGGATATCGAGAACCGGTTGAAATCCCTGCAGGCACGCGGCGGCCAAATTGTTGTGATCGACCCGCGCCGCACCGAAACCGCCGACATCGCTGACCAGCACCTGTTTGTGCGCCCCGGCACCGACGCATTCCTGTTGATGGCATTCGTCAATGAGTTGTTTGCCACCAACCGGGTCACACCCGGCCGCCTGCTGGACTTTACCGACGGGATCGACACACTCGAATCGCTCAGCGCGCCCTACACACCCGAAGCGGTGGCCGCGATCACCGGCGTGACGGCAGCGCGACTGCGGCAATTGGTCGACGATTTTTGCAATGCCAGTGCCCCCGTGCTGTACGGCCGCATCGGCTTGTGCACCCAGCAGTTTGGCACGCTCGCCTCGTGGCTGGTGGATGTGGTGAACATACTGACCGGGCGCCTCGACGCGCGCGGCGGTGCGATGTTCCCCCGCCCCGCCACTGCCCACAACGACCCGGCTTCCGCACCACCCGAACTGGGCTACAATCGCTGGCAGTCAAAAGCGCGCGGCTTCCCTGAATACATGAGCATGCTGCCCGCCTCCCTGATGGCGGAGGAGATGGAGTTACAGGGCGAGCACCAGGTGCGCGCACTGATTACCGTGGCGGGCAACCCGGTGCTCAGCGTACCCAACGGCAAACGCATTCACGCCGCGATGGCGAACCTGGATTTTGTCGTCGCCTTTGATTTTTACATCAATGAAACCACCAGCGGCGCCGACATCATCATCCCCTCCACCACACAGCTGGAACACAGCAACTACGATTTCATGTTCACCTCGACCTGCGTGCGCAACTTCGCGCAGTACTCACCGCAGACGTTCGCACCGCCGCCCGACGCACTGGACCAGTACCAGATACTCAACGAAGTCACCGCGCGCATGAACGGCATGACCGGTACCGACCTGGAAGCGATGATGCTCGACGGCCTGATTGGGCAATTGCTCGACAATGCACCGGAGCTCTCCCACCTGTCAGTAGAGGACATCAAAGCCAAAACGGCCGAACACCAGGGGCCGGAGCGCCTGCTGGATATCATGCTGCGAGCGGGCCCCTACGGCGACAAGTTCAGCGGTGACGGCCTGACGCTGGCACAACTCAAGGAACTGCCGCATGGCATCGACCTGGGCCCCCTGCAACCGCGCCTGCCGGAACTGCTGGCCACCCGGGACAAACGCATCGACATAGTGCCCGAAGTGATCACCGCTGATATTCCGCGCCTGCAGGCCGCGCTCGACAAAGGGCCCGGTGACCACATGCTGCTGATCGGCCGCCGCCATATCCGCGATATGAATTCCTGGCTGCACAACCTGAACAACTACGCGCGCGGCAAGAACCGCTGCACACTGTTGATCAACCCGCAGGATGCCGAACGCATCGGCCTGACAGATTCCGGGAAAGCGAAAATCACCTCAAGGGTCGGCGAGTTTGAAGCCGAGGTCGCCATCAGCGACAGCATTATGCCCGGCGTGGTCAGCCTGCCCCACGGCTTTGGTCACACCTACCGCGATACCCGGCAATCCGTGGCCACTACACTGACACCCGGCGTCTCGGCCAATGACCTGGTGGATGACAACGAGATGGATATGCCCTCAGGCACCAGTGTCGTCAACGGCGTGCCGGTGGCGATTGTGGCGGCCTGACGACCGGGAGAGTGCGCCGTTCCAGGGGCAGACTACCTGTAGCCCTGAACTGCCTTTAGTTTAGCTTGAAGCGCCAGGGATTTTTTCGTCTCGCCAAACCCAAACCCAGCAGGCCGAGCCCAAACAGCGCGAATGAAGCGGGTGCAGGCACCTGGGAAGAGCTTGCATCAGCAAAGGTCAGTTGGAAAAACGTGTTTCTGTCGAACGACAACCCATACCAGTTGAACATCAGGGAATCGCTTGTCGATGTAAATCGCGAGTCATTCCAGGCAGACAGGTTTGTGATCACATCAAAATCGGTCAGGGGTGAATCAATATCGCTGACGACCAGGCCGTTGAATGCCCCGTAACTCCAGGTGTCCACGCCGCTGAACCCGACAAAAACAGACAAGTCATCCACATTGACATAGTAGTACGGGGTGACAGACACCGCGTCCCCGAAACCGTTCGCCACCACCACATCCATCGGCGTATAAATCTCAGTACCGAGCGTCGACCAGTTGTGAGCCACACGCACCGTGTCTCCAAGCAAGCCGGCGTTGGCCGTGCCTGCGCTCAGCAGCACGAACATAAATCCCAGCAACTTTTTCATCGTTTTCTCCACGCCGCGCCACTTGATCGACGGAGAATTATGCACATATTGCGCCAAAATCACATCCTATTGATTTTTATATATTTTCTGGAAGCGAGATCTCCATGGTGTAAAAGAATCGGACACTGATCGCAGCTGTAAGCTGGCGCACTGCACAGATCGGCCGCTCCCGATCACCGGCATCCCCTCACCGCCGAGAACCTCGCTCAAACAAATCAGCGTCTGCCAGCGCCCGCCTGGCGATAAAATCAAAGGCGGTGCGAATACGGGCGCTGTGCCGCAGTTCCTCGTGCGTGACCAGCCAGAGGTCGATCTCTGCCGCGTTGTAACCCGGCAGCACCCGCACCAGTTTGCCCGCCATGGCGGCCCAGCGGTGAGACAACATCCCGATGCCGAACCCCGCCTGCACCGCCACCATCTGCGCTGACGGACTGTTGCTCACATAGGTGTAAGTCCCCGGTAGCGTATCGGCAGTGGGCAGCGTTTCAAACATGTGCTCGCGGTTGCCCGGTGTGCGCAGGCCCACGCGGTGGTGCGCCGACAAATCCTCCAGCGCACGCAGCGGCGGAGCACTGTCGAGGTAGGCCTGGCTGGCGTAGAGCCCAAAGCCCACCGTCACCAGCCGGCGCGCGATCAGTTCCGGCTGTTCCGGCCGACCCAGGCGCAGAGCGATATCGGCCTCGCGGTGAATCAGATCCACTGCACGACTTTCAATCTGCACATTGAGCATGATCTCCGGGTACTCGCGGTGAAAATCCAGCAACACAGGGGTCAGCCACTCGGTACCTGTTCCCTCAGTGGCCGAGATCGTCACCTCTCCGCAGAGTGCCGTGGACTGGGCTTCAAGATTCCTCTCGATGGCGAGCATTTCGATTTCCATGCGTCGCGCACTGTCCACAATGGCCTTGCCGGCATCCGTCAACTGCATGCGCCGTCCGGCTCGCACAAACAGCGGCGTGTCGAAGCGGGCTTCCATCGCAGACAGGCGCCGCCCCACAGTGGGCTGCGTCAGGCCGAGGTATTCCGCAGCCGCTATCAGGCTGCCCTGGTCGAGTATCGCGAGAAACAGGCGGATGTCTGCCCAGTCACGCAGCGGGTCTATTCCATGCATTAATGCATACTAACTATATATTAATAGGATATCTATACATTCATGAGAGGAGTAGTTTAGGCATCAACGGCTCAGGAAGTAGTAAGGAGGAATGACAATGCGTACCCAACGGATGCTGATTGCCATGATTGGCGTTATCGCGATGCTGGCCCTGCTGTGGCAGGCGCGCGCCAACGCAGACACCCTCGGTGTGTACCAGGCGCCTGTAGTGCGGCAGGCCCAGTGGGCCCTGCAGCAGGGCAACCCCGAGCACGCTCTGGCACTGCTTGCCAAACGCGACGGCGAACTGCGCCGCTGGCACGCGCAAGCCCAGGGCAACACGCTGATTTGCCAGGCCTATTTCCAGACCGGCGATTATGCTGGCGCGGAACAGGCTTGCGACCTGGCGGTGCGCGCCTCGGGAGAGGGCAACGCACAGTACCTGCACAACCGCGCCGTGATGCGTTTGCTGCTGGGTCGCGTCGACGAGGCGATTGCCGATCTCAATAAAGTCTCTGCGATGAATGCGCAGCGCACGTTGCCGAGCCCCGCTCTCTCGTTAGCAGGCCGCTGACACACGCGGTAAGGATTCGACCGGGAACAACCTGTGTGCCTGCACAGCCGGCGACGACCATGGCGTTAAAACGGTTTCATGCATTCGACTATGCGAGGCAGATAGGTGACACTCTCACCCGGGGAACCGGGATGTCTTTATAGATATTCGACGGTGAACCTGACAACCCGATCAACCGCAATCTGAGAGTTTGCCCACACATGGCAATAAACTGGTATCCCGGCCACATGCACAAGGCCAACAAGGAGATGACCAAGATCCTGCCAGAGGTGGACCTGGTGATCGAACTGCTGGATTGTCGCCTGCCCTACAGCAGCCAGAATCCGTCAATCGCCAGGCTTGGGCGGAACAAGCCCTGCATCAAGATACTGAGTAAATCGGACCTCGCCGACCCCGCCGTCACCACACAGTGGCAGGACTATTTTGAGCGCACAGGCTCAGTCAAGACGCTGCTCACCACACAGGATCACGCGGGCAAAGCACACAATCTCCTGCAGTTGGTGCACAAACTGGTGCCGAAGAAATCAAAGTCTCGCTCGCACGTTCTGGCCATGATCACCGGCATCCCGAATGTAGGGAAATCCACGCTGATCAATGCCGTGGCAGGCCGCAAGGTCGCGAAAACGGGCGACGAACCCGCTATCACCAAGGGCCTGCAAAAAATCCGTATTAACGACGACCTCATCTTCCTCGATACCCCCGGGATTCTATGGCCCAAAATTCACAACGAAAACAGCGGCTACAGGCTGGCGATATCAGGCGCCATCAGGGACACCGCGACGGAAGTTGAAGACCTGGCCCTGTATTTGAGTGGTTTTTTACTGCAGCAGTACCCCCAACTGCTGGTGGATCGCTACAAGCTGGATAGCACACCCAACAGCGATGTGGAACTGCTGGAGCAACTGGGCGCCAAACGCGGCTGCTTGCGCAGCGGCGGACGTGTTGACCTGGAAAAGGCTTCCACCATTCTGGTGAATGAATTTCGCGCTGGCGTGTTAGGACGTATTACGCTGGAGACGACGGCGATGATTGAGGATGAGGAAAAATCAGAATAAAGCGAAGCCCCGCTCTCAGCTGTCCGCGTCAATGGTAGCGCTCGCTCTATTTGACTCGATAAATCCTTTTCGCTTGAACCAGAACAGTATGGCTCCCAAAGGAATAGACGCCGAAATAATCCACGGAGCAAACGGCCCGGCAGCCAAAGCTGATGCGGAGAAAAGATTGAGGCTTAACGGCTGAATATGGTACTGACCGCTTGACCAGTTAACGCTCATTGACCCAACACCTACTAGCACAAAGAGAACCCAGAGCCATTTTCTTTTTTGGATTGGCGTTTTAATGCAGAAATAAAGAGTTACCAGTACGAATAGTGGAGCGGCAATGGCCAAAGTCAGCACCAAATACTGAATTGCAGATTTTCCAGCAAGAGTGAACTTATTTAACTCCCTTTGCGAGGCCTCCGTTCTGTATACATTGAAACCAACCACCGATAGAGCATCTTTTGTTCTTTTCAGAACAACATTTGCCAATGCCCACCCACCCGAAAACTGATACTCAAATGTAAAGTTACCTTGCCATTGCGAATTAAACGTATTGACGTGGGAACCGATTAACTCCGTACTTAACAATTCTCCACCAGGGAAATAGTCGGCGATTTCAATCAGTTTTGCATCTGTTACCTCTGCCTCAATGCTTGGGTCAACGTATGTCTTGACGTACTGAAAATTTCTGGCTTGCAACTGATGCAAATAATCCTTTGCAAACCCGGACTCTTCCTTTGGAATCAACTTATCGGCCATATCCTGATATGAGCACGCAGCAACTAACACCATGACTATGGTGGCTATTATTCTTGAAAAAGTCCTCATACAACCATTCCCAGGCAAAAGTCAGGTATACGGAATTGGCCTCTAAAACACTGATTCACAAACTGCAGAATTGAACTGGAAGGAACTACCATTCGAATCAACATCCTGTCATTTCAGGTGAAGCGCGTATCCATACTTCCGAGGCATTCTACGCCTGTAAATGACGCAATGCGATCGTTCGCTTTGTGTCGAATTCTGCGACCGCCGAGCGCAACAACCAGACGTTCACACAGAAACACCGGTGAGACGCCCTCTTCTACTATCGCGGATGAGTACGAAAGCGAACACAAACAACCAAACAAGCGGGATACTGTAGGCTAACCGTTGATACAACCCAAATTGTTCCCCTGTGGTCACAGCCTCTAACGTGGGAATCATCATCAGGATTTGCCCCAGAAACACTGCCGCTGAAAACCAACCGAACCAGACTATCTTTAATTCACGCCTGGCAATAAATGTCCATATTGCCGGGGCTATCAGGAGAGTGAGCAGGATTACGAACCCTGATAGACCATGTACAACCTGACTGGTTGATGGGGTTTCGGGAACACAGCCGACATCGCAGGGGAAGTATCCAGCCGAGAACGTAGCTACGCCGTGCAGAAGAATAAGAAAGCCAGACGCACTTGCTGGCCGACTGCTGAAACACGACATCACGTAGAAACCGAAACCCGCAAACAGAATGGACAGAGGATAGTGATTGATAAAAGGGGCGATGCTTTCAATCGGGCTTCCTACTGCATGGAGCTCACTCATGGCCTGGTGCAGATGGCTGTAACCGGGATAGATCAGTCCGGAGTAAGTTACGCCGGCTAGCAGCCAGATTGGCGCTATCAGCCCGAAGTAACAAAACAGGCGTGGAGATGATCGCATGATTACTTTCCTCTATGGCCGCGCGTCTACTTTAGTTTTTACTCTGACCCCAATCTCTCCGTATCCATTTTACGGAAGTAATGATGCGCTGCTTCGTTGACTCGTGGCGCCAACAAAAAGGTGGAAATCATCGTTGGTATCGCCATCACCGCATACATCCCAACTAACAAACCGTTGACCAGTTCAAGCGTGGTGACTGCCCCTACCACAACCATCAGCAAGTAGAGCGGCGTGTAGTAGTGAGCCTTGTCTGCTCCGATTAAAAACCCCACACACATGGAGCCATAAAACCAGAATGTGACGATGGTGGAAAAGCTCAGTAACGCCACCATCAGCAACAGCAAATACATGCCCACATTGGGGAAAACGGCTTCTAACGCTGAAGCAGTGAGTGCAACACCTTCCATCTCGCCGCCGGTTTGCCAAACACCTGTCAGCAGAATCAAAAATGCGGTACATGAGCACACAATCAGCGTATCGATGATCGGGCCGGTCATAGCCACAACACCTTCGCGTATCGGCTCACGGGTTCTGGCGGCACCATGGGCCATCGACTCTGTACCAATGCCCGCCTCATTGGAAAACGCGCCGCGACGCACACCAATCATGACGACGGTGCCCAGAGCGCCACCGGCTACACTGGTGCCAGTGAACGCGTCGTTGACAATAAGCATGAACACGCCGGGGATATCCTGCCAATAGTGCACTAACACAATCAACGTCATGCCGATATAAAGCAGCACCATACTCGGCACCAGCCGCACCGTTAATTTGCCAATCCGCTCGATGCGCCCCAACACCACCAGCAGGGCCAAAATGGCCAGAGCGACGCCCGCGGTGATATCGAACGCCACATGCTGGCTTTTTGTCGCAAGGCCCATCGGTATTGCGACGACCTCACGCAACAGGCTGACAAACTGATTTGTCTGAAACAATGGCAATGTTCCAAGTGCACCGGCTATGGCAAACAATACCGCCAGGGGATACCAGCGCTTACCAAGGCCTTCGCGTATTACATACATTGGGCCACCGCGAAGTTCACCGCTTGAATCCTTGCCACGATACATCACCGCCAGCGACGCAGTATAGAATTTGGTTGTTACACCGATAATGGCCGTCACCCACATCCAGAAAACAGCGCCGGGCCCACCTGCGCTGATAGCGATCGCAACCCCGGCGACATTGCCGAGACCCAGCGTGCCCGACAAAGCGGTGCTTAAGGCCTGGGCATGGGAAACATGCCCAGGGTCGTGCTCATCGTTATAACGCCCTCTTAGCAAGGCCAGAGCATGGCCCAGATGGCGGTAGGGGTGAAAACGTGAATACAGCATCAAGCCAATGCCGCCACCCACCAACAGCACAACCAGTGGCGTGCTCCACATAAAATTGGCGAACGCGGTGAATGCAGCTTCAAGCTGATTGATAACAGACACAAAAATCCCGACGAGCAAAAACCTTAGCCTAACAAAGGACGCTCGGGAGGAACATGACCAGAAAAAGCCCCCCCCTTGAACACAGGAACAAAGGCAACGGTGAGTGAAACGAGTCGTACCTGGCCGTAATTCACGCCAGGACTTTCGGATGCCGACTGAGAACTCTCCTCAAAGCTCAGCCGCCACTGAAAAACTTGATCGGGTATGCGGAACAATATGGGAGTCCAATATCGCGTAAATGGTTGACGGAGGACCATAGCCAGTTTCAGGAGGCCGCATAGTGAAATCCACTTGCCACCAGTTGCCGCCAGCGACGTTGGCGATGACGGTAGAATAGTTGGGCAAATGCCCAGACAAAAACTGTTAATGCTCCAGCTTCGATGGCCACGTAATCGCGATAGAGAGTACCAGTTCCTGATGGCACGATTGTAATTCGATGGTCCCACTTCTTTATAAGCATACTATGCCCGTCATCTCGAAGGCTGAAGCCGCCTGGCAATTCAGGATACGAAATTACTACTGCCTGTTTCCCGAACGGGATAAACCCAAGCAATCGCAAAGACACCCAGTACGTTCCTTCTTTCCAGGTTTCTGGCAATTGGGTATCGCCGTATGGAAGGAATTTAATCAGAGGAGAAGCGACATGAATGAGCAATCGCGATGTTCTCAGCTGTGCCTCAACCTTGCTTGGCTCGACAGGAAGAAACGTTGACACATCGACGATCATGGAAAGACCACCTAACACTTACTTCGACGGCGACGAATACGCACCGCTGTTGTGCCGTCCGGCGCCAAAGGGAAAAAGTCGGTACTTGTTAGGTGTCGTACGGCACATCATGTTTATCTCTCCTAACACTTAGCATAAAGAGAATACTAAGCACGTACGCAAAGAAAAAAACGCCCAGCATGACTATGCGAATCACATTGAGTGTTGCTACAGCCTCCGGCGCTCTGTGAGTAGCAGCCAATCCTGAATACTCGCGTAAAAATTCGGTATTTATAGCAACAAGGCTCAGC
This sequence comes from uncultured Halioglobus sp., assembly GCA_963976735.1. Taxonomy (GTDB): domain Bacteria; phylum Pseudomonadota; class Gammaproteobacteria; order Pseudomonadales; family Halieaceae; genus Marimicrobium. The sequence continues at coordinate 11,317 of CAXBLZ010000099.1, forward strand.
AGTCCCCCCGTGGTAGCCAGAACCGGGAACAGCAAAAAAATACTATAAATAACAGTGACTGAAACCAATTGAAAGGTTGTTAGTCTTTTCCCAGCAAAGTACATGGCAAGAAGATATGCAAAAAGAATCGAAACCGCATTCATCGCATGACTGGCGACCCCGTCCAGTCCTAGTTGTCTCAATTCCAAGTATTCTGCTGGACTCATTTAAACACCTAGCGCCTCAAGCTGAGGCGGCGGTAGCGCCAGCCTGCGCCTTGCAGCCTGGACTTGTGATGAGTACCGGGTGGCACCAATTTTGCCGCCATCTTTCCAATTTCTCACTAGCAGATTGGCCGCTGGCATCAAACTCAACTGCCGACGTAAATCCCAGCTTATTTTCCATGCACTGCGAGTTTAGCGCTCCATATATCTCGCCGTCTATTTCTGCGGTAACACAAACTACATCACCACAGTTCTTACACTCATGAAAATCCGCGGACCCGCTTCCGTGCCTCACCACAACGTGGAGGCTTTCATTTTTCACTCGAAGTTTAAAGCTAGTACCCGATTTCGATATATAAGAAGCGTGCTTTGCTTTGCAGTACTCACACTGACACTGCCTGGGCACCACACCAAAATCTATCGTTTTCCACTCGACGCTGATATTTTGACAACTACAACTGCCACGCATACTCATATCAGGTACTCATAACGCTGGCGCAACGCACGCGCGGCAGCGCGGTCCGAGAAACCGAAGGAACTCTCGGGCGAACTGCCCGCCCATGTTATAGGGCACGGGGCTTCCTCACGTCCCACATGAACTTTAGACAGCCAATGATCCCAAGCAAGCCCATTGGGAGAGCGATAACTACGGGACTTATTCCTAGATAGTTTAGTTCGATTTCTGACACCGCCCCAGATGCCTCTAGCGCCAAGCGAGCTTGGTCACCTGAACTCCAGTACTGGCTTACGCCCCAAAGTGCATAGAGAGCGAATACGAAGAAAAGCGAGGAGACAAAAATTACCTGTGCCTTGGTTAGCTTTGAACCTACAAGGTAGGCCACAATCAGATACCCGCTAGATACTGTCAGATACAGCATAAGTGCCTGAATACCCATGTCTTGGGCGCTCCAAAACATCTCGATGTAGTGCTCTGTCTCCAATCTTTACGCCTCCTAAAACGACTCCGAAATTCTCTGTGGCATGCCGATACTGGCGAGTGCC
>CAXBLZ010000100.1:0-12261 GCA_963976735.1 uncultured Halioglobus sp.
GGTAGAATGCCCCGCTTTGCACACGACAGGTTGCGGACATGCTTGAGATCAACCCTCTACTGAATCAATTGAAAGACATCGAGGCGCGCGCTGGCGTGCTCAGGGGGTATCTTTGACTTTGATCTGCGCAAGGAGCGCCTCGCCGAGGTAGAGCTGGAACTGGCTGAACCCAGTGTCTGGAATGAGCCAGAGCGCGCCCGCGAACTGGGGCGGGAACGAGCGTCGCTGGAAAACACCGTGCATACGATCGAGCAGTTGGATACCGGCGCCTCCGATGCCCGGGATCTGCTGGAGCTCGCGGCGTCCGAGGATGACGAGGCCACGGTAGCGGAAATCGAGGCGGAGATTGATGCCCTGATCGTGCTGCTGGAGAAACTGGAGTTCCGGCGTATGTTTGCCGGTGAAATGGACGCCAACAACGCCTACCTGGATATCCAGGCGGGCTCTGGTGGCACCGAGGCCCAGGACTGGGCGGAAATGCTACTGCGCATGTACCTGCGCTGGGGCGAGGACAAGGGTTTCGACACCGAGCTGATCGAGGCCTCTGGCGGCGATGTGGCAGGTATCAAAAGCGCGACCATCAAGTTCGAGGGCGAGTATGCCTTCGGTTGGTTGCGCACCGAGACAGGCGTGCATCGCCTGGTGCGAAAATCCCCATTTGACTCGGGCAATCGGCGCCACACGTCTTTCGCCTCAGTTTTTGTGGCGCCGGAAATTGACGACAATATCGAGATTGACATCAATCCGGCGGACTTGCGCACAGATACCTACCGCGCCAGCGGCGCGGGTGGCCAGCACGTCAACAAAACCGATTCGGCGGTGCGTATCACCCACGTACCCACTGGAACGGTAGTGCAGTGCCAGACGGAACGCTCCCAGCACCAGAACCGCGACAATGCGATGAAATTATTGCGCGGCAAACTGTACGAACTGGAAGTGCACAAACGCAATGCGGAAAAACAGGCGATGGAAGACAGCAAGGCGGATATCGGCTGGGGCAGCCAGATCCGCTCCTACGTGCTGGATGATTCCCGTATCAAGGATTTGCGTACCGGCGTGGAGACGAGCAATACCCAGGCGGTGCTAGACGGTGATATCGACCGATTTATAGAGGCGTCGCTGAAAAGCGGCCTGTGAGAGACTTATGAGTGAGCAGGAGCAGCAGCACAAGGCGGGCGCAGAAGCAGGGGAAGCGTCTGAAGAGAATAAACTGGTGGCAGAGCGTCGCGGGAAATTGTCGACACTGCGCGAGCAGGGTAATCCCTTTCCCAATGACTTTCGTCGCACGGCGTTGGCAGCTGATTTACAGCGTGACTACGGCGAGTGTTCCAAGGAGCAACTGGAAGAAGACAATCGCGTGTTCGCGGTGGCGGGGCGTCTGGTTCGCAATCGCGGCGCCTTCCTGTTGCTGCAGGATGGCTCCGACCAGATACAGCTGTACGTCAATCGAAAGGGGCTGGCGGAGGAGACCCTGGCACAGATCAAGGGCTGGGACCTCGGTGATATCGTTGGCGCCAGCGGCCCTCTGCACAAGTCAGGCAAGGGCGATCTCTACATCAATATGGAGGAGGCACGCCTGTTGACCAAGGCGCTGCGTCCGCTGCCGGACAAATATCACGGTCTGGCCGACCAGGAGTTGCGCTACCGGCAGCGCTACGTCGACCTGATCGTCAATCCCCAGGCGCGACAGGTATTTCGCACACGGTCCAGAATCATTGAGTTTATTCGCGACTATATGTCGGGGCTGGACTTCATGGAAGTGGAGACGCCGATGATGCAGAGTATTCCCGGTGGGGCAGCGGCGAAGCCATTCGTGACTCACCACAATGCGCTCGACCTCGATATGTACCTGAGAATTGCGCCGGAGCTGTACCTGAAGAGGCTGGTTGTCGGTGGCTTTGAGCGCGTGTTTGAAATCAACCGCAGTTTTCGCAATGAGGGATTGTCGACCCGCCACAACCCCGAGTTCACCATGCTGGAGTTTTACTGGGCCTACGCCGACTACCAGGACGCCATGAACCTGACCGAGGATATGTTGCGCAAGTTGACACAAACGGTGTTGGGTAGCACGATCGTGGAGTCACAGGGCAGCACCTACGATTTCGCCCAGCCCTTCGCGAGGCTGTCGGTTTTTGACGCCATTCTCAAGCACAATCCGGATATTGACGCGGTGCAGCTGCGCGATGATGCCAGTGCGCGCGCTATTGCCGAAAATCTCGGCATTGAAGTAAAGGATAGCTGGGGGCTGGGTAAGGTACAGATCGAGATTTTTGAGAAAACAGTGGAGCACCTGCTCGACCAGCCAACCTTTATCACGGCCTACCCGACCGAGGTTTCCCCGCTGGCGCGGCGCAGCGACGCCGACCCGTTTGTCACAGATCGCTTTGAGTTTTTTGTCGGTGGTCGCGAACTGGCCAACGGGTTTTCCGAGCTCAATGATGCGGAGGACCAGGCGCAGCGCTTCCTGGATCAGGTCGCGCAAAAAGACAGCGGGGACGAGGAGGCCATGCACTACGATCACGATTACATTCGGGCGCTGGAGTACGGCCTGCCGCCGACAGTGGGCGAGGGTATTGGTATCGATCGACTGGTAATGCTGTTGACCGATTCCGCTTCGATTCGGGACGTACTGTTGTTTCCACACATGCGGCCTGAATAGGGTAGATTGATAGCCGCAGTGCGGCAATTTTCGGAACTGTGCGGCGGTTCCTCCGTTAAAGTGCCAGCGCGTTTTTATTGCGCTACACTGGACGCAAGCCGCTTTTCTTGAGGATGCCAACTTGTTTGAGACCCGTCTTCACACTCTGGCCGCCGCAGCACTGATTTTCCTGCTGCAAGCTTGCGCAACAGCGCCCGATACCGCTGCCCCGGCTGATGCTGCGTCGGAGAAGCCACCGCGTGGGCCGGTGCCGGAACTGACCCTGAACTTACCGGATCAGTCAAAGGAACAGTGTGACTGCACTGCTCAGGCCAGTGTCGACCGCACGTTCCTGGAAAAGGGGTTCACGAATCTGGCTGCAGGCGATTATCGGGAGGCCGTGAACTACTTCCGGCGATACCAGCGACTGGAGTCCTCTCCCGGCGTGGACTGGGAGGCCAACATCGCCGTGGCGTATGTGAAAATGATTCCCCAAAGCCCCTATTACAACTGGCGCGCGGCGCGTGAATCCTACCTGCGATTGATGCGAAAACAGCCGACAGGCGTACAGTTACACGAGCAAATTGTGTTGATGCGCGACATGCTGGCCATCCTCAGTGATCTGCATGTGCGGATCAACGATCTGCAGAGCGAGAATGAGGCTGTGACCGAGAATCTGGAAAAAAGGGAGGAAGCACTGCGGCGTTTGCGTGAGCTTATGCTGGGTCAGAAGGAAGTAATACAGTAAACGTCGAGCCAACCCCCTCCTCGCTCTCGACGCTGATACTGCCGCCCATCAGCGTGCAAAAATCGCGGCAGATCGCCAGCCCCAGTCCGGTGCCACCGTAGTTTGCGCTGGTTGAAGAATCGGCCTGCACAAACGCATTGAAGATGCGTGATACCTGCTCGCTGGACATACCAATTCCGGTATCCCTCACAGAGAACTCGACCCACCCCTTCTGGTCCTCCAACTCTCGGGCACTCACCGTGATAAAGCCGGCCTGGGTAAACTTGTTGGCATTGCTGAGCAGGTTGGTAAAGATCTGCCTGAATTTGGCTGCGTCATTGTGAAATTCAGGCAACTCGCCCAGATCGCTGATCTGTAGTGTGTTGTCGTTATTTCTCAACAGCGGAGCCAACACGTCGCAGGCTTCGCGCAGTAATGCCGCCGGGTCAAACGGTTCGCAGTGCAGGGACATATTGCCCGTCTCGATCTTTGACAGGTCCAGGATGTCATCGATCAGGGTCAGCAACTGCCGCCCCGATTTGATGATGGTGTCCAGGTCCTGCTGAAATTGCGCGCGGTCTATCTCCTGGGTGTCGCCCAACTCATCGTGCAGCATTTCACTGTAGCCTATGATGGCATTCAGCGGTGTGCGCAGCTCGTGACTGACATTGGCCAAAAACATACTCTTGGCTGCGTTGGCTTCGTCGGCAATGTCTCTGGCCTTATGCACGTCGTGAATCGCGTTGCGCAGTTTGTCGGACATATCGTTAAATGCATCCGCCAGAGCGCCCAGTTCCCCGGAATCATTGATGTCGTCGATGCGGTAATCAAGATCACCGCTGCCGAATCGCTCGGTGCCGGTTTTCAGGCTCTTGAAGGAAGTATTGGTATAACTGACCAGGAAATACCCCAGCGTGGCCGTCAGGAATATGGAGGAGAAAAAGGCGATCACGGTGATCCTGTCGGTCAGTGAAATCGTCCGATCGATAATATTGGCGCGTTGCGCCGCAATATACGCCTGGCGTTGCTCCAGTTCTTTTAACCGCTGGCTGACCTGGAGGAAGGGCAGAGGGTCGTTCATGTCCATCTGGAAACCGGTATCGTTGTAATTGCGGTAGAAAGTGAGCCATCGCTTGAGCAGGTGGCTGCTTTTGTCCCACAGGTGCTCGAAGTCCAGTTCCGTGACGTTATGGCTCAGCCGGCCGAGCCTCTGGATCTTGCCATTGATTTTCTCAATCGCTTCCTCTGCGCGCTGCAGTTCGGCATCTCCGAGTTGGTCCTCAGTGGTCTCTCGCAGTGTGGCAAGAATCAGAATCTGCTGTCGCTGGTCTTCCAGCAACTGTTCAACCTCGGTGGACAACTGGGTTGCCGTCACCGAGTTGCGGTAGGCGATCATGCTCTCGTTTCTGGCGTAGCTGCCCCAGAAATGGGTGCCGACGTTGACGGCGAATAGAATCAGTATTGTGATCAGTGAGAGCGTGAGTTGGCGGCGTAAACTCATGTGTTGGTGAGCCGTTTGATCGTCACCAGCAGGCCGGGGAAGTCCACGGGTTTGGTGGCGTAGCCATCACATCCGGCGGCCAGTGCATACTGCCGGTAGCCTTCTGTTGCGTGGGCGGTAAGTGCGATGATCGGGATATGACTGATCTGCTCATCTTCCTTGGCGCGGCGACTGGCGGCCCAGCCGTCCAGTATCGGCAGGTTCATATCCATCAGCACGATACAGGGCTGCTCTGACTGCATCATATCCAGCGCCTGTTGGCCATTGCCGGCCGTGATCACTTTCAGCCCGGCGCGTTTCAGTCGCCGCACCATCATATCGCGGTTGAGTTCGTTGTCCTCTACCAGCAGTACCAGCTTGTCCTGGGTCATACATTCTCCGCGATGATCTGGTGCACCAGGATGATTTCGTCGATGCCTTTTACGCTGATTTCCTCGCTGCGTCCCACAGTGACCTGCCCCTTGAGGCTTTTGAGGGTGCTGTCGGAAATGAGGATTTCGCCGCCCCGGGTAATATCCTCGATACGCGAGGTGACATTCATCGGGTGCCCGACAAACCCGTACTTGCTGCGGCGCTCGGAGCCTATATTGCCAGCGATCACATCGCCGGTGTTAATGGCGATGCCGGTGTGGACGGCCGGGAAGCCCTCCGCCACGTTCAGCGCGTTGATTTCGACCATCGCGGCCTGCATGGCCAGTGCACAATTGACCGCGCGGTCCGCGTCATCGTCGCGGTGCTGGGGTGCCCCGAATACCGCGAGGATGGCGTCGCCAATGAATTCGTCAATGGTGCCGTGATGGGCCATGATGATGTCCGTCATGGTACCGAGGTAGCGATTGAGCATCGTCACCACCTGCGCCGGCGCCAGGTTTTCACTGAGCGAGGTGAAACCGCGTATGTCCGACAGCATGATACTGACCCGGCGCAGGTCTCCGCCCAGTTCCAGCCCTTCGGGGCGCTCCAGAATATCGGTCACAATCTCATCGGAGAGATATCGTCCAAACGTGGCCCGGATGAATTTTTCGTTGCGTTCCAACTGCTGGCGATACTGTTCTTCCTTATCGTGCCAGCGTTTGCGCTCAATACCGGCCTTGATGCGGGCCTGCAGCAATACGGGGTTGAACGGCTTGAACAGGTAGTCGTCCGCGCCGGCCTCAATGCATTCGATGATACCGTCCATGTCTTGGCTGCCCGAGATAACGATGACCGGTGTGGCCCGCCATTCAGGGTGATCCTTGATGCGCCTGAGTACCTCGCGGCCATCCATGCCGGGCATCAGCAGATCCAGCAACACGACGTCGACATCGCTCTGCTCCAGGGCGCGCAGGGCTTCCTCGCCGCTGGCAGCGGTGATCACGATGTGTCCGCTGCGAGAGAGGTTTCTCGCCACCAGTTCCCGATTCTCCTGCAGGTCGTCCACAGCAAGGATAAAGCCCGGCTCGGACTGAATAATCCGGCTGTCGGCGGGTTCCGGCCCGGCCTTGACGTTGTGCGCGGCCTGCATGGCGCCCAACAGTGAAGAGAGCCTGGTATCCAGTGCCTGGTTGTCGGCGCCGATATCCTCCCGCAGCATTTCCGCATAGCCGCGCAGCGCCGTCAGGATATTCATCAGGTCATGGGTATTCGCGGCCTGGTCAGTACTGCTGAGCATGCTATCAAGGCGGGTGGCGGCATCCAGCAGATGCGAGATGTCATCTCTGGTCTCTTCGCCAAACTGCTCTCCCAGCGCTGAAAAATCGTCGGGCAGCGCCCTGATTTCATCCAGTAGAGCGGCTTTCCAGGGTTGTGCTGTGGGGTCAGTGGGGGTATTCATGATTTTATGCGTCGGGCACCGCCGCGCGAGTGACACCATAAATCTCTTATCAGGTAATGTGCGCAGTGTACCAACATGGCGCCGCTCTTACACTGCGTTTAAATCCTGCCAATGGATGCCTGAACCGGAGTATACCCAGCGATAAGGAGCCGTGGAAACCTGAAATTCTCGCGATAACAGCAGCGGTGTATCAAATTTGTGTACAAAGGTGCGTTTTGCCAAAACTTTGCGGTACTATTATCGCGACGGTTAAAGTGAATAAACCGAAAAGAGGGCAGTGTTCTCATGTTGCAGCAAGTTGAAATATTCCGGGGCTTAACGCCGACAGAGCTGGACGCACTGGCGGCGAGCAGTACCAGTCGATCATTTCCCAAAAATACAGTTGTCATTCACGAGAATGATCCGGCTGATTCGCTGTTTGTTATCGAGAGCGGCAAAGTCAAAGTTTACTGTAGCGACAAGAACGGTAAGGAGTTCATCATGAACACCCAGGGGGCCGGAGACTATTTCGGTGAACTGGCGCTGCTCGATGACTCCACGCGCTCAGCCTCGGTGCGCACTGTCGAAAAATCGAGTTTTTGCATCATCTACAAGGAAGATTTTAACCGGGTGTTGGATCAGCACCCGAATATCGGGCGCCAGCTGGTGAAAAACCTGGCTCAGCGCGTCCGTAAGCTCACGGCCGATGTCAAGAGCCTGGCGCTGCAGGATGTCTATGGTCGTGTCGCCAACGTGCTGATGGATTTGTCAGAGGAGCGCGGAGACGGCACGCTGTATATTCCCGAGAAGTTGACGCAGCAGGATATCGCCGATCGCGTAGGTGCATCGCGTGAGATGGTGGCCAGGATCCTCAAGGACCTCACGATTGGCGAGTACATTCGTTTTGAGGGCCGGCATATCATTATCAATTCAAGGTTGCCGGCGAAGTACTAGCGCGTCAGGCTGCGCTCGCCGATGCCAGTCCAGTACAGGCATCGCCAGCGCCTACTGTGTGCGTGTAACGACCAGCCCAAGTTTACCGGCGGCCAGTCTGGCCTCGACTTCATCCCCGACTTCCACCTCGCGCGCGTCGCGGAGTACTTTTCCCTCGCTGTCGGTGACGATTGCATAGCCGCGCTGCAAGGTGCCCAGCGGGCTCAGTGAATCCAGCATCTGTGCCAGGTGGCCGAGACGCTGGGCTTTTGCCTGCAGTTGTTGGCGCATGGCTGCCTCCAGGCGCTGTCGCCACTGTGCGCTGTCGCGCTGCAGTTGCTGCAGGCGCGGCAGTGGCGAGTGCGACATCAGCTGACTGTCCAGCAGCGCGAGTGCACTGCGCTGTCGCAACAGCAGGTTTTTCTGCGCCAGCAGCAGGCGCTGTTCGAGATCATCGAGCCGTTGCGCCTGTTCCCGCAGTTGTGCTCCCGGGTGTTTCAGCCGCTGTCTCAGGTGTGTCAGCTGCAGTGAGGCGTCTGCCAGCTTGCGTCGGACCAGCCGCAGCAGATCGACTTCAGCCGTTTGCAGGCGCTGTAGCCACTCGCGCTGATCGGGGCTCAGTAGTTCCGCTGCCGCCGATGGCGTGGCGGCGCGAAAATCCGCGACCAGATCAGCAATGCTGAAATCGACCTCATGCCCCACAGCGCTGACAATCGGCAGCGTGCTGGCGGCTATAGCGCGCGCCACGACTTCTTCATTGAACGCCCACAAATCCTCCAGCGAACCTCCCCCGCGACCGACGATCAGCGCATCCAGCTGTATCTCACCCTCCGCCTGCCAGCGGTTGGCGCGCTCGATCGCAGCGGCAATCTGGGCCGCTGCGCCCGCACCCTGCACAGGCACTGGCAGCAGAAAGACCTCGATAGAGGGGCTGCGCCTGCGCAGTACGGTGAGAATGTCGTGGATGGCGGCGCCGGTCGGGGAGGTGATTATGCCCAGATGGGACACAGACTGCGGCAGCGGTTGTTTGCGCGCGGGGTCGAACAGGCCCTCGGCCAGCAGGCGAGCCTTCAGTTTCTCGAATGCCGCCTGCAGGGCGCCGGCACCGGCGGGCTCCAGGTGTTCGACGATCAACTGGAATTCGCCGCGCCCCTCGTACAGCGACACCCGGCAGCGCAGCCGTATTGCATCGCCGTTCTGGGGAGTGAATTTCAGCCGCTGATTGCGGTTCCTGAACATGGCGCAGCGCACCTGGGCACCGCTATCCTTCAGTGAGAAATACCAGTGGCCGGATGAGGGCGCGGCGAAGTTGCTGATTTCGCCCTCTACCCAGACGAAGTCAAAATGACTTTCCAGGAGCGATTTGGCCTGCCTGTTAAGTTGGCTCACGGTGAGCAAGGCGGGCGGGTTGTCCGGTATGCCGGTGGGTCTCATTCGGTTACGGGCCAGATTGTGTCCAAAAGCGTGATCGAGCAGTGTACTGTATTCCGCCGTTGAGTACATAAATGACGGTCGCGCCAATTGTGCTGCAGCACGCTTGGATTTATACTTGATCGTTTTATCCAACCCCGCCCGCCGGAGGCCGCCACTATGCTGCGTATCGCTCAGGAAGCCCTTACTTTTGACGATGTTCTGCTGATGCCCGGGTACTCTGACGTGGTTGCCAGCGATGTCTCACTGCGCACTCGGCTCACTCGCAATATCGACCTGAATATCCCCATGGTCTCGGCTGCCATGGACACGGTTACCGAGTTCCGCCTCGCGATTGCGATGGCCCAGGAGGGTGGTATCGGCATCATCCACAAGAGTATGACTATCGCCGAGCAGGCGGAACAGGTGCGCAAGGTCAAGAAATTTGAGAGCGGGGTGGTGAAGGATCCGATCACCATCCAGCAGGGCGCCACCATTGCCGAGTTGATCGAATTGACCAGTGCGCATGGGATATCGGGCGTGCCGGTACTCGACGGGGAAGACCTGGTCGGCATTGTTACTCGCCGCGACGTGCGCTTTGAATCCAACCCGCAAAAACTGGTCTCCGCGATTATGACGCCGCGCGACAAGCTGGTGACGGTGAAAGAGGGCGCCGGCATGGCGGAAGTGCAGGAATTGCTGCACGAGCACCGCATCGAGAAAATCCTGGTAGTGAACGACGCCTTCGATCTCTGCGGCATGATTACCGTCAAGGATTTTGATAAGGCCGAGAGCTTTCCCTACGCGTGCAAGGACTCTTACGGCCAGTTGCGCGTGGGCGCATCGGTCGGTACCAGCGCCGACACGGATGACCGTGTGGCAGCGCTGGTCGCGGCCGGCGTCGATGTGCTGGTGGTGGACACCGCCCACGGCCACTCCCGCAACGTGATTGAGCGGGTCAAGATGATCAAGCGTCACTTTCCCTCGGTGCAGGTCATCGGCGGTAATATTGCCACGGCTGCGGCCGCGGTGGCACTGGCAGAGGCCGGCGTCGACGGTGTCAAGGTCGGTATTGGCCCCGGGTCTATTTGCACCACCCGTATCGTCACCGGCACTGGTGTACCGCAGATCACCGCCATCGCCAATGTCAGCGAGGCCCTGAAGGGTACCGACATTCCGCTGATTGCCGACGGCGGTATCCGTTTCTCCGGTGACATCGCCAAGGCAATTGTGGCGGGCGCACACTCCGTGATGGTGGGCAGCATGTTCGCCGGTACCGAGGAAGCGCCTGGCGAGGTCGAGCTGTATCAGGGAAGGACCTACAAAGCCTACCGTGGCATGGGCTCGTTAGGTGCCATGTCGCAGACGCAGGGCTCCTCGGATCGCTATTTCCAGGACGCCAGTCGCGGCAGCGAAAAACTGGTACCGGAAGGTATCGAGGGGCGTGTTCCCTACAAGGGCCCGGTATCGGCTATCGTCCATCAACTGATGGGCGGTGTGCGTTCTGCGATGGGATATACCGGCAGCGCAACAATGGAAGCCATGCGCACCCGGCCCGAATTCGTACGCGTCACCAATGCCGGCATGACCGAGAGCCATGTGCACGATGTATCGATTACCAAGGAAGCGCCAAACTACCCTGTCAGGTAGGTCTTTACCGCGCTGCAGCGGCGGAGAGTTTGTCGCGCAACCCCTTTTAAGCCAGGACAACACATGAGCGCAGATATCCACGCCAGCAAAATCCTCATCCTGGATTTTGGCTCCCAGTACACACAGTTGATCGCCCGCCGCGTGCGCGAGGTCGGCGTCTATAGTGAGATTCGCGCGTTTGACGTCAGTGATGACGACATTCGCGCCTTTAATCCCAGCGGTATCATCCTGTCTGGTGGCCCTGAGTCCGTCGTTGAGGCGGGCTCTCCGCGCGCCCCCGCCAGTGTGTTTGAACTGGGTGTGCCGGTACTGGGTATTTGTTACGGCATGCAAACCATGGCCGAGCAATTTGGCGGCAAGGTAGCCGGTTCCCCGGTCAGTGAGTTTGGTTACGCGCAGATCACGCAGGTGGTCAACCGCGGCCTGCTGCACGATATCCGCGATCATTTTGACGACCAGGGCCGGGGGTTGCTGGATGTGTGGATGAGTCATGGCGACAAGGTGGTGGAACTGCCGCCCGACTTTGAACTGATTGCGGAAACCGCCAGTTGCCCCATCGCCGGCATGGCGCACAAGAGCAAGCCGTTTTACGGTATCCAGTTTCATCCCGAGGTGACCCATACGCTGCAGGGGGTCCGTATCATTGAACACTTCGTGTTGGAACAGTGCGGCTGCGAGGCGCTGTGGACGCCAGCGCATATCGTGGAAGACGCGATCGAGCGTGTCAAAGCGCAGGTAGGCAGTGACAAAGTACTGCTGGGTCTGTCCGGTGGCGTCGATTCCTCTGTGGTCGCAGCGCTGTTGCACCGCGCCATCGGTGATCAACTGACCTGCGTTTTTGTCGACAACGGCCTGCTGCGCCTTAACGAAGGCGACCAGGTGATGGAGATGTTCGCCCGCAATATGGGTGTAAAAGTCCTGCGTCGCGATTGTGAGAGCATGTTCCTGGACAGATTGGCGGGTGTATCGGACCCGGAAGCCAAACGCAAAGTGATCGGCAATACCTTCATCGACGTGTTCGATGAAGAGGCGAGCAAACTCACCGAGGTGAAATGGCTGGCACAGGGCACCATCTACCCGGATGTGATTGAGTCTGCCGGCGCTAAAACCGGCAAGGCCCACACCATCAAGTCACATCACAATGTGGGTGGGCTGCCCGACGATATGGAACTCGAACTGGTGGAGCCGCTGCGGGAATTGTTCAAGGACGAGGTGCGTCGCATCGGCCTCGAACTGGGCCTGCCGTACGACATGGTCTATCGCCATCCGTTCCCCGGCCCTGGTCTGGGTGTGCGCATACTCGGTGAAGTCAAAAAAGAATACGCTGACCTGCTGCGCCTCGCCGACGCGATTTTTATCGAGGAATTACACCGCGCCGATTACTACCACAAGACCAGCCAGGCGTTCGCAGTCTTCCTGCCCGTCAAGTCTGTGGGCGTGGTGGGTGACGGTCGCCGTTACGAATACGTGATCGCGCTGCGGGCCGTGGAGACGATCGACTTCATGACCGCGCGCTGGGCGCATCTGCCGTATGACTTGCTGGAACGCTGCTCTAACCGGATCATCAATGAGATTTCCGGTGTGTCGCGGGTGACGTATGACATCAGCAG
>CAXBLZ010000101.1:0-11790 GCA_963976735.1 uncultured Halioglobus sp.
AGCAGCACCAGGCCCAGCAGTAACCGCAAGTCGGCGAGATACAGCGTTGGTTCCACCGGGTAGGCGATGGTCTTGTCCAGTGCGGCCATCTTGAACGCGTGCTGGTCGACCATGGCCGGATTGGAGACGATTTCCATAAAGCTGCGGCGGCTGCGATAGCGAACGAAGGCACCGCTTGTCCACTGCTGCGCGCCCTCGATGCCGACCACGTCGATGGCCGGGTAGACGGCATCGCCCATTATGACTGGGTGGCAGGCGCGCTTCAGCAGCTCCGGCACCATGTGTTTCATGTATCTGGCCATTAGCTGGTCTGCATTTTCTCCCGGAGCCGCACCCTCCACATTGGGTGGGTTGTCATTCAGGTCCAGCGCGTTCAGCATCAGGAATTGCCTGCCGCTGTCGCTGCGCAAAAAGCCTTCCAGTTTGGCCAGTGTTTTCGGATTGGCATTTCGCGCCTGCATGGTGGCGACGAAGGTGTCCACCTCCTCGTCACTCAGAGGGCCGCCAAAATCCGTGTACCAGAACACGAAGAATGCGTAGAAGGCGGCTGGTAGCAGCCATAGCAGGGTGCGCTTTTTCATTGTTTTTAACCCTCAACCTATTTAGAAAAGGTAGGCCGGCACTCGACGTCAAAACGACGTTTAGCCACGCAGCCGCTCCAGGAATCGGCTGAGCCGGCCGATGGCGTCGGTCAGCTGGATGCGGTCGGGCAGGAATACAATTCGGAAGTGCTGTTTGTCGATCCAGTTGAAGGCCGAGCCCTGCACCAGCAGCAAATGCTCCTCTTTCAGCAGTTGCAGTACCAGGTCCTGGTCATCCGCTATCGGGTACATGTCAGGGTCGAGCTTCACAAACAGGTACATCGCTGCCCTCGGCATGACGCAGCTCACGCCGGGAATCGCGGTGATCAGCTCGTGGGCCAGGTCGCGCTGCTCCTTGAGCCTGCCGCCGGGCAGGATCAGGTCGTTGATGCTCTGGTAACCGCCCAGTGCAGTCTGCACCGCGAGCATGGCCGGTACATTGGCGCACAGGCGCATGGAGGCGAGCATCTCCAGCCCCTCGATATAACTCGCGGCCCGTGCCTTGGCGCCGCTGAGCATCATCCAGCCGGAGCGGAAACCCGACATGCGATAGGTTTTGGACAGGCCGTTGAACGTCACGCACAGGACGTCGGCGGCCAGCCTGGCTAGCGGGATATGCTGCGCATCATCGTAGAGAATGCGGTCGTAAATCTCATCGGCAAAGATTACCAGCTTGTGCTCCCTGGCGATGTCGACAATTTTTCGCAGGGTGTCTTCACTGTACACCGCACCGGTGGGGTTGTTGGGGTTGATCACCACAATGCCACGGGTGTTGGCGGTGATTTTGCCCTGGATATCGTCGAGGTCGGGTTGCCACTCATTGTCTTCATCGCAGCGGTAGTGCACCGGCTTGCCCCCGCTGAGGGAAACGGCAGCAGTCCAAAGGGGGTAATCCGGTGAGGGTATGAGCATCTCATCGCCGATATTCAATAGCGCCTGCATGGCCATCACGATCAGCTCACTGACACCGTTGCCGAGGATGATGTCCTCCACATCGACATCCATCACGCCCTCGACCTGGTAGCGCTGCATGATCGCCTTGCGCGCTGCAAACAGCCCCTTTGAATGGCAGTAACCCTGGCCCTCCCGGATATTGGAGATCACGTCGCGAATAATCTCGTCCGGCGCGTCGAACCCGAAGGCGCCGGGGTTGCCGATATTCAGCTTGACGATTTTGTGCCCCTCGTCCTCCAGTCGGTTGGCGTAATCGAGCACGGGGCCGCGAATGTCGTAGAGGACGCCATGCAGTTTCTGTGACTTGAGGATGTCGCTCATCGGGTGACCTGCCTCCAGGCAGTGATAGTAGAGGCCGCCATTGTAAGGCAGAAACCACTTGAGTCTAGGGCACCCGCGCTAATTTGGGATGAAGGGAAAGCCAGTGAACAAGGCCGCTTTTCAGGTGCTGGCGCGGTCATCACTGGTCCGCCGGGCGAGTCATAGCGCGAGTATGTCGCCGAATTCCCCAGCGCAGTGTATTTGGGCTACCATGCACCCCCAATCAGTAAACCAGACAATCAGGACGCAGGCATGAGCAACGAACTGGGCGTACTTTTCAGCCCCTACACACTGAATAAACTCACACTCGCCAACCGTATCGTGATGGCGCCGATGACGCGTGAGTTCTCACCCCATGGCATTCCCGGTGACGATGTGGCCGCCTACTACCGTCGTCGCGCTGAGGGCGGCACCGGCCTGATTATTACTGAGGGCACCACGATCGATGACCCGGTGGCGTCTATGGGTGAAAACATTCCCGCCTTCCACGGCGAGCGTGCGCTGGCGGGCTGGCGGCATGTGGTCGAAGAGGTGCACGCTGCCGGCGGCAAGATTTTCCCGCAGCTCTGGCACACGGGCATTGCCCGCAACCCCGCCAAAATGAAAAACTCCGATGTGCCCAGTGCCAGCCCCTCCGGCCTGCAGGCGCCCGGCAAAAAAGTCTCAGAACCGCTGACGGTAAAGCAGATTGAAAGCCTCATTGCGGGCTTCGCCAGCGCCGCTGCCGATGCCCAGCGTGTCGGCTTTGATGGCATTGAGATCCACGGTGCCCACGGATACCTGATTGATCAGTTTTTCTGGGAGGGCCTGAACCAGCGCACCGATGCTTTCGGTGGCAGCATGGAAAACCGGGGCCGCTTTGCGGTAGAAATTATCAAGGCGTCGCGCGCGGCGACGGGGCCGGATTTTCCGATTGTGCTGCGCTACTCGCAGTGGAAGCAGCAGGATTTCGAGGCGAAACTGGCGGATACTCCGGAGCAACTGGAGCAATTCCTGGCACCGCTGACAGAGGCTGGCGTCGACGCCTTCCACTGTTCAACCCGGCGCTACTGGGAGCCGGAATTTGCGGGCAGCGATTTGAACCTGGCGGGCTGGACCAAAAAACTCACCGGCAAAACCGCGATTACCGTGGGTTCGGTGGGGCTCACCGCGGATTTTATCGGCGCCATTGCAATGAAAGAATCCAGCGAAACGCGCGCGATTGATGATCTGCTGGCGCGGCTCGACAAAGGTGAGTTCGATCTGGTTGCCGTGGGCCGTGCCCTGCTGCAGGACCCGCAGTGGGCGAACAAGGTGCGCGACGGCAATGTCGAAGCGATCCACAGTTTCAGCGGGGACGCTCTGGCGTCGCTGTCTTGAAAACGACGGCTAGATCTCGATGCGCCGCTCGAAGATAAACTCGTTGGCAAGGTACGACACCTCGTACTCGGCGCCCGGCTGCAGCGCGTAGGGTGCCGGCGACTGGATGAGGCACCAGCCGTGTTCCAGCGCGGCCAGCCCGGATGGGTAGGGCGGCTCGCCCTCGGGTAACTGTGGCCCTGTGCCGCGGGTGCCATCGTGAAACGCCCAGCCCACCGTTTCCGTGTCGAGCGCGCCTTCTGCCAGCCAGAGATACAGGATTTGTTGTCGTATGGCCATCAGTGCTGCTCCCCGGCAATGCGTCCGCGTTGCTCCATGCGGGTATGGTAGTAGTCGACATCAAAGCCCGGGTCGTCACTCAGGTAGCGCCAGAGGCGGGCGCGCTGCATCTGTTCGTAGCGGCTCTCATGGCCTTTTTGCCAGGCCTGCATGGTGCGAAAAATCTGCGCCACGCTGTCGTGGCGCATCAGCGCGAAGGTGTGGTCGCTGGCGTCGTTCTGCATCAGCTCGAAATCATCAGTGTTCCAGCGCTTGACCTGCGAGACACGCGGGTTGAGCCGGATCTTGTACATCCAGCGGTCGGTATCACTGGGGTTGGGCTGGCCGGCATGCCAGAGGCCGTGGTGAAACACCATCAGGGTACCGGCGGTACCGCTGTATTGCTGTTCGCCCAGCAGGTGCTGGTAGCGACTGACCCCCTCAGCGCGGGTGCGCCTGAGGTGCGTGCCCGGTACGAAGCGGGTGCCGCCAGCGCCCGCTGCGACATCGTGCGGGAAGTAGAAAAGCTGGATGTCGAATGAGGGATCGCGGCTGTCGATAACGGCGTCCACGTGCAGGTGCTGGTGATAGGTACTCCCCGCCGGCAGGCGGTGCACAAAGTCGTGGTCAAACAGCGGATCGGGGCCCACCAGCGACTCGATGATGCCCTGCACCTCGGGCAGGTTCAGCATGGCGCCCAGCAGCGAGGGCGGCGGGTAGCACTGCGAGAGCGGGGTCAGGCTGGCCGGCTGCGGCGGCCCGCTGGCATCGACTGGCTGCGCAAACATCTGGTTGATCTTGTTCGATTCCAGCAGCCGCAGCTCTTCAATGATGTGCTGGTTAATCGCATCGGGCACCAGTGCATCAAAGCGCAGAAAACCGTCTGCGACGAAGCGCGCCATCTGTTCAGTGCTGAGCTTGTGATTCGTCGCCGGCATGGTACTGCACCTCTTATAACGGGTTTATGTGTTAGCGGTTACTGTTCGTCAGGGTCATACGAGACCTGCATCGGATCATCGAGTGCGACCGTGACGGGCTGATAATACTCCGGGCCAGGCTGTGAGTAAGTGGTTTTCGGGTCGGGCTGATTGCCCGGCCCGCCAGGATTGTACAATGCGCTGTAAGGCGCTGCAGCGGGGATATGAACGACTGCAACGCGAGCGATTGCAGCCTCGTCGCCGCGGAGCACGATATCGATCTGGTTGTCGTGATCCTCAACGTACGTGTCATTGTAGGAGGCAGCGGCAACACCGAGCTCTGCCAGTCCCACTACCTCAACCACGCCGTAACCGGGTAACCCATAGCTGACACCGGTTTCCGTCAGCCATACGAGGTTGTCATAATCATCGCGCGCGACGCCTGCCGGTGCCACGCCGACCCTGAAATAGCGAGCGAATTCAGTGGGGTACATGGAGCGGACGCCATCGGGTGAAAAACCGCCGGTGGTGAGAATACGCAAGCGGTATTCGGCAGCGTCACCGTAGAGCGCTACCAGGTCATTCGGCGTGTATCCAGCCGACTGGCCAGCGGGCGCGCCCTCGCCAGCCAGCCCGGCCGCTGCTCGCGTCAGCTTGGCGGCACACAGCCGGGGCCCCTTGCCTTTTTGATAGGCCGTCAGTGGTTCGCTGCCATCGCCAAAGGTCAAGCCAATCGCGTTGAACAACCCGTGTTGGGTCACGAGCATCAATTCATCCACTATTTCAAATTGCACCGGATACACTGCGCCCGCCTCCGAGGGATCAAGCCGGTTGCCAAAATCCCCGTTCATGACCAGCGTGCTGCGTTCGTTGTATTCAGAATTCGGGATCACGCCGATATTCATTGGTGTTACTGCTTCACCGGTATTCAAACGTACGACAATGTCTTCGCGCTGCACGGAGGAGGCGAGTACAGGGTGGGAAAACTCCATCGGCAATCCGTCCCCGTTGGGTGAAGGATTGCCAAAGCCCATGGTGATCGTCGCCAGCGATACCGCTGACGTGTACGCGCGCAGCGCAACGCCCTCTGGTGTTGCCACGTCTGTTACATTGTGCCAGCCGGCACCGGCGCTGCGCGCAAGCGCCTCGCTTTCCTCCAGCGTCTGTCCATCCGCGGCGAGTCCCGGAACGCCGTTGATGTCGGTGAAGCCAAGGCCCGCCGCCAGGATAGCGGGTTGCTCCTGCCAGTAATCAGCCTCGATCAAACGGTCTCCCATGATGGCCTGGTAGAATGTCGGCTGGTCTGCCGTCGCTGCCTGCGATGATGAGGAGGTGTTGTCACAGGCAACGAATCCCGGTAACAGGACTAACAACAACGCGTGATGCCTGAGTGACACTGTCTACCTCTCGAATTATTTGAATAGTGGTGGGCGCAAGTGTTCAAGACAATGGCGGGCTTCACCGGCAAGCGCTGCCTGTTATAGCAAATGGAAATAGTGCATTCAATGGAACTGACAACTTAACTGCCAAAAGTTGCGCAGCCCTCAGCAAGCAGCCTGTAATCAGGGCAGCAATGTGCCCCGGTTGGCGCTGTTGGCCGGTTGATCTGTGTCGGCACCCGCCCTGGCACCTGAATTCTGCCACTCCTGCCAGATAGCCAGCGCCAGGACAAAAGAATAAATTGAAAAAATACTAGTCATTGTGCTCACCCCTCATGTGGGTTGCTGGAGGGACATCCTCCTTGCTTGGTTAACACTGTGGGGGCTGTACTATAATTCTTCAAATGGTCATAATTCAGCATTATCATGAATTGTATTCATAGTTGTGGTTGCTCTGGGGCAGGTTATGGACATACGGGAACTGGGAAAGCTGGATCTTAATCTGCTGGTGGCGCTGGAAGCGCTGCTGGAAGAGCGACATGTCTCTCGCGCGGCAGAGCGTTTGTTTATCTCGCAGTCTGCGATGAGCAAGACCCTGGGGCGATTGCGCGAAGTGTTCGATGACCCCCTGTTCATCCGCCAGGCCAGCGGCATGGTACCGACACCGCGGGCGGTGGCGCTGTCCGGGCAACTGCCGCAGGTACTGCAGGCGGTGCAGGCGCTGGTGGAGCCGACCGAGTTTGACCCCCTGACGTACACGGGTAAGGTCAATCTGCTGGTGGAAGGGCATATGGGAGTCTGGCTCATACCGAGGTTGTTGCAGCGGCTCGAAACCTCCGCACCGCAGGCGCTACTGCGCACCTCGGCCTCGGCCGAGTCGCCGATGGGCCTGCTCGCCAGCGGTGACCTGGATTTCGTCATACAGGGAGAGCGCCAGTCCTATCCCCCGGAATACCGATTGACCACCCTGGGGTACGCGCCGCCGAGGTTGCTGGTCCGCGCCGGCCACCCGCTGGAGGGCAAAAAACTCACCTGGGACAGATTGCTGGAGTATCCCCAGGTACAACTGCTGATTCCGGAGCTGCATGAGATCCAGTTTCATGTGCCGCAGGATTCAAGCTTCATCCAGCGCCTCACGCAAGTCGTGCCGCGATTGCGAACAGACCACCTGCCCACGGCGATTCGTGTCGTCCTGAACTCCGACTGTGTGTTTCCAACGCCGCCACTGTTTATGGATGAAGACGATCTGTCGCGGGGCATCACCACCCTGCCGATGCCGGAGGGGGAGGAGCTGTCGATTTCCTACGTACTGGTCTCGCATGAGCGCATCGCGCATTCACTCACACACGATTTTCTGCGCCAGGAAATCCTGCAGGTGGTAGAAGCGTTCCGCCTGAAATACGATCTTCCCGGGCTTGCAGAAATGCGTGCACAACGCAATCTGGCCTACTGAGTGGCGCCCGGTCCAGCCAGGGGCGACCTATTCCTTGGCGTCCAATGAATCCCCGGCCATTTTGACCGCGGCGGATAGTTCCGGGCTGATGTTGTCGTCACCTTTTTCATCCATGTGGCGCTTGATCCTGGAGCCAACCGCCATCATGGCTGCCCCCATAAAGGCACCGTGGTTTGCGCCAGCCCAGTCATAGCTGGCTTGGCGATTGTTGTTCGAGCCCTGGAACTCGGGCATGACATAGCGGGCGATCAGTTCATAGGAGCGTTTGGTCTGCTCGAAATCGGCCCAGTTGTGCGCCATTTGCAGGAAGGAACCGAAACCGCCCGATTGCTTTTCCAGCCGTTTGATCTGCTCAATGCAGTCCTCCGGTGTGCCCACCACAGCGAGGCCGGAATCGACCATGGCATCCACAGGGTCCTCGGCATCAGCCGGCGCCAGCGGCAGCGCGGCGACTTCCAGGAAATAGGTGAGCCAGTTCTGCAGGCCGTACCTGACATTCTCGCGGGCCTTCTCCCTCGTTTCGGCGACATGTACCGGTGCCACCAGCCGCCAGTTCGCGCGATCCATGACCTGGCCGTTCTCTTTCGCGGTTTGTTCGGCAATGGCCCAGTTGGAAGACAGCGCGTTGAAGCCGCCGGTGGAGGTCGCCCCCACCGATAACAAGGACAGACCGTGTCGGCCCGCCGCTGTTGCCCCTGTCGGCGAGACCTGCGACGCCACCGCGATCTCCACGCGCGGGCGCGTGAAGGGCGCCATCTGCAGGCGCGCCTCGTTCAGCGTGTACCAGTCCGTTTGCTCAGTCACGGTTTCGCCGCTGAGCAACCTGATGATGGCCTGCAGCGACTCATCCATCATGTCGCGTTGCTTCTGCACATCAATCCCCATCATGAAGGCATCGGAGGGCAGCGAGCCGGGCCCCGCACCGAACATCACGCGGCCGCGTGTCTGGTGGTCCAGCTGGTTGATCCGGTCTGCCAGCATCAGCGGGTGATGATAGGGTAACGATGACACGCCGGTGCCGAATTTGATGTGCCTGGTGCGCTCGGCGGCAGCGGCGATGAACACTTCCGGCGAGGCGATGATCTCGAAACCGGCGGAATGATGCTCACCGATCCACGCTTCGTCATAGCCCAGTTTGTCCATCCACTCGACCAATTCAAAATCCCGGTGCAGTGCTGCATGCGGGTTCTCGTTCATTGCATGGAATGGCGCTATGAACGCCCCGAATTTCATTTTTCTGTCAGCCACTTTCTTTCCCCTGGTTAGGTTTCTCTTTTCTACTTCGGCATTTTCTATGTGCGAAAATTTTCTGTTAACCCAGCTCGTTCTCTGCGTACTGATAATAATTGGCTATCGCCAGCCCTGCCGCCACGCTGGTAAACGGATCGTGCTCGACAACTTTACCTCGAAACTGATTGTCGAGGATGTCCTTTACGGCTGGAATGAGTGAAGAGCCGCCGGTGCGAAGAACAAGGTCTATATCGTCCGCACGGCAATTGGCTTTCTCAAGAATCACGGTGATGGCCTGTTCGAACTCAAACAGTAAATCAGAGATCATCGCTTCAAACTCCCAGCGTTCAACCGTAACTTCAATATCTATCTCGGGAATATCCAGCAGCGCCGATTCCTGCACAGAAAGCTGCGCCTTCAACTCCTTGATGGCCTCAAAAACCTGGTAGCTGTAGTTCTGTTGAATCAGATCGTAGAGGCGCCTGAATTTGTTGGCGCCGGGGTCTGACCCGGCCATCCGCTGCATTACGGGGTAGGTGTACTTGTTCTGATTAAGCATATAGCTGATCGGCCAATTGATTAGCAGCTCTTCAAAATCCCCGAAGGGAAACAGGGTGTCCACGTTGGAGCCGTCTACCATTCGGCTCCAGCGTTCGCCTTGCCCCAGTAGCGGAAACACCAGCTCCCTGAAAATGGTTTGGTCAATCCTGTCGCCGCCCAGGGCAATCCCATGCGTGGCCTGCACCTGGAACGTTGAGCCATCGCGGCGCAATATGCAAAAGTCCAGCGTGCCGCCGCCGAAATCGACCGTCAGCACCACTTCATCATTGCTCTGTGGATGGTTGTGTAAAAAACTGATGGTCGCGGCTGTGGGCTCGGGGCAGAAAGATTGCTCTTTGATACCCGCATAACCATAGGACTCGCCCAGGCGCTGCAAGGCAATACTGTTGCGCCCGCTTTCCATGCCCTCGAAGTTTACCGGGTGACCGAGGCAGGCATGGTTAACGGTGTCGGCCACGGTATTTTCGATAGATTTGCGAATGCCGACAAGGATTGGAGTCACCAACGCAACCAGTCTGAAAGCCTTGTCGAAAACAAGTGTCCGGTTGGTCTTTGTATTGCCCAGCAGGCGTTTTGTACCGCGAAACAATCGTCCCGGTAAACTCGAATCGTTGAATGCCTGGCCATACACTGTAGCGGTCTCTGATTCGCCCGCGCCCGCACCCTCACCATCGCCGGTTCCTGTGCGTGCCTCGCCCAGCACCTCGAGGCTGAGCTCGACCTTGCGACCGGTATTGCCCTCGATGTAGTCATCGATAGCCTGTTGACCAATGGAGTTTTGGTAAGCCCTGTCGATATACAGGGCCGATGGCATAACACTGTCGGGTGCTGCCAGTTTTACTAGTGTGACCCTGTCGCCATCAAAGACGGCGGCGGCGCTGTTACTGGTGCCGAAATCGATTCCGATACCTAACCTTGAGGATTTTTGCGGCGTAAATTGCATTAGAAGATCACAGGGAAGTAAAGAGGTTGATGTGGCGTGGAGCAGTATAGTGTATCGAAAAGCCCGCCGTGAAGCTCGCGGCCAGGCCCTGTAGCGCCAATCACTCTGCAGCAGTTCGCATGACTCAATTCTATACCCGAGTTAAGTTGGCAAAACCCCTGTGATGATTTACCGTGGCCCTTGAAACTACACTGCAGAGAGTCGTATGACCACTATACCTTCAGGCTACCCCAACGATCAGATAGACGCTTTTTCCCTGCTGGCAACACGTGCAAGGCTATCCATTGATGACATGAAAATCCTGGCCTTATTGGAAGCAGCGGGAGAAGCCTTTTACCTCGCCGCGGCTGCCGCAGTTAACAATGAAGAGGCGAAGGATCTGCTGACGCGCAATGGCCGGGAAGAGCGCGGCCATGCACACCGCCTGTTAAAGGCGATCGAGTTATCGGGTGGCACGTTCGAGCTGCCTGCTGACGTGGACAACCCCTATATCCAGCCCATGGATCTGGACGGCGTGATCAATGCGGATTTGCTCAACATTATTGAACAGTCTGAAAAAGACGGTGACCTGCAATACCAGGTCTGGGCCGATGCGGAGTCCAGCGACGCAGTGGCGAAAATATTGCGTCAAAACGGTGCTGAGGAAACGCGTCACGGCGAACGCGTGGCCCAGGTGGTTGCGCTACTCTCTTGAGCTGCGTCATCCGTGCTGATCAGAACCCCATGAGCGTCGCATAGCGATCGCGGTGATAGGCGCGGTTGCCAAAACTGGTTTCCAGTACACGCGCGCGCTTCAGGTAGAGCCCGGCATCGAAGTCGTCTGTCATGCCGATACCGCCGTGGATCTGGATCATTTCGTTGGACATTTGAAACAGGAATTTCCCCACCTGGCATTTCGACAGCGACGCCAGTTCGGGTATGTTGTCCGCCCCGGCGTCCACCGCCTGCAATGCGGCCTCAACGCAGGATCGCGACTGCTCCATCAGGGAGTACAGCGCGGCCGCGCGGTGGCCCAGAGCCTGGAAGGAGCCGATGACCTTGCCGAACTGCTCTCTTGTTTTCAGGTAATCGAGCGTCATGTCAAAAGCCTGGCAAGCGGTGCCAAGCATCTCCGCCGCCATGCCAATACGGGCGCGATCGAGTAGTTGCTCCAATACCGGCATGCCATCATCCAGTGTGCCCAGTAATGCGGTGGCATGGACTTCCACATCAGCGAACGAGAGCCTGGCATAGTCGCGGCTGTCAATCGTGGGCAGGGCGGTTCTTTCCAGGCCGACGGCGTCGGCAGCTACCAGAAACAGGCTGAGACCGAACGCATCGCCAGGCTTGCCCGAGGTGCGTGCTGCAACGATATAATGCGTGGCGCACATGCCCTCTGCGACAAACGTCTTTTTACCATTGAGGCTGAAACCATCGCCGCTTGCCTCGGCCTCAAATGCGGTTTGCTCAGGCTGGTGCTGTGAGGATTCATCCAGCGCGAGGGTGATCAGGGTGCTACCGTCCACAATGCCGGGCATCAGCGCTTCCTGCTGTGCGGTATCGCCCGCCAACATCAGGGCACTGGCTCCCACCACTGATGAAGCAAAAAAGGGCGACGCCGTTAACTGCCTGCCAAGCTGCTCCAGAATAAGCCCGCTGGTGAGGTAGCCCAGGTCTGAACCGCCGTACTGTTCCGGCACCAGAATGCCACTCCAGCCCATATCGACCATGGCTTGCCAGGTCTCAGGCAGAAATGCCTGCTTCGATTTGCTGTCGCGCAGGGCGCGGAAACTGCTGACTGGCGCCTTCTCCTTGACCCAGTCGCTTGCCTGATCCTTGATCAGTGCCTGTTCTT
>CAXBLZ010000102.1:0-11759 GCA_963976735.1 uncultured Halioglobus sp.
GGGGTCTCTGTTCCGCGCTGTGAAGCTGGAGAAGGTCATGGTCAGTCTACTGCTGCTGAGTGTCGTCGCGGTGGCGGCCTTCAATATTGTCTCTACCCTGGTGATGTCAGTGGCGGAAAAGCGTCGCGACATCGCAGTGCTGCGCACGATGGGCGCGCGTGCCAGTGGCGTTATGGCAATCTTTGTCGCGCACGGACTGGTGCTCGCCGCGGTGGGGATTTCCGTCGGTGCGTTACTGGGCGTGCTGCTGGCGACCAATATCGCGGCCATCACGGCTGCCGTGGAGAATGTACTGGGCATGAAGTTATTTGATCCGACCGTGTATTTTATCAGTGAACTGCCGGCCGATTTGCAGGGGTTTGACGTGGCGCTGGTGGTCACGGCCTCTTTCGTGCTCAGTTTGCTGGCTACCCTGTATCCAGCGTGGCGTGCTGCCAGCATCGCGCCCGCCGAGGTATTGCGCTATGAATGATGTGGTACTGCAGTGCGAGGCATTGTGTCGGGTATACGAGGATGGCGACAAGTCCGTGACCGTGCTTCGCAGTGTCGACCTGACACTGCTGGCCGGCGAGAAAATAGCGATAGTCGGTGGCTCTGGTTCCGGCAAGTCCACATTGCTGAACCTGTTGGGTGGGCTCGATTATCCCAGCAGTGGCAAGGTTCTTATGCGCGGTCGCGACCTGACTCGACTGGATGAGCGCGCGCTGTGTCGGTTGCGCAACGAGCAACTCGGTTTCGTGTATCAGTTTCACCATTTGCTACCAGAGTTTGACGCACAGGAAAACGTCGCCATGCCGCTACTGATCGGCGGCACGGCGCGCAAGGCCGCATGGCGAGCGGCCCAGGAAATGCTTGAACGCGTAGGTATGGGCCATCGTTTGACGCACAGGCCGGCGCAACTCTCCGGCGGCGAGCGACAGCGCGTCGCCATCGCCAGGGCGCTGGTAACTCGCCCGGACTGTGTGTTGCTGGATGAGCCGACCGGCAACCTGGATCCAAAATCCGCCGCGCAGGTACTGTCGTTGATTGATGAACTCGGACAGGACCTGGCGTCTTTCGTTGTCGTCACTCACGACCCTGCCATCGCTGCGCATATGCACCGCACGCTGGAACTGCGCGACGGTATGCTGCAGGCGTTGACGTGACCCGCATGGAGAGGTGGCGTATTGCGCTGCGGTATACCTTTGCCTTCGGACAGGGCCACTTGTCCGCTTTTCTGTCGTCGTTATCGATGCTGGGGCTGGTGCTCGCGATCAGTCTGCTGATCATAGTGTTGTCAGTGATGAATGGTTTCGACAAAGAGATGCGCGAGCGTATCCTTTCGCTGGTACCCCATATCACGCTGCACTCGGCGGCACCCATCGGTGATGCGGCGGCGATAGTCTCGATCATAGAGCGCCATCCCGCTGTCGAGGAGGTGACTCCGTTCGCCCAGTTTGATGCACTGGTCACGCGCGGCACTGATATCGAAACCGTGCGCGGCATTGGGTTGGACACCGATGAAAACGGTGCATTTGGCAAACTTTCGCCCTATCTGAATAAGACGGGAGCCGCGCTTTTTCGCCAGCAGGAGAACGGTCTCATCCTCGGTATCGGTGTCGCACAACACCTGGGTGTGAAAGTGGGCGAGCGGTTGAACCTGATCGTGCCCGGAGGCGGACAGTCGGGACAAGTGGGTCCGGCACGCTTTCAGACGGTGCAACTCAGCGCCATTTTGAATACCGGCACGGAACTGGATCAGAGCATTGCTCTCGTGCACCTGGGACTTGCGTCGGAGCTGGCAGGCCTGCACGGACAGGTCAGCGGTTTTCGAGTCTCCACCAACCGGCTGTTCGACGTGCAGCGGATCGGTTGGGAGTTGCAGGAGATTTTACCGCCCGGATACTACAGTACCAACTGGATGCTGACGCATGGCAATCTGTACTCTGCCATCCAGTTGTCTCGCGACATGGTTTCGATACTGCTGTTTTCGATAATCGCAGTGGCCGCGTTTAATGTTGTATCGTCACTGGTGCTGGTGGTGCTGGACAAACAGGGGAATATCGCCATCCTGCGCACGCTGGGCGCTACCGGGCCGGACATTGCCTGGATATTCGTGTTGCAGGGTGCCATGATCGGTCTTGTCGGGGTGGTGCTGGGTAGCATTGTCGGCGCCCTGGGTAGCCTGGCGGTACCGGGCCTGGTGAACTGGCTCGAAGAACTGCTGGGTATGCAATTTCTCAATACCGATGTGTATCCGGTCTCGTTCCTGCCGGTAGACCTGTTGCCCGGGGACATTCTTACCGTCGGTGGAATTGCTCTGGGCATGTGCGTCGTGGCGGCGATTTACCCGGCAAGGCGCGCCGCAAAAATGGCGCCTGCCATGATTCTCAACCAGGATCGTTGAGCTTTCTCGCCTCTCGTGCCCGTTTGCGGGCGCGCCATCGCGTCACGACATTCCAGCGCCAGAGCTGGCTGATCACAAAGTAACTCAGGCATCCAAAGAACAGGCCGCATAGCAGGCACCCCAGTAGAAATGGCCTCCAGATAGCCGCCAGGCTATTGCTCAGCCAGTGCACACTCAGCTCCAGTTGCATATGCTGCACGGGAACGTCGATGATCAGGGCGCCGATCTCGTACGCCATATAGAAAATGGGTGCCATGGTCAGTGGGTTGGTAATGAATACCAGGGTCACGGACAGTGGCAGGTTACAGCGCAACAATACAGCCATCACTGCGGCGACCACGATCTGCCCTGGAATCGGCATAAAAGCAACGAACAGGCCGACAAAAAAAGCCATGGATGCCGAGTAGCGATTGAGATGCCACAGGTTACTGGCGTAAACCCACTCACCGAGCACGCCCAGTGCCTTCATCTCTCGGATTTTGACAGGGCTGGGTACGATTTTTTGAAGGAATTTCTTCGGCATGTCCGGCGTGGTCGAATGTGAGCTGCCATTGTGCAGATCTATGTGTTTGACTGCCACACTCGACGTTGTGGACTACCAGCCCCGAAGAATGGACGAGCAGGCATTATGCGTTATCAGCGCTGAATTTAAAACCGCATTTGCGCAGCCTGTTTGTGACTCAGGTTGAAGTTTACAAAGGGTAAAGTACAGCAGGGATAGCATCACGGCTGCAGGGCAACCTGCCGCGGCTGTGTGTCAGTGCACGTTGGGATATACCGTATGCGATCATGGATGATTGGCCTGGTGCTGGGCGTTGTATCTGTAAGCTATTGGCCGGCGCTCCCGGTATGGCCGGTACTGGTGCTGTTTATCGCCGCCGCATTGGTGGTGTGTGCCTGGCAATCGCCGGTGAGCAAATTTTGCTCGGGTGTCGGTCTCGGCTGTGCCCTGGGCTGTGCCCACGGCATGATACTGCTGCATGATCGTATTGTGGATGACTGTGTCGCCCAGCCTGTCATCGTTGAGGGAGCGGTCTCCTCGCTGCCAGTGACAAGCGAGGTCCCCGGCGGAGCACGTCGTCAGCGGTTTGAGTTCACGGTGTTCAAACTGGCCCCGGCGCGCTGTGCCGGGCCTGAAAAACTGCTGTTGTCATACTACGGCGATCACAACATCCTCCCCGGTGATCACTGGGAATTCGAAGTCAAGCTGAAGAAGCCCTGGGGATTGGCCAACCCGGGTGGGTATAACAGGCAAGAATGGTTTGCACGCAACGGGATTGATGCGGTGGGCAGTGTGCGCGAGACTGGCCGCGCGCCTCTCCTGGTCAGCCCGGCACAGGGCGTGTCGGCGCTGGCAGATCGACTGCGCCTGCGCATAAGTGATCGCATTGCCGGCCTGGGTTTAGCGCCCGGTGTCGCGCCAATACTGCAGGCCATCTCGGTCGCAGACAGCAGCGGTATCGACGCGTCGCTGTGGTTTTTGTTCCAGCAGATGGGTATCAATCACTTGCTCGTGATCTCTGGCCTGCATGTGGGTATGGTCGCGGCCGTCGGTTATCTTGTCGGCGGCCTGTGTTTGCGACTGTGCCCGCCGGTTATTCGCGGCGCAGCGATGTTCCCGCCGGGCCTTGCGCTCTTGCTCGCCTGCCTGTACGCGGCACTCGCCGGGTTTTCGCTGCCGGTGCAGCGCGCTTTGTGGATGTTGTGCTGCTTCGTTGTCGCCAACGTCGCCATGCGCAAGGGGAACTCGCTCAATGGTTTGCTGCTGGCAGCCGCCAGCGTGTTGTTGCTGAGCCCACTGGCGGCCGTGGGCAGCGGCTTCTGGTTGTCCTTTGGCGCTGTCGCGGCGCTGCTGTGGATCGCATCCTGGCAGCGCGGTCGCAGAGCGCTTTGGCGACTGCTGCAGACCCAGGTGGCGATGTCGCTGCTGATGCTGCCGCTGGGAGCACTGTTTTTCGGCGGTGGCAGTGCGATTTCGGCGCTGGTCAATTTGCTGATGATCCCGCTGGTGGGCTGGGTGGTGGTGCCGCTGGCACTGCTGGGCGCCGCGACTTTCCTGTGTGGATGGGCCGTCTCCTCAACGCTCTGGCAGCTGGCCGCCGCACCGCTGACATTCCTGCTACCGTATGCGCGCGACCTGGCCAGTAGCTCTGGCAATTGGTTGTACCTGCCGCTGACAGCCGATATTGACCTGGTGATGTTGGCAGTGCTGTCGGTGGTGATGCTGTGTTTACCGGGAACGAATACCATCAAACTGGTCGCGCTTCTGTTGGCGGCTCCCCTGTTGTTGCCTGTCCGGAGTACCAGCGATACTTCCCAGGTCGATACCGTGGTGACCGTACTCGATGTAGGGCAGGGTACGGCGATCGTCGTGCGCTCCGGCAGCCATACACTGCTGTATGATACCGGCGGCGGCGACCCGCAGGGTGTCAACATGGGCTCACTGGCGGTACTGCCCTATTTACACCAGCGCGGTGTCACCGCGCTGGACACACTGGTCATCAGCCATCCCGATCTCGATCACAGCGCTGGTGCTGGCGCAGTGCGGGCGGCCTTGCCGGTCAGCCGTTTTCGTTACGGTGGTGTGCAGGCGCAGGAGATCGGAGACGGCGGGGCTGGCCTACCGTGCGTAGCAGGGGAGGCGTGGCGCTGGCCCGGGGGGCAGGTTTTTCAGTTTTTGTCGCCTGCACAGGAGATGCCGCGGCGACGTAACGACAGTTCCTGTGTGTTGCAAATACAGGTAGGCGACTACCGGCTGCTGTTGCCCGGCGATATAGAAGCCGGGCGCGAACGCATGCTGGCGCAGTTCTGGGGCGACAACCTCCGCAGCAACTGGCTGGCGGCGGCTCACCACGGTAGCAAGACGTCTACCTCTGCGACCTTTCTCAAGCGTGTGAAGCCGCAGGTGGTCGTGGTTAGCAGCGGTTATGCCAATCGTTTCAGGCATCCTCACGTCAGTGTGATTGAGCGGCTCATTGAGCGCGAACTGCGCATTCTGCACACCGCCAGCGCCGGCGGCCTGGAATTCACCATCACACCCGGTCAACCGCTGGCAATCAGCGGCCACCGGGACATGGTGCGCCGTTACTGGATGTGAGTCGGCTCCGGCTTACGCTGCAGCGGTGCTGTGCGTATAATGTGCCCATAATTTTTCTGCGGGGCGAAACTGTGCTTGAACTGTTGTTAGCGGGTGGCTGGTTAATGGTGCCGATTGTACTGTGCTCCATACTCATGCTGGCGATCTGTATAGAGCGTTTCTATACGCTCAATCCCAAAAAAATTGCGCCGCCACACCTGCTCGCAACGGTCTGGAAACAGCTCAAGCGCGGCGAACTGGACGCCGCCAGGCTGCGCACCTTGAAGCAGTCCTCACCACTGGGCCGAATTCTCGCCGCCGGTCTGGCCAATGCCTATCACGGGCGGGATGTTATGAAGGAAAGTATCCAGGAAGCTGCCGCGCACGTCGTTCACGATCTGGAGCGCTACCTGAATACGCTGGGAACGATTGCGGCCGTTACGCCGCTACTGGGGTTGCTGGGTACTGTATTCGGCATGATCGAGGTATTTGCCGAGATCATGGTACAGGGCTCTGGAAATGCCAGCGCCCTGGCAGGGGGGATTTCACAAGCGCTGATCACCACCGCTGCCGGTCTGGCGGTGGCGATCCCGGCGCTCGTGATGCACCGTTACTTTGTCGGCAAGATTGACGCCATTGTGGTGGAGCTCGAGCAGGAAACCATCAAACTTGTCGATGCCCTGCACAGCGAAGATAACACGGAGGCCGCCGCTTGAAATTCAGGCGACAGCAACGCGAGGATGTCGGTGTGAACCTGACACCGCTGATCGATGTAGTGTTTCTGCTGTTGATCTTCTTCATGGTGTCCACCACGTTCACGCGAGAAACCCAGTTGAGTATCGATCTTCCAGAGGCACAGGGTAAACCAAAGGAAGCGGTGGAACAGGCCATCGAAATACTGGTGGATGAGGCGGGCACTTACCGCGTCAACGGTGAGCCCCTGGTCGATACACAGATGCGGACGTTGCAGGCCGCAATCTATAAAATCTCCGCCGGTGATACCACGCTGCCGATGACCATCTCCGCCGATGCCGAGGCCGCTCACAAGGATGTGGTGCAGGCCATGGATGCAGCGGGGCAGATGGGTTTTGTTCACCTCAGTATTACCACTGTACAGCCCGCCAGCGCGCCGGCTGTGCCCTGATACGGCTTTTGGGGACGCACGATGGCGTACACAGTAGTTATTCCCGCACGCTACGGCTCAACGCGACTGCCGGGCAAGCCCTTGCTGGATATCCACGGCAAACCGATGGTGCAGCGCGTGTGGGAGCAGGCAAAGCTCAGCACCGCGACGCGCGTTGTAATCGCAACCGATGACCCTCGCATTGTCGCTGCTGCCGAGGGATTTGGTGCCGAGGTCTGCATGACGCGAGCAGAGCATCCCTCTGGTACGGACCGGCTGCAGGAGGTCGCCGTCGCGTTGGGATTACCGGACGAGCACATTGTGGTAAACGTACAGGGCGATGAGCCGTTGATACCGCCGCAGGTGATCGATCAGGTCGCTGCGAATCTGGAACATCACAGCGAGGCCGGGATCGCCACTCTCAGTGAAGCGATCACTACCATTGCGGAGCTGAATAGCCCCAATGTGGTAAAAGTTGTAAGCAATGCCCGGGGCCTGGCGCTGTACTTCAGTCGCGCACCGGTGCCATTTCCGCGCGACGCGTTTCTGCAAGATCGCGACACCATGCCCGGTGCCGGCAACTGGTACCGACACATCGGGATCTACGCCTACCGCACATCATTTCTACACCACTATGTGACATGGGCGCCGGCGCCAGAGGAACAACTTGAATGCCTTGAACAGTTGCGGGCCCTGCACCACGGTATCGGCATCCATGTCGACGAGGCCTGTGACAAGGTGCCTGCAGGTGTCGATACACGGGAGGACCTCGAGACAGTGCGGCGCGTGCTGGCCGGGGAGACCTGATCGTGAGCCGAACAAAAACGACCGGCGTGCTGTTCGTGTGCCTCGGTAATATCTGTCGTTCGCCCACTGCAGAGGGCGTGTTTGCAGCGTTGGCAAAGCAGCGAGGGCTGGCCACCTCAGTTGCGGTAGACTCCTGTGGGACCAGCGCATGGCATATTGGCAGCGCACCTGATTCACGCGCGACGGCCGCTGCAGCAGTGCGCGGGTACGATCTCAGCTCGCTGCGCGGACGGCAGGTGGAGCCCGTCGATTTTGAACGCTATGATTACATACTCGCCATGGACAGGAACAATCTACGGGACCTGCAGGCCTTGTGCCCCGATCATTACACAGGCCATCTGGGGCTGCTGCTTGAGTTCGCTCCCGGTATCTCCGAGCGGGATGTGCCGGATCCCTACTATGGTGGTGACGATGGCTTTACACAGGTACTGGACATGGTGGAAGCCGCCAGTCTTGGTCTGCTGCAGGCACTCGCCAGTGAAACAACCAGAGTCGATGACAGTAACAACCGGTGAGGCCCTGCGCGGCTACAACACGCTGGCGCTGAGGGCCCGTGCGCAGGCGTTTGCCAACGTGCACAGTGAGCAGGAGTTGTTGGCAGCACTCGCGTGTGCGAGAACGCTTGGACTTCCCGTGATGCCGATGGGGGAGGGCAGCAACATCGTTCTCGCTGGCGATATCCAGGCACTGGTCGTCAGGCAGAGCACCCGGGGTATTGAGGTGCTGGAGCGCGACGTGGATAGTGTCAGGCTGCGGGTCGCCGCCGGCGAAAGCTGGCATGATCTGGTGCGATGGACACTGCAGCAAGGCTACTATGGGCTTGAGAATCTCGCCCTTATTCCCGGCACTGCCGGCGCGGCACCGATTCAGAATATCGGCGCTTACGGAGTGGAACTGGCGTCCAGCCTAGAGCAGGTGCACGCTCTACGAATTGCCGATGATCAGCGCGTCGTCCTCTCACACCAGGAGTGTGAATTCGGCTATCGCGACAGCGTGTTCAAGCATCGGCTGCGCGATAAGGTTGTGATCACCAGTATCGACTTGCGATTGTCACTGCTGCCGGCAGTCACTGTGGACTACCCGGCACTGGCCCAGTATTTCGCGCAGCATGCGATCAGCGAGGTGACACCTGAAGCGGTATTCGATGCAGTGGTAAGCATTCGCCGCAGCAAACTTCCCGATCCTTCGGTGATACCGAATGCGGGCAGTTTTTTTAAGAACCCCGTTGTGGGCCAGGCTGAGGCGGAGCGGTTGCGGGAGGCACATCCCGACCTGCCCAACTACCCGCAACCCGATGGCCGCGTCAAACTGTCCGCTGCCTGGATGATTGATCAATGCGGTTGGAAGGGTGTCCGGCGCGACGGCCTCGGCGTCCATGCACAACATGCCCTGGTGCTGGTTAACTACGGTAGTGACAGCGGTGAACAACTGATGGTATTGGCCAATGAGATTGCTGCGTCCGTGGACACCACCTTCGGTGTCCGCCTGGAGATCGAGCCCAGGGTGTACGGTACAGGCAGATGAGTGAGTTCGATCACAAGGCATTTCTGGCAACGCTCACCTCACGGCCTGGTGTGTACCAGATGTATGATGCCAAAGGCGAACTGCTGTACGTGGGCAAGGCCAAGAATCTCAAGAATCGTGTTGGCAGTTATTTTCGCGCCAGCGGCCTGACCGACAAGACTATGGCACTGGTGGCCAGGATTCACGATATCCAGGTGACGGTAACCAGTACTGAGGTCGATGCGCTGCTGCTGGAGCACAATCTCATCAAGACTCAGCAGCCGCCTTACAACATTCTGCTGCGCGACGACAAATCCTACCCGTATATCTTTTTGTCGAGTGAAGACACCTTCCCGCGTATTGCCCTGCACCGCGGTGCGAAGCGGCGCAAGGGGGAGTATTTCGGTCCTTATCCCAGCGCCGGCGCAGTGCGGGAATCGATGCACTTCCTGCAGAAAGTCTTCAAGGTGCGGCCGTGCGAGGACAGCTATTTCAAGAATCGTTCGCGCCCGTGTCTGCAGTACCAGATTGAACGCTGCAGCGGCCCCTGCGTGGGG
Organism: uncultured Halioglobus sp.; assembly: GCA_963976735.1. GTDB lineage: Bacteria > Pseudomonadota > Gammaproteobacteria > Pseudomonadales > Halieaceae > Marimicrobium. The sequence continues at coordinate 9,453 of CAXBLZ010000102.1, forward strand.
CTGGTGAGTGAGGAGGATTACGCAAAGCAAGTGATGAGCACCCGCCTGTTCCTGCGCGGTAAATCCACTCAACTGATGGGGCGACTGGCCGATGACATGGAGCAGGCCGCCGCTGAACTCGAATATGAAAAAGCGGCTGTCTATCGCGACCAGATCGCCCAGCTACAGCATGTACAAGCCAGCCAGGGCATAGAGGGTGTCAGTGGCGATCTCGATATACTGGCCGCCGCGGTATCCCATGGGCGCGCCTGCGTGCAGGTCCTGTTCGTCCGCGGCGCCCGCGTACTGGGCAGCAAGACCTACTATCCCCCGCTTAAGCTGCAGGAAACCGAGGCCATGGTGCTGGCGGCTTTCATCCCGCAGTTTTATCTCGGCGCGGCCAGGGCCATACCTGCAGAAATCATCGTCAATGCCATGCCTGAGAGCGATGACATCCTCGTCGAGGCGCTGTCTGACCAGGCCGGAAAAAGCGTCAAGCTGCGCAGTCGGGTGCGGGATTCCCGGGCCCAGTGGTTGCAACTCGCGCAGCAGACCGCCGAGACCAGCCTCACATCGCATCTGGCGGGGCGCCAGACCGTATTGCGACGACTGCAGTCGCTGCAAGATATCCTGGAATTGCCGGAATTGCCTGAACGACTCGAGTGTTTCGATATCAGTCACAGTTCCGGCGAGGCGACCGTGGCATCCTGCGTGGTGTTCGACCAGCAGGGCCCACGCAAGTCTGACTACCGCAAGTTCAATATCGAGGGTGTCGTCGCCGGTGATGACTACGCCGCGATGCATCAGGCGCTGGAGCGCCGCTACACGCGCTTGAAAGCCGCAGATGCCGCAATGCCCGATGTACTGTTCATCGATGGCGGCAAGGGCCAGGTCGCCCAGGCGATGGCCGTGCTTGAGGAGTTGCAGGTTACTGGCATTGAGGTGATCGGGGTCGCCAAGGGAACCACCCGCAAAGCCGGCTTCGAAACCCTGATCAAGGGCGGCACCGGCAAAGAGCGGCAACTGCCGCCGGATCATGCCGCCCTGCACCTCATCCAGCAGATTCGCGATGAGGCACACCGCTTTGCGATTACCGGGCATCGGGCGCGGCGCGACAAAGCCCGCCAGCGCTCCAAGCTTGAAGACATACCGGGTGTGGGAAGCAAGCGCAGGCGCGTCCTGCTGCGGCATTTCGGCAGTGCGCAGGGTGTGCAGAATGCCAATGTCGAGGAGCTGAAAAAAATTCCCGGCATCCACGCAGCGATGGCGCAGCAGATCTATGATCACTTACACTCGGGAAAATGATGTCTTTAGCCCGGTAGCGCGACTGCAGATGGGCCGATTGGGCGAAAAAAGTTGCCTCCAATTTAACAACTTACACCCCAACCACGACGTACATCCCGTATTATAGATGGCAATAGCACTCCCCGCGCGGTGCACCTGAGGCTGTCGTGCAGAACCCCACAAACTGAGAACAGATGCTTTGCCTATTACAATTCCCAACGCGCTGACAATACTGCGGATCCTGCTGGTTCCGGTTCTGGTCGTGGCGTTTTACCTGCCGTTCAAGAATCACTTTCCGCTGGCCGCAGTGATCTTCGCGCTGGCTGCTGTCACCGACTGGTTCGACGGCTATCTGGCGCGCCGGCTCGGTCAAATGACGGCATTTGGCGCGTTTCTGGATCCAGTGGCTGACAAGCTGATGGTGGCTGTTGCCCTGGTGTTACTGGTCGAGCGTCACGACACGCTGCTGTTTACGCTGGCGGCCTGCGTCATTATCGGTAGGGAGATCGTGGTCTCGGCACTGCGCGAGTGGATGGCGGAACTTGGCCAGCGAACATCCGTTGCCGTCTCTTATGTCGGCAAGGTCAAGACGGCGTTCCAGATGCTTGCGATCACAGGCCTGTTGGCGATCAACCCCGCTGCGGAAACCGGTTGGGCACTGGTACTTTGCTACGTGGTACTGTACACGGCAGCGGTGCTGACACTGTGGTCGATGACTGTGTACCTCAAGGCGGCCTGGGCGGTGATAAAGGATCAGGATAATTCTTTCTAATTCAATTGCTTGCGCGAAATATCTTGTATTCTGCTTGACTCTGAAGGTTCGGTGCATACAATAGGCGCCACTCAAAGGTAAGCGGTTTGGTTACCCAAGAGTGCAGCACACAGGTGCGGGAATAGCTCAGTTGGTAGAGCGCAACCTTGCCAAGGTTGTGGCGGGGCGCGCAGCCTCGACGGTTCCGGCGACCACGGCGGTGGATAAACGTGTATAGGTGCGGGAATAGCTCAGTTGGTAGAGCGCAACCTTGCCAAGGTTGAGGTCGCCGG
>CAXBLZ010000103.1:0-11620 GCA_963976735.1 uncultured Halioglobus sp.
ACGTCCCCGCCCGCAAGGTCATCATGCAGGCTCTTTCCATCGAGAAAATTTCGCGGCATGGAAAATAGCACCATGCTGTGTGGCTTGGTCTCAGAACAGTGTAGGCACAATCGCATCAATCAGGCGCGGGCCCCTGGACGCCATGGCGTCACCGAACAGCCTGTTGAATTCCTCCGCCGTCGTGGCCCGCTCCGCCTGCACGCCCATACCCCGGGCCAGCGCGACAAAATCCAGATCGGGGCCGTCGATACGCAGCATGCTGGACGCCTTGGGACCGGGGGTGCCGCCGCGCGCACCGGTGCGACCAAACTCCAGTTCCAGAATGCTGTACTTGCGGTTGTTGAAGATCACCACCGTCACGTCGAGGTTTTCCCTGGCCATCGTCCACAGCGCCTGGATGGTGTACATGGCGCTGCCGTCGCCTTCCAGGCCGACGACTTTGCGCTCGGGACAGGCGATCGCCGCGCCCACGGCAGCAGGGAGACCCCAGCCAATACTGCCGCCGGTCAGACTGAGCCAGTCGTGAATTCTCGCGGTAGCGGTCACCGGCGCCAGCGCGAGGCCACTGGTATTCGCCTCGTCAACGACGACAGCCTGTTCCGGCAGGTAATGGGCGACAGCCTGCGCCACTGCATTGACATCGAGGCTGCCCGTGGGCAGTTCCGGCAGCGACAGTGAATAGACATCCGGCTCAATACCGTCGGCATCCAGTCGCTCCAGCAGAGTCAGCAGGCACTGGTCGATATCGTCATCCGGGCCCGCGAGGAAAAACTCATCGCAGGTCGGTGGTGCCATCTGGCTCGGCACGCCGGGGTAGGCAAAGAAGGACACGGGCGCAGCCGCGCCGATCAGTATCAGGTGATCCAAGTCCTTGATGTGATCGATCGCCAGTTCCGCCAGGTAAGGCAGGCGCTCCAGTATGGCGGTACCCGCACCGCGTGCCTGCCGGGTGGGAAAGGTATCGGTGCTCACGCGTGCACCACAGGCTTTACCGATACGACTCAACAGCAGACCACGTTGTTGATCGACCTCGCGCCCGCCAATCATCAACATACAATTTTTACCCGAGGTGAGTTTGGCAACCGCTTCATCGATACGATCCGCAGGCACCCGCGTTGGCGGCGTGATCTCGACAGCGGCCTCAGCGCCGTTGGGGTTGTCGCCCCAGGACACATCCGCCGGCAACATCAGCGTGGCGACCTTGCCGTGGCCGGCCTGACGCACCGCCTCGGCAGCGTCGCGAGCGATATCGCCGGGCGCTTTGGCCGTGTACACCCAATGCGAAACAGGCCTCGCAATGCCCTCGATGTCGGCGGTCAATGGCGCGTCAAACTGGAGGTGATAGGTGGCGTGGTCACCCACGATATTCACCACCGGCACATGGCCCTTCTTCGCATTGTGTGTATTGGCCAGCGCATTGCCGAGCCCGGGCCCCAGGTGCAACAGCGTCGACGCCGGCTTGCGCGCCATGCGCGCATAGCCATCGGCGGCGCCACTGAGGACCCCTTCAAACAGGCACAACACGCAGCGCATGCCCTCCACTTCATCCAGTGCCGCGACAAAATGCATCTCGGATGTGCCGGGATTGGTGAAACAGACATCGATACCGTTATTGATCAGGGTGGTCAGTAAACTCTCTGCGCCGTTCATGCAGTACTCCGCAAATGTTGTGGAATGATGTTCACCCGCGCTGCAGTGTATCTGCGGCAAAAATCTTGTTCGGGTTGAGGATATTCTTCGGGTCCAGCAGTGATTTCATCGCCCTCATCAATTGCAACTCCTGTGCACTGCGACTGCGGTGCAACTGTTCACGCTTGCTCAGACCAATACCGTGCTCTGCCGACACTGAACCCCGATGCCGCTGCACGGTCTCGTACAACAGGGTGCTCAGGCCCTCGTAGTCAAATGCCTCAGGATTTTTCGAGCCGAGTATCAGGTGCAGGTTGCTGTCGCCAAGGTGGCCGAAGACGATGCAAATCGATTCGGGCACAGCCGCCATGCCGGTTCGGATGTCATCGACAAAGGCTTGCATACTGTCCAGTGTGACGCTGATGTCGAAAGGGATGATGGGGCCCAGCTTGAAAAACTCCAGCACATCATCGCGAATTTCCCACAGCGCATTGCGCTCCGATTGAGAATGGGCCAGCACCGCATCGACAATCAAGCCTTCCTCCATCGCCTCGCCCAGCACTGTCTCAAAGCGTTCGGCATCGGTCTCGGGCTCTGAACCGAGCGTCTCCACCAGCACGTAAAACGCGCTGCCATGCGGTAGCGGCAACTTGTGCAAACTGCCCTCGCGGGTGATGTACTCGTAAAATTCCGGCCACATCACCTCAAAGCCGGAGAGCGTGCCGGCCGAACGCTCATCCATCCAGTGCAACAGGCCGATCAGCGCGTCGAAACTATCGACCGCCAGCAGTGCAGTGTTTTCACTGCGCGGATTGGGACGCAGTCGCAACACCAGCCGGGTGATCACCCCGAGCGTGCCCTCCGCGCCGATAAACCACTGCTTGATGTCGTAGCCGGTATTGTTCTTGAGCATTTTGTTGAGGTTGGTCACCACGGTGCCGTCAGCCAGTACCACCTCCAGCCCCAGTATCACATCGCGCGCCATACCGTACCGGATCACCCGGTTACCACCGGCATTGGTTGCCGCGATGCCGCCCAGCGTAGCCGAACCGCGGGCGCCAAAATCCAGCGGCAGCAGCAGACCCTGCTCCGCAGCCGCCTCAACGGCCACCTGCAGAATACAACCGGCCTGAGCGGTCAGGGTGCGATTGCTGGTATCGATTTCCTCGATGGCGTTCATACGTTCCAGTGACAGCCCGAACTCGACACCCGTCTGGACATGCCCATTGGCGAGGCCCGTTTTACCGCCCAGTGGCACCAGCGGCTGGGCGGCCGCAGAGCAGAGGCGAAGAATCCCCGAAACCTCCTCTGTCGTCTGTGGACGCAGGATCACATCAGGCATCACATCATCGTGTTCAATGCGCAGCCCACCGTCGCCCAGCAGGTCGCGCAGCTGTTGCAGAAGAGTCTCATCGTAATCTGGCATCACCATTGCTTTGCCTCCAGCATCGTTAGAATTATCGGCGACCCCGGTATTCTAGTTGATGTGTCTGCCGCTCGCTATGTCGATTCCAACCGTGGCACAGAGTTCAGCAGAGCCTGCGTGTAGGGGTGCTGCGGCCGCGTCAGTATCTGTTCAGCACTGCCCTGTTCTACCAGACGTCCCGCCTGCATCACCCCGACGCGATGCGCCAGGCTCGGCACAATAGACAAGTCGTGAGTGATAAACAGGTAGGAAACGCCGAACTCGCGCTGCAGTTCCTGCAACAGTTCCAGCACTTCCGCCCGGATCGATACATCGAGCGCGCTGGTGGGCTCGTCACACACGATCAACTCGGGTTCCACTGCCAGCGCCCTGGCAATCGCGACGCGCTGCAATTGCCCACCGGACAATTCGTGCGGGTGGCGCCGGCTGAATTCGGCACCCAACTGCACACGCAGCAGCAGCGCGGCAATGCGCTCCTCTCGCTGGGCTGGCGTCAGCCCCATACCGAGACTGTCCATGCCCTCGCTGATAATCTCGGCTATGGTGAGCCGCGGGTTCATCGATGAGTAAGGATTCTGGAACACAACCTGGATTTTTTTACGGTAGGGCATCATCGCGCGGCGGTTCAGCGCGTGTATCGACTGGCCGAGAAAAGTGATCTGGCCTGCCGCCACGGGTTCCAGGTTGAGAATCGCACGACCCAGCGTCGATTTGCCGCTGCCCGATTCACCCACCAGCGCGTAGGTTTCACCGCGGCCAATTTTCAGCGATACCCCGTCCACCGCGCGGGTGTAATCCACCACTCGCTGAAAGATGCCCTTGCGAATGGGAAAGTGGACTTTGACATCATCCAGTTGCAGCAGCGCCTCATCCGCGACGCTGTCGTGAAAGTGGCTGAGATCGGGCAGCGCCGCGATCAGGCGACGGCTGTAGGCCTCGCGGGGGTTGCGAAAGAATTCATCCACCGGCGCGCGTTCAATAATTTCGCCGCGGTACATCACGGCCACCTCGTCGGCCGTATTTTTGACGACGCCCATATCGTGGGTGATCAGCAGCACGGCGAGCTGGCGCGATCTTGTCAGCCCGCGTATCAGCGCCAGCACCTGCGCTTGAATGGTGACATCCAGCGCCGTGGTCGGCTCATCGGCGATCAGGATATCGGGTTCGCAGGCCAGTGCCATCGCTATCATGACCCGCTGCTGCTGTCCTCCGGACAACTGGTGCGGGTAGAATCCATAGCGCGCCGCGGCGTCCTGGATACCAACTTCTGAAAACAATTGCACAACACGCTCTCGCAGCGCATCGCCCGACAGCCGGGTGTGCAGGCGCAGTGTCTCTGCCACCTGATCGCCCGCGGTTTGCACCGGATTCAGCGCGCTCATTGCGTTCTGGAATATCATTGCCACACGCTCGCCGCGGACGGACTGCATGTCCGCCTCGGACAGATCGAACAAATCCTCACTTGCGACACGCACCTCGCCCCCGGTGATGCGAAGCGCATTAGGTAACAGGCGCATGGCGGCTAGCGACGTGACGGACTTGCCGCTGCCGGACTCGCCGACCAGGGCAAATATCTCACCCGCGCGCAACTCAAAGCTCACACCCTTGAGGATGGCTTCGCCGGTCTCGGCGACATCCACTTTCAGGTTCGTCACCTGCATCACCGGCGGCGTTGTCACGGTCATGCGACTGACCTCCCGGTACCGGAACGCGGATCAAAAGCGTCGCGCACCAGGTCTGAAAACAGGTTGGCGGCCAGTACCAGTACAAACATAAAGAAGAAAGCGCCGGTCAGCGTCCACCAGACCACCGGTTCGCGGGACAGTTCCGAGCGCGCGCCGTTAATCATATTCCCCCAGCTGGCCATACTCGGATCGATGCCCACGCCGATGTAGGACAACACAGCCTCGGCCAGTACCAGTGCGCTGAAATCCAGTACGAAGGTGATGAGGATGATATGGGTCACATTGGGCAGGATGTGGCGCAGCAGTATGCGCTGGTGGCTGACCCCGAACGCATGGGCCGCCTGTACGTAACCGAGTTGACTGATCTTCAGTGTCTCCGCGCGAATCAATCGACACAGCGAGGACCAACTCGTCACCCCGAGAATGAAACACAGGGCAAGAAAGCGCGCATCGGCCTTCTCCAGCCCGACGGAGAAAAAATCCGGGTGCAGATCGATGTAGACCTGGAACAACAACACGGACGCGGCAATCAGCAGGATGCCTGGAATAGAGCTCAGCGTGGTGTACAGGTACTGCACCAGATCATCCACCCAGCCCTTGAAATACCCCGCCATCACGCCGAGTGTGACTGCGATCGGCAGCATGATCAGCGTGGCCAGCGTGCCCAGCAACACACCCGTGCGAATCCCCTTGATACTCTGGTAGGCGACGTCGGCACCGCCCAGGTCGGTGCCGAGGACATGGTAGTAGCGACTGATGCTGACCAGCCACACAGCAAGGCAGATCACCACCGCCTGTGTGATCCACGATGCGGACCACGGATACGGGCTGCGGCGCAGGAACAGCCACTGGACGCCGACCACGAGAATCGATAGCAATCCCCCCCAGAGTAGAGCCACGCCCGATTTGGCCGCCACATCCGCCCAGCGCTGCTCGGGATGCGAGAGGTGGAACCCCGCGTGTTCCAGCGGCGGAAAATCCCGGTAGGTATCGCCGTTATCGTCCTTCATATCCTGCTTTTCGAAGGAGTCCAGTGCAAACGGCGCGGAGTAGGTACGCTCGAAGCGCTCACCCATGCCGCCCAGCATCACATCCAGTACGCTGGTCACCTTGTTGTTGTAAAAGACTTCGCCCGCCGGCGATCCGGCAACCGGATCGAGGGCGCGGCGAAAGTGCAGCGAATCCAGCAGTGCGACACCCACATACACCAGGATCAGGGTCATGGTGACCATGCCCAGCCGGGTGCTGAAGACCTGCCGCCAGTGCTCGCGTGTCTGCGGATCGCGCCGCAGGCGCAGGAAAAACAGGCACAGCACGAAGACCAGCAGGTAAATCAGCAGGTCGGACCACAGCAGTAAGGGCTTCACAGGCTAATCCAGCCGCAACCTGGGGTCGGCCCAGGTGTAGGAGATATCGGTGAGTATCAGGCCCACGATATAAAGAATGGATCCGATGAACACCATTGCACGCACGATGGCAAAGTCCTGCGAGTTGATCGCATCGAGCATATAGCTGCCGAGGCCGGGAATGCCGAAAAAGGATTCGATCAACAGGCCGCCCATAAACAGGGTGGGAATGACGACCACCACGCCGGTGAGGATCGGTATCAGGGCATTGGGCAATATATGGCGGAACAGAATGCGGATTTCACTGGCGCCCTTGGCCCTGGCAGTGCGCACATAATCCTGGCTGGACTCCTCCAGGAACAGCGTGCGATACCAGCGCGCGCCCGCACCGATACCGGCAATCACGCCGACCAGCACCGGCAACAGCAGGAACTTCCAGGGCTGTATCTCACCATGGAAACCGGAGATAGGCACCAACTTCCATGTCTTGGCCACCAGGTACTGGCCGCCGATGATGTAAAACAGGTAGGAAATAGACATCAACCCGACGAAACCAAACACCGCCCAGCGGTCCAGTCGCGTGGCGTGAAACATCACCACCATCAGCGCCACGCAGATATTGACCCCGATGCCCACCACAAATGTCGGCAGCGCCACTGCCAGGCTGGGCCACATCCGGGTGGAGACATCGGTGGTGATATCGCGACCACTTTCGGAACGGCCAAAATCGAATGCGAACAGCTTCAACGACTTGGTAAAAAAGATTGTTTCCGTCAGCGCACTGCCTCCGGGCTCCTGCGCGTTATAAAACAGGGGGAGATCGTAACCGTTCTTGCGCTTCCAGGCCTGCACAGCCTCCGGCGTCACATACTTCTGTCCCAGCTGCGATACCGCCATATCGTCCGGCGAGTTCACCACAAAGAACAGCGTGAACGTCAACAGGTTGACGCCTACCAGAATCGGTATCGCGTAAAAGAGTCGCCGGATGATGTATGCGAGCATCAGTGTTCCCTCCTGTGCCTGACGGTGGCGTTCTGTCGTCGGCGGTAGGCGACGATACCCGGCAGTAACAGGCTGACCAGCAGCGTCACAGCAGCGTACAGCGGCCACGTCACGGGCTGGTTCCACAGCGCCTGCATTCTGGCACGCTCCTCTTGATCTACCCGCGTGTACTTGAGCGTAGCCTTGGAGATACCGTGGCGCTTGTTATTGTGCACCCAACTGTTGTTCAGGTAGATTTCTTTGGGGAAAAAGGCGTACAGCCAGACCGCATCGCGACGGTACAGTTCCACCATTCGCGCCACCAGTGCATCGCGCTCTGGCCCCGCCGGCAGCACGCGCATCTGGCGAAACAGCTCATCGTACTCTTCGCTGGCATAGTTGGAGTTGTTGGCGCCATCGCAGGCGCACTCCAGCGGACTCTCGGGGCCATACAAAAGGAACAGGAAATTTTCAGGGTCCGGATAGTCGGCCAGCCAGCCGTGCGAGTAGATCTGCGTGTTTCCGGTCAGCAGTTTCTCGCGGGTGCGATTGAAATCGGCCGGGCGAAACTCCACCTGCACTCCGATATCGGAGAATACGCGGTCGATCCAGTTCATGGAGGTATTGCTGGCCGCCTGCGACTGCACATCGATAAAGATCTTCAGCGGCTCCCCGGTGCGCGCGTCGCGACCATTGGGATAGCCCGCCTCAGCCAGCAGTTGGCGGGCGTACTCAATGGATTTGCGCCGCGGCTCACCATCAACCCAGTCGTAAACATAGGGGTTCATTCCTGCCTCGCCCTCCAGATGACCAGGTATGCCGGGCGGAATCAGGTTCTGCGCGGCAATCCCGTTGCCCTTGTAGAAAACGTTGAGGTACTCCTCGGTCAAAAAGGCAATCTGCAGCGCCTGGCGCAATTTCCGTTTTTCTTCGGTGTAACCACCCACCACAGGGTCGCGCATATTAAAGCCGTAATAGTAGATACCGGGCTTCACATCCGGTGACATCGTGATGTTGTGAGCCTCGAGTTCGGGTGACATTTCGACACCATCGGGGCGCACCACGAACGCCTGGTCAAACACCCCCGTGGTATTGGAATGCACCTCCCCCGAGCGGTCGTAATAGCCCTGCATGAATTTGGTCCACAGCGACAGCCCTGACTTTTCCAATCGAAATACTGCGCGATCTATAAAGGGAACCGGCTTGCCCGCATCGACCAGGTTGCCGGCCTCCCGGTCTCCCGGTGCGCCCTCCGTCGGAAAAAAATCCTCGTGGTAGTTGGGGTTGCGCTCCAGCACGATCTCGCTGTTGGGATCATTCTTCACCATCATGAAGGGCCCCGAACCCACCGGCCACCAGTCGAGCGTGAGGTTGCGATCGGCAAATCCGGGGTTGTGGTAGAAGCGATCGACCTCCATTGCAACAGGGGAGAAAAAGGGCATTGCCAGCCAGTACACGAACTGCGGGTAGCGGCCCTTGATGGTGATATTCAGCGTGAGATCATCCACCACCTCCAATCCCTCCATGGCGTAATCGTCGAGATTCAGCCATTCATCCCGGGACAGCTCTGCCAGTTGCTCGGAGAACGCCTTCATACCCACAATGTACTGCGACATAAAACCCAGCATCGGGGAGGCATTCTCCGGATCGGCGAGCCGCTTGATCGCGTAGGCGTAATCCTCCGCGGTCACAGGTCGATCACCAGTGACCGGAAAATCGGGTATCTGCTTGAACGGCGCACCCTCGATCGCGCTGTCAAACAGATACAACGGCTGCTGCCGCTCATCGAGCGCGAACGCCGGGTGCGGTTGGTAACGCAGGTCATCGCGCAAACGCAGTGTGTAGCGGGTGAAGGCTACCGCCGCGTCGTCCTCCGCCACCGGCTGTCCCTCGGCATCGAGATAGCTGACCTGCGGCATCGCCTCCAGCGCCCCCGGGATCAATTCATATGGCCGCTTGAGAAAGTGGTAACTCATTGGCGGCTCATAAATCTGCATAATGAACAGCGATTCATCGGTGGCATAGGACAGCGCCGGATCCAGGTGTTTGGGTGGCGCGGGCGACATCATCGACTGGTAGGTTATCTTGTCGTCCTGTGCCGGGGGATTGGGATTATTCCAGGGGGGCTCGCCGCAGGCTGCCAATACAAAAAACACCAGCGTCGAGAGCGCGCGCAGGCATTGGTGTGAGGCAGTCGTGTAGTGGATAGGCTTATCGGCTGTCATTCGCTCGGCAGTCGGTGGCACTTTGGCAAGCGGGCAAGCATAACCTGTTGTGACGTTGCGCGCGACCTCAAAAAGGGCTGCGACAGCCGGGCATTAATCCCTATAATGATAACCGCATACACCAGGACAGTATTATGAGCACACGCGAATTCGATGTAATTGTCTGGGGCGCTACTGGCTTTACCGGCCAGCTGGTGGTGGAGTATCTGGCGCAGACCTACGGCGTGGACGGCGACTTGCGCTGGGCCATTGCCGGGCGCAATCGCAACAAGCTCGATGCAGTGAGAGACGCCTGCCTGCCGGCAGCACAGCGCGACAAGCTGCCGATACTGCTGGCCGACAGCGAGGATGCCGACAGCCTTACCAGACTGGCACAGCAGACGCGGGTAGTTTGCACCACCGTCGGCCCCTACGCGAAATACGGCACCCCGCTGGTCGCCGCCTGCGCAGAAACCGGCACCGACTACTGCGACCTCACCGGCGAAGTGCAGTGGATGGCGCGGGTCATCCCACAATTCAACGATACCGCGGCGGCCACTGGCGCACGTATTGTACATACCTGTGGTTTCGATTCCGTGCCGTTTGATATGGGCAACTGGTATCTGCAGCAGCAGATGTTCCAACGCCACGGCGTCTACGCCTCGCAGGTTAAGGCGCGGGTCGGACGCAATCGTGGGGCGGCCAGTGGCGGCACTATCGCCAGTGTACTCAATATGATGGAGGAAGCGAGTCGAGATGCATCGATCAGGCGGCAGGTCGCCAACCCGTATTCACTGTACCCGCAGGGCACCCCGGCCGGCCTGGACGGACCGGACCAGAGCAGTGCAGTCTACGATGCAGATTTCAAGCAGTGGACATCACCTTTCATCATGGCAGCAGTCAACACCCGTGTGGTGCGTCGCAGCAATGCCCTGCTGAACTTCCCCTGGGGTGAAGATTTCCGCTACGACGAGTCCACGCTGGAAACATCGCGATTCAAGGCCACGCGTAACAGTGTCGCCGGTCTTGTCGGCATGGTCGCGCTGGCGCTGGGGCCGACGCGCAGGCTGGCGCAGCGTTTCCTGCCCAAACCCGGCGAGGGGCCGACACGGGAGCAGCGCGAAGCTGGCTATTACGAGCTATTTTTCCTCGGGATCAACCCGCAGGATCGCAGCATGGATACCATGGTAAAGGTCTGTGGCGATATGGACCCGGGATACGGATCGACGTCCAAAATGCTTGCTGAGGCTGCGGTGTGTCTCGCCAGGGATGAACTGACCGTGGGCGGCGGTTTCTGGACACCGGCCTCGGCGCTGGGGGAAAACTACTGCCAGCGCCTCGCCCGCAGCGCCGGACTGACGTTTGAAGTATGCTGATGCCAGCGGGAAAAATAGCGGCCACGCAGGCTGTGGCTCACTCCGCGCCAACTATTCGACGTTCGCGGCGCTGGTAATACAGGCTAAAAACTCGTACATTCCCTGCCAGAAACGATAAAAGTACACAGGGGAAATCAAGCGCGAGGTGAACAGATTTAACCTCACGTTCAGCGGCGAGATTCTTGCCGGCGAAGATATCGAGCAGGCCAGGCTCCGATTCGCGGACAAGTTTGGCATCGACGATCAGGCGCGACTCGCGAAATTTTTCAGCGGCGAGACGATCATCCTGCGGCGCAACCTCGAACGCAAGGAGGCCGCTGAGTTATATTACCAACTCCAACTCATGGGCCTCGCGTCCACACTGGTCAAAGTGGCAACTGCCGACACGGCAGATGAAACCATCGATACCGCACCGCCTAAAACACCTGTCAAGGACAAGGCGAGCGCGCGGGACACGGGAAGGAAGGCTGTCACCGCCCAGACCAGCAGCCAGTGGCTACCAAATGACGCCGATGCAGCCGCACAGATAAAAGCCCGCAAGCTCGAGGCAAAGCGCCTCGCGGCAGAGACCGCTGCGCGGGAAACCGCCGCGCTGCAAGCCCGCCAGCGACAACTCGCCGAAGAAAAGGCCCGTGTGGCCGCAGAGCTCGCAGAACAGCAACGCCTCGCTGAACAGGAGCGGGCGCGACGGGCCGCAGAAGAAGCGGCGCAAAAAGCCGCCGAGGCGGCTGAACGCAAACGCCATGAAGAGGCAGAAGCGGCCAGGAAAAAGGCACTCAGGGCGGCCGCCAAACGCAAAGCCGCAGAAGAAGCCGCTCAACGCAAGGCCCGTCGCCTGCAGGAAAAAGCCGCAAAAGCACGCAAGAAGGCCGAGGAAGCAGCTCGGCGCAAGGCAGAACTCGAGGAGCAGAAACGCCTCGCGGCCGAGGAAGACGCGCGACTCAAGGCAGAACTCGAGGAGAAAAAGCGCCTC
>CAXBLZ010000104.1:0-11210 GCA_963976735.1 uncultured Halioglobus sp.
TCGGGCAACATCTACAACCAGTCGCTGGTTGCCAGCATGATTTCAACGCAGGGAGAAGCCGCCACAGAAGCGTGGGCAAAGGGTCTGGTCGCGAATTTCGCACGCCCACCCCAGGGTGGCGACCGGGACCAGATCAAGGCGCTCGCCACTGGCCAGTGTGATCTGGCCCTGGTCAACAGCTACTACTACGGCGCCATGCTGCAGAGCGACGATGAAGAAGAAAAGACCGCCGCCGGTGCAGTGGCAGTATTCTTCCCCAATCAGGACGGCCGCGGTACCCATATCAACGTCAGTGGTGCCGGTGTCACCAAATCCGCGAACAATGTCGCCGAGGCCACTGCACTTATTGAGTTTCTGGCCGGGCCCGAGGCACAGAGCTGGTACGCTGAAGCCAACAATGAGTACCCGGCCAGCAAAGGTATTGAGCCCAGTGCCCTGCTAGAATCCTGGGGCGATTTTAAAGCCGATTCAGTTGACGTGACAGAGCTGGGGCGCTTGAATGCGCAGGCAGTCATGGCAATGGATCGGGCGAATTGGAAATAGGCTCAGCAACACCCTTAACACCGGCATTGCCTCGCGGGCGCGGCAGCTTTGGCTGGCGCGCCCTCATGTTACTGACAGCCTGCCTGATTGCCGTACCGGTCCTGGTCATCGTCGCCAGTCTGTTCCAGGGTTTCAGCCCGGTCTGGCGACACTTGCTGGATACGGTGCTACAGGACTATGTCGTCAATTCACTATTAATGATGCTCGGCGTTGGTGTTGGCACCCTGCTATTGGGCGTCAGCGCTGCCTGGTTAACCGCGATGTGCGATTTCCCCGGCCGCAGACTGTTCAACTGGGCGCTGTTACTGCCGATGGCGATGCCAGCCTACATCATCGCCTACACTTACACCGGCATGCTCGATTTCTCCGGGCCGCTGCAGAGCGCCCTGCGCGCACAATTCGGCTGGGGCTATGGCGACTACTATTTCCCCGAGATTCGCTCACTCGGCGGCGCTATCTGCATGCTGTCGCTGGTGCTGTACCCCTACGTCTACCTGTTGGTGAGGGTGGCGTTTAGCGAACAATCGACGGCGGTACTCGAGGCCAGCCGCAGCCTGGGCAAAGGCCCCTGGAAAACCCTGTTTCTGGTGGCGCTGCCAATGGCTCGACCAGCCATTGTCGCCGGTATCAGTCTGGTGTTGATGGAAACGCTGGCCGATTTCGGCACGGTGGATTACTTCGGCGTCAGTGTCTTCACCACGGGCATATTTCGTACCTGGTACGGACTGGGTGAGCTGCAAACCGCGGCACAGCTGGCAGCTTTTCTGTTGCTGTTCGTATTTATCCTGTTTACGCTGGAACAATACTCGCGCCGTCGTCTGCGCTTTCACCACAGCGGTGCCCAGCAAAAACCCACGCGCATTGCGTTGCGGGGATGGCGCGGCTGGTGCGCATTTGCGCTGGCCCTGCTGATTGTAACTGCGGGCTTTGCGTTGCCCGCCGCGCAACTGGCAGCCTGGGCCAGTGACCGCCTCGGCGATACCGACGTCGCGGCATTCCTGGCGCTGGTGGGCAGCAGCTTTACGCTGGCGGCGATTGCCTCTGTTTGCTGCCTGGTGATTGCACTGCTGCTCGGCTACGGCAAACGCCTGCATCCGGGGCAACTGGAACACCAGGCGGCGAGGGTATCATCCATGGGTTACGCGGTGCCCGGCACTGTGATTGCCGTGGGAGTGCTGATCCCCTTTGCTTGGACGGACAATCACGTTGACGCGATGATGCGCGAGTATTTTGATGTCTCCACCGGCCTGCTTCTCAGTGGCACTCTGGTCGCACTGGTATTTGCCTATGTGGTGCGTTTTCTCTCGGTGTCGCTGCAATCAGTGGAATCCGGGCTGGCACGCATTCGCCCCAGCATTGATGAATCCGCCCGCTCTCTGGGCAAACGTCCTGTGCAGGTACTGCAGCGCATTCACATGCCGATGCTGCGTGGCTCGCTGGTCACCGCCCTGCTGCTGGTCTTTGTCGATGTATTGAAGGAACTGCCCACCACGCTTATCCTGCGCCCTTTCAATTTCAACACACTGGCGGTACGCACCTATGAACTCGCCTCCGACGAACGGCTTGCGGACGCGGCACTACCGGCACTGGCAATTGTGCTGATTGGCCTGCTGCCTGTTATCCTCATGACCCGCACCCACACCCAAGGACGCGCATGACCAGCCAACTGGCGCTGCAACAGGTATCTGTTAATTACAACGCTTTTCCTGCCGCTGTGGATGTCTCGTTCAGTCTTGAACAGGGGCAGATCGGCTGTTTGCTGGGCCCCTCCGGATGCGGCAAAACCACCCTGCTGCGCGCGATTGCCGGCTTTGAGCAGATTTCGACCGGCAGCATTACCCTGCGCGGCGAAACCATAAGTCGCGCCGGTGCACAGTTGCCACCAGAGCAGCGCAAGGTCGGCATGGTGTTTCAGGACTTCGCGCTGTTCCCGCACCTGGATGTACAGCGCAATATCGCGTTTGGTCTCGACAGCATGGATCGCACGGCACGGGCACAGCGGGTGCGCGAAATGCTCGCGCTGGTGGAACTCGAAACCTATGCCAGCGCGTATCCCCACGAACTGTCCGGAGGCCAGCAACAGCGAGTGGCGCTGGCCCGGGCACTGGCACCTCACCCGGAAATACTGCTGCTCGATGAGCCGTTTTCCAGCCTGGACAGCGAACTGCGCGGACAGTTAGCCGCAGAAGTGCGCGAACTGCTAAAACGCAACGGCGTCACCGCCATACTCGTGACCCACGACCAGCACGAAGCGTTCGCCATGGCCGACCGGATCGCGCTGCTGCGCCAGGGCCGTGTGGTGCAACTCGATACGCCCTATAACCTGTACCACAAACCGGGCAGCGAATTTGTCGCGGAGTTCATTGGCCAGGGCAATATCATTACGGTGTCCGTGGATGCGGCTGGCGTGTTGAATGACGGCCTGGGCAGGCTGGATAGGGGACATCGTCACTGGCAGGCGGGACAGACACTGCGCCTGCTGGTGCGCCCGGACGACATCGAGCACGATGAGGGCAGCGCGTTGCGTCTCCCGGTGGTGAGCAAGTCTTTTCGGGGTGCACACTATCTATACGAGCTTGCGCTACCCGATGGTCAGCGGGTGCCCTGCCTCACGCCCAGCCATGTGGAAATCAACCCCGGTCAGCCGTTACCCGTCCGCTTCAACCTGCAACACGTGGTGATCTTTGATAACTCCCAACAGGACCCTGTACACGCCTCGTCCTGAGGTTTGAGGTGTCCTCGTCTGTTATCGTGGTCTCCCTTAGCTGATGCGACATTGACCAACTCGTTTCCCGGCACCGCCCCGCGGTAGACCGGCTACTGAAGCAGCATCGACAGGGAGCCGGGATTGTCTGGCTGCGTAAGAGTTCCTCTCTAATTCCTCACTGCTCGCCGCCGTACCCACAGGCTGAGCATCATCAAGGCCAGCAGTGTGGGCAGGCCAATGCTGCCTCCGCCTCCACCGTCGTCACCGGACCCAATATCCGATGGCACTGGCTCAGGTGTTGGCGCCGGCGTTGGCGTGGGCGTTGGTTCGGGTGCCGCACCCGCAAGTGCAAAAGTCTCCACCACGCCGGCCTCTGTATAGCCCTCAATCACCGTCTGTTCCGGTTCTCCCTGATCGCTGTATTTAGTCATGGTCAACGTGTATGGCCCCGTGGCATACCCAGTCAGTTTTACTGAGTAGTCATCTATCGGAAGCACAATGACCCAGCCATGCCCGCCGTCATCATGCTCAAAGGCCATACTGTGAATGGTGCCCGGCAGGCCACTCTTCTCTGATAAAACCAGATATTTGGGGTCAGAGTAATAACTGCAAACAACTACTCCTCGCTGGTAGAGATTCACATTCAATTTTCCGCCGATTTATAGCGGCCCGGATCACCGCGCACCCTGCACACGAGTTTTTACTCTGACCCCAATTATTTTTCAGTCAAGCTGAGCGCGGTTATGGGGTAGCGTAAAATCCTGATCAGGCCCCAACGGCACCACCTGGGTGGGGTTAATAGTGACATGGCTCCCGTAATAGTGACGCTTGATGTGATCAAAATTCACCGTCTGCGCCACACCCGGGTGCTGGTAAAGCTCACGGAGGTAATCACGGATTGCCGGATAGTCGTCGATACGCTGGCGGTTGGTCTTGAAGTGCCCGTAGTACACTGCATCGAAGCGAATCAAGGTAGTGAACAAGCGCCAATCGGCCTCCGTCAGTTGGGTGCCGGCCAGGTAACGCTGCCGGCTCAGGATCGCCTCCACCCAGTCCAGCGCATCAAACAGTTTGTAATACGCCTCTTCGTAGGCCGGCTGAGTCGTGGCAAAGCCAGCCCGATAAACGCCATTGTTGATGGCATCGTAAACTCGGTCGTTAATGGTGTCTATTTGCTCCCGTAACGCAACGGGATAATAGTCCGTGTCATTCCCGGTGAATTCATTAAACGCGCTATTAAACATACGGATAATATCTGCCGATTCATTGCTGACAATGGACTGTGTCTGCTTGTCCCATAATACCGGCACGGTGACCCGCCCTTCGTACTCCCGGTCTGCCTTCAAATACAGCTGGTACATATAGTCCAGATTGTATTGATCGTTTTTCAACTCCCAGCCATTGGCCAGCATCAATGGCTCGACCACTGTCACATCTACCAAATCCTGCAGGTCCTTCAGTTGACGAAAAATAAGGGTGCGATGCGCCCAGGGGCAAGCCAGCGATACATACAAATGGTAGCGCCCTGGTTCCGCCTTGAATCCGGCACTGCCGGTGGGCCCTGCAGCACCGTCAGCCGTCACCCAACTGCGAAAGCGACTGTCCTGGCGACGAAATTCACCGCCGCTTGCACCCGTGTCATACCACTGATCCACCCATTGACCGTTTTGTATTAAACCCATAGCGACTACTCCTCTATTGTTGCCGCGGCCCTCCGTATGTCGAGGAAAGGCGCGTGCTCGATACTCAAAATTGATCCGCGGCTTCCCAACAGTGAAAGCTCACGGTACTAATCGCGATTTTTACTGGCTTAACCTGGTGCTGATGACCCGATCGGCACTTACACTCCCTGCACCGCGAATCACCAAACTGACGCTGACTGCCAGTAATACCAGGCCAAACTCATAACCGTTGTTCGCCATGAACAGGCCATTTGCCAGATGCACTGTGACAATCGCCACCACCATGGTCAACGCCAGCACCACGGCTGCCGGACGCACCAGAAAACCGGCAATCAGGGCCAGACCGCCAAAGAATTCAGCGCTGCCGGCCAGAGCCGCCATCAGCATGCCGGGCTCAAGACCGATAGACGCCATCCAACCTGCGGTACCCTCCAGACCATAGCCGCCAAACCAGCCGAACAGTTTTTGGGCGCCGTGAGCGGTAAAAACAACGCCAGCGGCAGCACGTAACGGCAGGGTGTCAAAGCCCGCTTCAGAAGTGGTGAACTGTTTCAATAACGTTTTCATAATCATCTCCAGATAAAAACAATCGGTTTGTTGAACTGACAGCAACAGTTTATTTCTCCATCACCCAGCAAATAAGAGCGATTTATCGTCTAGAATGTTCTATTAATTTGAACAACAATGGCGGCGCTTTATCGTCCCAGGGAGCCGATCATGAGCAATTCCCCCATCAGCCTTGATGCACTGCAAGCGATTGACGCCATCGAACGACGCGGCAGCTTTGCCAAAGCCGCCGAGGAGCTTGGCAAAGCCACGTCCGCGCTGTCCTACACTATCCAGAAGTTGGAAGATCAACTGGGCGTGACACTTTTTCAACGACAGGGCCGACGCTCGGTGCTCACCCCCAGTGGTAGACTGCTGCTCGATGAAGGGCGCAAGATTCTCGGCGCTACCGCGTATCTGGCGGATCAGGTGAAAGAACTGGCCACGGGTTGGGAGCCCAGGTTACGCATCGGGCTCGAGTCCACGACTGAGCCTGAACCCGTTTTTTACGCCCTGGGCAAATTGCTGGACGAACAACCCAGTCTCGAAATCGATATCCAGGAATGCGTGCTCAATGGCGGCTGGGAGGCACTGGAGTTGGACGCTATTGACTTACTGGTGGGAGCACCCGCGCCGGTACCACTGCAAAAGGGATTTCGTGCGGTGCCAGTCTCCTCTGCGGAAATGCTTTTAGTGGTCGCCGGCAGTCACCCGCTCAGCCGCCTCGCCAGCGACCCCCTGGCAGTCATGGAGCAGTTGCCTAACTATCGACGCATCGTCACCCATGATACAGCCAGGCACAATGTCATGCGCACTGCAGGTTTAACCACAGGAAAACAGGTGCTCCATGTGCAAACCATGGCGCAGAAAATCCAGTCGCAACTGGCGGGATTGGGGGTCGGTCACCTGCCGCGCAAACTGATTCAGTCGCACCTGGACAGCGGTGCGCTGATCGAGCTGACTACAGAAGTGGCAACAACCGATAATCTGGAACGCTATATAGCCTGGAAAATCAGTAACAAGGGCAAAGCATTAAAACGCCTCAGCCAACTGTTGGGCGACGCCTTAAACGCATAAGTAGAGAATGTACTCGTGTCGCCAAAAAAGACCCGCTACTCACTCTGGGTTGCTTTTTCTTGCCGTCCAAAGTGAGAGTAGAATGCCTTAATGCCCTCAATCGTGAGTGGCTCCTCCAGAGTCGGCGCAGATTCCAAAGCTGCGCTTGTTACATCGACATCAAATGTCCGCTCGGCCCAGGAAATGCCTGACACCCATGCTACCGGTAACATAACCTTGCGCCCAGGCAACCAGCGCCTGGTGTCCAACACTGCAAAACTTATGCGCCAGGTCCGCGTATCTACAATGAAGTCGTTCACTTCACCGAGGCTGCCGTCGATGGCATGCGTCGTGTAACCAATGACTTCCTTTGCTGAACGCAAGTGATTGTTTTTCTCAATAGAATTGTCTTGATCTGTCTCATCGTCGCTTTGTTGCGCTGATACATTCGCTTCGTCGGGTATCAGAATATCTCCGGGAACGGGCCCTGCGCCCCACAAACCCAATCCCCACCAGTAGTACATCTGACCGTAGTGGCGCGAAAACTCTGCCTCGTACTGGCGCGATACAGGTTGATCCTTTTCCAGCCCGGGCGCGCTTTCTATCGCCTCTTTGGTGAGTTCCACTGACAGGCGTTTACTGTCAATATCCGGTACACCTACCACAGCAGGAGACACCAGGACTCGCCTCCCCATTAACCAACGACTGGTATTTACCTCGAGATAGCGAACCGTCCAGTGCTCATCGTCGAAAAGAAAATCGCGACAGCGACCTATGTCACCGTCCAACGAGTGAATGGTCAGGTTCTTCAGATCCGATACCCGGCAATACATGTACGTACCTCCTGTCGTTCTAAACGCGCTGGCCTGGATGCGCTCATGTTAACAAATGACAGCAATATGTATGCCACCGCGTTGATATGCCGGCTGGGCAGCATAAATCGTTGTGTTGCAGCGCATGCCCAAAAAACGCGCTAGCACTATCAGGGGCTGCAGCGAAAATGGATTGTCTCTAGCAGCTGCGCGCTCAACAACCACACTTGCAGAAACAGCCGGGGTATACGTGTAGATTCTTCCACAATTTGCAATTTCTACAAATCGGCCCTGTATGCACTACGCTTAGGGTTATGCTCGAGTAAATAGCGGTACGCAATATGCATGCTAACTGTATCAAGAGCCACGTTTCGTTGCCGACCAGACGCTCTCATCTGTGCTCGACACCAAGGCAATCAAAGAAGGTCAACGCTTATGCAAACATCTCGCCCTAAACGATTCATCCCCAACTACGCAGGTATCGCCTGGTTGATAGTGCCTCTGGCCCTGTTTATCGGCCTGTTGCTGCTCCTGTTCGGCTCGGCCGATGATGATCCCGCCCAGCCCAAAGTGCTCGCGAAGCCCTCGCCTGACACGGAACTGGTGTCAATTGGTTCAGCACCGGCGTCCACAGCCACAGCTGCAAGCCTCACCACACAATTCACACCACCTGATGAACAGCTGTACCAGCGAATGGGAGAGAATCTTCGACGTTTCCGGACCGATTTCAGGCAAATGGCTCCGGCGATCAACGTCTCTGCTGTACCCGGGTCAAAAAACCGCGACAAGGCAGTGGCGGCGCTGGCGGACATGCTCGCAAGCGAGCAACTTTCTGGACATCCGGATGCGTCTGTGGCCGACACCCGGGCAAAAGAAAATGTGGCGGCTGACTTGATACTTTACACGCGTCAGGCGAATCGGGAAATTGTATTTCGATTTCTGGCCGCAATATCCCCCTACCTCAGCGGGCGGGTGCTCCTGGTGTTTAACGACGACTTCACACTTGACCGATTGCATCTGGTGTTTCGCGACGAGCCCTTGTTCACGCCGAGCGGCGCCGTCGTTTTTCCCGACGGGAAAGCACAGGCTGGCGCAGGGTAATCGCGTCGGCTACAGGCTTGAAAGCCAGCCGGGCGCCAACCACTCGTCTATCCAGAGAACTACAGAGGGAACTGCTATCAAGACGCCTGTTGCCAGCCCTTGTCTGGGCTGAAGCGATCCCCGTAGGTATCGCTTAACGCCGTTAACGTGTCTGCTACGCGGTCATAGCCAAGGGTCTGCGCAAAGGTATCAAACAGTGTGACATTCAAGCCTTTGATAGCACACCATGCCGCGATGCTCCCACCCATCACACCTGCGCCAACGACATGCACATGATTGATGTCCGAGCGTCCGCCGGCGAGGCTCTTCAGGTGTTGCCGAAGATGGGAGGCCAAGTCGCAGCGCAGCAACCCGGGCGGGGTTCATCTCTTCCGGCACCACGTTTACACAGCCCAGTATCAACAGGTCCACGGCGTCGAGACCGAATGGTTGACGCATCAACAGGGGTCGGCCACATTGAACGGCCAGATCGACAGGCGTGAATGGACCTGGACCCTGCCGAGCTTTAAGAAACGGGGTTCGGGCGCCATCAACGAGATAAACGTCGCGGGTCATTTGCAAATATCTCCTTCAATCATGTGTCTGGCGCCGAGAGCTGCTCGATGCAGCTCTCGTGCATGCGGGGAGCCTGGTGTCAGTTGGCAATGCCCTGCGCCGCCCTGGCAGCCATTCCCTCCTCTTGATGGCGAACGATATCGTTCAGAGAGATCACACCACAAAACCGTTTGGAATCCTCGCCGTCGAGCACCACAAGTCGATAGACCTTCTGGTCGCGCATACTGCGGGCAGCCTTTTCGATCGAATCACCCTGAAAACAGTACAGGATGCCATCGGATTTAACGTCATTCACAGTTGTCTTAAGGGGATCCTTGCCTTCGGCAACACCGCGCAGGGCGATATCGCGATCGGTAACGACGCCCAGCAGCTTGTCTTTGCCATCGTCTGCAATCGGCAGGAAGCCACAGTTCAGCTCGCCCATCTTGACGGCGGCATCCCTGATATTGGTATCACCCGCGATGAATGTAGCGTCTTTTGACATCACCTGTTCTACTCTCATGTCGGTCATTGTGTTTTCCTCCTTCATTTTCATAGGCAAATTCCTCGTTGCGAGGACTTTCCTGTACTAATCGAGAATGCAAATCGTATGCCAGTCACGCGCTGCTAAAGCACAGTGTTTCGGAACAATGACTACAGAACGTTTGCCCGCTAGTCCCAAAGCGAATCAACAAAGCCTGTTACACGTTGCGTGCTGTTACATCCGTGTGAGGATCAGACAACAGCGGTAGCTGAAGACGGTACGCGGCCGCGCGGTTTGTAGGCCTTTCCTTGAGGCTTGTAAATCTTGCAACCAAGGTCACTACATTCAAGAGAAGGCTCTGCTCAATCCGGTGCTAAAATTTACCGGTTAATTGCAGGCTGACGATGTTCACCGATGACTGGTACTGACCAAGTAACAGGTTCTCTGTCCCTCCCAGCCGGTTAATATCCACATCGTCTACAAGCAGGTGTGAGTAACCAAAATCGACGCTGTAGCGTCTATTCACCTGATAACTGAAACCGAGCGACAGCCAGGTGCGGTCGGCATCCGGCAAACGGGCCGAGCGCAACTGCGCGTTGGGGGTTGGCGATTCGTCAAAGGCAGCACCTGTGCGCAGCGTCCACTGCTGATTGGCCCGATACTGCACACCCAGCGCATATCGCCACGAGGAGCTGAAACCCAGCGCCTCGACTCCCGTCGGGGTCAGCGGGTTGTCGAACTCGATTTCAATCGCCTGAATATCAGCCCAATCTGTCCATGTGATATCTGTAGTGATACTCCAGTCGGATGTGAGCTGGTGAAAAACCGCGAATGATACCGAATCCGGCAGTGTGACATCGGCGCTAATACTGGTATCGGTAAACGTGGCGCCGAGCTCGCTGCCCAGCGGTTCGGGCAGCGCGGCAAAGCCGCCGAGCGTCGTCGGCTGAGTAAACGTTGCATCGCCCTTGAGCTGATGTTTGATCTCAGAACGCCAGCTCAGGCTGACTCGCGTCACATCGGAAAACCACATCAGGCCGATATTTGCCCCCAGGCTAACATCATCGCCTTTATTGCGCACAAATCCGTCGAAACCGCCCTGGCCCGGCAACGCGCCGTTGGGACAAATGGCGACAATCGCGGCGGCGCAAACAGTGGCGAAATCAAGTGCATTGCTTAACTCAACGTCGATATAGTTAATGCTGATTCCGCCGCCTATAGACCAGTTCGGAGTTGGCTGCCACGCGACCACAGGATTCACATTCACCGTTTTCAATGCGGATTTCACCGCCTGATACCTTCCTATCCAGGTGCGGTCGTACTTGGAGGTAAGCCCAAAAGGTGCATTGATACCCAGCCCGAGATACACATCGTCAGTCAGAGCGTGTACTGCAAAAAACGTAGGCACCACGTCCTCGATATCGTTATCGAGATTTGCCTCACTGCCTGGCAACAGCGGAAAATTGCCGAGCGGCGTTTCCTGTACTGAGCCACGATCGCTGTAGGTGAAGGAGGGGTGAATATAACTGGCGGTAAGTTGATACTGATCGTCCAGCCTGACAATCCCGGCGGGGTTAAACCACACCGCACTGGCATCTTCGGCGATCGCACCACCGCCGGCGAAGGCCATACCCTGGCCACTGGCACTGTTTTCAACAATAGCAAATGCGGCAGCGGTTGCATCGCCGTGTCGAAACAGTGCCAGAGTAATCAGGAGAGGCGCTACTAGTGTTCGAACGGCTAGC
>CAXBLZ010000105.1:0-11015 GCA_963976735.1 uncultured Halioglobus sp.
TACTGCTCACGCACACCGTGCTTATCGATGGTATCGACCGTCCACAGCCCGGTTTTGTCATCAAACACAGCAGCAGTCACCTCTGTCTCGAAACGGAAATGCTCCCGCAGGTGGTGATGCTGCACAACGCCTTCAAAATACTCCTGCAGCTCCTTCTGCTGCGAGAAATACTGGCTCCAGTGATGCGCGGGCTCGAAGGAGTAGCTGTACAGATGATTGCCGACGTCAACTCGTGCGCCTGGATAGCGATTCTCAAACCAGGTGCCGCCGACCGAGGCGTTTTTCTCAATCACAACATACGGGATTTTCGCCTCCTGCAAGCGATAAGCCGCCAGCACACCCGACATGCCACCACCGATAACGACCACCTTGTGCTGCGTGCGTCGCTCCACTGGCACTTCCTTACCCCATGCATCACTGCGTGCGTCGCTGCCGTCCAGCTCCATCTCCTCCAGCATCATCGGCACGTAATCGTCGGGCACCTCACTGGCCACCAGGAAATTCATCATGCGGTGGATGGTCTCGGGCGTCGGCGGCGGCGGCAGCTGGCAGCCACCGTCACGAAAGGCCTTGATAACTTCCAGCGCCTGCGACCGCACAGCAGCCTTGTCCTCCTCTGACATATAGCCCTGATACTCATTGATGTAGACGCCAGCCGGGCGTATCGCACTGTCCAGCAAACTCGCGTCGCCCGTCATATGCACCATACTCATGATCAAGGTGGGGATGCTGGCGTCCTGCAGTGACCTCGCGATCAGTGCATCATCATCGGGGATGGAAAAAACGGGCTGTGCTGAACCTGGCATAGAGAGATCTCCCAGTGAGTAATCGCTGCGGTACTAAAGATTGACGGGGGGCGAGAAGGTGGGATTGCGCCCCAGACGGACATCCTCAAGGCGCACGTTTGCGGCCTCGCGCCATGCTTCCTCCGACAGGATATAGAAACGCTCCTCGACGATAGCGTCTAACACACGCTGCGCCATCACTTCGGGACCCAAGCCGCTGGCAACACTCTCGGCCAGTGCCTGCGATACGAGCGAGCGGGCATCCGACGCCACAATATCGCCGTCTCTGCTGTAACTTTCGGGGCGGTTGCGCTCCGATGCGGCAATACCGGTATTGATTGCCTCGGGACACAGCACAGACACTTTCACATTGGGCACGTGAAACGCGAGTTCATGATACAGCGATTCACTCACACTCAGCACAGCGTGCTTGGTCATATGGTAAATCCCGGAATATGGCATCGCCGTCACAGCTGCCATCGAGGCGGTATTCACGATATGACATTCACTGTCCTGCGCCGCCATAATCGGCACAAACGTACGGATGCCATGTATCACGCCCCAGACGTTGACGTCCAACTGCCACTGGTAGTCGGCCAGGCTCTGCTCCCAGAGCAAGCCACCGGCAAATACACCAGCATTGTTACAGGCGATGTGTATCGCGCCAAACTCAGCCAGCGCCGTGTCGGCAAGTTTTTGCACGTCCTCGGCCCTGGAGACGTCTGTGACCACACCAATACAATTGCCACCAGCGGCGGCCAGCGCTGCAACTGTGGCATCCAGTGCACTCTGTTCGATATCGGCCAGCACCACATTCATGCCCCTGGCCAAAAACAACTCGCCCAGTGCCCTGCCGATGCCGCTGGCACCGCCAGTGACAACAGCGGTCTTATCTTTAAATTCATTCATGGGATGTTTCCTGAATTGTTAGCAGTGTGACAACGTATTCGCCAGCGGGCACTACAGTGCTGGACTGTCGTCGCTCAGTCCCAACAATAATTTGCCCGCCTCTATATAGGTGTTTTCACTGATGAATGCGTGCTGTGTGCCGGTGTACATGTCGCGGAATGCCCGCTCAAGACGGTTACCTTCGCGGATGGAAGTCGTCCCTGCTGCCAGGTGTGCCCACTGCACGATTTCGCGGCAGGCTTCGGTTGCATAGGTCGCTGCAAGACGCATATCGCAGCGCATCGCCGGGGTCACTACTGCACCCTCTGCCACTTGTGCTTCAAAGCCGGTAAAGGTATCGACGACCAGCCGATGGGCCGCTCGCCACATCGCCTCGTGATGCGCCAGATTGCGCTGGAAGGTCGGGCGATGCGCGAGTGAGCTCGATTCACCCATACGTGTCTTGGAAATCGCCAGTTCCCGCACGTCGTCTATCGCACTGCGCGCCACGCCCAGCGCCCACGCGGCGTGACCACAACCGGTCAGCGGCATGACACCGAACCGATAGATGTGGCCTCCGCGCAGTGGCTCACGCGTCATCAACGGGTAGGTGTGACTGTCCGGGACAAACACCTCCTGCAGGTTGTAATCAAAACTTCCGGTGCCCTTCAGTCCCTGTACATGCCAGCCATCAGTGAAGGTCACCTGATCCCGGGGCACAATAGCGACCATCATCAGCGGCATCGCCTCGTCGAGCATCACCATCTCGCCATTATCCATCGGCAGAAAACCGGCACAGACATACTCCGAGTGACCGGTGCCACTGCCAAACTGCCATGCACCGGTAACCTTGTAACCGCCCTCCACTTTATCGCCGGTGCCGTTGGGGAAGAACTGGCCACCCATGGTCACGCGGTTGTTGTTGGCGCTGAACACCGCTTCAAACCCTGCATCGGGTAAATACGCCGCGGCGAAGCAGGACGAGGGGATATTGGCGATACCAATCCATCCCAGCGAACCATCCTGCCGCGCCATCTCAATCCAGGTCTCTATCAGCTCGGCGAAGCCCGGTTCGTGTCCGCCGGCCACAGCGGGGTTCATGAACTGCATCAGCCCGCTGTCCCACAGGGCATCGACCAGAGGTTGCGTGAGCGTACGATTTTTTTCTGAGGCGCCAGCCTCCTGCAGTACTATCGATTCGAGTGATTGGGCCATTTGCAGGCCTGCGCTTTTAGCAATCGCGTTCATTGATGGCACCCTTGTTGAGTTATTGGTTAACAACCGTTAACCTACCGATAAACAGGAGTTCAGTCAATGGCCGCCGGAGCAACAAAACGCACCACACGGGATCTGATTCTGGACGCTGCAGAGTCATTGTTTGCGAAACAGGGCTATCAGGCGACGACAATAAAAAATGTTGCGGCCAGGGTCGGAGTGAAGGGGCCCGCTTTATACAAGCACTTCGCCAGTAAACGCGCACTGTTCGAAGAAGTACTGCAGCGATTGTTCTCGCCCTTCAGCGCACTGTTGACTGATACCGATGACTTGCGCGGCAGCCAGTTACATATCATGCAACTGCATCTGGCCAACCCCAATATTTCACGCATCGTCGCGCATGCCACCCTCTCCGGAGGCGAGGACCTCGCGCTGCTGGTGGAACGCTGGTATCGCCCGTTTTTCAGCGTGACCCGCGCTGAGATAGCCGCAGCAACCCCCGGCTTCACTCCGGCGTCGGTGATGGCGTTTCACAGCATGCTATTGGGCTATCTGACATTGGCGCCGCTGCATGAGGCGATCTTCGATACCGATCCTCTCACCAAAAGAGCGCTCGCAGATTTACTCAACCTGCAAGAGCAATTGGCCGGCGCCGTGCCGCGATAAGGCGGTAGTAGATAGTCTGCATGTGTACAGCCCGGTGACCGAGCGCAAACGTTCGCGCACCAACCACCAGACCTATCCTGTGCCAACAGCTATTCGACCGCTGTTGTGTTGTCAGGTGCAGTGGAAGCCGCGGTTACAGACGCCGAGTCAGCAGACACGGCGTCGCCAACAGCCACAACGGGGGGCTGCTGCGCCTCGACCGGCACATCTGACTCTACCGCTGGCAGTGTGGGATATTCTTCCAAGGTATCAACAGCAATCATCTCCAGATGAAACGGGTTGGGTTTTCTTGAGTAATTCGCTCTAGTATTGTAATCCACCACATCATTGACAATAGGAATCATCACAAAGTTGAACGCGGTGAAGCCCGCCACCGCGCCGCCATCGATGGTTGCGGGGATAGCCGTTTTGTGTGCCTTGTAGCCATATTTCTCCATCGTGACATCGATATCGCCCTTGCGCGTCACGTCCAGTGAACACGGCGTAATACAGAACTGCCCCGTAGACAGTCTGACGTCTGCACCCGAAGGATTTGATGTGAAGGAAATCATCTCACTACTGCCTCGAAAGACGGTGGCACAACTGCTGACGATGACTGCGGATGTTAGAATAACTAGGGATTTCATGCGGAATCCTTTCTCTTGGGGTTGGAACCCTGGCGGGTAAAAAAATAGCGACTCTCTCTGTCGCCGGATCACCATCAATATGACGGCGGCGGAAGTTTAATTCATACTAACCTTGTTGGCAAAAGCGTCGAACACCGTTTTTGTTGCATGACAAGAGATGGTATCCAGTGTCGACCACTCGACCATGCACAATATCTGTATCGAAGTGCAATGATTCTCGAACCCACCGACTTCGATCGCTGACAACATACCGCTACTTGTTTACGAGCCAGGGATCAATTCATGAGAAAACAGCTGAAAAAGTCGATCCGGAAGCTGCGCAAAAAGCGTCGAGCCCTGTTGCGACGATACGATGAAGAAGAGCTGCATCAACTGAGAATTGAACTGCGCCGTCTACGCGGCTTTCTTAAACAAAAAACAGGCAAGAAGGCGCGCCGGTTGCGATGCGACCTGGGCAAACTCGCCGATGCCACCAGTGCGGCGCGGGACTGGGATACCCTCGTGGCAAACGCACAGCGCACTATTGAACCGGGCGATCTTGCGCTTCTGCAACAGTGCCTGCAAGCGCGGCAATCTGACGCGCACGAACCTGTACTGCGCATGCTTCAGGAAGAACAATGGTCTCCCGAAATAAAAAAAGTGGACAGGTACATTCGAAAACACACTGGCGGCGACAGTGCGCGGAAGCGGCTTGAAGCGCTGTCGCGGTCGAAAGAGCGAGTCGCAACCAGAGCAAGCCGCGCAAGGTCCACAAATGATCCCAGGCACTGGCACAAACTCCGCATCGCTTGCAAGGACCTGCGCTATATGCTCGACATTACACCGAAGGACGCACGCGGTCTCGATGTCGCAACAGAGTTGCAACAGTGCAAGCGACTGCAGTCGCAACTGGGGGCGTGGCACGATACTGTTGTGCATCAGGCAATGGTGCGTCAACTACAGTATTCCCTGAGCCCGGAATTACACAGCAGAGCATCAGACGCACTGTTGGAGTGGAGCCGGGAACTGGGGATTGCAAGACAGCGTTACCTGGAGAGTACGAAATCAGAACTGGAATCGACAATGGACGCCTGGTCGAAAGCGGAACAGCATACTGGCGCCAGCAGTTGTCCCGCTGAACGGGACAGTGATCGCTCTGGTGATGACTGCTGACGGTGCCGCAAAACGGCGTTAGATCACCAACCCAAAGTGCGCCGCTAAAGCCCTGGCAATCTCCGCGACGGTATTCTCAATAATCAGTTGGCCCTTGTCGTAACTGGCTCCACGCGCTGGAGCCAACACACCCGATGCCGGGACTCCTTTACCGTCCTGTGGGTATCGGTCAAAAATGTCGAAGTCCGCCTGGTCATTTTGTGGAATCGCATCAACCCTGACCAGTTCTGGCTGCCAGTACAGCATCATGGAGGTTTCAATCAGCGCCGCGTGCTCCAGGTCGTAGCCCGGGAAGTTCCCATCAAATACTGTATCCAGCACGTGCTGCGGACAGTAATCCCAATACTCCGTGCGCAGGATCTCCATCTGCTTGCCACTGGCCTGCAGTTCTCGCTGCGCCAGTTCAATCCCCTCCGTCAAAAACCACTGGTTTTCATAATGGCCATCCAGCACCACCAGCCGACCAACACCGTGGCGGGCAAGTTCGCGGATAATATCCTGTGTCATACCCACCAGCGTGCTACCGTCCAGACTGATGGTGCCGGGAAAGGTCTGGCCGCCACCAGACCTGGCCTGGGATTTGTAGCCATAGCTGATGGTCGGCAAAACCAGCCCATTCACCCTGGAGGCAACCGCTTCGGCCATCCTGGTCGCCAACAGGGCGTCAGTCCCCATCGGCAGGTGCGGGCCGTGTTGCTCATGGGCACCCACCGGCAGAAATACCAGTGGATTCCCTTGCAGCACTTCGACATAGCCGGTCCATGTCAGTTGATCTGTTCTTGCCATTATCGCTTTCCTGCAATCACCTTATCGTTACTCAAAGACGACTAGCGCATCAACGAGCCGCCGTTGGGGCTTAGCGTCTCACCGCAATAGTAGGTTGCAAAGCGGGAGGCGAGAAACACCGCCGTCATCGCAATCTCATCCGGCCGGGACACCCGGCGCAGCGGCAGATCAATTTCCTTTTCCCACTGCTCGGGCGTGGCGATTTCGGCGCGCAACATATCCGTGTCACAGGGCCCCGGTGCTATGCCGTTGACCCGGATCGCGGGCGCAAACTCCCTCGCCAGCGACCGGGTCAGGGAGACGATGGCACCTTTGGAGGCAGTGTAGTGCACAAACTGCGCACGGCCCAGGTAGGCGAGTTCCGAGGCAATATTGATAATGCAGCCCTGCCCTTGCGCCAGCATTGATGGCAGCACCGCCTGGCAACAATGGAATACAGATTTGACATTGGTGTTGAACATGTCATCCCAATCTGCCTCTGTCAGCTCCAGAAAAGGCTTCACCCGGCTTATTCCGGTATTGTTTACCAGTATATCGACGCAGGGGATGTTGCTCGTGCGGCAGAAGTCTGCCAGCGCGGAGCGCACAGCCGCGCCACTGCTGGTATCGACCGGGTAATAGCGGATACACCGCTGTTGTTGTAGCGCATAGTCAACCAGCGAGTTCGACGCATCCGGCACAGCAATATCGAACACCAGCACGTCGGCCCCGGCATCGAGAAAGGCTTTGGCAATTGCCGCGCCAATGCCTTTCGCTGCGCCGGTGACCAGCGCGGTTTGCCCGCTCAGGTCCATAACCGTAGTCACCTATTCGACTCCCGTCCGGCGCCGCACGTAATCATCAAACTCCTTGATGTGAATCTCCAGCGGCGCATGCAGGATCCCCGCCTTTGCCGAGCCGAAACGCGAGCCAACCTGCATTCTCTCCACCATCTCCTTGTCTTCAGTGGTCGCTGTGACAAGCAGTTCCACCGTATCACGAATGAACTTTTCCGGGTCCTCCATCTGCGCCATCGCCTCGGGCGAAAACGATACCCCCCAGCGCGAGTTTGTTCTGTCGTGAGCCACCGGCTCCAGCGCCATCCACCAGACGAAGTTGGGATCTATCGCGATCAGCCCGTTCGGGAACACACCGGCCACATAGAACCGGCCTTTCTCCAGCGCATCCAACTGCGGATTGAATACCTCGGGTAAATACTCTGAGGCATAGGAATTGCTGTGTACCGTGTAGTAGTCCTCTCCGAGTGGACCATACTCGGCCGCCCTGGTCGGATTACTCGGGCCAATTGACTTCTTGTGGGTGTACGTCACGTGATAGCTTTCGATAAAGTTGTGCACGATCAGCTTCCAGTTGGCATTCCAGTTGTCCTGGTGTTCGATGTAATGATCCTGGTAGCGGTCCAGCCCAAAGTTACGCAGCACGTCGCCAAGCCCGGCCAGCCGCTCGGCAACCGGCTGCAGATCATGTTTCAGGGAGACGAAGATATAGCCCAGAAACACCTCACAGGCTAACGGCTCCAACGTCTGGTTCTCGAGATCTTCAGGGCAAAATCCATCGCGATTGGTGACACCGTGCAATTTGCCGTCCAGTTCGTAGGACCAGTAGTGATAGGGGCAGACGATGTAGCGGGTACTGCCACAGCCCTTGAGCAACTGGGTGTAGCGATGCAGGCAGTAATTGGCCATCGCCTTGATCGACCTGTCCTGCTGCCGCATCAGCAGGATGGGCCGCTGACCCAGCGAAGCCGTGAAATAGTCGCCGGGCTCAGGAATGGAGCCTGCCCGCCCGACCATCACCCAATCCGAGTCGTATATCGTCGCCAGCTCGTGCTCGAAAAAGTCCGTGTCGGTAAATGTGTCTTGCGTGGGGGCCAGCATTTTTGTCGGGATACGGTCGGACAGCGGCTGATCCAGCGTATAGTCAAACTTTTGGGAAGAACTCATAGCTATCACCCTTACAGTAGAGTCACCACCGATTACGGAACCTGCGGATGCCTACAATCTAGCAAAGTAGATAGATTTTTACTATTATTTTTACATCTATTATTAATATTATATTTCACGTTAAACTGGCTCTATAATGCGTTCGTAACGATAGAGCAACGATAATAAACAGAGGCGTGGCGATGGCGACACAACGCAAAAGGCAGAGCTTTGTACTGACTCTCAACCAGATGGATGCGGCATGGGTGTCTTTCCTCAAGGACAAGGATTTCTACGACATCAATTACTCGGACCTGTTTACTGGCTTATGGCTTAGCGAGGAGCCGGTAAGAAAACAGGAAGCGGTGATGTTCATGCGCCACCTGGGTGTTCAAACAGCCAAAAAATACCTGAATCACGCGATCGAGAAAGGACTGGTAGAAGAAATACCGGATCCGCAGGACGGCAGGGCAAAACGCATCCGGTTGTCCGCACCCCTGAAATCCGGGCTTGAGCAATTTTTTGACCGCGCGATCGAACTGTTCGAACAGGGGTTGCAGCGGTGAGTAAAGCTCCGGCCAATGTAACGTGCTGCGCCACTCACTCGCCAGACTAGTGCAACTCTCCCGCGAGCGAGAACAGCGACAACAGGAAAAAACCGCAGGTAATCGTAACCATGGAAAGCAGTGTCGTCAGCACCACGATATTAGCGGCGAGCGTGCCATCACCGCGTGCGGCAACCACCATCACATGGCTGGAGGCCGCCACCGGGGACGCCAGCAACAGGAACATCACCCCCAGTTGCTCGTCGCGTACCCCCATCGCCCATACCAGACTCACACCCAGCAGCGGCGCGATACAAAGGCGCCACCCGGTGGACTCCCAGGTCAGGGTACTCGCCTTGTAAAGTCGCGAGAAGTTCATCGAAGCGCCGATACATACCAGTACCAGCGGCAGGAAGAACGTGGACAGCCCGGAGCCCATCGGCCGCAGCACTGCCGGCACCGGCAAACCGGACACCGACAGGCAGACGCCGGCGCTGATACCGATGATCAAAGGGTTGCGCAAGATGCCGGCCAGCACACTGCGGATGGTGGTGCTGGAACCCAGTGTACTATTGAGTACCCAGACGGCGAGAATATTGTACAGCACCGTCATCAGCGCAATCGGCAGCGCTGCCATTACCGGGCCGCGCTCGCCATAGGCGGAAAATGTCAGCGCCACGCCGACGATGGCCAGATTGGAGCGAAACGCGGACTGCACAAAAATACCGCGCAGTTCTCGCGGGTGTCCGCGCCAACGCGAGTAAATGCTGCTCAGCACCACCGTTAACAGCGTTGCCAGCACGCCTGCCAGCAGGTATAGCGCGCTGCCCAACCCCGAGTAGTCGACCTGTGCTGCACCCGCAAACAGCATCAGCGGCAACCCGAACATGAAGGCGAAACGCGAGAGCTTTTCGTTGAGGCTTTGCGACAGTAATCCGAGCCACTTGAGCGCGACACCGAGCACCACCCAGGCAAAGGTGGGTAGCGAAACGGCCAGGGCCGCATAGAACAGCGCCAGTGCGTCAGCAAAAGACATGGTTCAAGCTATTCGCAGGGCAATACATTCGACGCAGCGCCAGAAAATCCTGTCAGGCCAGTTCAATTAGTGTCTCACCAAGGGCAGTAAGCAAACTGTCGATTTGCGCCTTCTCAATCACAAACGGCAGACCCAGCGATATCACATCACCGCCATAACGCACGTAGAAGCCTTTCTCCCACATACGCATCGCGACTTCAAACGGTCTGCGCGCAGGCTCATTGGGATAGGCCTCCAATTGCACCGCGCCGGCGAAACCAAAATTGCGAATGTCAGCCACATGCGGTGCGCCTTTGAGTTGATGCAGGGCGTCTTCAAAATACGGCGCCATGCTCGCCACTCGCTGCGGCAACTGCTCGCGCTGCAGCAGCGCCAGCGCAGCACTGGCAGCGGCACACGCCACGGGATGACCCGAGTAGGTATAGCCGTGAGGGAACTCAAGCATGTAATCCGGGCCGCCCTTGTCCATCATGGTCTGATAAATGTCAGCGCTGGCCACAACGGCACCCATAGGAACAGCACCGTTTGTGAGTTGTTTGGCGAGCGTCAGGATATCTGGCACCACGCCAAACACCTCGGCGGCAGTCAGCCCGCCACAGCGCCCCAGGCCGGTGATGACCTCGTCGAAAATCAACAGGATATCGTTGGCGGTACAGATGTCACGCAGCCGCTGCAAATAGCCGACCGGCGGTGGAATCACACCGCCGGAACCAGCAACCGGTTCCACAATCACTGCCGCGATACTGGAGGCATCGTGCAGCGCGATCACCTCAATCAGTTCATCTGCCAACTCAGCGCCTGTTTCCGGCATCCCCCGACTGAACACATTCCCCGGCAACAGCGTGTGCGACAGGTGATCCGCCTCCACACCCTGTCCAAACAACTTGCGATTCGCGCCAATGCCGCCAACCGAAATACCGCCAAAATTGACACCGTGATAGCCGCGCCCGCGCCCGATAAACCGTGTCTTGCCAGACACACCTTGCTGTCGCCAGTAAGCCCGCGCCATCTTCATCGCCGTGTCTACGCACTCCGAACCGGAGTTGGTAAAAAACACGTAGTCCAATCCCTGTGGTGTCAGTGACTTGATCGTATTGGCAAGCTCAAATGCGCCAGAGTGCCCGAACTGAAACGCGGGCGCGTAGTCGAGCACCTGCATCTGCGCGTAAACAGCATCGGCTATTTCTCGCCGATTATGCCCCGCACCACAGCACCACAAACCAGACAGGCCGTCGAGAATCCTGCGCCCTTTATCGTCAGTAAAATAAACACCATCTGCAGCGACGATCATACGAGGATCACGCTTGAATTGCCGGTTGCCGGTGTAGGGCATCCAGTGGGCTTCCAACTGCTCGCGGGTGAGCGGTGTGGTGGTCATTCCAGTGTCCCCCAGT
>CAXBLZ010000106.1:0-10954 GCA_963976735.1 uncultured Halioglobus sp.
CTAGCCGCGGCCGGATCGGTTTCTCATCTTACGCAGGGTCGCCAGCTGGGCTGCTGCCTCGGCCAATTGCGCGGATGCGCGCCCGTAATCGAAGTCGCCGGTCTGGTTGGACAGCGCGTGCTCGGCCTCCCTGCGGGCTTCTTCAGCAGCGGCCTCGTCGACGTCGCCAGCGCGTATCGCTGTATCAGCCAGAATGGAGACGACGCCCGGCTGGACTTCAAGGAAGCCACCAGAGACGTAAAACACCTGCTCGTGACCGTCCTGTGCAACGACCCGCACGGGACCCGGTACCAGTGAGGTGAGCAATGGCGCGTGGCCGTATCCGACCCCCAGCTCTCCCATCTCACCTGTTGCCACCAGCGTCTCTACCAGCCCGGAGAAAATCTCTTCCTCCGCGCTGACGATGTCGCAATGAATGGTCATTGCCATAATTTAGCCTCTCTAATTCCGTGCCGGCTTACAGTTTTTTCGCTTTCTCGACAGCCTCTTCTATGTTGCCGACCATGTAGAACGCCTGCTCTGGCAGGTGATCGTACTGTCCGGCGAGAATGCCCTGGAAACCGGCGATGGTTTCTTTCAGTGAGACATACTTACCGGGCGAACCGGTAAAGATCTCCGCCACATGGAAAGGCTGGGACAGGAAACGCTCGATCTTACGTGCGCGCGCCACCGTCTGTTTGTCCTCTTCCGACAGCTCGTCCATACCCAGAATCGCGATAATATCCTTCAGCTCCTTGAAGCGCTGCAATACAGTTTGCACGCCGCGGGCTGTTTCATAGTGCTCACTGCCAATCAGCAGTGGATCCAGCTGGCGCGATGTT
This sequence comes from uncultured Halioglobus sp., assembly GCA_963976735.1. GTDB lineage: Bacteria > Pseudomonadota > Gammaproteobacteria > Pseudomonadales > Halieaceae > Marimicrobium. The sequence continues at coordinate 822 of CAXBLZ010000106.1, forward strand.
GAGTCCAGCGGGTCTACCGCAGGGTAGATACCTTTCGCTGCAATATCGCGACTCAGTACAACAGTGGAGTCAAGGTGAGCAAAAGTGGTGGCCGGAGAGGGGTCGGTCAAGTCATCCGCCGGTACATAAACCGCCTGGATTGACGTGATGGAGCCGACTTTGGTCGAGGTAATACGCTCCTGCAATACACCCATCTCTTCCGCCAGCGTCGGCTGGTAACCCACCGCTGATGGCATACGACCGAGCAGTGCCGATACTTCGGTACCCGCCAGTGTGTAGCGATAGATGTTGTCGATGAACAGCAGTACGTCGCGGCCTTCATCACGGAATTTTTCCGCCATAGTGAGGCCCGTCAATGCCACACGAAGACGGTTGCCGGGCGGCTCATTCATCTGGCCGTATACCATCGCCACCTTCGAGTTACTGAAGTTGTCGACATCGACGACTTTGGATTCCTGCATCTCAAAGTAGAAGTCGTTACCTTCACGAGTCCGCTCACCAACACCGGCAAATACCGACAGACCGGAGTGCTCAGTAGCGATATTGTTGATCAGCTCCATCATGTTGACGGTTTTACCTACCCCGGCACCACCGAACAACCCGACTTTACCGCCTTTGGCAAACGGACACACCAGATCGATAACCTTGATCCCCGTTTCCAGCAGTTCGTCAGAGGCCGACAGCTCTTCATAGGTCGGAGCTGCGCGGTGAATGGATGCGCGTTCTTTTTCGCCAATAGGCCCACACTCGTCGATGGGGTTACCCAACACGTCCATGATACGACCCAATGTCTCTATGCCAACGGGTACCGCGATAGGGGCGCCGGTATTCTCTACCGCCAGACCACGGCTAACCCCTTCGGAAGAGCCCATCGCAATCGTGCGAACGACGCCATCGCCCAACTGCTGCTGCACTTCCAGGGTCAGGTCTCTCTCGGGTACCTTCAATGCATCGTAAACCTTGGGCACCACATCGCGTGGAAACTCCACGTCGATGACCGCGCCAATAATCTGTACGATTCGTCCGCTGCTCATGTCCGGATCCTCTATCTCAAAGTTCAATTCTGTTTGGCTCGGAGCACCACTTCGCTGGCGACTACCGGATACCTTATCTGTTGCCATACCTGTTTGTTACGACGCGTTAGCCAATTGCCGCAGCACCACTTACGATCTCAGACAGTTCTTGCGTAATCGCTGCCTGTCGCGCTTTGTTGTAAATCAGCTGCAAGTCATCCATCAGTTCACCGGCATTCTCGGTGGCGTTTTTCATCGCCAGCATTCGGGCCGCCTGCTCACAGGCACCGTTCTCGACCACGGCCTGGTACACCTGCGATTCGATGTAGCGAGTCAACAGCCCTTCCAACAGTTCTTTTGCATCCGGTTCGTAGATATAGTCCCAGTGATGCTGCATTTCCTGGCTATCATCTGCCTCTAGCGGCAGCAGCTGTTCTACGGTGGGGTTCTGGGTCATCGTGTTAACGAACTGATTGCTCACGAGGAACAAGCGATCGATGCGCCCCTCCTCATAGGCATCCAGCATGGCTTTTACACCACCGATCAAATCGGCCAGAGCAGGCTTCTCGCCAATGTCACGAATCGCGGCCGTGACATTGCCGCCATAACTGCCAAAAAAGGCAGCCGCTTTTGCGCCTATCAGGGACAGTTCTATTTCAACGTCCTGGTCTGACCACTCTTTCATGGATTTTACTGTGCGCTTGAACAGGTTGATGTTCAGCCCGCCGCACAAGCCGCGATCCGTGGACACCACGAGAAAACCCACTCGCTTGACGTCGCGCTGTTCCATGTACATGTGCCGGTATTCCGGCGCGGCATTGGCAATATGGCCCACCACTGCGCGCATACGTCGCGCGTATGGCTTACCCAGGCGCATGCGTTCCTGAGCCTTGCGCATCTTGCTCGCGGCCACCATTTCCATGGCGCTTGTGATCTTCTGCGTGCTGCGTATGCTCGAGATCTTTGTGCGTATTTCTTTTCCGGCTGCCATTTACTGGTCCTCGGCCTACCAGGTCTGCGTGGCTTTGAAGTTTTCGATAGCCGCCTTGAACGTGGCATCGATCTCGTCGTTGTAATCGCCTGTCTGGATAATGCGGTTCATCAATTCGCCGTGCTCTGTGCGCATAAAGGACAACAGCGCGTGTTCAAAGTCGCCGATTTTGTTGACCTCAATATCGTTGAGGTAACCCTCGTTCGCCGCGTAGAGCATCACGCCCATATCCGCGATGCTCTGCGGGGAGTACTGCTTCTGCTTCATCAGTTCGGTCACGCGCTCACCGTGATCCAGCTGTGCACGAGTGGCGTCGTCGAGGTCTGATGCAAACTGCGAAAACGCCGCCAGTTCACGATACTGGGCGAGCGCGGTACGGATACCACCGGACAGCTTCTTGATGATCTTGGTCTGGGCAGCACCACCCACACGCGAGACTGAGATACCGGCGTTCATCGCAGGACGCACGCCAGCGTTAAACATGTCTGCTTCCAGGAATATCTGGCCATCGGTAATGGAGATCACGTTGGTCGGTACGAAAGCGGACACGTCACCGGCCTGGGTTTCGATCACGGGCAGAGCAGTCAGTGAGCCTGTCTTGCCTTTGACCTCACCGTTGGTAAAGTTTTCGACATAGGCTTCGTTCACGCGTGCCGCACGTTCCAGCAGACGAGAGTGGAGATAGAACACGTCACCAGGGTACGCTTCACGGCCCGGCGGGCGACGCAACAACAGCGAGATCTGGCGATACGCCCAGGCCTGCTTGGTCAAATCATCGTAAATGATGAGGGCGTCTTCACCGCGATCACGGTAGTACTCACCCATGGTGCAACCGGCAAACGGCGCAAGATACTGCATAGCCGCAGGGTCGGATGCAGTCGCAGCAACAACAATGGTGTGGTCCATTGCACCGTGCTCTTCCAGTTTGCGCACCACAGCGGCAACAGAAGAGGCCTTCTGGCCAATCGCCACATAGACACACTTAATGCCGGAACCTTTCTGGTTGATGATGGCATCAACAGCAATAGCGGTTTTACCAATCTGGCGATCGCCGATGATCAGCTCGCGCTGTCCACGGCCAATTGGGACCATCGCGTCGACGGCTTTCAGTCCGATCTGTACCGGCTGGTCAACCGACTTACGCGCGATAACACCGGGCGCAACCTTCTCCAGTGCATCTGTAAGCGGAGCGTTGATTGGCCCTTTGCCGTCAATGGGATTGCCCAGGGCGTCAACCACTCGGCCCTGCAATTCAGGCCCTACCGGAACCTCCAGAATACGGCCGGTACAGCGACACGACTGGCCTTCCGCCAGGCCCTTGTAATCACCCAGAATCACTGCGCCGACAGAGTCGCGCTCCAGGTTCAACGCCATACCGAATATGCCGCCGTCAAATTCTATCATCTCACCGTACATCACGTCGGCCAGACCGTGAATTCGAATGATGCCGTCGGTAACCGATACCACGGTACCCACGTTGCGCGCTTCTGAAGTGACATCGAGCTGGTCGATGCGGCGCTTGATAATTTCGCTAATCTCTGATGGATTCAGTTGCTGCATGCTCTAATCCTCAATCCTGAGTCTGTAAGTCTAGGAATTCATTGCTGCGGCGAGCTTGTTCAGCCGACCACGTATTGAGCCGTCGATCACCAGATCACCGGCCCTGATTAATACACCACCGAGCAGATTCCTGTCCGTGGAGGTGCGAACTTCTACCTGTCGCTCGAGTTTTTTGCCCAGTACTGCAGCCAGTTTGTCCCGTGTCGCATCTGCCAGATCGAAAGCAGAGACGACTTCCACATCCACGGTCTTTTCCTGGTTGGCCTTGTACTGCGTAAACAGCGCATAAATCTCCGGCAGCAGTGCCAGGCGCTTGTTGCCCGCCAGTACCGCAATGAAATTACGCGCTTCTGCGCCAAGGGCATCGCCGCACACATCGCTGAGCGTTTTGGCCTGCAGCTCGGCGGTCAATGAAGGATCATTGAGCGCTGTTTTCATGCCAGCATCAGTGGCAACAGCCGCCGCCGTTGCCAGTTGTTCCGACCACAGCGATAACTGATTGTTATCGCGGGCGTATTCGAACGCGGCTCTGGCATAAGGTCGCGCTAGTGTGCTTAATTCGGCCATTGCGTCCCCGCCCTAAAGCTCTGAAGCCAGTTTGTCGACCAGGTCGGCGTGGGCCTTGGGATCGATAGTCGCGCCCAGCACCTTCTCTGCGCCCGCCAGAGCCAGTGCTGCAACCTGACCTCGCAGGTGTTCCCTGGCCCGGTTGGATTCCTGTTCTATTTCAGCTTGTGCAGCGGCCTTGACACGATCGGCCTCCACAACAGCGGCCTGCTTCGCCTCTTCAACCAGCTGCGCGCTGCGCTTGTTGGCAGCATCCACAATACCTGCAGCCTCGTGCTTGGCTTCTTTCAGGCGCTCTACCGCTTTTTCCTGGGCCAGCTCCAGATCATGGCTGGCGCGGTCGGCTGCCGCCAGTCCATCCGCAATCTTCTTTTCGCGTTCTGCCATGGCGGCCAACAGCGGCGGCCACACGTACTTCATGCAGAACATGACAAAGCAGGCAAAGGCGACCATCTGCCCGATAAGCGTAAGATTAATGTTCACGCCGTGCTCCTCACAGATTATGAAGGGCCGCACTCACGGCGACCCCATTCCTGTCGGCGGTTAAATTAACCCGCGACAACGAAGATCAGGTACATCGCGATACCAACCCCGATAATGGGGATCGCGTCTACCAGGCCTGCACCCAGAAAGAAGGTGACCTGCAGTTTGGGGGCCAGCTCAGGCTGACGGGCTGAGCCCTCGATGAGCTTACCGCCCAACAGGCCCACACCGATCGCGGCACCCAAACCACCCAGACCCATCATGAGCGCGGCAGCAATGTAGATTAATTCAGGCATTTTTTTCTCCTAGTGTTAATTAAGCAAAGCTTAAAAGTTAAAGTAAATCAGTGATCTTCATGGGCCATGCTGAGATACACGACCGTCAAAACCATAAAGATAAAGGCTTGCAAAGGGATAACCAGCAAGTGGAATATACCCCAGGCAATTTGCAGCAATCCCGCGGGCACCATCCAGAGCGCACCGGCGCTGAACAGGGCTGCAATCAGGATAAAGATCATTTCGCCGGCATAAAGGTTGCCGAAAAGCCGCAGGCCCAGAGAGAAGGGCTTGGCCAGCAAGCCTACTATCTCCATAAACAGGTTCACCGGAATAAACGCCCAGTGATTAAAAGGAGTCATTGTCAGTTCTTTGACAAAACCGAAGCCCTTTATCTTGATCGAGTAGTACAGCATCAGGATAAAGACGCCCGCCGCCATACCCAGCGTTATGTTAGGGTCCGTGGAGGGCACGATTTTCATGTAATCGACGCCGGCAAGCTTGAACAGCTCGGGGAACAAGTCGATGGGAACCAGGTCCATCAGATTCAACAGAAACACCCAGACAAATACGGTTAAGGCCAGCGGGGCAATCATCTTATTTCGCCCATGGAAAGTGTCGCGTACCGTGTTGTCGACAAACTCGACGATCATTTCAACGCCATTCACCAGGCCACTGGGTACACCCGTTTCAGCTTTTTTGGCAACACTGCGGAATATCCAGCAAAAAATGATGCCCAGGCCTATCGACCACAGCATGGAATCAACGTGAATCGCATAGAACCCCATAGCAGAGGCCTCTTCACCGCCGTGGGCGAATACCCATGCACCCTCTGGACCAACGAAACTGCCGTCTGCACGCTCGAAACCGCCTGGCAGCTTGCCAAATGTCAGGTTGGTCAGGTGGTGGGTAATGTATTCTGAAACAGTTGGGTTTGAGCCTGCCATCTATCAAAACACTCGCGTCTATCTATTTCTGTTGGTGGCGTGTCAGCAACAACCAACTTCCTGTGATTTGCGTTACCAGCATCGCCAGGTAACCTGTGAACACTGCCGGGCTATTGAGTGGCCGTACTACTGCGAACACCAATGCAAAACCGGCAATACTCAGTAAAAATTTTCCCACTTCGCCCGCATAACTGGCCCTGGCAATTGCGCTCGCTGATCTCGCGCCCTGCCACCTGAAAGCGAGTGCAGCAAAATAAGCCTGAGGCACTATGGCAATCAAACCACCACTGACTACCGAGTAGGCCGCCACTGCATCAAAAGCGAGTGCTCCAAGGCCAAACACGACTAGCAGCGCCAGTTGAACCAGGGTAATGCGATAGACCGGAGGACGCGCTATCCCAGCACTATTCATAAGCGCCTCGCAATACACCCCCTGGCCGCAAATATCCCAGAGTTCTCCCTGAGTTCGGGCGCGCATTATAGGGGGATTACTGGGCCGGTTCAACCTGCAGTTGTCCGCTATCTGCAGAAATATTGGCGCAGTTCGCGACATTTTCGCGACAATATAACCTCACAAACAAAGTTGCCAACGACGTGATACAGGATGTAGTGGTTTCTGATAAATATCGTACTAGATCGTGTGGTTCAGGGCGTCTGCGAGCGGCATCTGAAAAAGTCGACGCCCAGCACTTTTTTTCACCCGCACGGCACAATTCTGGCGCTTATTTAATGTGGCTCAAAATTCCGTCGAGTTCATCCAGGCTGTTGTAGGAGAGCACCAGTTTTCCGCTGCCCTTGGGGCTGTGCTGAATCGACACCGCTGCGCCCAGTCGCTGCGATAAATCATCCTGCAGGTGGCGTATATTGGGATCTATCTGCCGGTTGGGCACTGCTGCTGTTTTCTCTGCCTGCAGATTGCGCACCAGGGCTTCCGTCTGGCGTACAGTCAGGCCCTTGCCCACCACGGTACGCGCGGCAACCGACTGATGGCTGCCCTCCAGCGCCAACAGTGCGCGGGCATGTCCCATTTCCAGATCGCCATGCTCAACCAGGCGTCGCACGTCCTCCTGCAACGTCATCAGTCGCAACAGGTTGGCGACCGTAGAGCGGGATTTACCCACCGCTGTCGCGACTTCCTGCTGTGTCAGGTCGAACTCACGCTGTAATCGCTGCAGTGATGCGGCTTCCTCGATCGGGTTGAGGTCCTCGCGCTGGATGTTTTCGATCAGGGCCATCGCAATAGCGGCCTGGTCGGAGACATCGCGAATAACGGCCGGTATGACATCAAGTCCGGCCAGCTGCGTTGCCCGCCAACGGCGCTCACCGGCGATGATCTCGAATTTCTGGTCCGATATGGGCCGCACGACGATGGGCTGCATCACACCCTGCGCGACAATGCTGTCGGCAAGCTCGCGCAGGGATTCCGGGTCCATATCCCGACGCGGCTGGTATTTGCCGCGCTGAATGAGATCAACCGGCAGTTCCCGCAGCGGCGTATCTGTCGTGGCACCGCCATTCTCGCTGCTCTGCCGCTCCTCAGCGCCGGGAGATTGCAGCGTTTTTCCGGCGCCCAGCAGCGCATCGAGGCCGCGCCCCAAACCGCGTTTCTTAACAGACATCAATGCTCTCCGCTGTTCCAGACTGTTCCATTGTCAGGTCACCAGCGCAGGGGCGGGCGACTGCAGCGCGACCTGCTGTTCCCAGCGCCGGATAATCTCTCCGGCCAATGCCATATAGGCCTTGGAGCCGCGGGAATGTTTATCGTAATACATGGCGGGCACCCCGTGGCTGGGTGCTTCTGCCAGGCGCACATTTCGAGGCACCACGGTGCGATACACCTTGTCGCCAAAATGTGACCGCAGCTGCGCTGATACATCAGTAGTCAGGCTGTTGCGCGGATCATACATGGTGCGCAGTATGCCTTCTATTTGCAGGTTACTATTCATGGTTTCGGCAACACCCTCAATAGTGCGCACCAGAGCGGCCAGACCCTCGAGGGCAAAATACTCGCACTGCATCGCTATGATGACGCCGTCAGCCGCCACCAGCGCATTGATAGTCAGCATATTCAAAGACGGTGGACAATCAATGAGAACATAATCGTACTGACCGGCAACCTCGGCGAGTGCGGTGCGCAGACGACTCTCCTTGTGCTCGATGGACAGCATCTCGACTTCAGCGGCGGTGAGATCCCCGTTTGCCGGCAGCACGTCATAGCCGCTCTCAACCGCAGTGCGCGTTGCCAACGGGATCGTCACCCGGTGCACAAGCACGTCGTAAATGCTCAGTTGTATCTCATATTTGTCAATGCCACTGGCCATGGTGGCGTTGCCCTGCGGGTCGAGATCAATAAGCAGCACGCGCTGCTTCATGGCTGCGAGGGAAGCGGCCAGGTTGACGCAGGTCGTGGTCTTGCCGACGCCACCCTTCTGATTCGCAATTGCGATAATTCTGGTCAATGTGGTGCCCCTGGCGATGTTATTACAGTTGGCCTGTACGCGGTTGCTGCGTGATCGCTACCAGATGTCGCTGTTCGCGCAGGCCCGGCACACGCAGCGGGTAGACCTCACACTCAGGATACTCTGCGCTGACCGACGCCAATTCCTCTGCCGACAACGCCCCTTTCATGGCGAGAAAACTGCCGCCGGGAGCCAACAGATGGCGGCAACCATGCACCATATCCTGCAAAGATGCAAAAGCACGAGACAGTACCGCGTCATAGGGCTGAGCAACAGGAAAAGATTCTACCCGCGCCTGGTGCACAACTATATTATCCAAGCCCAGGGCGGTTTTCACCTGAAAAAGAAAACGGGTCTTTTTGCCATTGCTGTCCAGCAGGTCGAACGAGCGGTCCGCAAAGAGTATCGCCAGCGGCACGCCGGGCAAGCCGGCACCGGTACCCACGTCGATCAACCGTTGCCCGGTGATAAACGGTGCAACGGCCAGACTGTCAAGCAAGTGACGGGTCACCATCTGCGCTTCATCGCGGATCGCCGTCAGGTTGTAGGCTTTGTTCCATCTGGCCAGAAGTGCCAGGTAGTCCAGTAGTTGCTGCAGCTGAACGGTGTCGACCGACAGCTCGAGGTCATCGCAGCCCCGTCGTAACTGCGCGGTCAGGCCCGGTTCCAATTCAGGCCTGCTTGCGCTGGCTGTCCGCGTCCTGCTGCTCATTCGTTCCGAGAGCGCCGCGTTTTTTGAGATAGATCAGCAGCAGCGAGATAGCAGCGGCGGTTACACCGGGTATCCGGCTGGCTCGCGCCAGTGTGTCAGGACGGGCAGTGGCCAACTTTTGTCGAACCTCATTGGAGAGGCCGTCTACCGCGAGATAGTCCAGATCCGCTGGCAACGGCGTGTTTTCGTGTCGACGCAGGCGCGCAATATCCTCCTTCTGGCGATCGATATAACCGGCGTATTTGGCCTGGATTTCCACCTGCTCAGCCGCCTGCGGGTCTGCAGTCGGCACGCCGACCAGTCCCGCCAGATCTGCATACTCCAGTTCCGGCCGCTTCAGTAGTTCAGCCAGTGAATACTCCCGCGCTATCGGGTTTTTCAGCTTGCCCGCCAGTGCCTCGGCCTGCGGTGTCTGCGGGTGAATCCAACTGCAGGCAAACCTTGTCGTTTCCTGCGCGATGGCCTCGCGCTTGGCTTCAAAACGTGACCAGCGGGCATCATCGACCAGTCCCAGCGCCCTGCCTTTTTCGGTCAGCCTCAGGTCGGCGTTGTCCTCGCGCAACAACAGGCGATACTCGGCGCGCGAGGTGAACATACGGTAGGGCTCCAGTGTACCCATCGTGATCAGGTCATCGACCAGCACACCGATATAAGCCTCGTCGCGACGCGGGCACCAGGGCGCCTCGCCGCGCGCCGCCAGCGCCGCATTCAAACCGGCCAACAGGCCCTGGGCGGCGGCCTCTTCATACCCGGTCGTGCCATTGATTTGACCAGCAAAATACAGTCCTGGCAAAGCCCTGGTTTCCAGCGATGCGTTGAGATCGCGCGGATCAAAGAAGTCATATTCAATCGCGTAACCCGGACGGGTGATATGCGCGTTTTCAAAGCCCTTGATAGAACGCACCAAATCAATCTGCACATCAAACGGCAGACTGGTGGAAATACCGTTTGGATACAATTCACGGGTCGTCAGCCCCTCCGGTTCAATAAAGACCTGGTGCGAGTTCTTATCGGCAAAACGATGAATTTTATCTTCAATGCTGGGGCAGTAGCGCGGACCAACACCCTCGATCACACCGGAATACATCGGCGAGCGGTCGAGGCCACCGCGGATAATCTCATGTGT
>CAXBLZ010000107.1:0-10648 GCA_963976735.1 uncultured Halioglobus sp.
CAGCCAAGAAGAAGGCTCCGGCCAAGAAGAAAGCTCCAGCCAAGAAGAAGGCTCCGGCCAAGAAGAAAGCTCCAGCCAAGAAGAAGGCTCCAGCCAGGAAAAAGGCTCCTGCCAGGAAGAAGGCACCGGCCAAGAAAAAAGCTCCAGCCAGGAAAAAGGCACCTGCGAAGAAGTCATGATAGTGAGGTTGAACGCGCCGTTGAGACGTTGACGGCGTTTTACCCAGGTCGCCATAAAGTACCAGCGATACCCAAAAGCCCCGGCCGTAGTGCGGGGCTTTTGGGTTTCAGTCGATTGCATTGTGTTACCCGTAATGTCGAATCACTTGAGCACTTCCGGCGGCTGCAGATATACTTCGCCCGCTGGTCCTTCCCTCCGATAGCTTGAGACTCTGGCCTCACCATGAAAGATTATGACCTCCCGGTCTGAGCGCCCTGCACTGCGACGGCCTGTATGAGCAGGGATCCGCTATCTTCCGCTGTGCCATTTTTCGTGGCTGTGACCGGTATCGCGACATTTGCCGGTATGGACGTGTTGATGAAAGGGCTGTCTATTGAAATGGGCGCCTATAACGCGGTGCTGTGGCGCACCGCCATCGCGTTGCCGATCGCTGCCGCCCTGTTTATTTTTCACCGGGTGCCGTGGCCGCGCACCGGCATCATCCAACTGCATGTCTGGCGAGGGGTAGTGACGTCGTTGATGGCCTATCTTTTTTTCTGGGGGCTTGCCTATGTCCCTCTGGCGGAAGCCATTGCCCTTTCCTTTATTGCGCCGCTAATCGCACTCTATCTCGCGGCGCTGTTGCTCCAGGAAAAGGTCGGGGAAAAAGCGATCCTGGCATCGATTATCGGGTTTGCCGGTACGCTGGTGATTATCGGCGGGCGCTGGAGTGGTGACTACGACGAAAATGTGGGCAGGGGTATCGCGGCCATTCTGATGTCGGCTGTGCTCTACGCCTACAACCTGATCCTGCAGCGGCAACAGGCATTACTCGCCAAGCCCGTCGAGATAGCATTTTTCCAGAACACCACCATGCTGGTTGTCTATCTCTGCTTTGCGCCAGCCTTCGCGAGTGTTCCTGTACTGGAACAACTGCCGAGACTGAGCGCTGCAGCCGCACTGGGCATGACGTCGCTACTGCTGCTGTCCTGGGCTTACGCGCGTGCGCAGGCGACCATTTTGATACCTGTAGAGTACACGGCCTTCGTCTGGGCGGCCCTGTTCGGCTGGGTGTTTTTTTCCGAGGTGATTACTGTGCCGACCGTAATGGGAACCGCACTGATCGTTGTGGCCTGCCTGGTGGCCGCACGACAAAAATCGGGACCGGTTGATCACATAGAGACAACGGCGGTCTAGCGCGTGGTGCTCTCGCAGTCGTTTCGGGCTGGCCTTGCGATGCTGATAGCCGGTGCCCTGTATTGCACCTCATCGGCTGCGGGGAATGACTGGCAACCGGTTTACGACAGCGACAACCTGCGTATCTTCAAACGCGACTACGCGGGATCAACGCTGGATGAAATCAAGGGGGTGGTGCGGGTAAAGGCGTCGCTGAATGCGGTGATGGCGCTGCTCAAGGATGCCGCCTATAACCAACACTGGGTCTATCGCAGTGGCGGCGCTCGCATCCTCGAGGAATCCGGTTATGCACAGGCCTATGTCTACGGTGTGGTCGACGCGCCGCCGCCGATGAGTGATCGCGATACAGTAGTGCGCTTCGATTACAGGCAGAATCCCGACAACAAGGAAATTACTGTCACCATTACCAATGTACCAGGGTATCTCCCGCCACAACCGGGGCTTGTTCGCGTTGTGCAAATGGGTGGCTACTGGCACCTGAAGCCCGAGGCGCAGGGCTGGGTGCAGGTGACCTACCAGATCTACGGTGATCCCGGTGGTTGGATACCTGTCTGGTTGGCCAATCATGCTGCTGTTGTCTCGGTCAAGCATACGCTGCTCAACCTGGCCGGGGCCGTGGGCCGCTATGTGGGGGCCCGCTCCGAATTCGTAGAGGAGGCCGGGAAATTCACCGAGCAGTAAAGTGCGCTATCGCACATAGCCCATGATGGTTACAAAGTGGCAGGCCGAGCCGACCAGCACGAAGAAATGCCAGATACCGTGGGCATGCGTCAGCCGGTCCAGTTTGTCCACGACGTAGAAGATGACGCCCACCGTGTAGATGATCCCTCCCGCGGCCAACCAGGCAAAACCGGCCTCGGGCAGGCCGGCTTTCAGGCTGGCAAAATCCAGTGAGCAGGCCCAGCCCATACCGAGGTAGATAACGAGTTGGCAGACCTTCACTGCGCGCCCGGACAGCAGTATTTCAGACAGCGTGCCAATCACAGCGAGCCCCCAGACCAGGGCCAGAATCAGTGTGCCGTTGCGGCTATCGACACTGACCAGCATAAGTGGGGTGTAAGTGCCCGCGATCAGCAGGTAGATGGAGATATGATCCAGCAGTTTGAACACCCGTTTCAGCCCGGGAGCCTGGAAGCTGTGATACAGCGTCGACATCGCGTACAGCAGCACCAGGGTCAGCCCAAACACGCTGAAGCCTATGATCATGCGCGGGTCGCCGCTCTGGATACTGAGTGTCAGCAGTGCGCCCAGCGCGACCAGCGAGAAGACTGCGCCCACCAGATGGCTGATACTGTTGAGTTTTTCGCCGTAGTACATGGGTGCTGATTTTTTCCTGTATCTGACGCAAGATAGGCAATCTATCCCGATTCCAGACGCAGAACCAGAACAGGAGCAATGCACAATATGGTGCTCATTGACTACAGTCTACATGCGCTGTTGGATTCACACACGATTGCAAGTAGGCGGCAAGCTGTGCGCATATGGTAATCACTGGCGGTGTATTCTGGAAGTACGCCCGCAGCGCCTTGAGCGTGCTCCATTTGCGCAGGGCAGCTCAGGTGTTGCTCACAATCACCTGTGCCAGCCTGATGCTTGCCTGTGCGTCAACGGGCGAGGCGCCGGCGCCGGCGCCTGACGTCGCGGCGGAGCGAGGGGTCGGTGAACATCGCACGGTGGCCCTGCTGGGAGCTACTGGCATGGTTGGTGGCTATCTGTTGCAGGAAGCGCTGGCGCGCGGTTATACCGTGAGGGCACTGGCGCGGACACCTGCCAAACTCAGTGAGTTTGCCGGCCAGATTACGGTAGTGCAGGGCGACGCCCGCGATCCGGCAACCATTGCGACACTGTTGCGCGGCAGTGATGTGGTCATCAGCGCACTGGGTCCGGTCCGCGCCGATGGCGACGCGTCGCGTTTCATCAATACGACGGCTACCCGCAACGTGCTGCAGGCGATGCAGTCGCAGGAGATCTCCCGCTACACGGTAGTGTCGGGGGCGGCTGTTGTGATGCCGGGAGACGATCGTAACCTGTTGGGCTGGTGGATACGCACACTGGCGCAGATCGCCCTGGCAGCTGAACTGGAGGACAAGCAGGCCGAGTATGCGCTGCTTGCGACCAGCGCCGCTGAGTGGATGCTGGTGCGGTGTCCCTTAATAGAGGCGGAAGCCTTTGTGCGCCAGCCACTGGTCTCGACACAGACACCTCCCGCTTTCCGCGTGCGTGCAGGCGAGGTGGCGCGATTCATTATGGACCAGGTTGACGCCGCACAGTATCTGCGCGCAGGACCTTTTCTCGGCAGCGACTGAGCCTCCGTCAGTGCCGTGATCTGTGAGCAGTCGAGGCCGGGCTTGCAGTGTGGTCAGGAGGATATCGCGACATCAGGGGCCTGTGCAGAGCAGGCGGTGTTATCCTCGCTTCTTGCTCACAATTGCCAGCCAGGGCTGCGCGCTGCGCGGCTTCCCGGCGGGCCGGTAATAGTGCTCGAGAATGTCGAATCCGGCCTCCTGCAGGTAGCGCTGTGAGACCTCAAGCTCCATATAGTGCCCATAGCGTTGTCCCGACCAGCCCTCAGCGCTGCCGCGCGGGTTCGAGGTGAACAGGATGCCGCCATCGCGCAGCGCGTCGCGCAGCTCGGCCAGCACCCGGGGCAGTTCCTGCGCCGGCACATGAAACAGGGAGGCATTGGCGAATACCCCGTCAAATGCCGCGCGCTCAAGGTCCAGGCTGAGGAAGGATTGATGCAGCACCGGGCAGCCACTGTGGGCCCGGGCCATCTCGGTAAAAGCCAGGGTGCCATCGAGGCCGACAGGCCGGTGGCCGAGGGATTTGAAATAGCACAGGTCGCGGCCGGGGCCGCAGCCGAAGTCGAGAATATCCAGCTGTTGCGCCGGGGGAAACTGGCCGAGGAATTTCTGGTAGTTCTGTGAAACATCGTGATCCTTCGTGCCCTGCCAAAAGGATGCGGCATTGTCATCGTAGTGCCCGAGGGTAACCCTTTCTATCTCGGCCAACTGTTGTCGGGGTATGGTGTCTGGCATGTAATCCTTCCACTACAGTGATAGATAAACGCAAATCCACTTCACAACGGCGACGTCGTCACCCCAGCGGAGCTCAGTCGCTGAAGTTATCTGCCGGCGGTGCCAGAGAAAAATCGCCCAGATCTGAAAAGGCCTTCGCGAAAGCGGGGCGCAGTGATAGTCGCGCCAGGTAATCAGCAAATGGCGGCGGCTTGCACAGACCGTAGGCAGTGGCCCACATCACATTCTGGCCCATCACGCAGTCTGCCGCAGTGAACGCATCGCCACAGATAAAGTCGGCGTTCTCCAGCCTGGCAATCAGCTGCGGTTCGACTTCCTGTGTGAATTTGGTGTTGTAGCGCTCGATGGTCCTCGCATCGCTCTCAGCGCCCAGCAGGTGGGTATGGATGCGAATTTGCCACAGCATCATATCCATCCAGGACGTGCCGAAGTGAAGCATTTGCAGGTAGTCGGCGCGCGCCATTGAAAACGTATCCGGTGCCGGCGCGAGCCCCTTGTCCGGGTATACATCCGCGAGCAGCGAGATCATGGCGCCGCTCTCAAGCATGATCCTGGTCTCTCCGCTGTGCAGCGTAATCTCCAGTGTGGGCACGTTGTGATTCGGGTTCAGTTGCAGGTATGGCGCACTGAATTGCGCGCCCTCATACAGCGGCACGACCTCGACGTCGAAATCGTCTTCGAGTAACTCGTGGAGAAGCCATTTGACCCGCGCGCTGCGGGAGGCGGGGTAGTGGTACAACTTTAATCGACTGATCTGCATTTGGTCTCTCTCTGGGTAGCCGGTCGTCTGGAGCAATAGTAGCAGGGTGCAGGCCATTCAGATGACTGGCGACGATAGAATCCTGCCACCGGCATTACCGGTGTGTGTCTGCCGCCGGTGCTATCGCATACAGTGTCACTTCCCCGCGGCTGCCGAGCCGCATCACCGGGCCCCATGTGCCGGTGCCGGGTGAGACATACAGCTGTGTCTGCTGGTGGCGGAACAGCCCGACGGTTTGCTCGAACACCCTCGCCACGACGAGGTTGAAGGGCACGATCTGCCCGTTGTGGGTGTGGCCCGAGATCATCAGGTCGACACCGGCCGCCGCGGCTGCAACGAGACCGCGTGGGCGGTGGTAGAGCAACAGCACAAAGCGTTCCGGATCGACGTCGATGTCGGCCAGCTCACGCTCAACCTTGGCCGGGTGTTCACTGTCGTCGATACCGATCAACTGGACTGGCCCGTGCATGACGCTTTGCGAGCGCAACACCTGCACCCCCAGGTTCTCCAGTCGCTGCAATATCTCATCCAGATCTTCATAGCGCTCGTGGTTGCCGATACTGAAGTAGATCGGCACGCGACAGGCGCGCAGCGCCGATAATGTGTTCTCACTGACCCCTGGCGCATCGATAAAGTCACCGGTGATACAGAGGAACTCGATATCGAGGCGGTTGACCTGGCGTATCACGCGGTCGAGAAACCCGGCGCTGCGCGAGCCGATGTGGACATCGGTAATCTGCGCGAAACGCAGCGGAGCGTCGAGCTTGTGACTGCTCAGCGAGACCGTCACAACCGAGGGTGAGTAAGCGTTCGCTACACTGTAAACCGTTAACAGTGCAGTGATCCCGAGCAGGGTATAGGCCGCACTTGATGCTGTAACCCACCCCAGTCCCACTGGAATCTCGGCCACCAACAGCATGCACAGTAGCAGCGGGCTGATGCCCAGCCACAAATCAGCGCCGCGCCGCAGCCAGAATACCAGCCCGAAATTGGCGTGTCGCAGATAGAGCCTGACCACGATCTGGCTGAAAAACAAAGGCACAAAGATCGCTGTGGTTGTCCAGCCGTCGAACCCCAGCCAATCGCACAGGCGCAGGATGGGATAGGCGAACAGTGGAATATGCAACAGCAGTGCTACGAGCAGGAATTGTTGGCGTTTTCTCATGCCTGCAGCATACCCGCAGAACGCCGGGTTCCAAAGTTGTCCAGCGCGGGGCAGCGCATTTTTCCAAATGGCATGCCGCCCTTACTGCCGGGGCGGCACCGGGATGTGCTAGTCCCGCCGATGATCGACAATCCAGTCGGTAATCAGGTCAAGTGAACTCGCCACCCAGGGGAAGGGGATATGCGGCCCACCGACGAGTGTCCACAGCGTCACGTCTGTATTGTCTGCGCAGTTGGTGTACTCGGTGACGGTTGTCTCAGCGCCGTCAATGCCGGCGAGTACGTCCAGGTCAGGGGCCGCAACCGGGGTGCTGCTGCAGCCGGCGTGAAGCGCAAAGCGGCGGGTGGTTTCCGGTGCGCCAGGATAGCTCACACCCTCGGACTGTCGGCCGTCGTAGGGAATGGTCTCATCCTCGGTACCGTGCAGGGTGAGTACGCTCACCGGATAGGTGGCCGGTGCACAACTGCTGTCGTCTTCCCAGGTTGAACCGGCCAGGCTGACCACCGAGGTGACCAGGTCAGACGCTTCGCAGGCAAGGCGCAAAGCCATAAACCCGCCGTTAGAATGACCCACAAGGCCGATGCGCGCTGTATCGATACTGTAGGTAGCCGCCGCTTCCTCTATCAGCCCGCGTATGTAGGCGACATCATCCACTGTGCGGTCCTCATCCGAAAACGCGCAACAGGCTGGGGTCGCATTCCAGAATCGCAGGCCGTTGCGGTTCTCTGTTCCATCCGGTGTCACCATTACATACTGGTTGCTGTCGACCCGCGTATCCAGACCCATGTACACGGACTGTACAGCGCCCGAGGCACCGAACCCGTGTAACAGGATGAGCAGTGGATAGCGTGTCGTCGTGGTGTAGTTTGATGGAATTTGAACCTGTGCCACCCGCTCCCCACCGATTTGCAACGTGGGGTTGGAGAAGCAGCTGTCGGTATCTGCACAACTCGCCAGCCGGGGGGGCTGCTCAGGTATTGCCGGATTGGAGTTGCTGGAGTCGCTGCACCCTGCAAGCAGCAACAGGCAGCCCATGGTGATGCCGGTGAGGGCAGAGGTGTGAGTCTGGTTGGGGCGGCGAAGTGTTTTCATAATCAGGGTGTCCGGTCGGAAATGCTGTCGGGTGCGGCGGCCAGGGGCGCGCGTGCAAAATGGTTTCGTGGTGGTCGAGGCGTCCATTATATAGGACTTACGAGTTCTGGGCTTGCATGCAGGATTAGCGAGCCGGTGGGTGATCATCTGCCCTGCAGGTGTTTCCCGGCCGCTGTCTTCCGCTGCCAGTTCCAACCTCTTATCATCAATACAATATCTGGAGGCAGGGACCTATGGTAATGTGCCCGGGTGAGCGACTATTTTGGAGGGTGTATGCCAATGTCTGATATCGGTCTTGTTGGCCTGGCGGTCATGGGGCAGAACCTGGTGCTCAACATGAGTGACCACGGGGTCAGGGTTGCAGTTTTCAACCGCTCTACTGAAAAAGTGGATGCGTTTGTAAACGGTAGCGGTAAGCGCGAAAACATTGTGGGTTGCGCCTCGCTGCAGGAACTGGTTCAGTCACTGGAGACGCCCCGGCGGATCATGCTGATGGTACGCGCAGGGGCAGCCGTCGATGAAACAATCGATGCGTTGCTACCGCTCCTTGAACCCGGCGATATCATTATCGACGGCGGCAATTCGCATTTTCCCGACACCAACCGCCGTTATCTCGCGCTGAGAGAACGTAGCATTCGCTATCTCGGGGTGGGGGTATCCGGGGGCGAGGAAGGCGCGCGATTCGGGCCGTCCATTATGCCCGGCGGCGATGTCGAGGCGTGGCCGTTTGTGAAGGACATTTTTCAGTCCATCGCCGCCACCGTCGACGGCCAGCCCTGTTGCACATGGGTGGGGCCGGCGGGTGCCGGACACTATGTAAAGATGGTGCATAACGGCATAGAGTACGGTGATATGCAGTTGATCGCGGAGGCCTACGACCTGTTGCGCCGTGGCCTCGGGCTTGGCGCTGCAGAACTGCAGGCAGTGTTCAGCGACTGGAACACCGGGGTGCTGGATTCCTACCTGATAGAAATCACGGCCCATATCTTTGCCGCCAGGGACGAAGACGGCGGCACGCTGCTGGACCGCATTCTCGACGCAGCAGGGCAGAAAGGGACAGGAAAGTGGACCGCCACCGATGCTCTGGACAATGGCACTCCGCTGACACTGATCACCGAGGCGGTCTATGCGCGCGCACTGTCGGCAAGGAAAGAAGAGCGCGTTCGCGCCGGTGTCGCCTATGACAAAATTGTGCGGCCTATTGCGGGAGAGCGAGAGCTGCGCGTGCGAGCGATTCACGATGCATTGTACGCCGCGAAAATAATCTCCTATACCCAGGGCTTTATGTTGCTGCGCCAGGCATCGCAGGATTATTCATGGCCGCTGGATTACGGTGCCATCGCTTTGATGTGGCGCGGCGGCTGTATTATCCGCAGTCGTTTCCTGGGCAATATAAAAACCGCATTTGAGAACACCCCGGCACTGGAAAACCTGTTGTTGGATGATTTTTTCCGGCAGCAAATCCAGGGTGCGATGAGCGGCTGGCGCGAAACACTGAAAATGGCTATCGACGCTGGTATCCCGGTACCCGCAATGTCTTCTGCCCTCGCGTTTTTTGACGGCTACTGCTCGGGTGAGTCGCCCGCAAACCTGATTCAGGCGCAGCGCGACTATTTTGGGGCCCACACCTACGAGCGAACCGATGCGCCGCGAGGTGAGCGATTTCATACCGATTGGGCTGGACTCAAGGGTTCGGCGATATCGGGTGCCTACGATGCCTGAAGCACAACGGTAAGCCAGTATGAGCCAGGACTGCACATTCGTTATTTTTGGCGCCACCGGAAACCTGTCACAGATCAAGTTGATGCCGGCGCTCTATCACCTGGACCGGGCTGGCATGCTGACAGGCAATATGCGAATACTGGCCTGTGGCCGCAGAGACTGGACCACGCAGAGTTGCGTGGAAAAGGTCCGCGGATGGGTGGCCGAGAAAGCGCGCGGGCAACTCGACGATACTGTGTTGGAGCGCTTCAGTCAGCGTATTGAGTACTTCAATGGCGATCTTGATGACCCGGGGATGTACGGCAGGCTATCGGCGTACCTGCAGGAGAAGAAGCACAGCAATGTCGCCTATTACATGGCCATTAAACCGCAGGATTTTGGCGCTGTCGTCGATCAACTGAGCGCCCATGAACTGCTGGATGAGCGCAAGGGTTGGCGGCGGGTGGTGATCGAGAAGCCGTTCGGCTTCGATCTGCAAAGCGCCCAGGACCTGCAGGCGCAGGTGAGTCGGCGGCTCGATGAGAAGCAGGTATTTCGCATCGATCACTATCTGGCAAAAGGTATGGTGCAAAACGTGCTGGTATTCCGGTTTGCCAATTTGCTGATGGAGCCGCTGTGGAACCGCAACTGCATCGACCATGTGCAGATCACCCACAGTGAGCAGTTGGGGATCGGCACACGCGGCCGCTACTACGATGAGTCCGGGGCCCTGCGCGACATGATCCAGAGTCACCTGCTGCAACTGCTGACGCTGATCGCAATGGAGCCGCCGGTCTCAATGGGGGCCGAGGAATTGCGCGATGAAAAGGTCAAGGTGCTGAAGTCGATACGTGCCATGAGTGACAGCGATGTGCAGGAACACGCCCACCGCGCGCAGTACACGGCGGGGCATGTGAACGGCGAGTCCGTCTGCGGTTACCAGCAAGAAGACAATGTACCGGCTGATTCCAGTACCGAAACCTACGCCGCCCTGAAGTTGTATATCGACAACTGGCGATGGCAGGGCGTGCCATTTTACCTGCGCACCGGCAAGCGCCTGAAAAAGAAGCAATCGATGGTGTCGATCTGCTTCAAGAAGTTACCGCAAACCTTCTTCAAGGATTCCGGGGTCAATGCCGACGCCCGCAACTGGCTGATTCTGGGCATACAGCCCGACGCCTGCCTGCGCCTGGAGATGACGGTCAAGGAACCCGGTCTGCAGATGCATACACGCACGGCCAGCCTCGATGCCGGTTTCCTGGATGAGCAAGAGAGCGCCACCGATGCCTACGAGGACTTGTTGCTGGATGTTATCGAGGGCGACCAGTCCCTGTTTTTACGCTGGGATGAAGTCGAATGGGCCTGGCGCGTGGTGGAGCCGATTTTGCGCGCCTGGTCAGAGGATAAGGCGCCGCTGGACACTTACGAGGCCGGCAGTTGGGGCGCGATCAAATCCCGCCGACTTTTTGATGACCAATCTTTTCGCTGGCGCCACAGCATACACAGCAGCAGCGATGACGATTAGCCCTGTGTGAA
>CAXBLZ010000108.1:0-10603 GCA_963976735.1 uncultured Halioglobus sp.
AGGACGAAAACGCCCGCGTCAGCGAGGTGATCGAACTCGGTGATCGGCTGGAGATCACCGGCGAGTATGACCCTGGCGAATTGGGCTCGGCACTGCATGCCGTGATTGCCGCGGCCATTTCAGGCCAGCAGGCCACCGCTCGAATTCTACGCGACCACGGCATGGAGAAAACGCTGTCCACTGAGATGGCGGACGCGTGCGCAAGCCGCCTGCTGAATACGATTGAGCAGCGCTTTCACCCTGTCGCCATGCACGCCGAGTACCCTGTCTACTACACCAACGCGCACGGCCAACTTATCAGCGGCTGGATCGACCTGTTGCTGCAAACCTCCGACGGATTTGTGCTGATTGACCACAAGGCCTCGCCGCGATCACGGTCGGATTGGGAGGAGATTGCGCTGGGGTACTCGGGGCAGTTGCAAGCCTACGCACAGGGCATTGTAAGTGCCACGGGTCGACCGGTTGTCAGCCAGTGGATTCACTTCGGGGTGACCGGGGGACTCGTCGGCATCGACCTCGCATGAACTGCAAAAAGGCAGCGCCGTCAACCAATCCGTGGGGTAGAGTCCTGCTCATTTGCAAAAGTGTGCTGGGAGCCTAGACTGCAGCAGGTACAGCATGTTATCGGGAGAGCATCGGGATGCGCAGATGGGTAGTGGAATCATTCGGTGAACCACAGGATGTATGGCGGTTGGACGAGAACGCCGAGCCCTTTGAGCCCGGCCCTGGCCAGGTCAAAATCAAGGTAGAGGCAGCCGGCCTTGGCTTACCCGATGTACTGATGTGTCACAATAATTATCCACTGACGCCGCCCCTGCCATTCACACCCTCCCAGGAGGCGGCCGGTAAGATAGTCTCTGTCGGTGACGGCGTTGATGATGCACTGCTGGGTACACGGGTGCTCGGGCCCACACTCTTTCAGGCGCAGCGCGGTGGTTTGGCAGATGAATGCCTGATGCAAGCGTCCGGCCGCGGCGCCGGAGCCCTGGCGGGCACCCTGCCGATCCCCGATGAAATGAGCGGCATAGAAGCAGCCGGATTCTTTATACCCTACCAGACCGCCTGGGTGGCGCTGGTGCGACGGGCCCAGATCACTGCGGACGATACTCTGCTGGTGCTGGGTGCCTCCGGCAGTTCCGGTTGTGCCGCTGTACAGCTGGCGAAAGCCAAGGGCGCGCGGGTGATCGCTGTCGCGGGAGGGCCAGAGAAAGCAGCCTTTTGCAACAGTATCGGCGCCGATGACGTCATCGACAGAAAGCAGCAGGATATCACCGAGGCGACACTGCAACTTACCGGTGGCAAGGGTGTGTCCATGGTCTTCGACCCGGTCGGGGGCAAGGCGGGGCGAGCAGCCTTCAAGGCGACCGCGTTCGAGGGTAAATTTATTGTGATCGGCTATGCCAGCGGTGAGTGGGCGCAAATAGCCCTGCCCGAGACCCTGATGAAAAATATTTCTCTGCTGGGCGCGATGCCGGTTGGCTATAGCGCCGACCAGGTGATGGCTGCACATCAGGACCTGCTACAGCACTGGCGCCGGGGAGAACTGACAGTGGCCAATTGCCAGGTATTTGATTTCGACGATGCGCGCACCGCTATCGCCCACATCGCGGCAGGCAAGGTTGAAGGCAAGGTTGTCGTTCGGCTTTAGTCACAGCATCAGTGCAGACAGCAACAGTGACAGGCTGGCAACCACACTGAGCCGCATTCTCAATGCAGCGTAGTAATCCGGTTGCGGTCTGAACACCGGGTGCAGACGCTCCAACACGACAGTACCGGGCAACAGCACTGCGAGCACTATCGCACAGGCGCGTAAGTCCAACAGCACAAACCCCAGCCAGGCTATCACAACCACCAGGTTACTGATGACAAGCAGGCCCACCTGACGCCGCAGCAGGGCGATGCCCCACCAGGCTCCCGTGAGGAAACACAGGATCGCCAGCGCATAGGCTGCGAGGGCAGTCCCCAGCTGGGACGCATGGTGCGGCCAGACATACAGGGCAACCGGGGCTGCCAAGAACGGCAGCAAACCCGCCCAGCCAAGGCGCGTCGCCGTCTGCTCTACACTGGCCGTCACTGTTTGCCGGCCTCCTGTAAGGCGCAGCCGTAGAGGCGCACATAACGCCGCTTCGCCCAGTAAGCGTAAACGCGCTCGGCCCCTACCCGGATACCGGGCAACATCAGCAGTCGCCAGGGGAGACCGAAACGGGTGTGTTGCCAGACCGCGACGTTGGCCGCCAGGCCTGTCACCATTTCACCATTGCCGCGCAGCAGGTGAAGCGACAGCAGCAGCGCCTGCCGGGAGGGTAAGGATACAGCGCTTGCTGTATGGATATCCTGGAATGCCAGCGTGGGGCGGGCGAGCCTTTGCAGCATCGCCACTTCGCGGCGACACAAGGGGCAGCGCGCGTCGTAAAACAGCGTGTCTACCGCAGCAGTGCTCACAGTTCTGTTGTGATGCGACCAAACGGGGGCTTCGCCAAGGTGCCCTCCATTGCGGCCTCGCGCACTTGCACCATCACTTCATTGCGTCGCTTCCAGGGTGGCGTCCAGGGTGGGTTGTACTGGTTCAGTGATGGCGTGCCCACAGCAACCCATCCATTCGCCGCCACGGTGTCCAGCAATATGCGAGTCTGTTCCTCAACAACGGCTTCTCGCGCCCAGCCAGAGAACTGCACAACTGCCATGGTACGTGCGGGGACTTCGTGCAAGGTGACAAGATTGTCACTCGGCTCTGGGAGATCCTCCATGCTGTACTCGGATGGCATAGTAAAGGCCATGTAAGCACCGGTATCGGAAAGCGTCTCTTCCACTGGAGCGGTCATGGCAATGGATTGCCGCTGCACGTTGCCGCCAAAAATATAATCCGCCAGTGTCCGAAATCCTGTCGATGAACGGCTTTCGTCATCCATGGGCGTCCGCGCCTGGATGACCGGCGCGTACCGTCGTATTTCAACGCTTTGCAGTTGCGCGACCAGTGTCCATGAAGGCTCTTCAGTACTGTGCGACATCGCGGAACCTGTGGCCAAAAAGACGCATACAAACCCAATCCAACGCTTCATTACCTTAACCCAAATGGCTGTCTAGCGATAACTACGCAACAGCCAGGGTCCTGGCTCACCCGACCTGGCTGATCTGCGCTGGCAGCACCCTTGCACAGCGAGCAATGTGCCTGCCGTTTGGGGAACGAGGAGTCGCAGCAAAGTCACAGCGCAACTGATTGGGTTGATTAGCGAGACATTAACAGTCGTCGGCATCATTCAACGCACAAACAACCATCTGGTGATCATTGGTAGAGTTGACCTGCGTGGGAATATATATGTTGCTGAGGGCTACCTGAGAGGGATCGCAGGCTTCGCTATCGAAAACATTGACTCCCACTTCCCACTGGTAGACATACTCGAAGTCCCAGAAGGTGGTCGCGGACGTCGTGCGCAGATGACTCGATACGGCAAGATCACTTTGACGGGAGTGCCGATGCCTGTAGGCGATGGATGTCGCTGCCGCGACAGCCCAGTCGTGCATAGCATCAACTTCCACGGCACCTCGCTCCGCGCCGGCAAACTCGTCTTGCATTTCAGGGTTATCCACTGCGTACTCAAACCCCCGTAAGAAATCAATTCCCAGCAGCCACTGGTTGCTATCGAGGGGTTGTTCTTTTCGCTTCGACAGATTTTCCAATGGCCGTGCCTGAGCGCTGGCGGCACCGCCTTCTGTGCGTTTCTCGAGCGGAACCGAGATCTCCCTATTGCCACGCTGAAACAGTGCGAACTCCACTGAATCGTTGTAGTAATTCACCATCAGGGTGCTGCAGTCCGCAATCGGGTCAACGCAGGTAGCAGGGTCGCCAACCGGATTCGAATGATCACCTGCACTGGCTTTCCGACCCGCGTCGGCGACACTACCCTCGATATCGACATCAGCATTCGCAGCAACAGCTCGCAGCAATACCACTGCGGAAACAATCACGAATTTCAGTTTCAGTCCCACTCTCATCAGTCACCTGTTTTACATCGTCTACCGCTAATTCAACGTTTCAATACAGCAAAACGCGCCACACTCTCGAAGCACGTCCTATGCCTAAGTCAAATTAAAACCGCGAAATAAATCTTTCGGGGAAGTCCTGCGTTCGCTGCACCGGGATTAACGGCACCGATCGAAAGTTGGAATGTATTCGCAGGTCCGATAGAAATGTAAAACTACATCCTGCCGACACATCCCTCCGAAGAAAAAACCTCGGCCATGGCCAAACCCTGGCCAGATACTGACAGCGGTATGATTGCAATTGATCGATAATCCATGCCAAGTACTCTTTTTTATCTTTATATAGAATTTTTTCCGACAAACAGACATGTTAATTGCCCACTGTTACTGTGGAAGCAAGTTTCATTCCAGTTTTTTTTTATCCATATCTATCAGGGAACTATATAACCAAAGCCATCCCGATAACCATCAAGTGTAAAAATAGCTGACAGTCTGGCAACCTTGAAAGCGACCACACAGGATAACGAATTTCCTGGCGCCGCTGGCCTCAGTTCGCGCAATTCGGTTGCGGTTGCCGTCCATGCCCCGCAGACTGGCATATCCCGCCAGGCCAGCGAGGCCAGCGAACCACGTCACGCTGCAGCAGGCAGCGCTATGCGGCGTGAGCAAACTTCGCTTCGAAATTGTCGCGGTTCATCCTCTCAATTATTGTTGACACTATTCTCAGTGGACGACTATGGTAGCAGTTACTAGCTCTTGGGTTACCGCTTTCCGCGCTTATAAAAAAAGTAATTTCAACCGGGGAATGCTATGCAAAAAAAATTGGAATCACCAGTTAAAGGCCTGCTGTGGCCTGTTTTTGCCTGCTGCATTTCGATGGTGGCGGGCTGTGGCGAAAGTACCGACCGCACGCAGCACATGACCCGCGCTGAACAACAGTTTGAAAACGCACACTATGGCGAAGCCATTGTCGAGCTGAAACATGCGTTGGAGATAGCCAACGACGAGCAGCGGTCGCTTCCCCGCGCTCGCTGGATGCTGGGTATGTCTTATCTCCGAACCGGCGATATGAGGGCAGCAGCCAAAGAGCTGGTCCACGCCAAGGAGTTAGGCTGGAATCCCGACGACGTACTGCCATCGCTTGCCAAGGCACTGCTCCGCAGTGGCGAGATGGCGCAGGTCATGGAGCTCTCCACCGCCGGGCTGGACCCACAGGTAGCTGCAAAATTGCAGGTGTATCAAGCGCTGGCACTGCTCGATCTGGGTGATATCTGGACGGCGGATACCTACATCACAAAAGCGGCTGAGCTGCGCCCAAATGATATTGAAGTGCAAATTGCAAAAGCGAGAATACTGGGTGCATCGGGGGATATTGAAGGAGCGCTGGCAGCGATTGAACTGGCGCTGGAGGCGCAACCCGGGAGGCGCGATGCGTGGATATACAAGGGTGATTTGCTAAGCATGCAACAGAAGCTGCCCGAGGCGCTGGTGGCTTTTGATGCCGCCATCAAGTTATTTCCTCGAGATGCGGAGGTCAGGCTAAAACGGGGCCTGATCAATCTCCATCTGCAACGCCTGAAGAGAGTCGTTCCCGATCTTAATTTCCTGCTCGGCGCCGCGTCGAAATCGCCCTCGACAAGTTATTTGCAGGGTTCCTTGCATTTCCTTAACGGCCGGTATGCACAGAGCATCACTCCTCTCACACTGGCAAGACCTGCCGCACAGCAGTATCCACTCATCCTGTTCTATCTGGCCGGAGCCTATCTGGCAGTTGGAAACGAGGCAGAGGCACTGAGACAGGCGGAACGGCAAGTCGACCTGAACCCAAATTTCGCACCGGGCCGCATTCTGCTGGCAAGCATCTATGTAAAACAATCTAATGCCAGGGATGCTCAACGCATACTGCAACCGGTGCTGGACACCGACCCGACGAACAGTCTGACACTTAACATTATGGCAAAGGCCCTGATGCTGGAAGGCAGAACTGACCAGGCGCTTAGAATACTGGAAAAATTGCAGCAATTGGAACCAGAGTCACCCATAGCGCACTATGAACTGGGTGTTGGCCTGTTGTCTGATGGACAGGACGCGGCAGCCAACCGGCACTTCGAGGCAGCCCTGGCTCTTGACCCAACCCTGGAACAGGCCGCCGTTCTAAGGATTCAACACCTGAACGACATTCAGGATTTCAGCAAAGCTCTCACCGCGGCGCAGGACTACGTGCAGCATCATCCCGAAAGCGTGTTGGCACATAATTTACTGGGCCAGAACTACCTGGCAAACGGGCAGGTCGATAACGCAATTGCAGCGTTCGATACGGCGCTCTCGCTAGCCCCGGGCGACCCTGTGGCGAACCACGCGCTGGCTCTGATTGAACAGGACCGGGGTAATACCCAAGCGAGCCGAGCGCACTATCAAGCTGTGCTGGCAAAGAGACCCGACTACCTGCCCACATTGCTGCATCTGGCCGTCCTCGCTGCGGAGCCCGGTAACGAGGCCGATATGGTGGCACAGCTGCAATACGCCATTGAGGCGCACCCGGATGCGCTGGAGCCGAAACTGATGCTGGCGCGGTACTACATATGGGAAAATACGCCTTCCAAAACTCCAGCCCTGTTTGCAACATTACCGGAGTCAAAGCAACAGTCACCCGAAGTGCTCCGCCTGCTGGCAATCTCCCATATCGCAGAGCAGCAATACAGCAAAGCACTTTACCATCTGGAGCATTTACTGAATTTGGAGCCCGACACCGCGCTGTTGCAACACCTGTTGGCCACTGCAGCAGCCGGCACGGGTGACCTGGACAAGGCGAGAGCAGCGCTCGAACGCGCCGAGGAGCTGGACGAAAACTTCCCTCCGGCACTGGTGTCACTGGCCTGGCTTGCCTGGGCCGATAATAATCAGGCGCTGTTCAATCGCTACCTGCAGCGCTTGAATACGCTAGCACCAGACTCCCTGGACGTATTGCGCCTGCAAGCGGTTGCAGCACAGCGTGATGGTAAAACCGCGCGGGCCATCGAACTCTCCCGACAGGTGATGGCAAGCGCACCTGGAACCGTGGCAATGCTGGAATTGGCTGGCTTTCTACAGATGGCAGGCAGCAATGAGGAGGCGTTGCAAATGGTGCAGGATTGGGTGTCGGAGTACCCCGATGATATCGAAGCGCGCATGGCCCTGGCCACGCAGTTGGAGGTGTTGGGACTGAGCGAGGATGCAATTCGACAATATCGTGAAGTGGTGAAACGGCAACCGCAGAATGTAACAGCCCTGAATATTCTTGCGCAGTATCTTCGGGGTGAGAGAGTGCAGCAGGCGCAGGCATTTTCACACTCTGCCTTTGCAATGAATCAGGACAAGGCAGGAATTCTGGGTACATTGGCCCAGGTGGAATCAGAAATCGGCAGTCAGGAGGAGACGCTCACGCATATAAAACGCGAAATAGCCGCATCACCAAACAGTCCGGGCCTGTTTTATCACCAGGCGATGATTGAGGTGAGATCAGGGAATAGAGCGACAGCAATCGATATTCTGAAAAACGTTCTCGGTACCGATAATGTGGTGTTTACCGAAAAGCAGAACGCAGAGCAGCTACTGGCATCGCTGCACACGTTTTATGCAAACGCCCGCTGACTATGGCGCGGTTCTGCTGCGAGCAAACATAGTAATTAACTGCAGGATTCCTACCTTATATGCGCAAAGAATATAGCGACATAGACGAAGAAGAGCGAGTTCCCGACGACGGCGCAGGAGACTGGCCCGAGCTTCCGAATTATCGCCCTTTGAAACTGCTGCTGGCTGGCCTTGCGCTGGCTGCTGTTGCTACTGCAACGGTTCTCGGCTGGCAGCATCTGGCGCCGAAAGACCACCATGCAAGGGCCATGGAATTTCTCGCACAGAAAAACTATGCCGCCACAGTCAACGAACTGAAACAAGTTCTGCGGGACAACCCTCTCGATGGCGAATTGCGCTGGATTCTGGGCGAAACCTACCTGCACCTGAAGCAACCTACCGACGCCGCTAACTATATGCAGGAAGCGTTCGACCTGGGATATCGCAGCCCTGAGTTGCTACTGGCACTGGCGCGCTCAAAACTGCTGGTACGCAACAACGAGGGGGTGCTGAAGCTCTACGATGAAAGGGGCGAGGTCAATTCAGATATTGATGCAGCCACCTGGGAGGTCTTTCGCGGACAGTCGCTCCTGAACCTCGGCCGCCAGCAGGAAGCGGTAGCGGCTTTCCTGCAGGCATTAAGGCTGAACCCGAACAGTAGTGAGGCCAAGAAGGGACTGGTGGAATCAGAACTCGGCGCAAACCTTGCCGGACTATCGGACAGTGAAATTGAACGCACGCTATCCAGCGGGCGGGATCAACCTGAAACATGGATACTGCGGGGTGAACTGGAATTGTCCCGCGCCAATAGACGTGATGCCCGCGCCTCATTTGAACGGGCCGTAGAGCTCGAGCCAGACAATATGCATGCGCTCGCTGGTCTTGTGCGCACCCTTATCGCCAGCAATGAACTTGAGGATGCTCGCGAACCTGCGGCACTGTTAGCAAAGCAATACCCCACCAATCCAATGAGTGCCTATGTTCGCGCTCTCTATGCGAAACAGACAAAAGAGTATGTACAGGCACTCGATGCATTGAAAGTCGTACTGGATTACGAGCCGGATCATGCGATGAGCATTCTGCTGATGGGCGAGGTATATTCCGCCATGGGCAATCAGGAGTTGGCCCTGCAGTATCTCAACCTGTTTTATCGACTGATGCCGGAAAGTGCACTGGGACGCAGACACCTGGCCGCAATCCTGAACGAGAGGGGCTCGCCCAAACAGGCGGTAGAATTGCTGGAACCGCTGCTTGAACAGTCCCATCGGGATCCGGAAATTGCGGCCATTCTGGCCAGCGCATATACCGCACTGGGCGATGAGCAACGCGCCAGGGGGTATGAGTCACTGTTCTTCAAACTCGGTTCAGTCAATTCGGCTACCCGAGTTGCCCTTGAGCACCTCAACAGCGGCGGCACCACCGAGGGGATTTCCAAACTCGAGGCACTGGTCGAGCAAGCGCCAGAGAAATTCGAGATCCGAATCATGCTGGCCGTCTCATTATTGCGCTCCGGTGATTACGACAGGGCGCTGGAGATCAGCACTGCGCTGTTAGCGGAACAGCCACAGGACGCGCAAGTGCAGTATCTACACGGGTCCGCGCTTGAACTGTCGGGCGACCCGGCGAAAGCAGTTAAATATTATAAGCGCGCACTGAAACTGGACCCTACATTCAGTATGGCCGATCTGGCGCTGGCAAGAATTGAGATGGGCAGTGGCAAGCGCGCAAAGGCCACGCGGCGTATCGAGGCATTGCTGGCAAAAAATGGGGATAACACGACAGCTCAACTCTGGCTGACACAGATTGCAATGCGTAAAGGCGATAGCAAAGATGCGATGGAGCGCCTGGAACTGATTCGCTCTGAGAACAGCAAAACACTGCACCCACGCCTGCTGTTGGCCGATCTCTACTTGCGGCAGGGAAATGCAGAAGACGCACTACTGGTCACAGATGAGATCGTTGAATTGGTCCCCGATCACCCGGTCGGCCTCTATCTCAAAGCGAAAGCCCACCTGTTGGCGGGAAATCTTGACGCCGGTCTGGAGATTTTGGAGCAACTGGAAGCCTCCAATCCACAGAACCTGCAGATCAAATGGCAAATCATCGATGCAAACGAGGCGAAAGGCAATTCGTTAGCGGTGTATGAAGCTCTATATCGAATACTGGATCTGGACCCGGGCAGTTCACGCGCGCTGGTCAAGCTTGCGATGATGGAACGCTTGAAGGGGGATAGTCGCGCAGCGATGGATCTGGCGGATCGCTTAATCGAACGTCACCCTGAATCCGGCATGGGGTACCTTATAAAAGGGCAAATACTGATGGACAGCGACGACTACCTGCTGGCGTCGGACATGCTGGGCAAGGCGTATGCGATGAACACTGAATCGATCTCCCTATCGCGCTATTACACCGCGCTCGCCAGGGCAGGCGAGGGAGACAAAGCGGAAAAGTTGATGTCTGACTGGCTGCTCGCCAACCCCGACGATCAAGTAGCCCGATTGGCGCTGGCGGACGAAGCTGCACGCTTGGACAATACGGAACGTGCTGTCAAACTCTACGAACAGGTAGCAGTGCTGGAACCGGAAAATATCCCTGTGCTGGTGAGACTGGCCAGCGGTTATCACCAGTTGGGCGATAGGCGCGACCTGCAGACGGCACAGAAGGCCTACGAATTGGACCCCGATGATCTGTATGCCAAACATTTATATGGCTGGTTGCTGGCGGAAACCGGTCTTGGCGACCGCGGTACGGAATTGCTACAGGACGTGGTTGAGCGCGCGCCTGAAAACATTACCTTCCGGATCCATCTGGCTGTCGCCCTCGCGGATAATGGCCTTGAAGATCAGGCGAGAATGACGCTGGCACCAGTAATGGATTCCAACATCCAGTCAACCGACATACCAGAGGCAGCGGCCCTGCTGGAGCGTCTGGGAATCGAAAACGGCAGCGTTGTGCAATGAAAGGCATGTGTACCTGAAAACTAATCCATGCGTTCCCGGCAAAAATCACTTAG
>CAXBLZ010000109.1:0-10379 GCA_963976735.1 uncultured Halioglobus sp.
GCACGAGGACGAGCATGACGAGGAACACGAAGACGCGCACGAAGACGAGGAACATGGTGCAGAAGAAGCGGTTCCTGTCTCCATCGATCTGCAGTCGCAGCGCACCGAAGTCGAAATATCCGGCCGAAACCCCTTCCCCGGCTTTGAAAGGATCAAGGTGCGTTACGCCGATACCCAGTATGAACACACTGAATTCGAAGGTAATGAAATCGGCACGGTCTTCAAGAGTAACACCGACAATACCAGACTGGAGTTGAAGCATAATCAGTGGGGAATCTGGCAGGGTGTCTTCGGGCTGCAGTATACCAAGAATGACTTTAAAGCAGATGGCGCCGAAGCATTTGTACCGCCAACAACCTCCGATACCAGTGGCGTATTCTGGATAGAGCGCGCGGACCTCGGCCAGTGGCAACTGGACCTTGGGCTGCGCTACGAGGACGTGAGCATCAAGGTGCCCAATACCCTGGTGGCCGAGGAAGGCGCCATTGGCCCCAGAGCCAACACTGATTATCAACCGTTCAGTGCCTCTGCCGGCGTAATATGGGACCTGAATGAAGAGGTCGACCTGACCTTCAGCATGGCCCACGCTGAACGCGCACCGGCGGTCGAGGAGTTGTACGCTAACGGGCCACATGTTGCCACACAGGTGTTTGAGGTGGGCGATGCCTCGCTCGACAAAGAGAAGAACCTGCACTTCGAAGCCGGGGTGAACGTCACCATGGGTGGTTTCACTGGCAGTGCGAATGTTTACTACGATGACTTCAGCGACTATATCTACCTGTCCGACACCGGGGAGGTGGCGGATGGGTTACCCGTGCAGGTGTGGCAACAGCAAGGTGCTGATTTTATTGGGGCGGAAGTTGAACTGCGCTATGACTTTGAACCCAACCAGTTCGGGCACTGGCAAGTGTTCGGCTTTGGCGACATTGTGGACGGGGAACTCTCCAACAACAACGATGTGCCACTGGCACCGCCCGCACGTATCGGCCTGGGACTGGATTGGGATCATAAGGGCTATGCCGCCTACCTGCTGTGGATACACGCCTACAAACAGGATAATCTCGCGCCGCTGGAAACACCGACGCCCGGCTATGATCTGGTGAATGCGGAAGTGTCCTACACCGTAGCTACCGGCGACCAGTTCGAGTTTCAGGTCTACTTGCAGGGCCAGAATCTGCTGGATGATGACATCCGCAACAGCACATCGACCCTGAAAGACTACGCGCCGCAGATCGGGATCAATGCGATATTCGGGGTGCGCGCCTTTTTCTGAACGATGACTGGCACTGGTCAGCCAGCACTCTCTTACGGGTCGCACAGTGCTGTGCGACCCGGTTTTTCACTCCGGGATGCAGACATTGCCTGAATATCTGTCGTCGCCAGAGCCCGGCATTTTTCAGGGGATATCGTGCACCACGCTGACGTCAGCACCCCTGCCCTCGCCGTGGCAAACACTGCAGGTTTCCACCACCGTGCCATTGTCGATCGCTTCCTGGGTGGTATTGAAACTGCCACCCTGCAATGTCATATGCGATATAGATTCAGCCCCGTCGTGACAGCTTGAGCACGCGGCCGATACCGGGGTGATGACCGTATCATCAACCGGACTCTGCAAGTCGGCACCCGTGTCGATCGTCGTCCCCAGCACTCCACTGGGCAGTGGCAGGGTGTAGCCATCGTCGGTGTGACAGGCGACACAATTCGCCAGATTGCCCGGATAATGCACGGATTCCTCGTCATAGACATACGTGGTGAAGCCACGGAAGCCGACAATCTGCAGCGGGTTTTCGCGCATGGCTGCAGCATGGATGCCGTGCACCATTTGTTTGAAGTCGATAGATTCCTCGGTCTTGCCATCCGTGGGAGGTGTTACAGCGATTGCCCTCACATCCCTATCGGTGTTGCGAGGGTTGTGACAGGTGACACAGCTGTCGATATCATTTGTGCGGTTGCTGCCGTGCAACACGAGATCCTGGTGGCAGCTGAGGCAGTTATCCAGTGCCACAGACGTGCGCCTCGGGACGGCCTCGCCGTTCGCTTCGTTGATTGAGAAGAAGGAGTGGACATTGGTCAACGGCACCGTGCTCGCTGTGGCACCGCTCTCCAGCACGATCGACAGGCGGCCCTCAACTACCGCCGCACCGCTGCCCTCGGCGGGAATGAACGGCCGTTGACTGCCGTCGGGAATCGCCAGCGGCATGGTGACGCGGAAGCTGCCGTCGCCGTTGGGTACCGCAGTGCTTAGCGCACTGGCGGAGACAGAGCTGGCATTGTCGTCACCGTTGCCGGTGTTGGTGAAATCGGTGGTGCTCCAGGCAGTTCGCACATTGATGGAGGCGCCGCTGAAAACCGGGTCGGTGAGGATATCGTAATCGTCACCCGTCTCAGGATTGCTGATACGGAAGCTCACCGTGGGTGTCTCGCCCTGGCCGGTGTTATCCACGGACAATATCTCCGCCATAAAGGCCGCGCTGGCCTCCGTGGTCAATATCCGGTGGCTGTCCTCGATGCTGCCGGCGATGCCGCCAGTGGAGTGACAGCTGTCACAGTTGCTATCGTCTGGCTGGCCCCCGGCGTGACGGGAGAAATCCACGTCGTCGTGGCAGCTGCCGCAGGCGGCCTGGGTGGCGTAGAGCGACCAGTTGTCGCCCTGTGAAGTCTCAGTCAGCGCGTAGTCCAGATCGGCACCGGTGGCAGAACCGACGTGACAGTTCACACAATTGCGGATGTCCTGCGGATAGTGAATATTGGAGTAATCGTGAACCGCGTTGTTGCGACCGTAAATCACATAGGGCGTGCCCATCTGCACGCTTGGCAGATTGGCGCCGCGATGTATCTTGTGCACCATCACCTTGAAATCGAGCGTATTGGTGCTGTCGGGATCGACGGTACCGGCATTGTGACAGACTACACAGTACTCCACTTCCACGCGACCACCGCCGTGAAACGCCAGCGGGTCGTGACAGCGGTTGCAGTTGGCAGTGGCGGCGATATCCATCTCGTGAATACCACTGGTCGCGCCGGTTGCCGGCACCCAGTCGTAATTCGGATTGGCCTTGCCGGGCGCACCGTCAAACTGGATGACGACACGGTGTGTCAGGGTGGGATCATAAGTGAGATCCAGACCCTGTACCGCCGCTTGGTCGAGGATATCCTGCGGCAGTTCGGTCAGGCTGGTCGCAAACCGATAGCTGTATTTACCATTGCCAAGGTTTTTGAACTCGCCATCACGACGCTCCGATGTAGCCTGCAACTCGGCCACTGTGCCCGTGCCGGCTTCCGGTTCCGCAATGTCGTTGAGGTAGGACTGCCAGGTACCCGTCATACTGCCCAGCGGGCTCGTTTCCAGCTTGGCGATGACAAACCGCACATCATCTGTGGTGAGATCCGTGATGGCGACGTTATTGCCATCGCTGAGTTGGAACTCGATATAGGGCTGGTTGTCCGTGTTGATCGTCGCGCTCGTGATATAGGCATTCAGCACCTGGGCCTGCGCGTAGGGATTGGTTGACGGCGTCGGTGGCAACGGCTCTGGAGGGATCGGCTGGTTTGGTTGCCCCGGCCCCGGCTCTACGCCCGGCGCACTGTTGCCACCGCCGCCACCACCGCAGGCGACGAGTAGGCCAAGCAGGCCTGCCAATAACCAGTTGCGCGTGATTGTGTGCATTGTCTTCCTCTCCCGGGCGCTACTGCCAACTGTAGATGACAGATGCGCCCACATAGTGAATATCTTCATTCGGGTTGGTCTGACCAAAAGTCAGTACCTTGCCGATGGTGTTTACCTGCACGTCGTCCCAGGCCCAGTCATCGCTCTTGTAGCTGTAGAACTGGTAATCCAGCTGCAATGACAGGTCATCGCGTAGCTGCCAGATACCGCTGGCCTGCAGGTGGTGTAATTTGGTATTGACGTCCGGCAGGTCGGAGGCCGTGACAGTGGAACCGGCTTGCGTGCTCATTTTCTGTTCGCTGCGGGTATCGACGTAACTGTAATCCAGCGTCAGTGACAGATCAGGTGCTGCCTGCCACTGCAGGTTGGCGCCCACGGTGACACTGCTGTCGGTACCGTCACCCTGCCAGTCCTGCTGTGGATCGCTGGCCTGGGGCAAGGGCGGGAAGACCGCGAACGCATCCTTTTCCGGGCCGCCACGAAAAGCGCGGCTGTACTGATCTGTCTGATAGCGATCGTAACCGCTGTAAGCCGTGGCGGACAGTGTGTCTGACATCGCGTAGCTGATACTGAACTGGCCGCGGTACCACTCGGCTTCTGTCAGGCCAAGGTCACTGGCGTCATAGTTGTCATCGCGCCACAGCAGGTTGAGGTTAAGATTCCAGTGCGGCGTCGGCAGATAACTGAAATCGGCAGTGCTCTCCCAGCGTTCACGATTGGCCATGTAGTACTTCATCAACAGCGGGTGTGTGATGTAACGCTGGCTGTCGGGCGTGGCGTTGATCAATTGGGTATCGAGCAGAGCATAGTAAGCCTGCGCCCACTGGTACTCGTCGGCCGCACGATCACCGTATTCGAGTTTCAAGCGGCTGGTGAAGTTGGACCACGGCTGTATCCGGTAGCCGAGTGTATAGCGATCCTCCTCAGTTTTTTCGACCGGTGCATTGCGACGCTTCACCTCCTCATAAGCATACTCAATATGCAGCCTGCTGTTGAGCGGCAGGCGATAACTGGCCTCCGCGCCGGCAGTCTGCGTGGTCAGGTCGTGATCGGTGTTGTACACCGTCAGCGGAGAGTCCGGCTGATTGCTACCATCGCCGCGCACGTACAGGTAACCGTCGCGGTCAATGTCGTAGTCGCGATCGCGCAGTTTGTAGTAAACCTCTGTGCTGAGCTTGGGCAGCGGGTTCCAGAGCAGGCGAACATTCGCAGTGCTGGTAGCCACATCGCCACCGAAGTCACTGCGCGGCTCGGGCACAGTCACTACCAATGCTTCATTGACAGTGTAAGGCGCGTAACTTTGGTTCTGGGAAGCGACGGCGTAACTGCCGTCAAACTGCAGCCGCAGTTTCGCAGAGAACAGGTAACTGCCGGTGAGGCGCCCGCTGGTCTGCTCGTTGTCAGGCGCCAGACTGAGGCCGCCGGTGCCAGCCGGATAACGCACATCCGCGCCGTAGGAGCTGTAGGGGTTCTGCCACAGCAACAACTCATCGTCGTTATCGAACTTGGAGTACGCCAGCTGGCCGTTCAGGTGCAGGCGGTCCGCATCGTAGGCGAGGCCAATGTCGAACTCGGTGGTGCCGTAATCCACTGGCGTGCGCAGCAGCACTGCATCCGCGCTGGAACCGTCGATATAGATACCGGCACCGGCGTCGCCGTGACCCTCCTTGTGTTCGTATGACAGATTACTACTGACGCTCCAGTGCTCATCGATTCTGGCCTCAATAGCCATGTATGCCTTGTCGCGGTCCAGTACGCGGTCAAAATCGCGCAGTGACCCATCCAGCGCAAGGAATTCATTGGTAGTCTGGCCGCTGACCCAGTCGCCGGGCAGGTACTGTGTGACATTGCCGCGAAACGGTGTCTGGCCACTGTCGTTGCGAACCTGTTGCTGCGAATCAAAACCCAGTGTGATGCGCAACTGGTCGGCGCGACCCCAGATCGCCTTGCCCTCGCGGGTATCAAGCCCCATGTCGGACAGCGACACCTGCCAGTAATTCTCGCTGCTGTGGAAATCGCGCCAGCGCAGGTCGGCGATCGCGGTCGGCCCCCGCTGGCTGAGCCCGCTGTACTCGCCGAACATGTAGTTGTCGTCACTGGTGTAACCCAGGCCCAGGCGCACGGCATTGACGCCGTCGGCATCCCAGCCGCGCGGCAGTGGCCGTGCCAGCAGCCCCAGTGGAGTGTACTGATCCGCTTCAACTGCGGAGCTGGGGCTCTCTTCAGACAACACGACGCTCGCCGACAGCGCCAACAGGCCGGCGGCCGTCATGGGTAGTAGTTGGCAACGGCGCATGTTCATCGTGTCAGGCGCGCCCCCGACGGGTGATTACTACCGTGCACCTGGCTGTGGCAGTTCATGCAGTTCTTGCCCAGCAAATTCTGGTTGGCGCTGCCGCCGACAAGCCCCTCGCTGCCATAGGGTACGCTGGGGTGGAATGCCGCTGCATGACATTGCTGGCACAGTGCCGGTCCCCTGGCAGTCAGCAGCTGCTCATGCACAGAGCCATGTGGGCGATGACACAGCGCGCAATCTTCTGCTGCAGGTGGATGTTCCCACAGGAACGGGCCGCGCTTGTCCTGGTGACAACTGAAGCAGTTATCATTCAACGTCACTTGTCGCAGCGCCGAGTCGCCGAGGCTGCCATGCGGATTGTGACAGTCGACACACTCTGTCTTGCCCTCGATGATAGGGTGACGCGAGGGCAATTGCAGTTCGGCGCGTACCTGCGTATGGCAGTTGAGGCACAGCGTCTGTGCCCCATCACTACTCATGACAGGATCCTGCGGGGTGTGTGACTGGTGGCAATCGTTGCAGGCCATATTCTCCTGCTGGTGAGCGCTGCCCAGCCAGTGGATTTGCTGCTGGTTATCGTGGCAGCCCTGGCAGCTGGCGTTGCGGGTTTCTACATCTGATGTCCAGCGCGGGCCAAAACTGATGTCGACCGGCTGCTTCCTGCCGCGCATATCGTGTTTGGTGCTGGGACCGTGACAGGCTGTACAGGTGTTCGCGCCGCCGCCATTAATAGAACCGTGTACCGTTTTGAAAACCTGGTGCACTGGAGAATCGTCATCAGCGGCGTGGCAATCCAGACAACCAGGCTCCTCCGCCCACACCCCGACCGTCAACAGCAGGCTGCAAACAAAAAGGAGTGTCCTGACTACAATGCCTGTCATCACGTTATGTCGCACCAAAAAATCCACCTGCTTTCTTTATTAGTATCAGGCATTCGGGGGTAGCGTTGCACCCACGCGCCGGATTCTT
Organism: uncultured Halioglobus sp.; assembly: GCA_963976735.1. Lineage (GTDB taxonomy): Bacteria > Pseudomonadota > Gammaproteobacteria > Pseudomonadales > Halieaceae > Marimicrobium. The sequence goes on from CAXBLZ010000109.1 coordinate 6,933, forward strand.
TCTGTCGCTTGTTGATCCAGATCAATTTCTACGCCGCCGGGACGACCTTGCTAACTCTCCGGGTGTGCGATACCGGCGTGGCAATCGATACAGGTTTTGTCTTTCATGCGACTGGGTTGATGAAAGCGTTGTGCCATTTTGCTCTGCAATTCGGGTTTCATGCGCTCCATATCGTGGCAGTTGCGGCATTCTTGCGAATCGTTAGCCTGCAAGCGCGCAATCTCGCGCGCCTTCATTGCAGGCAGGTGGGCGGCATATTTCTCAGGCGTATCAATAATTCCGGTAATCGAACCCCATACCTCCCTGGCGGCCTCCGCTTTGCGAATCATCTTGGGCACAAACTCTTTCGGCAGATGACAATCAGAACAGGTGGCGCTTACCCCAGTCCTATTGCTGAAATGGGGCGCAGTTTGCAGTTGCGCATACGGAATCTCCATCTCATGGCAGCTGGTGCAGAATTCTTCGGTGCTGGTAGCGTGCATGGTGGTGTCGAACGCGAGAATACCAAACACGCCAACCACGACCCCCACTGCAAGCAGCGTGAGTACTGAATACCGTGTGGATGGACGGCGCAACTTATCCAACCAGCGCTTGCGAGGCGTGTTATTCATCTCAAATCCCTTGCCAGCAATTGCGTAAGTACTTCGGCGAACAGTACTCGCATATTATGTGACTTGCAATCGGGGAACTCTACCAATCCCTTACGCCTGCCTAGTAGATCAGTGTATCCACCAGGACACCCAGTAAAAACAGCGAGGTGAAACGACGGGTGTGGATAAAAGCGTAAGCGGAAAACCATAGCGGCCAGGCATTGTCAGGATAGCCAGGCGGTGGCGACTGCGGTTTGCTGTGGCCGAGTATGCGGAACAGCGCCGGCAACTGCGGCAGATTGACCAGTACCAACAGCAGTGGCCAGTGAAAACTGCCGGTGGCGACCAGCGCAACACAAAGTACGTATTGCGCGAAGACCATTGCACCGATTGCACGGCGCGCAGCATGTTCACCGATAATCACCGGCAGCGTGTTCACGCCCTTGGCCTTGTCCGCCTGCAATTTGTCAGTGTGTTTGCCGAACAATACGGTGGTGGGACCCAGTGCGAACACCACGCTGAGCCAGGCGACATCCGCGCTCCAGCTACCCGACAACACATAGTAGGTTCCACCGACCATCAGCGGCCCCCAGACGAGCAGCACGGCCGGCTCACCGAGCCCGTAATACTTCAACGGCCAGGTATAGAACAGCACAAAAAATGCACCCGCCAGCATCAGGTCGAGAGTAAGTCCGGCGCGCTGGTAGACCAGCCAACCACCCAGCAACAGTGCCAGGCCTGCTGTGACGCCCACATAGCGCCAGAACTGGCGCTGATTCATCAGGCCGTCCTCAAGCACGTGCACGCCGTACTGGTTGCGGTAGTAATTGTCCTTATCGATGCCGCGGCGTGAGTCCGTGTAATCGTTGAGCAGGTTATTGGTAGCGTGAGCAAACAGGAGACCAAGCACAGTCGCCAGCCACACCCCCCACTGGAAGTGTCCGGCTCGCCACCCCATCACCCCACCCAGTGCCGCTGCGGTGAATGTCATGAACAGCACAGACGCGCGACAGGCAATCAACCATTTTGCAATCGGGTCCAAAGCCTGCCACTCGCTGTGGGACAACTTGGGCATCTGTTCCAGCGCACGCCCCCACATTTTCAGGTCTATCATCGGTGTTTCAATTCCTTGGTAAATGCCGCGCTGGATTTTGACAGGGCGCAGGCAAAGTAAAAACAGGGAGTAAAGGTCAGATAGTTGCAGTTGCGTATGTACTTGTAAAGGAAAGGTCAGTATGACCTTAAAACCCCGGTAGCCTCCAGCCGTTTCCACAGCTTGACGTGCCCGCACTCAAAAAAAGCACACCAGCGTGTGAATATGCTACCTTTTACCTAACCCTGTAATCCGGCGAATGGAGGCCTGATCATGGCACAAACCGCACACATTACTGCGTTTCCCACCGAGCCCAGGAATGAGGCGCAGCGTATCCTGCAGTTGCAGCGCCAGGCCTACCTGGAAAACCCCTACCCTTCCTATGAGGAACGGCGCGATAACCTGCTGAAACTGGAACGGATACTGGTGGACAATCAGGAAGCGATCGCTCAGGCCATCAGCAGCGACTTTGGCAACCGGTCCATTGAGGAGAGCAAGATGCTGGAGCTGTTTCTCTCCATCGACGGCTTTCGCTACTGTCGCAAGCGCCTGAAGAAATGGATGAAGCCGCAGCGGCGAGGAGTGTCCATCTGGTTCGCCGGCGCCAGCAACAAGGTGCTGGCCCAACCCAAGGGTGTGGTCGGCGTGGTCGCACCCTGGAACTATCCGCTTTTCCTGGTGATGGGGCCCCTGGCCAGCGCGTTGGCGGCAGGCAATCGCTGCATGGTGAAAATGGCGGCAAACTCGGCCAACCTGTGCGAATTGATGCACCGATTGATTCAGGAACAATTTGATGAAAACACGCTGGCGCTACTGCCCGGCGTGCGCGGCTCGGAATTCACCACCCTGCCCTTTGATCACGTGATATTTACCGGTTCGGCGGAGACCGGACGCACAGTGATGAAAGCCGCGGCAGAAAACCTCACGCCGGTGACACTGGAACTGGGCGGCAAGTCTCCCACTATCATCGCCGATGACTTCGATGTGGAGTTGGCGGCCAGCCGGATTCTGTTCACCAAATTCATGAATGCCGGCCAGACCTGTGTGGCACCGGATTACCTGTACATTCCCGCTGCGAAAAAAGACGCCTTTGTCGCCGCCGCCAAAAAAATCATGGCCAAGCGCTACCCGCAGCTGGACAACGGCCAATTCACTACCGTGATCGACGACAGCTCCTATGCCCGCTTGACAGCCACCATGCAGGACGCACAGCAAAAAGGTGCGACGCTGGTCAACCTGGCGCCCGGTTTCGAACCCAATGCGACCACGCGCCTGTTGCCGCCGCACCTGGTGCTCGATGTCACAGATGATGCCACTATCATGCAGGAGGAAATTTTTGGCCCCCTGTTCCCGATACGCACGTATACCGATATCGACGAGGTGCTGAACTACATCAACACGCGGGATCGTCCGCTGGGCCTCTACCTTTTTAGCAATGACAAAAGCCTGACGGACAAAGTCGTCAAAAATACGATTTCCGGCGGGGTCAGCATCAACGATTGCTCGTTCCATGTGGCGCAGCACGACATCCCTTTCGGCGGGGTCGGCGCCTCGGGCATGGGGCACTATCACGGGCATGAGGGCTTCATCGAATTCAGCAAGATGCGGCCGATCTTCTCCCAGTTCCGTTTCTCGGCACTGCCGCTGATGTATCCGCCCTACGGTAAGGTATTCAGAACCCTGTACAGCTTGATGATCAAGCTGAAGCTCTAGGATTGCGGCATTACATGGGAAACGGAAATAGTGACATGCGGACATTGATTT
>CAXBLZ010000110.1:0-10035 GCA_963976735.1 uncultured Halioglobus sp.
GTGCGTGGCTTCGGCTTCCTGCACGATGGCGCTATCGACACCCTCGATACATTTTTCAGGGACCCGGTGTTCAATTTCCCCTCGCCACAGGCGCAGAGCCGCGACAACATGGTGCGCTTTATGATGGTAATGGACAGTAACCTGGCACCGATTGTCGGCCAGCAGGTGACGCTCAGGGCAGACAGCCCATGGACATTTGACAGGTTGACGTTACTGGAACAGCGCGCCCAGGTGCAGACCCCGCTCCCGGAGTGCCTGCTGATGGGTGCCGGTGTTGTCGATGGTGAGCGCAGGGTGTTGCGCATGACCGGGCCTGGCAGTTATACCGATACCAATGGTGTGGCCTACACCGGGGCGCAGTTGCGGGAGTCAGCCAGGACAGCAGGCCAGGAGTTGACGTTCACCTGCTACCCGCCGGCCTGAGCTGGCGGTTCTGTGCACGGCGCGCCGGTAAATGAGCCATGTCGGGCGAACTTGAAAGCGCATTTCTGCGATTGGACAGCGTGCTCAGTGACAGTCACCAACTGTGGCTGCCGCGACCCTTTACCACGGATGATCTGCCCTGGAGCCACACCCATCCGGACCTGAAAACTGCTCTGCTGGCGCTCAGTGACACGGCAGTAACGCAGTTGCACAACTCGCCGCAACAGCGCCTGGACTGGTTCCGTGAGCGTGAGCCGGCGCTGTGTGCGGCACTCTGCGCGTTTGCACCGGGGCCGACAACAACGATCAGGGCGCCGGCGTTTGATCATTTCGACAGCCTGCACATTCCCGGCCGCAAGTGGCAGCAGGTCCTGGCGTTTGCCGGTGCGCTGGGGCAGCACGAGTATCCCCATGTGGACTGGTGTGCCGGCAAAGGGCACCTCAGTCGCATCGTGCAGCGCAATCTGCAGCAGCCGGTGCACTGTATCGAGTGGGATGCGTCCCTGGTCGGGATTGGCAGGGCGCTGGCTCAGCAGCGGGGCTGCGATATTCACTACCACCAGCAGGATGTTATGCAGGCACTGCCGGCAGCCTGTGCTGATGCCGACACCGTGCATATCGGGCTGCACGCCTGCGGCGAGCTGCATCAGCAACTGCTGCGCCACGTCGCCAGCACTGGCGCCAGAGCGGTGGCAATGTCGCCCTGTTGTTATCACAAGGTATCGTCAGAGCACTATGTGCCACTGTCCCGTACTGCACAGCTAAGCCGCCTGCGGCTGGATCGGCCAGCGCTGCACCTCGCGGTGCAGGACACAGTGACGGCCCGCCGCGGTGAGCGTCCGTTGCGAGAACTGGAGCGCTGGTGGCGGCTGGCGTTTGACGCCCTGCAGCGCGACCTGCGCGATACCGATGCCTACCTGCATGTGCCCTCCTGTAAACGCGAGCTGTTGCGCGCAGGCTTTCCCGAATTCTGCCGCTGGGCGGCCGGGTGCAAACAGCTCGAACTGCCCGCCACGATAGACTACGCTTACTATCTGCAACGCGGCAGGGAAAAGCATCGCGCAATCGTGCGGCTGGAGTTGCTGAGGCAACTGTTCAACCGGCCGCTGGAACTGTGGTTGGCGCTGGACTATGCCTTGTATCTGGAGCAGCATGGATATCGCGTGCACGTTACGCAGTTTTGTGACCGCAGTGTCAGCCCGCGCAATGTATTGATTCAGGGGCAGCGGGATTAGCAAGCAGGAGGTGGGATATGGCAGTTCGCTCTTTTCTCGCGCCCGGCATCTCTATCGGTGCCGGAGCGCTGCAGCGTCTTCTGGTCGTTTTAGCCGTCATTGCACTGGCTGCTGATGTGCGGGCCAGCGCCGGTGGGCGCAGCAGTTTTTCCGGCGACCCCACTGCCAACGGTGGCGCCACCTGCACCGTCTGCCACGCACCGGACGGCGCGCCGCCGCCCGCTATTGGCATAGTCGCGCCGGACCGTATCGATGCGGGTGCGCTGCAGAGCATGTACGTTGTCCTCTATGGCGGCCCGGCGCAGACAGCCGGCATCGATATTTCTGTGCAGGGCGGGATCGGTGAGTTGTTGCCAGCGTCGAGCGATCTGATCCAGCTGCACGGTGACCTCACCCACAGTGCCCCGAAGAACTTCAGTGGTGAGCTGGCGGCATTCGTCTTTCGCTACCGGGCGCCCAACTACAATACCGGGATTACTCTGCACGCGGCCGGCAATTCCTCCGACGGCAATCTGGATCTGCTCGGAGATGGCATTGCGACCACCTCGCTGGACATCACCATCGAGAACGGATTTGAGGATCCGCCGCAGCCGCCGGCACCGCCTATCAGCCAGCTCTCTGCGACGGAGTTCGCCACCGGGCTCAGCTTTCCGGTTGCGATCGAGAATGCGGGTGATGAGCGCCTTTTTGTCGCCGAACGCCCCGGCGCGATCCAGGTGCTCACAGGCGATGGCACGCTGCGCCCGGTGCCGTTCCTCGATATCTCCGCTAGTGTCGATGACAGCAACGGCGAGATGGGCTTGCTCGGCCTGGCGTTTCACCCGGACTACGCCAGTAACGGGTATTTCTACGTCTACTACACCCGCGACACTGGCGCAGGTCTCGATCGCTCCCGGGTGTCGCGTTTTACTGTAAGCGCTGATCCCGATGTCGCCGACGCGGCCAGCGAACAGGTGTTGTTGGAGTTTGAGCAGCCCTATCCGAATCACAATGGCGGTGACATTCACTTTGGCCCCTTCGGCTATCTGCACATTGCGGTCGGGGATGGCGGCAGTGGTGGAGACCCGCTGAACAATGCGCAGGCCACCTCGACCCTGCTGGGAAAAATGCTGCGCATCGATGTCGACGCGCCGGCTGCGCCCGGTTCCGGGCCGGACTGTGATATCTCCGGAGGGGCCAACTACAGCATTCCCGCCAGCAACGCCTTCAACGATGGTGCGGGTGGCGCTGGCTGCGATGAGATATTCGTGCTGGGTGTGCGCAACCCCTGGCGCTTTGCCTTCGACAGCGAGACGGGCGGTATGTGGATTGCGGATGTCGGGCAGAACGCTTACGAGGAGATCAACTACCTGTCGCCCGGCGATGGCGGGGGAGTCAATCTCGGCTGGCGCTGTTATGAGGGGAGTGAACCCTATAACCCCAGCGGCTGTGACAAGGTCTACCTGCCGCCGGTGTACACCTATGACCACGCCACCTCGGGTTGTTCGGTGACGGGTGGGCGGGTTTATCGCGGCGAGCGCTCCCCGCATCTGCAGGGGCAGTATTTTTTCACCGATTTTTGTCAATCCAGTATTCGATCCCTGAGCGGTCCTCCCGATAACCCGGTTCTCTCGATTGCGCTGCCGCTGGGGGAATTGGCGGCCGTGTCGACTTTTGGTGAGGACGTGGACGGGGAACTGTATGTGGCTGAGTTGCGCAGCGGTACTATCTATCGCCTGGCCTCGGTACTGCCGCCCGGGTGCTGACAACAGCCTTTGCGGGAGCACCCTGTCAGGTATACTGGCAGACAGCCTGATTTTTGGAGCAATTGCATGAGCCACAGCGCACCGAACCAGTTTCGTATCGAGGGGTCCGTCGCACCGGGATTTGAGTCCGTCAAGCAGCTCTATGAGCATAAAATGCGAACGCTGGCCGAGAACGGCACACAACTGTGCGTGTATTACGATGGCGAAAAGGTGGTCGACCTGTGGGCCTCGGTTACGGATGAACCCGGTTTCTCGCCGGATTCCCTGGTGAACGTGTTCAGCAGTGGCAAAAGCCTGGAGGCCATCGCCCTTGCCTCCCTTGTGGACAAGGGGCTGCTGCGCTATGACGACAGGATCAGCCAGCACTGGCCAGAGTTCGCAGCGAACGGTAAGGGAGAGCTCACAGTAGCAGAACTCATGCGCCACGAGGCGGGGCTGGCGTCGTTTAGCCGCCCCCTCGATCCGGACGACCTGCTGACGGAGAACATCAAGCAGAATAAAGTCGGCCAGTTTATCGCCAACCAGATACAGCGATTTCGCAAGGGGGAGACAAACCGCAGGGAGTACCACGCTGTCACGCGCGGCTGGATAGCGAATGAACTGTTCCGCCGGGTCGACCCGCAGCGGCGCACAATGGGCGAGTTTCTGCGCGAGGACATCAGCCAGCCGCTGGCGGCGGATGCGATTATCGGGGTCAAGCCAGAGGAGCTTGCCCGCGTCAAAAAAGTCGCACCACTGGGGTTCTGGTTTCAGCTCCGTCAAAGTCTCACGCCAAAATTCCTGAAACGGAAAATGGAGCACAATATCTTCCAACTGCTGGCAAAGGTGATACGACTGCTGCCCGCCGTTCGAAATGCCACTGTGCGCAAAGCGCCACCGCCGTATAAAGGCATGAAGAAAATCGTATTCTTCAATGAGCCCCGGGTTGCCATGGGCGAGACGCCCTCGGCGAACACCAACGCCAATGCCCGGGGGCTGGCGAAGATCGCGGCCATGATGGCGGCGCGGGGAACATGGGAGGGCAGGCAGTATCTCGGTGAGGAGGCCTGGCAGGCGCTGCATGCAGAGCCGGTAGAAGCGGATATGGCCTTTGTCTCGACCTGCTTCACCCAGGGTGGCGTCGCGCTGTTCTCCGAGGCCAGCGCCAGGCTCGGGAAGTCGGAGCAGGGGTTGAATGAGGGTCGCGAGGGTTTCTACGGTTGGCTCGGCCTCGGCGGCTCGATATTCCAGTGGCACCCGCAGTTGCGAATCGGCTTCGGGTATGTGCCGACCTCTCTCAATGTGCTGGACCTGGTGAACGAGAGAGGAAAGTCCTACCAGGCAGAGGTAATGCGCTGCGTCCAAAGGTTACGCGGCAACACAACAGGCTAGCGTTACCTCGGTAGCCCCAGCACCAACAGCGCGTTGCCTGCTCCGGCCTGGTAGCGCCCATCCACGCCCTGGAAGGTGTTGTAGCCGGAGTTGACTAACAGGCCATCCCCAGCCACCACGACACCCACCGAATCGATGGTGCCGCCATTCCCCGATACGCCATTGATATCGGTAAAGTTGACGGCAGTATCCAGCGACCACTTTTCAGTGCCGTCACGCGTATCAAATGCCTTTACCACGCCGTCGAGTGAGCCGGCAAACAACAGGTCGTTGCTGACCGATAGCGACGCCGAGTAGAGCGACGGTGTCTCCAAACCCTCGAACATATGGGTGGGATGAATCTCCCAGTCGATTGCGCCAGTGGCGAGATTGAGGGCATAGATGCCCGGCCTGGCTCCGGGAATCAGATCTGCCAGGCCGCCGCTGGACTTGTCGATACTGAAGTCGGTGGCCGCGACATACACGCGCGTCTGATCGACGGCCATACCCCAGTGAATGCCGCCCAGCGTAGATCCCTCGCTGATCTTATTGGCCCAATTCAGCGCACCTGTTTCCGCGTTTATCGAATACACCACGCCGCCCTTGTCGCCGGCGATCAGCGTGTCGCCATCATCGAGCAGGATCGGGGCTGCGCCGAAATCAAAATCATGCCCGGGCGGCACAGGGCAGCGCAGGGAAGCGGGGCTGCTACAATTTCCGTTCCAGGTGTCGTTCTCCCTGGCCTGGAAAACCCAGTTGACTTTGCCGCTGTCCATATCCAGTGAAATGATCGCGTCCGATGTGGCCGTGGCGGGTTCGGTGTAGTTCTGGCCGGTACCGATGTAGAGCGCATTGCGCTGGATATCAAGCGTGGGCGTGGTCCACACGGGCGCGCCGTTGGGGCCGATACGCTCGCCCGGTAATACCGTTTCTACCGCCTCGCCCGTGGTGTGGAATTGCCACAGCAACTCGCCCGAGTCTGCCGCCAGTGCCACTACCATGCCATGGCTTATGCAGCACGCACCGGGAATCGCCACAGTTGCCAGCACTTCCTTACTGGACACCGGAACAAACAGTTTGCCGGCGTGATACTGCATGCCACCGGTGACGAAATGCAGGTAGGAAATGGTGCCGACAAATTGCTGCCACAGCGCATTACCGGTGGCCGCGTCGATCGCGTACACATAGCCGTTGAAATCCGCCGCGTACACCACGGCGGGCGAGGACTCACTGGCCTCTACCAACAGTATTGAGCCGGATCGGAAATTGCCGCCATTGTCCGGCGTGGTGAAGGACCAGTATTCACAGCCAGACAGCCTGTTGAGCGCGACCAGTTGCCTGCCAGACGTCAGGTAGATGACCTGTGCGGTGACGGCGGGCGCGCCGCGCTTTTCATTCGCCGCGGCGGGGGCATAGTGGTAATTGAGCGCCAGCGTGTCGACGTTGGTGGAGTCGATCAGCGAGGCCTGGTTGCGCGTATTGGCATGATTAAAACCGAAGCCGTTGACAATAACGGGTGCGGTCACATCGACGCTATCGTTACACTGCCCGCCCCGCGGCTGTGGCTCCGACACATAGGAGACAAACGGCAGTTCGGGTGTCTCTTCTTTGGCGTTGTGGCTGGTATCGCTGCAAACGGTCAACAGGGGTAACAACAGCGTGAGAAAAAAAGCGCGACGCATAGCGATGTTCGATTTATTGTTAAAACATAACGATAGCATTCAACAGTACAAACACCAATAATTCGGCCTGTACCAACGGGCCACACCGTTTTGGGGATTCTGTTTGCGAATGGTCAGCCGATCAGCGCGTCAGTATAATGCTGTCGCGCTGGCGTCAACTGCGGTGTCTACCCTATAGTCTTGCCTGCTCGATAATTACAGGAATCATCCCCATGTCCAGAGCCGCCGCAGTGTCACTGATAGCCTGTTCGCTGATAACGCTGACGTCCTTGCTGGCCGGCTGTGACTCGTCGGACAGCCAGCGCCCGCAGCCGTCGCCGCCCAATATCCTGTTTGTGATTATGGATGATGTTGGCATCGACCAGATGACGGTGTTCGGCTACGGCGGTGTGGGCCCCTTCGATGTGCGGGACAGCGATGAGCAGCGGCCGACGCTGCGATCGCCCGAGCTACCCAATATTGACAGCATCGCGCAGCAGGGGATCATGTTTCGCAATACCTGGGCGATGCCAGCATGCTCGACCAGCCGCGCTGTGTTCTTCACGGGCCGCTATCCATTGCGCACCAAAGTACTGGGCGCACTGGGCCAGTATGATCTCGCCAACTACCAGGTCTCGCCCTACGAATACACACTGCCGAAACTGCTGAAAACGCGTGGTTACCAGAGCGGCATCTTCGGTAAATTCCATATCGGCCTGCAACAGAACAATCCCTTCGAGTACACCATGCCGAGCGCGCTGGGCTGGGATTACTTCTATGGCTGGCTCGACGAAACCGGTGACCCTTCCTCCATCGACACCACGGCCGGTCTCGGCGATGCCTACCAGGGGCGGTACCTCTGCGGTTTTGTGCCAGGCAAAGACCAGGACCCGGAGTACGGTGCGGACACAGGAGCCTGCTATTCCGGTGATGGGCAGTGTACGCAGATGAGTGTCGAGGGCGGGATTCCACCGGGGCGGGCCTGCCGTGACAGCGGCGGTATTCTGGCGCCAGGGCAAAGCTGTGCGGCGAACGTGCCGGCGAATATCCAGGCAGGCTTTGACAACTTCAGTGGCCACTACGTCTCTCCACTGTGGATCAACGATGAGAGCGGTCAGGCGCAGCAGGTGCCGCTGACAGATATCCGCGCGCGCACTTTTCGCGGTATCGCGCATGTCGACAGTGCTATTGACTGGATAACGAGTCGTCCCGCGGGTACGCCGTGGACGGCCAGCGTCAGCTTCGCCTCCGCGCATACCCCGGTAATGCAGCCGCCGCAGAACCTGTTGTCGGCGCCGGCCGCGCAGCCCGACGTGGTCAGCCGCTTGCAGTGTGCAGCGCCAGAGGGAGCGACGCAGGAGGAACTGCAGCGGGTGGAAATCGACCAGCGCGAGTTGACCACACTGATGATCGAGGCGCTCGATGCGGAACTGTCCCGACTACTGGTCTCGATCGGTGCGGCAACACTGAATGATGATCAATCCCTGTCGCTCAATCCCGACAGCAACACCATGATTATCATCCTCGGTGACAACGGCACGCTCGGTTACTCGGTGAAGTTACCGTTTGACCCTACCCGCGCCAAGGGCACTGCGTACCAGACGGGCGTGTGGGTGCCGTTGATCGTCGCCGGGCCGCTGGTGAATAGCCCCGATCGTGCCGTTGAGGACATGGTGAATATCGCCGATCTGTACCAGTTGTTTGCCGAGATCGCCGGTATCGAGAATGTGCACGATGTGGTGCCCCGTGCGCTGGACGCTGAGCAGATGCTACCGTACCTGACGACACCGGGTGCAGACAGCCAACGCCAGTACAACTTTACCCAGGTTGGCAACAACCAGCAGGTCGGCGGCGCCATTAACCCGCCCTGCAGCCTCGGCACCAGTTGCAGCCAGATCCCTGTTTCCAAGACGGTTTGCCACGACAACGGCGGTGTCTGGTGGGGCGCCGAGCCGGACCAGCCCGGTGTGCCAGCCGGCGGCTATACCCAGTGTTGTGAGGTCAACCAGTATCAGTACCGCAATGAGCAGACGATGTTCACGCTGCAGCCGCTGTCTGCCGAAGCGGTGCGCAACGATTTTTACAAAGTCGTGCAGAACCACTATGTGGGTAATCCCAATCCGCCCGCCGACGAGTATCCCGACTGTGATCCGGTGGATACTACCGAGTTCTACCGTATCAACGAGGCCGAGCACGATCCGCTCATCGACAGGGCGGGCAGCGACCTGATCAACCCTGCGACGGGCCAGCCTGATGACCCGGCACTACAGCCGGTTTTTGCCGATCTGGTGAACCAGTTGAACACCATTCTGGACAGTGTCCAACCCTGCCCGCCGGGCCCGCCGGAGGGCTATCTCGCCACGATCGACGGCAACCAGGATGGCGTCATCAACAGTGAGGACCTGGACAACCTCGAGGGCTTTGCCGTGGCCGGTGGCAGCAGTTGGTACGATGTCAACGAAAGTGGTACGACAGATGCGCTCGACTACAGGCTGGTGAACGACTATCTGGGTATCGAATGCCAGTACGAATAGCGATGTCTGGATTGATCAAGCCACCTCGGAACAGGAACACATCACCAATGTTGAGCGCTATCAAACTCTCTCTGCTGACAGTGCTCTGCCTGCTCGGCTTCAATGCGTATGCCAGCAATAACCTGGCCGGCCCTCCTCAGGGCGATGGCCCGGTGGTTGTCGACATCGGTTTTATGGTCAGCAATATCAACGCCATTTACGAAGAGGATGAAACCTACGATTTCGAGGGCGTGCTGAGCATGCACTGGAAAGACGCAAGGCTGGCGTTCGACCCGGCGGAGACTGGCTACGACCAGCGGTATTACCAGGGCGACTACCAGTTCAACGAGGTGTTCAATGGCTGGTGGCCGCAAATTTTCCTGGCCAATGAAGCCGGGCGCTTCGAGCGCGAGGGCGTGATGTTGCGGGTGACCCCTGACGGCGATGTGTATTACACCGAGGAGATTGACGCGATGGCGAAGTCTCACCTGAAGCTGGCGCGCTACCCGTTTGATCGGCAGCAACTGGTCGCCATTTTTGAAGTGCTGGGGCTGAACAAGGACCAGGTTGTGCTGCGCGCCGACCCCAAAACGAGTGGTATCTGGGACGACGCGCAACACAAGGTCCGTGTGCCGCAGTGGCATGCGCCACAGTTGTCGACTTCAGTGGTGGAATACTCGCCACTCTACCAGGACGGTCACGATACTGCGCTGACCGCATTCAAGGTCCAGATCGATATCAAGCGCGATTACTGGTACACGCTGCGGCTGGTCGCCTTGCCGGTCGTGGTGTTTGTGATGATGTCGTGGTCGGTGTTCTGGATGGAGCGATCCTCACTGGGTGATCGAATGGACATTTCGTTTATCGGTATCCTGACCGTGGTCGCCTACCAGATTATGTCCAGTGAAAGCCTGCCAAAGATCTCCTACGTCACGGTACTGATGTCCTTTATGATTATCAGCTTCCTGATGATGTGTGCCTCCATCCTGGTGAACCTGAGGGTGGCAGCGCTGGACAATAGCAGTCGGCAGGTGCAGGGCGACCGTGTTGATCGGCTCTGCCGTGTGCTGTTCCCGACAGGCTACGTGCTGATCACCGCGCTGGTAGG
>CAXBLZ010000111.1:0-9988 GCA_963976735.1 uncultured Halioglobus sp.
CTGCGACAGGTGTCACCACCTGCCTGTAGCGACCTACCCGAATCCACTGCGGGCCGCAGCTGATGGATTCCTATTTGGTCTTGCTCCGAGTGGGGTTTACCCTCGCCACGCCTGTTACCAGCCGCGCGGTGCGCTCTTACCGCACCATTTCACCCTTACCCAGCCACAAGTGGCACTCAAACGGGGCTGACCCCATTTTTGGGCGGTATACTCTCTGTTGCACTTGCCGTAGGCTCTCGCCCCCCAGGCGTTACCTGGCACTCTGCCCTGTGGAGCCCGGACTTTCCTCCCCCCAAGCGTGTAAACACGTTTGGAAAGCGATCGCCTGACCGACTCGGCGCCAAGACTACGCGCTGCAGTGGGCGAGGGCAAGCGACGCTTACTCTGCGAGCTGGTGTTTTGCCGACACCAGATAGTCATAGAGCTGTTTCTTTCGCAGGCCGCTGTAATCCGCCACCACCGCCGCCGCCTGCTTGGCGGGCAACTCCTGTGACAGCCGCAGCAGGAGCTTCGCGACATCGGCGTCGAGTGCCTGCTCCCCCCTGGGCTTGCCTGCGACCATCAACACAATCTCTCCCTTGCGCTGGTTGCTGTCACCACTGACAAACTGCGCCAACTCGACCAGAGGACCGCGCCGGATAGTCTCAAAAGTCTTGGTAATTTCACGCGCCATCACCGCCTCGCGATCACCGCCGAAGGCCTCGATCATCGATTGCAGGCAGGCCTCAATACGATGTGGCGCCTCATAGAAAATCAGGGTAGTCGCCTCAGCCGCCAGCGCTGCCAGGCGATTGCTGCGCGCTCCGTCGCGAGCGGGTAAAAAACCTTCAAACAAAAAGCGATCCGTCGGCAGGCCCGAGACGCTGAGAGCAGCAATCGCGGCACACGGCCCGGGCAGGGGATACACCGCGAAGCCGCTGTCCTGTGCATACCGCACCAGCCGATAGCCCGGGTCAGAAATCAGCGGCGTACCGGCATCAGACACCAGCGCCACACTGCCACCACCCGCCAGGCACTGGCCGATACGGTGCAGAGCCCGGTCATCACTGTGATCGTGATAGGCCATGGCGGGTGTCTCGATGGCAAAAAACTGCAACAGCCGCTGGCTGTGCCGGGTGTCCTCCGCCGCAATGAGATCAACGTTTTGCAGGACTTCGATCGCACGCTGCGACATATCACCGAAGTTACCTATGGGTGTGGCCACAACATAAAGCCCGGAATTCACATTTTCCCCTTATAATGTCCGCACGGCGTAAATCCCTGACCATCGAGACCTACTAACTTGTCGGTGAAGCATAGCATGAGAGACACACATTCCAGGCAACACACCCACCCTGCCCTGATAGCACTGCTGCTGCTCCCGCTGGCCCTGGCGGGCTGTGCCGGGAAGTCCACCAAAAAGGAAGTGGAGCCACAGACACCGGTGGTGGAAACACAACAGCCAAGTCCACAGAAAGGTATATCACTCACACTGCCGCCGAGCACCTACAGCGGCGTATTCAACAGCGCGGAGCAATCCCTGGCGCAGTTTGACTGGATGCAGGCCAGTGTCGCGCTGGAAAAATTACCACCGCAGGGCCTGTCGATGAACGACGCCACTTACCTGGCCTATCTGCAGGCGCGAATCAGTTACATACGCGGCGATCAGGCCAGTGCCCTCGAACAGATCGAACACCTGAACAACCCCGCTGTCGACCCGGCACTGCGCTACCGCGTCCTCACTTTCAAGCACTACATACTGGATATGCAGGGTGACACACTGTCCTGCGCCATGCTTGCGGACCAGATTATGCGTACCGCACCCGCCAACACTGTCCCGGCCTGGAAACGCAGCGTGTGGCGCAATCTGGAAAAGACGGACACCGAGCAACTGTCCGCCGCGCTGCCGGCCGCCACCGACCCGCAGTGGCGCGGCTGGCTGAACCTCGCGCTCATCGGCCGGGGAACAGCCTCCACCCTGCCGGGGCAACTGTCGCAATGGCGCACTGAGAATCCGCAGCACCCCGCAGCCGAGCCACTGCCGGGTGGGCTCGATTTTGCGCTCAGGCAGGATCCACAGCCCGGTAAAGTCGCCGTGATGCTGCCGCTCAGCGGGAACCTCGCCCCGGCCGGCAAGGCGGTACTGAATGGATTTCTCGCCGCCTATTATGAGAACCGCGCCAGCGGCGGTGCAGGCGACGAGTTGCTCGTGATCGATATGGATAAATCACCCTCTGCCAGCAGCGCCTATCAGCAGGCGGTGCAGCAGGGAGCCACTATTGTCGTCGGGCCACTGAGCAAAGACAACGTGGCCGAGCTCGCAACCCTGTTGGAGAGACCCGTCCCTGTGCTGGCCCTCAATCGTATAGACCAGGTGCTGCCTGCCGCGGGGAGTGCACTGGTGCAATTGTCACTGGCACCCGAGGACGATGCGCAGAGTATTGCCGAACTCGCTTTTGGAACCGGCGCCCGACGGGCACTGATCATCAGCCCGGCCGGCGATTGGGGGAACAAGGTTGAACCCGTGTTGCGCGAACGCTGGACCACGCTCGGAGGAACTGTCGCCGACAGTGTCACTTACACCACGTACGATGACTATTCCAGCAGCGTGAAGTCACTGTTGTCACTGGCCGACAGCGAACAGCGCGCGAAGGAGCTGCGCGATCTTCTGGCGACGAATATCGAGTTCAGCCCGCGCCGTCGCCAGGATGCCGATGTCATCTTCCTACTGAGCAGAACCAGCACCGAGGCGCGCTCGATAAAGCCGCTGCTGGCCTTTCACTATGCCGGCAACCTGCCCGTCTACGCGCTATCGAGTATCTACAGTGGCGTACCGGATGAACGCAACCAGGACCTGAACGGCATCATCCTGGCCCAGACACCGTGGCTGCTGGGCGCCAATCCTGGCCTTCGGGTCACGCTGGCCTCTGCCAATAGCGGCGGCAGCCTGCCGCAACTCAACGCCCTGGGCGCAGACGCGTATCTCGTGCAATCCGGTTTCAGCCGCCTGCAAAGCGGTGCCGACGCCATCTTCCGCGGCAACACTGGCCTGCTGACCATGGATCCCGACCTCACTATCCAACGGGAACTGTCAGCGGCCACATTCGATGGAGGCGAGTTGAAAGCGCATTAACTAGACTGGGTTCTCAGCCAACGGGCAAGATACCGTGCAGGGGACATGAAATCACTGGGCGATGAGTACGAGGAGCGTGCCGCCACACTGGTCGAAAACAGTGGGCTGCGCTTGCTGGCACGCAACTTCAGGGGCAGGACGGGAGAGATCGACATCGTCGCCGAGGACGGCGAACGACTGGTTTTCATCGAGGTCAGGGCGCGCAGCAATCGCTATTTCAACAGTGCGGCTGGCTCTGTCGACAGGCGCAAACAACAGCGCATCATCAGGACCGCGCAAATCTTTCTGCAATGCCGCCCGCAATGGGCCACCGCCCCCTGTCGATTTGACGTCATCGCCTTCGAACCCCCACAATCCGGTTCCCAGCCGAAGATTCGCTGGATTCGCGGGGCATTCACGGCATAACTACAGTAACCGGATTCAATTGCATGGACTACTACCCGATCATTGCCGAAAACTTCCAGAACACGATTGAGACTATCGCCATGTCGGTCGACGATCTGGCAGGGATGATCGAGCGTGGCAGCCAACTGATGGCCGCTGCACTGCTGGCGGACCGTAAAATCATTGCCTGCGGAAATGGCGTGGATGCCGCCCTGGCCCAATTGTTTGCCTGTAACCTGCTGCATCGCTTTGAGCAGGACCGCCCCGCTTTGCCCGCGCTATCCCTCACCGCGGACTACGCCAGCGTCACCGCAATAGCCCAGGACGGCGCACTCAACGAGATATTTTCCCGTCAACTGCGAGCACTGGGGCAAGCCGGTGATGTGCTGCTGTGCATCAATAGCAGTGAGGGTAGCAGCAGCCTGTTGCGTGCGGTGCAAGCCGCCCAACAGCGGAACATGGGTGTCATCGTAATGACAAACACGCGAGACACCGCTCTGGGTGCAGCGCTGCGCCCGGAGGATGTGGCACTGCAGGTCAACACGACCCGGCAGTCGCGCATCGTGGAATTGCACACCATGGCGATACACAGTTTCTGCGAATTGATAGACCACAGTCTTTTTGGCAGCTACCACCAGGAGTAACACATGAGGCTGATCGCCACCCTTCTTTTCGCCACTTTCCTGTTACACCTGTCCGGCTGCGGAAGCCTGCTCGCCAGCATGAATGTGGGCAAGATTGAGGACAGACAAAAAGAACGCACGATCGGCCAGATAATCGAAGACGACAATATTGAAACCAAGGCGACTGTGAACATTCATGCCGAAAACGCCGCATATCACGACGCGCACCTGGTCATCGTCAGCTACAACGGCTACGTGCTGCTGGCCGGCCAGGTCAATGATCAAACGCTGAAGGAAAACGCCACCGCAGTGGTCCGCAAAATCAAGGGGGTGCGCAGAATTTACAATGAGTTGGAGGTCAGCCCACCGACTTCCGCGCTAACCCGAACCAGCGATGCCTGGATCACCACCAAAGTTAAATCCTGGATACTCTCGAGCAGCAGCCTGGAAGACACACCTGTCAAGGTTGTCACGGAAAACGGCGTGGTCTATCTGATGGGATCAGTCACCCAGAGTGAAGCGGACCTCATTTCCCACGAGGTTTCCAGCGTGTCAGGCGTGCAGCGCGTGGTACGTCTGTTTGAAATATTGAAGTGAGGGATGCGAGCGAGGAAATCGATTTCCACGCCTGCACACTACTTGACGATCTTGAGAGAGGGGCGTTTTTCCGGTTTTCCCTGATCCGGCGGCGTATCGTCCGGGGGAGGAGGCGTCTCTTCCGGATCAAACACCATCCCCTGGCCGTTCTCGCGTGCGTAGATTCCAACCACAGAGGATATCGGCACGAATACGTCCGTCGCGACTCCACCGAAGCGACCGTTAAACGCAACCGCTTGATTTGAAATCGTTAAATCCACCACAGCATCGGGGGAAATATTGAGGACAATCTGGTTGTCCTTTACAAACTGCTGTGGAACAACGACACCTTCAAACGACGCATCGACCAGCACATAGGGTGTGAAATCGTTGTCCACAATCCACTCATAGAGTGCGCGCATGATATAGGGGCGACTGGAATTCATACTCGACTCTGCCACTGCGATAACGAGAGAAATCTGCCTTACAGGCGCATTTCCCGTTCCTGCTCGGTCAGGCTTTCCTGGAACGAATCCCGGTTAAACAGGGTGTCCATGTAGTTCTGCAGCGGCTTGGTTTGCTTGCTGGCACGAATTTCCACACCAAGCGAGGGAAGACGCCACAAAATGGGGGCGATACAACAATCGACCAGCGTAAACTCGTCGCTCATGAAAAACGGTTTTTCCGCGAAGATCGGCGCAATGCTGATAATACTTTCGCGCAATTCCTTGGTCGATTTCTTCACTACATTTTCACTGCGTGTGTGCTGAATGGCATCCACCAGGGAACTCCAGTCCTTCTCTATACGGTGAATGAAAAGGCGACTTTCCGCGCGTGCCACAGGGTAGACTGGCAACAGCGGTGGATGCGGAAACCGCTCGTCCAGGTATTCCATCATGACCTTGGACTCATACAACACCAGATCGCGGTCGACCAGCGTCGGCAGGCTGTTGTAGGGATTCAGGTCAGCGAGTTCGGCCGGCGGGTGCGCCGCATCGGACTCTACCAGATCCACAGTGACACCTTTCTCAGCCAAAACAATACGCACCCTATGACTGTAGTGACTGGAGCTATCAGAAAAAAATGTCATTGAAGACCGCTTTGCCACAACACCCATTAGGGATTCCTCAGTTGTTTCCTACAGAATACGATGCGGCATAAAGACAGCCCCAACGCTACCACCATCAGTTGCAATCGATCAGTGTACGTCTTTCCAGTACTCACGGTTGAGCAACCACGCAAATACGGTAAATAAAGCAATGAAAAGCAGTACATAGGTACCGATTCGGTGACGGTCAGTTTTCATTGGCTCCGCCACATAGGCGAGAAAGTTTACCAGATCGTAGACCGTGCTGTCGTATTCCTCGGGCGTCATCTCTCCGGCGAAGGTAATTTCAAAGTTTCCGCAGGGATCCTCAAGAATATCTTCGCCCGTCAGCGGATCGCGTTTCACGCCGCCATTGTGGGCTTTCACCGGCCCCGGTGCGCACTCCTGCATGCCCTGCAGTTCCAGCAGGGCATGGGGCATACCCACATCCTTGAACACCTTGTTGTTGACACCGTAGGGACGGGTGTCATCTTTGTAGAAGTTAAGCAGGTAGGTATACAGCCACTCCGGCTGGCGGGCGCGGGACACCAGTGTCAAATCGGGTGGAGCTACACCAAACCACTTTTTGGCATTGGTTTTGTCCATCGCGTTGTGCATCAGCGCGCCCATTTTGACATCCGGATCAAATTTCAGGTTCGCCTCAAACAGGTCCTCGGGGATACCCAGATCTGTGGCCACCCTGTTGTAGCGGGAATACTGCAGTGAATGGCAGCCCATACAGTAGTTCATATAGGTCTTGGCACCCTGCTGCAGCGAGGCCTTGTCCTGCGGATCGGCAACAAACTCTTCACAGGGGATGGAACCACAGTGATACTCGCCCTCTGCAGCCACTACCTTCAGGGGCAACACGGTCAGGGCCAGGATTAGCAGCAGGCCCGCCATACTGCCCCAGAATCCGATACCACCGTCGGTAGTCACGCGCTCAGGGACCGGTTTGGTCTTGTCGAGAGACGTCCAGATCGGCATCAGCAGGAAGAACGCGAAGTAGATCACCGAGCAGATTCGCGCTAACAGCGTACGACCTTCGGTGGGAGCCCAGACACCCAGCACACCCAGGATCAGGAACGAGGACACAAACGCAACCAGCATCACCTTGGTGATGGTGCCGCGGTAACGCCACGATTTAACCCGGCTGCGATCCAGCCAGGGCAGGATGAACGGAATCGCCACTGAAGCGGCAAAGGCCACGAAGCCCCAGAACTTGTCCGGCACAGCGCGCAGCACCGAATAGAACGGAGTGAAATACCAGACAGGTGCGATGTGTGCCGGCGTCTTCAGGTTGTTTGCCTCTTCAAAATTCGCAAACTCAAGGAAATAGCCGCCCATCTCCGGCATAAAAAAGATGATGCCGCAGAAAATAAACAGGAACACACCGATCGCCTGCAGGTCATGCACGGTGTAATACGGGTGGAAAGCCACGCCGTCCAGAGGTACGCCCTCGGCATCTTTATGCTTCTTGATATCAACGCCGTCCGGGTTGTTGGAGCCCACTTCGTGAAGTGCCAACAGGTGCAGTACCACCAGTGCCAGCAGCACGATTGGCAGGGCCACGACATGCAGTGCAAAGAAGCGGTTAAGAGTGATTCCGGAGATCAGGTAGTCGCCGCGAATCCAGGTAACGATGTCGTCACCGACCACGGGGATCGCGCCAAACAGGGAGATAATCACCTGTGCACCCCAGTAGGACATCTGGCCCCAGGGCAACACATAGCCTACAAAAGCCTCTGCCATCAGCACCACGAAGATCAGCATCCCGAAGATCCAGATCAGTTCCCGGGGTTTCTGGTAGGAGCCGTAAATCAGGGCGCGAAACATATGCAGGTAGACCACCACGAAGAACGCAGAGGCTCCGGTGGAGTGCATATAGCGCAATATCCAGCCGAAATCGACATCGCGCATGATGTATTCAACCGATGCGAAGGCGCCCTCCTGGCTGGGGGTGTAGCTCATGGTCAGCCAGATACCGGTCAGCAACTGGTTGACCAGCACCACCAGTGACAGCACACCGAAGAAATACCAGAAGTTGAAATTTTTCGGGGCGTAGTACTTACCCATATGGGTGTTCCACGCCTTCATGATAGGCAGGCGGGCGTCAACCCAATCGCGTAACCCAATCAATACATTACTCATCAGACACCCTCCGGGTTCACGCCGATTACCATCACCTTGTCATCCTCAAACGAATACGGGGGGACCAACAGGTTGGCCGACGCGGGCACACCCTCGTATACACGGCCGGAAAGATCAAACTTGGAGCCGTGGCAGGGACAGAAAAAACCCCCTACCCACTTGGCGCCACCCAGATTCGCCACGCCCACTTCAGGGACGTAACTGGGCGCACAGCCCAGATGCGTACAGAGGCCGACGACCACCAGGAGATTCGGCTTGATCGAGCGATCGATGCCGGTGATATACGGGGGTTGCTGTGCAGGGTTTTCCGAATCGGGGTCTTTCAACTGGGAATTCAGCCCAGGCAGCGCCTCGAGTTGCGTTTCGGTGCGATTGACCACATAGACGGGCTTACCGCGCCACTCCACCACCGACATCTGGCCCGGCTCCAGTTTGCTAAAATCGAATTTTACCGGCGCTCCGGCAGCCTTGGCTTTGGCCGAAGGATTCCAGGACCCAACAAAGGGTACCGCCACACCGACCACACCGGCAGCGCCTACAACGCTTGTGGCAGCCGTCAGGAATTTCCTCCTTGTGGAGTTAACGCCATCGCTACTCATGCTTGTCTCCCCAGATGACAGATCGCTTTGCGGTCGGTCAGCAACAGCCCGACCCGCAGATCTAAAAAAGGTGCAAATAGTAATGATTTTGCCGAGTTCTTACAAGGAAAACCCCTTGATTTCACTACGTTTTCGGCAACGACCTGAGCTAGCTCAAGTCAACAATCACTCGCCGTTACTAGGCTCAAAAAAACGCCCGGTATGCGCAGCATCCGGGCGTTCTTGATCGTGTCCATATCCCCGCCAATCCTGGGGGCACATACCACCAGCTTAACGCTTGGAAAACTGAGGACGCTTGCGGGCCTTGCGCAGACCGACTTTCTTTCGCTCGACCTCGCGCGCGTCACGGGTAACATACCCGGCGCTGCGCAGACTGGGTCGCAGGGATTCGTCGTACTCCATCAGTGCACGCGTGATACCGTGCCGGATGGCCCCGGCCTGCCCGAAGCTGCCGCCGCCGGCCACAGTGACGTTTACATCAAATTTTTCAATTAACTCAACGAGTTCCAGAGGCTGGCGCACGATCATACGCGCCACTTCACGACCAAAATACTGGTCCAGTGGGCGCTGGTTGACGGTGATGCTACCGCCGCCACTCTTCAGGTAAACGCGAGCGGTAGACGTCTTGCGACGACCGGTTCCATAGTATTGGGTAGCTGACATATCGTGGGTGTCCGTTAGATGTTCAGTACTTGAGGTTGTTGCGCGGCGTGCGGGTGTTCGTTGCCAGCATAGACTTTCAGCTTTCTGAACATGGCGCGGCCGAGTGTATTCTTGGGCAGCATGCCCTTCACCGCACCCTGCAGAACGCGCTCCGGAGCCTTATCGATCAGTTTCTCAAAGGAGATCGACTTCAAACCGCCCGGGTAGCCGGTGTGATGGTGGTACATCTTGTCTTTTGACTTGGCACCGGTGACGCGAATCTTCTCAGCATTCACGACAACAATGTAGTCTCCGGTGTCGACATGCGGTGTATATTCAGCTTTGTGCTTGCCACGCAGGCGGTGTGCAATCTCACTGGCCAGGCGCCCGAGAGTCTTGTCAGCGGCGTCCACGACAAACCAGTCGCGGTTCACATCTTCCGCTTTGGCACTAATAGTTTTCATCAATAACTGCCTCTTGGAGGAGTCCAATTTCGAGAGCGCGAATACTAATCAATGGATTGTCTCTTTTCAAGCGGAGAATCGATTAATTTTCTCCGCTGACACCGCCCTTCAATGCCTGGGGCGCGTGCGAGAAAGTCCGCCATTAAATCCGAGTGGCGCAGTTCTGTCTATAGGCTTTTCACCCGGGGGGCGGGAACAGGTGGGATGACCGCTGCGGCGGCCCCCGCCTTCGGGTGTGGGCGGTCTGCGCTTGTTCGAAAAAGCTCACTCACCGGGGCAGGTTCGCTGCTGGGTAGTCCCGGCCTTCGGGAGCGGGCAGGCTGCGCTTGTTCGAAAAAGCTCACTCACCG
>CAXBLZ010000112.1:0-9874 GCA_963976735.1 uncultured Halioglobus sp.
TGGTCGAAAGCGGCGGTCTTGAAAACCGTTGAGGGTTTATCCCCTCCTAAGGTTCAAATCCTTAGCCCACCGCCATTTTCAACTCTTCTTTCTTTATCTACCCCCCGCCCAACCCCTCAGCAATTCAACTCCCCTGTTCACACTGATTAAAAATTGACACCTTTGACTTGGATTATGGATCTTTGAGCCTTATTATCTGTCATAGGTTCTATCGCACAACCCGTGCGCAACATTACGGAGTAAGTCATGCAAGACAAAGGTGTGTACAGCGTAGGTTCGATTGGTATCGAGTCCGCACTTGGTACCAACAAAGTTCTCAAGAATACCTATATGCTATTAGGTATGACACTGCTTTTCAGTGCCTTCACCGCAGGGGTGTCCATGGCTATTGGCCTTGGTCAGGGCATGGCCCTGATACTGACCCTGGTGGGGTTTGGCCTGCTCTTCGTGGTTCATAAAATGGCGGACACCAGTAAAGGCCTGCTAGCAATTTTTGCGTTTACAGGCGTGATGGGAGCAGCCATTGGCCCAATGCTCAATTACTACCTTGCCATGCCGGGCGGTCCGGCGCTGGTAATGCAGGCGCTGGGCGGCACCGCAGTTGTCTTTTTCGGGCTGTCAGCTTATGCACTGACAACTCGTAAGGACTTTTCCTATATGGGCGGTTTCCTGATGGTCGGCCTGCTTGTGGCTGTCGTGGCGATGATTGCCAACATCTTCCTCGCCATTCCAGCGCTGTCGCTGACCATCTCGGCAGCTATCGTGATGATAATGTCCGGTTTGATCCTGTTTGATACCAGCCGCATTATCAATGGTGGTGAAACCAACTACATACGCGCGACGGTATCTCTCTACCTCGATATCTACAACCTGTTCATTCACCTGCTGAGCCTGCTGACGGCTTTCAGCGGCGATGACTGACACCCGTCCCGCAGTAATGAAACCCCGGTTTTTTCCGGGGTTTTTTGTTTATAGGCAGTGCCTGGCTTGATTTACTCCCTGCTCGTGTTGTCCTCGCCGGCTTCGGGCCTGACTGCGCGCACCGCGGCGGAATTTGCGCGCTGCGCTATAGCGCGAGGACACCGTATTCATCGTGTTTTCTTCCTCGATGCGGGCACTACCTCCGCCGCCAGCAATAGTGTGTTTCCCCAGGACGAGGGCAACCCTGCCCTGGCATGGGAGCAACTGCATGAGCAGCATGGGGTCGAGCTGGTTATCTGTATCGCCTCAGCGCTGAAATACGGCATGCTGGACGATACGGAGGCGGCGCGTTATGAACGCCCACACGCCACAATCAGCCCCGCTTTTACAGTATCGGGCCTGGGCCAACTGGTGGACGCCTGCGCCAACTCAGACCGACTGATGACCTTTGGGGGATAAGCGTGGCCGCTGTGGAAAAAAAGCAGATTCTAATCGTTATCCGACACAGCCCCTATGGATCCAGCCTGGCTAAAGCCGCAGTCGATGTGGCGCTCGCAACAGCGGCCTTTGACCAGTTAGTGGACCTTCTGTTCAGCGGAGAAGGGGTACTGCAACTGATGCCGGACCAGGACAGCCATGTGATGAACAAACAGAACATCGGCCGCCAGTTGGCCTCCCTGCCCCTGTACGATATTAATCACGTCTACGTGGATGCCCAGGCGGCTGAGCGGTACCAATTGGACACCACCCGAGCGCCCTTCAATATTGAGCTGCTGGCCCCGCAAGACATGCATCGGCTCATGGTGGCACACGACCACCTGCTGGGGTTGTGAAGGTGGTTTTGCATACACTCAGTGCAGCGCCGTCCAGCGCGGCATTCCGAGACTGCCTCAAGGTCCTGCAGCAGGGGGATGCACTGGTGCTGATGGGAGATGGCGTGTATGTCTCACTACCCGGTACCCGGCCCTGCCAGGCGGTGCAAGCAACGGGCGCCGAGTTGTACGTGCTGGGCGCAGATGCGCGACTTGCAGGCGTTACCAAACCGGCAGACAGCATTCGCAGTATCGATATGGACGACCTGGTTGCGCTGACAGAGCGCTACTGCCGGCAACTGGCATGGTACTGATGAGCGAACTTGCCGCCGACGCCTTCGACGCGGAGGGGTTTTTACGCAATCTGCCGGACTGGAACCCTGAGGTGGCTGTGCAGATTGCCGCTGCGGAAAACCTTGAATTGACGCCTGCACACTGGGAGATACTGGAGCTGTTGCGTGCCTATTATCGCGACTATGACAGCTCCCCCGCGATGCGGGCGCTGGTGAAATACTGTGCGATTAAACTCGGTCCGGAAAAGGGCAAAAGCATCTACCTGATGTCACTGTTTCCGGGCTCCCCGGCCAAGATCGGCAGCAAGATCGCGGGCCTGCCAAAACCCGACAACTGCCTGTGATGAAATACCGTGCATGACAACAAGCTGATACCACCCTCCGGGGAACACCCGTTTGCCCCTTACCTGAGAATTCTGGGCAAGGGTAAGACGGGTACGCGTTCGCTGACGCAGGATGAAGCGCGAATTGCATTCGAGATGATTTTGACAGGTGGCGCCGAGCCGCTGCAGATCGGCGCCTTCCTGATGTTGTTGCGGGTAAAGGAGGAGACACCGGAAGAGCTGGCCGGTTTTGTCCAGGCGTGCCGGTCGACCATGGTCGCAGCGCCCGGCGACCTGGTCGCAGATCTGGACTGGTCCTGCTATGCCGGCAAAAAACATCAACACCCGTGGTTTATTCTGTCGATGCTGCTGTTGGCCGAGGCCGGCTACCGGGTTTTCGTTCACGGCTCGAAGGGGCACACGCCGGGCAGACTGTACGCAGAAGATGCGCTGCGACAATTGCATTTACCGGTCGCCACAAGCTGGGCTGACGTTGAAGCACAACTGGACAGGGAGCACCTGAGCTACCTGCCGCTGCAGCAATTCTGCCAGCCACTACAGGCGCTTATCGAGCTAAAACCCCTGCTCGGCCTGCGCTCGCCCGTGAACACCTTGAGCCGCCTGATCAACCCGCTGCATGCACCGGCGAGTGTACAGAGTGTGTTCCACCCTGCCTATGCCCGCCTGCACCAGGAGGCAGACCGAATCCTTGGCCAACCGCGCGCGCTGGTATTCAAAGGTGAAAGTGGTGAAATTGAAATCAAGCCACAAGCCGATACGCGAATCGCGATGCTGAGTGGACAGCACCAGGACGACTGGATACTGCCGCGCACCCTGTCGCAGCGCTTCGAGAGTGTACCCTGCCCCGACACCGAGCCGCTGCGAGCGTTGTGGCATGGCGCAGCGACCGACACCTATGCACTGAATGCAATTCTGGCCACAACCGCATTGGCACTGATGACGCTGACCCCGGAGCTGCGTTTAGAGGCCGCGCAGCAGCGCGCTCAACAACTCTGGCAGAATCGCAACCAGGCAAGGCTGCCCTGATGCCAATCTCCGCCGTAAAACCGCAACACTATGCGTCGCTATTGTCGCAGAAAGCCGCCGACGTATGCTCGCTGCTGGCCCCCTTTGCGCCGCCCTCTCCCGAGGTTTACGCCTCACCGCCCACGGGTTTTCGCCTGCGCGCCGAATTCAGAATGTGGCACGAGGGCGATAGCGTCAACTACGTGATGTTCCGGCGCGATGCACCGAAAAAGCCTGTTGTCATCACACAATTTCCGATCGCAGATGAACGCATCCAGGCGCTGATGCCAGTGCTGCGAGAGAAACTCAACGCCAGCGAAACACTGCGCCGCAAACTGTTCCAGCTGGAATTCCTAACCACCCTGTCTGGCGATACGGTGGTGACCCTGGCCTATCATCGCAAGCTGGATGCAGCGTGGGAGAGCGCCGCAACGGTACTGGCGACCGAGTTGGCGTCCACCGTACCCGCAGTTTCCATCATCGGTCGTAGCCGCAAGCAAAAAATCGTGATCGGCAGGGACTTCGTAAATGAGAGATTAACCGTACTGGGCCAGGAGTTTCGCTACCGTCAGTACGAGCAGGCATTCAGCCAGCCCAACGGGCGTATCAATATCAACATGCTCGAATGGGCATGCAAGCAGTCCCGCTCCCTGCCCGGAGACCTGCTGGAACTGTACTGTGGCAACGGCAATTTCACCCTGCCTCTGTCACGCCATTTCAACAATGTCATTGCCACCGAGTTATCCAAGACCTCAATCCGGGCCGCACGTGAGAATCTGTTTGAAAACGGTATCGACAATGTGCAACTGCTGCGCATGTCTGCCGAGGAGGTGACTGCAGCGATGAATGCCCAGCGCGTATTTCGCCGGCTCAGTGAACTGCCAAAACCCCTGGAGCAGTATGACCTTGAGACAGTATTCGTTGATCCACCGCGCGCCGGCCTGGATGCCTATACCCTCGAGATGGTCAGTCGATTCCAGACAATTATCTATATTTCCTGTAACCCGGTATCGCTTGTAGAGAATTTGCGAGCATTGCACAGCACGCATCGCATCGCACAATTTGCGCTATTCGATCAATTCCCATATACCGATCACATGGAGTGCGGCGTGATAGTGAGTCGTCGATAAGCCGTGGCTGGCAGTGCTAGCAACGAATACCGAAGGCGAGCAAGCCCCGCCCCAGAACTTCATCAAGTTTGTCACTGTCACCGGCATTAATCTCCAAATACCGTAAATCCAACTGCTTGTACAATTCCCGCTTTCGAAATTTCCCGGACAGTTCACCCGTGGGCACATCGGTTTCCCAGCAATCGATGTAGATATTCCCGGTGGGCAGGTAGAAATCGGCGTACACCAGATCCTCCGTCGGCAGCGCACGGTGATGGGCGTGAGCCAATTGCGCCAGGTACAGCCAGTTGCAAACAGCTGTCTGCAGCGATGATTCCAAACAGTGCCCATCGATGCCTCGATTCCGCTCCAAGGGCATACTCGACGCGGCAAAGAGATCGGGCTCGTTGTCGGCCGGCGGATCCTGCGGTGGTATCTGGTCCGACTGCTGGCTCAACTCGCGGTGAATAACCGGGTTATCTATAATTTCATAGGGCCAGCTGACATAGAATGCACCGCTGCTGCTACTCTCTTCCTGCAAACCGCCCCATGACCGCCCCATGGCTGTTAATTCCCAACCGAGCAGAGTGTGCTGTTGCAGGCCGAGTTCCGCCAGCGCCCTGTTGATGTGGCGCGCATGAAGGTGTGGGTAGTATCGCACCATGGAGGCAGCGGTGATGCGCTGATTGGATTCGATAGCCTGCAGCAGGGGATGCTGCTCCACTGTTTCCGGCCACACAATGTAGGAACCGTAGCGCCGACTGGTATGGTAGCTGCCGCCCTCATATTCTCCTTTTGGCGTCAGTACCCAGCTGTCCTGCGTGCGCTGGATCCAGCCGTAGTCCTTGAGAATACCGAAGAGTTGCTGTACCGGTATGTCCAACTTTTTCGCCAGCGCAGTGGTGGAGAGCTTGTTGTCATCCGGCGGCATCGATCAGGCCTCCAGGACGAGTGCCCGATAGCGATTCTCAAGCGCCCGATACACCCGGTCGGCGAAATCGTCCGCATTTTTATCCAGCGAGGCGACAAGTTCTACCAGGTGTTCGTTATCCTCTCTCCCCGCCCAGTTCTTCACATAGCTGCCAGCCTTATAGCCGTTGTCCTGCCTGAAAAAATTCAGTACGTTCTTACCGACATAGGCGCTGTAAAGAGTGTCAAAGTCGAGGCCGGCAGCCAGCATCAACTCCCAGAAGCAGGTGGGTGAAAAGCGCTTTGTCTGCAGTGAGTGCAGCGCCAGGGCTTCGGTCGCCTCCAGGACATCGAGTCCCACCGCTTCAAAATCGGACAACTCGTCTGCAATTTCAATCGCGATCTGCTCAATGGATTTGCCGTCTCGAAACAGGGCCGACAAACCGAAGTGCCAGATATCTATAATTTCAAGGCGCACCTGCTCAATATCTGCTTCCTGCTTTTTCCACCATTTATAGCCATAGTGCTCAATCAATTCACCGCATTCGATCCAGGCCGCCCGGTACCATTCGAAGTTCTGCTCAACCCAGTTTTCATGCACTCGTGCATTCATCCTGTCCTGCATGGTTAGCATATTGACTAGCGCTTGCTTCAACGGGACACCTCATGGTGATATCAATGATGGAAGAGAACGGCAGAATAACAGTCAAAGGGGGCAAAAAACAGGGATCGCGGTGGCTGCGCCGGCGCCTTTAACCGACAATTGTGGGCCAGCACGCGATTAGCTGCGATGGTGCGAATGGCGGGACTTGAACCCGCATGGCCGTGAAGCCGTCAGATTTTAAGTCTGATGTGTATACCAATTCCACCACACTCGCATAACAGTACCGCTGATGCCCGCAAGAACAGAGCCTGCAACGCTGCTGCCGGCATCATGGCGGCAACACGGAATCCAGGGGCCTTCCGGGCGGGCGCAATAATAACATACATTTTTCGGCTTGAAACACGCCGCCTGAAGTGAGCACCACCCGTATTACACAATGGCAAGCATACGAGTGTGCCAATGTGCCATGTTACACTTAACAAAAAGAACAGCCGATTTCAGGACAAGTCAATGGCAGGTGATCGAGGGGAGTTCAGTTCTCGTTTTGGGTTCGTGATGGCGGCTTCCGGCAGCGCCGTCGGCCTCGGCAATATATGGGGGTTTCCGACGCAGGCCGCCAGTAATGGAGGTGCCGCTTTCTTACTGGTTTATCTTCTGCTTGCCTTACTTCTCGCGTATCCCGCACTGATGGCGGAGCTTATTCTGGGCCGACACGCTCACTCCAACGCCGTTACTGCACTGCGGCAGGTATCCCCACATCGGCTGACAGCACAACTCGGAGCACTGACAGGCATTGTCGGGCTCACCGTCGCCGGATTGATCCTGAGTTTCTACGCTATCGTAGCGGGTTGGATGATCGCCTTTTGCTTGTCTGCGCTGGCTGAAATTGTGGGTGTGGCATCCGTTGCCGACTGGTTCACCGCGTTTGGCCTGCCACGCAATATACTGTTTGTGATTGTATTTTTGGTGCTGACGATCGGCATTGTATCCTCGGGTGTAAAAAAAGGGATTGAACGCTGGTCGCAGCGATTGATGCCTGCTCTGCTGCTGACAATGGTGGTGCTGGTGTTTTATGTGCTGACACTCGATGGTGCCTCAGAGGGGCTGAGAATCTATCTGATGCCGGACTTCTCACGCGCACTATCACCGCAACTGATAATGGACGCACTGGGTTCGGCGTTTTTTTCACTGTCGCTTGGCGTGGGCACCATGCTGATTTACGGGTCCTATATCAGCGACCGGGAAAACCTGCCGTTGCTGGGCGCTGTTGTGACACTGGTGGATGTCTCCATTGCGGTGCTGGCCGGCTTCCTGATCCTGCCTGCCATGTATGTCGCGCTGAATAACGGCGTGGAAATATTCACCACCGCCGGCACACTGATTTCAGAAGATACGCTGATCTTCACGGTTCTGCCGGAGCTGTTTGCGACCATGGGCCTGCCAGGAACAATCGTTTCTATCACGTTTTTTTTCCTGATGAGTATTGCAGCCTTGACCTCCTCCATCTCAATGCTGGAAGTACCGGTCGCCTACGTCACCGAAGAGTTCAATACGCAACGACCGCTTACGGCGTGGACCATAGGGGCCGTGATAGCCGGCATCAGTTGTACGATACTAGTGAACTTTGAAACGCTGTTCAGCTTGGTGATTGCCATCACCACTCGCTATAGCCAACCCTTGCTGGGCTTCATGTTCTGTATCTATGCGGGATGGGTCTGGCATCGAAACACGCTATTGCAGGAGGTGCGAAAAGGCTACCCGCAGGCTGAAAAAGGCCTGTTCTGGAAAATATGGCCGTGGTATGTGAAATTCGTCTGTCCGCTGATTATCCTGGCGATTTTTGCGCACTCACTCTGATAGCGCGAGCGCAGTGCTAGTTCAACGCGATCTCACCGGTCTCTTCAATACGCTGTGTCGGAATAAAGCCATTGAAGTCAATTTTTGCGGTGAATCGATACGCCAGCGGCTCGCCCCCGGTAGAGCCCAGGCTCGCCATAAGCCTCAGTAGCTCCAGTAGTTGCAGCCCCGCCTCGAGCGTGACCACGCCCTCCCCATAACCGGCTATCGGCGCAACATCATTGGCCACACCCGTCACCAGTTCCTTGCCGAGCAACTCCACAGAGTAACTGATACCAGCGATATCCAATGTCTGCTTATTGGGATTGATCACACGGAGCTTGATCTCAAACCTGGGCGCGCTGCCCTGCGTGGGCAGGCTTTTAAAACTGACCAGACTGATTTTAGGGGGATCGATAGGCGGCGTCAGGCTGGCACAGCCGGCAAGAAACATCAGGCTCAGGACGACCAGAACGGCGTTGCGTATAGACATCCCGATCATGGGTTTTTCCTTTTGTAAACCAGCAGAAAAAAAACGAAATACATCAGGCTACCCAGCGCGAAAATCCCGGCCACCCAGTCACCGGTATTAAAATAGATAAACACACTGAAGAGAAACATCCCCAGGGCAACCAGCAGACCAAGTGTTCGTTCAGGCGTAAACATAGGGTTGGAATACTACCATTGCGAACCCGTCACGGCATTATAAAGATGGCGGCAGACGGTGCGGATTCGGGCGCCTCAGTGTGCATTGACACTGAATTGTGGGACACTGGACGAATCGGGAACACGGATATAATTGACAACATATTGAGGTGCCCATGACCTTTAGCCGCCGACAATTTATTCAGGCTTCCGCAACTACTATCGCAGCGACATCACTGATCGGTTGCAGCGGCGAAGATGCGGTCGTTATCGATACCAGCCTCCCCGTAGGCCCGTATAACGCCAGTTCCACTGCCGAGGAAGTCACCCGCGGCATGGATCTCTCGGGTAAGACCGCCCTCGTCACCGGCTGCAACTCCGGCATAGGACATGAAACCATGCGTGTCCTCGCCCAGCGCGGCGCCCATGTGTTCGGCACCGGGAGAACGCTGGCGAAGGCGCAGGAAGCCTGCGACAGTGTGTCCGGCAAGACGACCCCGGTGGCGTTAGAGTTGACGGATTTTGACTCGTGTATCGCCTGCGCCAAATCTGTTGCCGCTCAGACCGGATCGCTGGATATGCTGATCCTGAATGCGGGCATCGGCAGTTTCACCGAGTTCGAGTTAATCAATGGTATTGAAAAAATCTTCGTGGTGAACTATCTCGGGCATGTCGTTCTCACCATGAATTTACTGCCGCTGGTCCAGGCCGCCGACCACGGGCGTATTGTCCATGTCGGCAGCCAGATGGGATATCGCAGCGTCCCCGAGGGCGGTATCGACTTCGACAACCTGCGTGGCGAGGCGGAGTACGAGGCCAGCCTCGCCTACGGTCGCTCAAAACTCGCCAATGCACTGTTCTCCCTCAAACTGTCGACCATGCTGGACCCTGCCGAGACAATATCCAATGCGGTGCATCCCGGCTTTGTAAAATCCAATATCGGCCGCAATGCGACGGGCATTGTCGGGTTTCTCTACAACAATGCGGCGACAATCATCCAGAAGAATGTAGGTGAAGGCGCTGCAACCCAGGTCTACGTCGCGACCAACCCACTCGTTGCAGGCGTCAGTGGCGCCTACTTCGAGGATTGTAACCCGGTAAAAATCACTGTCCCCAATCAGGTATTCGATAAGGCGCTGGCCGACAGATTGTGGGTAGAAACGCAGGAGATGCTGGCCGGCTATATTCCGGCTTGATTTCAATAGCCTGGGCGGGCGGGTTTGCCGTGTAAACCCATATGCACGTCTAGATCGTACGCCTTTGGATTAGACTGTAGACGTATCCTCGTCAATGACATGAACGCGAACGCTGTTTCACTACTGGAGGAACTGATTTGAGGGCTATCCGCCTGGCGGCAATCGTTCTCATTGCATTTGCCTGCACCTACGGTGCGTCA
>CAXBLZ010000113.1:0-9346 GCA_963976735.1 uncultured Halioglobus sp.
ACGTTTTGCACAATCAGAGAATACGGTGTGATATGAAAGTTATTTTTTCTCATGGCAAAGAGAGTGGCCCCTGGGGTAGCAAGATCAAGCGGCTGGCCGATGTTGCGAAAGCGCACGGGCTCGGCGTTGAGAGTATCGACTACTCAGACACCTTCGATCCGGATCTCAGGGTCGAGCGTTTGCTAAAGGTATTGGCAGGCGAAAAGGACCAATGCCTGCTGGTGGGCTCCAGTATGGGCGGCTATGTTTCGCTGGTTGCCTCGGAGTCCGTCGATGTGGAAGGCGTGTTTCTGTTGGCGCCGGCGCTGTTTATTCCTGGCTATCAGCATCAGCACTATAGCAACGGCTCTAACGTGGAAATTGTCCATGGCTGGTCTGATGAGGTTATCCCACCCGAGAACTCTATTCGATTTGCGAAAAGTGTGGGCTGTGCGCTGCATTTGATTGCCGGGGATCACCGGCTCAACTCGTCGCTTGCCGCAGTTGAGGCGCTGTTTTCACAGTTTCTGGCTGCTACCCTACGCTCAAAAGCCTCGTGACCGGATGGATGCCGGTTTGATGTTTATAGCCCCAACGGACTAAGGCGCAGCAATGAACCCGCAGGCAGCTCCCCCCATACGCTCGGACTGGCCGTTCGACATCCGCCGCGTGCCGTTTTATTACGGCTGGCTGATCTGGGTGTTCAGCACACTGGGGATTATCATCAGCATCCCCGGGCAGACCATGGGCATGGCGGTCTTTACCGATTACCTGATCGAGGCGTTGCAACTGAGCCGCACCCAGCTCTCGATGGCGTACCTGATCGGCACCGTGGGCTCATCCCTGTTCCTGACCCGCGCGGGACGCTGGTATGACCGCCTGGGCGGCCGCGTGACTGTGACTGCTGCCAGTGCCGCCCTCGCGGTGATGATCCTTTTTATC
The DNA here is from genome assembly GCA_963976735.1 of uncultured Halioglobus sp. Taxonomy (GTDB): domain Bacteria; phylum Pseudomonadota; class Gammaproteobacteria; order Pseudomonadales; family Halieaceae; genus Marimicrobium. The sequence continues at coordinate 922 of CAXBLZ010000113.1, forward strand.
TCGGCGTCCGACAGCCTCGCCATCCATTTCGGCGGCGGCGTTGTGGTGAGCTTCCTGTTTATCACGCTGGGCTATTTTGGTGTGCGCTTTCTCGGCCAGGGCATACTCACCAGCGCCTCGCGCAATGTGCTGCTGGTGTGGTTTGAAAAACGCCGCGGCCTGGTCAGCAGCGCACGGGGCGTGTTCGTGAGTTTCGGGTTTGCGGCGGCACCGCTGGCACTGGCCTGGATGATAGAGCGCGGCGGCTGGCGTGAGGCGCTGTGGGAACTGGCACTCGGCTGCCTGGTCTTTGCCGGCCTGGCACTGGTCTTCCTGCGCGACAATCCCAAATCCTGCGGCGTGATCGTGGACGGTCACTCCCACGAGGATGAGGCACCGGCATCTGTCGAACAGCCCAGCGTCACGCTCGACGAGGCTCGCCGCACGCCCGTGTTCTGGCTGGCGACCCTGAGCCTCAGTATGCACTCCCTGCTCGGCACTGCGGTGACCTTCCATATCGTTTCCATCTTCGCCGAGGCCGGCCGCAGCCAGTCAGAGGCCTTCGCTTACTTTCTGCCGACGGCGGTGTTTGCCACCACCACCAACCTGCTCTGTGGCTGGCTGGCAGACAAGCGATCACTGAAGCCGTTTATGATTCTCATGCTGGCGAGCTTCCTCGCCGGTGCGCTGGGCCTGCTCAACCTGCAAAACACCTGGGGTTACGCGTTACTCGTCGCCGGCTTCGGTATTGGGGGCGGGCTCTGGTCGGTGACATCCAACCTCGCCTTTATCCGTAATTTCGGCCCGCTGCACCTCGGCGAGATCACCGGGCTGTGCACCGCCATCATGGTGTTCGCCAGCGCCATTGGGCCGGCCCTGTTCAGCCTCGGGGTCGACTATTTTGGCAGCTATTCCGCGGCGCTGTGGTTATGCATTGGCGCACTGGCGCTATTGCTCGGGTTCGCGGCTGTGGTTACACAGGACACGCCTGGAGGCACCGCGAAAGCTACCTGCTGATTTCAGGTTCAGGGGGAAATATTACATAGAAACCAGAAGGTTATGTGATGCTAACAACTTGTAGTAGACTTTTGACCAGCCTGATCTTGCCCGGATCATAAGAAACAACGCTTCCTGGAGTGTACAGGCAGGTTTTCCAGGAAATACTATGACGTTCATTTTCCGCTTTTTCGATTATTTTCTGCCCGCCAGCCTGCGCAACAATCCCGCGGACTTGCTGCGCGGCTATATCATCGTCGGGATGATTGCGACAAACATCATCGTGTGTCTTTGCATGCTGGTGCTTCTGCGCTATTTCCTGGCGCTGGAGCAGAACACGATCATCGCGATCAGCCTCGATCTCGCCTGCCTGCTCGCCTACCTGGCCGCGCTGCTGCTGCTGCGATCCACACAGAACCTGGTGCTGTGCGCCAACTTCCTGCTCACCATACTCAGCATAGTGCTGGCAATTGGCATCCAGATTACCGGTGGCTACTGGCACTCGCCCGTGCTGCAGTTGGTGCTGCAGTTGCCGGTGACCGCTTTTTTACTGTTGGGCCTGCGGCCCGGTATTTTCTGGGTGGGGGTCACCGCAGTGCTGTGCTTCGCCTCCTACCTCAGTGCGCTGTTTGACGTCGGTTATGTGCAGCTGCTGCAGAGCCAGGAGTTGATCGACGCGATGTACGTCGCGCTGCAATATACCCTGCTCATCATCGTCGCCGGTGCGCTCATGGTCTACGAGGTTATCAATGGCCAGCTGACAGGCATCCTCAATGAGGAGAGAAACCGCTTCAAACACAAGGCGAGTCATGACGACCTCACCGGCATTCCGAATCGCTTTGAATTTTTTCGCCGGCTCAAGGCGGGGATTGCAGAGGCGGGAGAGCGCGACCAGAAGGTCGCTGTCGTGTATATCGATCTCGACGGGTTCAAGCCGATCAATGATTTGCTGGGTCACCACATGGGTGATGAGGCGCTGAAGGCCGTGGCGAACCGTCTCAATAAACTATTGCGTCTCGCCGATACCACCGCGCGCCTTGGCGGTGATGAGTTTGCGTTGATCCTGTCTGGCATTCGGCTGCCGTACGACATCGATACCATCATGCCCAAGGTGCTGGCTGAAATTAAGGAGCCCATTAACGTCAACGGCATCAATATGGTGGTGCGGGCCAGCTGCGGCGTGGCCGTGTACCCGGTTCACTCCGAGGATCACAGCGCCCTGTGCCGCTACGCCGATATGGCGATGTATCGCGCCAAGGAAAAGAAAGACACCTACCTGATTTACGATGAAAGCATGAAAGAGAAAAACCGGCGGCCCGCGCCAACGCCCTAGCCGGCGCCGGAGACCTGCGGCTCAGCCTCTTTCGCCATCCAGGCTGGCGAGTTGTGACATCACATTCTCGTGGTCGGCGCGGCTGAGGCGCAACCGGGTAAAGCAAAAGAAGGCTACCATCGCCAGTACCGTAATCGTGATCAGAGTAAACCAGCCCAATGACTGCAACACCGCCTGGCTGACAGCGCCCGGCTCCGCCCCCGGCGCAATGCCGGACAGGTCGATCACAATACCGGCCAACAGCGAACCGGCGCCGCTGGTGGCCTTACCCACAAACGAGCCGGCGGCGAACATCACGCCCTCCTGGCGCCTGCCGGTTGCCAGCTGCTGCTCGTCCAGTATGTCCGCCCACAGCGACACGCTCAGGGCTTGCAGCGACACGATCAGTAGCACCGCGATACCGACATTGACCAACTGCATGGGGTAGATCAGCGGGTGCCCATTCTCCGGCAGCCAGCCGAGCAGGCGCGCACCGATAAACCACAGCATATTGATTGCCAGGCCGATACTGACGGCGGCCAGCAGGGTCGACTTGTCAAAACGACGGCCCAGCCGACTGAGCACCGCAAATGCCAACAGGGTGCCCAGTGCAGTGGGTACGATAAACCCGGCGAGTTGCTCCGTGCTGAACTCCCAGAAATACGTGCCCAGGTACAGGCCCAGTGTGGTGTAGACACCCGCGCACATGCCAAAGGCCAGCGTCGCGCCCATGGATATCCTGAAGTTGCTGTTGCGAAAGATCAGCTTCAGGTCGCCCAGCGGTTGCGTCCAGTTGAACACCAACCCCGCCGTAGCCTGTGGCAGCCGGGGTATTGCCGTGCGGGTTCCCACCACGCACACCAGCGCGGTAACGCCCGCCACCAGCGCCGACAGCACACCGTACGCCCAGTAATTTTCCGCCACCAGACGCCCGTCGACGCCATTCTGCTCGGGAAAGAACACGGTAAAAGCAATCGCGGGCAGCAACATACCGGCCAGCCAACCCATGGTCACGCGCGCCTTGGCGATCACAGTGCGCTCATCGTAGTCCGTCGACAGCTCGGCGCCCATCGCAGAGAAGGGGATATAGTAAATGGTGAGAAATGTGCGCAGTAATATGGAGACCGCCAGCAACCAGGCAAACATCCCCCACTCGCCGAGTCCGCCCGGTGGGGCGAACAGCGCCAGAAACATCAATGCAGTGGGAAATCCGCCGGCTACCAGCAGTGGATGACGTCGCCCCCAGCGCGTGCGCAGGCTATCGGACCAACTGCCCACGATAGGGTCTGAAATCGCATCCCAGGACAGCGCAATGAACATGGCGAGGCCAGCGAGCGTGCCACTGAGGCCCTGCACCTGCGTGTAATAGAACACCACAAAATTGACATAGGCCGCATCCTTTACAGAGAACGGCATATTGCCTATCGCGTAGGTCCACTTTTCCCTGGCTGAAAGCGGCTGCATGGAGGGTTTTACTCTTTGCGGTAAAGGTCTGGCACCCACTTACGGGAAGTGGCGCGTTAACCAGGCGCCGAGGCGCTTGTTAAAAGTAGCGGCTTGCTCTCGCTGCACCCAGTGTCCGGCCTTTTCTATCAGATGCATCTCCAGATTACTACAGCGCTCGGGCATATCGGCGGCAAATTCCGGGCAGGCGCTGTTTGTGCAGCGGATTGGCACGTGCGCACGCGCAGCCGGTTGCTCCGATCCAGTTTGTCCAATAGTATGACAGGTGTCAATTTATCGCGACGCACACTGTTTACAAGAGAATGAGGATCTATGGCTACCCGAGCGAGAGGCCGTCCGGCACAAAGCGCGATCTCCGATAGCGACCTGCTGGACGCAGTACTGCAATCCTTCGGTGAAAACGGCTATGAGGGGACATCCATACGCGAAATTGCGCGGCGCCTGGAAGTCAGTCACAACCTGATCCCGCAGCGCTTTGGCTCCAAGGAAAACCTCTGGTACGCGGCGATCGACCACGGCTTTGGCCGCATTCGACGGGACCTGCGGCGCGAGGCGGAGACCATGGGCAGCGACGAGCTGCAAATCCTGCGCGGCCTTGTCACCAGTTTCATCGAGATAAACGCGCTGCACCCTTCGGTGCTGCAAATCATCAACCAGGAGGCCAGCCAACCGGGGCCAAGACTGGACTACCTGTTCGATACCTACATCAAACCGATCCGTGATTTCGGTGAAGCGTGGCTGACGCAATTGGCAGACCAGGGGCGCATCAAGCCCGTGTCGGTGACCTTGTTCTATTTCCTGATGACCCACGGCGCCGGCGGTGTGTTCGCACTGCCCGCGTTGACCCGGCGTCTGGGCAAGGGCGCCAAAGGTAGAAACACGGTGTCGATACAGGAGCAGGCGCAGAACGCGGTCAACGTGTTGTTCGATGGCTTGTTACCGCGCTAAATTGACAGCTGTCACTGCATAATTCACACTGTGCCCAGCACGGCGGCCGCGCGAATGTAATGCTATAAAAAAATGCGCAGCCGGACATTGGGCAACGAGAGAGTAGCCATAATGACTTCAGAGCAGACAACGCCGAGCGCACCACTGGCCTTCCAGTGGAGCATTTTTCCAATCGTAATGGGTTCGGCAATCCTTGTGTCGTGGTGGCTGATGCAGCGGGGCATGGAACCGGCACTGGCGATACTGTGGCCCCAGATTGCCGCTTTCATCATTGTGGCAGTGTTCGAACACATCTACCCCTACCACCGCAGCTGGAATAAAAATCACGCGGATGTCAGCGTGGATGCGCGGCACGCCATTGGTATCGGGATACTGCTCGGCGTCATCACCCCCGTGGCGGTCACGATCGGCGTGGCGGTGGGAGGATGGCTGTCGGACAATTTTGGGGTCGGGCTATGGCCGACGCAATGGCCACTGGTGGCGCAAATTGTGCTGGTATTGCTGGTCGGCGAGCTGCCGGGCTACTGGATACATCGCTGGGAACACCAATGGGAGGGCCTGTGGCGTTTCCATGCCGTGCACCACAGTGCGCCGCGCCTGTACTGGCTGAATGCGGGGCGTTTCCATCCCATCGATTCCCTGCTGACATTCGCCCCCTCTTACTTGCTGCTGGTGATTATGGGCAGCGGCGAGGTAATGCTGGCCTACTTTGGTGTGATTACCACCATTCACGGCATCTTCCAGCACGCCAATATACAACTGCGCCTCGGCCCCCTGAACTGGTTTTTCAGCATGGCGGAACTACACCGCTGGCATCACTCGAAAACGGTGCATGAAGCCAATCACAACTACGGCCAGACGGTCAGTGTCTGGGACTGGGTGTTCGGCACGCGCTATTTGCCGAAAGACCGTCAACCGCCGGAGGAGATCGGCATCTCCGACCTGCCCTCCTTCCCGATGACATGGTGGGCACAGATCCTGTCGCCCTTTCGCTGGCGGGAGATCAAGCAGGCCAGTGCTGCGCAAAGTGCGCCCCAGGCGAGCGCGCTGCAGGGTCAACAGTAACGCGAACGCCCGTTCGAGGTCGGCACAACAATAAGGAGTACCGCATGAAACCGAGCCCCTGTATCACCCGCATTCACCGCCTCGCGGCGGTGGCGATCCTCTCACTTGCCGCGGCCTGCTCAGACCCCGTTCCAGAGCAGGTGCTGGAGCGTTCGCGCGAGATGCCGCAGTGGTTTGAGGATGCCAAGCTGGGTATTTTCATTCACTGGGGCCCCGCCTCCGTACCCGCCTTTGCCTACGGCCCGCCGTTGCAGCCGGGCGAACTTGAGGAAGTCATGTTTGGCGACTCCCCGCGCAAGGAGTTGCCGTATGCGGAGTGGTATCTCAACGCGATGAACTACCCGGACAGCGAAACGGCGCGCCACCACGCCGCCACCTATAACAATGCCCCGTACACCGATTTCGCACCGATCTACGAGGAGCGCGTCAACGCGGGCTGGGACCCGGATGCCTGGGCCGAGATGTTCGCCCAGGCGGGCGCCAAATATGTCGTGCTGGTGACCAAACACCACGACGGCTACACGCTGTGGCCCAGTGATGTGGCCAACCCCAACCGCGACAACTGGGGTTCCGCCAGGGATATGGTCGGCGATCTGGCAGCGGCCGTGCGCGCCCGCGGTATGCGGTTTGGCACCTATTACTCCACCGGCCTCGACTGGAGCTTTGAAATGTACACCGACGGCGATCGCATCCGGGACATCATGCGCAGCGCCCCGTCGAACCAGGCCTATGCCGATTACGTGTACGACCATATGGTGGAACTGATCGACCGCTACCAACCCGATGTGCTGTGGGCCGATATCGGCTATCCCTCCAAGGGGCGCCAGGGTGAGTTGTTTGAGTACTATTTTGCCGAGGTACCCGATGGCGTCGTCAATGACCGCTGGGGCGCGGTGGATGTGCTGGGACAGATTGCCAGCGTTCCCGGTGCCACCTGGGTCATGAAAAAGCTGGGGCAGCTGATGCTGTCCAACCAGGCGGACGAAATGGTGGACGACCCGGCCCGCCCCGGATTCAAGACTGCCGAGTACGACAGCTTCTCCGGCATCCCACCGTTCAAGTGGGAGGCGACACGCGGGCTGGGTGGCTCCTTCGCTTTCAACACACAGGAAACCGCGGACGATATGCTCAGCGGCGCCGAACTGGTGGACTATGTGGTGGACACCGTCGCAAAAAATGGCAACGTGCTGATCAACGTGGGGCCGGACAGCTACGGTCATATTCCACTGATCCAGCAAGCGCCGCTGCGCGCACTGGGGGACTGGATGGCAGTCAACGGTGAGGCGATTTATGGCACTCGCCCCTGGCAGCGCTACGACAATGAACGCGGCCGGGCGCTGCGTTATACACTGTCCGACAAGGCGCTTTACGCCATCGTCATTGGCGACACCGCGCGCAGTTTCACCGTCGAGTCACCGGACATAAACTGGCAGAGCATTGACGTACTCGGCGCCGAGGTAGTGCGCACGGAGGAAGCGGATGGCCTGCTCACCCTGTTCGTCGACAGGGCGCTGCCCGGCCCGGCCGTGGTGGTGCGCTACAACCTCTAGAAGATCTGTTACCGAGAGCGAACGGGAGCTGTCGCGTGACCGCTCCCGTGGTGCACTACTGCGTGGCCAGCTTGAGCCTGCCCTGGCGCAATTGCATGTTGTAGCGCAGCAGCTGAAATCCCAGCAGCAGCTTTTTCAACAGTGACGGGTTTTCAATCGACTCCAGCAGGTCAGACGGGAACACACTCTTGTAGGTGGGAATGCCGTACTTGCAGCGGATGTCTTGCAGCGAGGTGTTCCACTCCTGCTCCCACTCAATACCCATCATGTACGGGGTTGCCCTGCCGTGCTGCCACGCCTCGGTGATAATCTGCATGATCACGGTGAAACCTCTCGGCTCCCTGGTAGTGGCCATCGCCATACCGGCCGACAGAAACATTGCCGAATAGTTGTGGCCAAACTGGGCCAGCTGGAATGCGGAAATGGCGATTTCGTTGGACGAGTGCGTGGTGTAACCGGCCACCAGATGCCAGACATCGTGCATCTGCAGGATGCGGGCATTCAGGTAATGCAGCACGTGCGGCTTGGCACTCAGCGCAATAGCTTCGCGGTCCAGCACTTCCGGGTCATAGCCGTTTTCCACAATCATGTTGTACAGCGATCGACCAAGGCTTTTTTCGGGGCAGCTCGCCAGCGCAGGAATATCGGTGTGGCCCGGTATCGGGCTGGTCAGCGCTATCGCCGCACCCGGATGCTGCTGCGCATGGCTTTCCGCGATGGCGTCGAAATCGGGATGCACCGCGGAACCCAGGGCGGCCACGGCGACCGTGATGGTGAGCGCGTCATAGCCCTCGGGCGGCCCCTCCACCACCTCCCAGTATCTCTCCCAGAAGCTCTCTTCAAGTGGCGCCTCGGGCAGACCCTCGGGCACCTCGGGTGTGGGGCCGGTACCCAGCCAGGCCGACGCTATGTTGTCGTACACGGCATTGGTGGCATCGGGACAGGAGTAGGCGACCCATGTCATCACGCCTGTCAGCAGGATCTGCCCGGCGGCATCACCGCGCTTGGCCGCCGCCACGGCCTGGCGAATGGCATGGGCGTCAGTGTGCCTGGCGGCATGCTGTATACGTTCGCGAGTAGTCACAATCAGTCTCCCTGCTGGTCGCACAGT
>CAXBLZ010000114.1:0-9175 GCA_963976735.1 uncultured Halioglobus sp.
CGCTGGATATGAATGCCTTGGCGAAAAAGATGATGGGCTATACGCAGCGCTAACATGCGGTTACATTTTGTTTATGGCCTGTGCAAGCTGCATCTGGCCCGCGGCACAACAACGGGGACATTAAGGAAACGCAATGATTCGATGTGTAAGAATTTGGACCGGTGAGGATCAGAACTCTCATTTTGAGGAAGGCTATATCGATCTCAACCCGGGAGCACGCGATGACCTCCTCAGCGATAAAGTAGCGGTTATCAGTACTTCGTTCCAGGAAACCGCAGCAGGCGGGGCGCTGGCATGGCACACGGCCCCGGTTCGGCAACTGGTAGTGACGCTAAGCGGCACACTCGATTTCGAGACACGCGCGGGCCAGCATTTTCAGCTTGCGCCTGGTGATATTCTACTGGCCGAGGATACTGTCGGCGGTGGCCATTCGTGGACACTGGTCGATGAACAACCCTGGCGCCGGGTGTATATTGTGCTGGCCCCGGATGCGCCGGTCCCCTTCAAGCCAGCCAATTGACGTCAGCTGATGTGCGCCGCTCGGCGACCGAACAGGAGAACAGATTGGTGAACAATAGCAGTGCAGGGGAAGAGGTCGATATCGCGTTGGTGGGCGCGGGAATCATGAGCACCACGCTGGGCGTATTCCTGAAAGAACTGCAGCCCCACCTCAAAATCGAAATTATCGAGCAGATGCCCGCCGAGGCGCAGGAGAGTTCAGGGGCATGGAATAACGCGGGCACCGGCCACGCCGCCAACTGCGAACTGAACTACACGCCCATGGCCGCCGACGGCAGTATCGACATCGCCCGGGCGCTTGAAGTCAATGTCGAGTTCGATATGTCGCGCCAGTTCTGGTCGTACCTGATCAGGAAGGGCGCCATAAGTTCGCCCGACAGCTTCATTCACCCGGTGCCTCATATGAGCTTCGTGATCGGCGCCGAGCGGCAGGCATTCCTGCACAAGCGGCATGCGGCCATGAGCAGCCATCACTGCTATAGCGGCATGGAGTACTCAGAGGATCACAGCCAGATCTCCGAGTGGACGCCACTGATCATGCAGGGGCGCGATCCGGGGCAGCCGGTGGCCGCGACTCGAATGGTGACGGGAGCTGATGTGAACTACGGCGCACTCACCTCCAGCCTGCTGGGATACCTGCAAAAACAGGACGATTTCGTCGTTCGGTTTTCCCACAAGGTAGTCGATTTGCAGCGGCGCCCGGACCGGGGCTGGCGCCTTGAGATCAAGGACGAATCGACCGGCTCACAGCGCACGGTAAATGCCAGGTATGTGTTCCTGGGCGCTGGCGGCGCCGCACTCTCGCTGCTGCAAAAATCCGGAATTCCGGAGGCAAAAGGTTATGGCGGCTTCCCGGTGAGCGGCATCTGGCTGCGCTGCGGCAACCCGGCAGTTGCCGATCGCCACAATGCGAAAGTGTATGGCATGGCTGCCACTGGCTCGCCGCCGATGTCGGTGCCCCACCTCGATACCCGCATTATCGACAACAAGCGCTGGTTGCTGTTCGGGCCCTATGCCGGCTTCACCACGCGATTTCTCAAGCACGGTTCGCTGCTTGACCTTCCCAAGTCGGTACGGTTGAACAACATACTGCCGCTGCTGGCTGTTGCGCGCGACAATTTTCCGCTGGAGGAATACCTGATCGGGCAGGTGCTCCAGAGCACATCGCACCGCTTCCAATCGCTGCGCGAATTCTATCCCGAACTGGATATGAAAGACTGGGAAGTGGCCGTCGCCGGCCAACGGGTACAAATCATCAAAAAGAACAAGACACGTACCGGAACGCTCGAGTTCGGCACCGAGATTGTCCACTCCGCCGACTCCTCAATCGTCGCGCTGCTGGGGGCCTCGCCCGGTGCCTCGACGGCAGTCTCAATCATGGTGCACATGCTTGAGAACTGTTTCCACGAACAGCTGGTCGGTCACTGGGTGCCGAAACTGCGGGAAATGATTCCCTCCTACGGACAGGACCTGAAAACAGACGCGGCACTTTCCGCCCGCGTTCGCGCCGAAACCGCAGAGGTACTCAAACTGGAGACAGTGTAGCGTCAGCTGGAGGAGCAGCGGCGACTCACTCACCGCGAGACGCCGGGTCTGCGGCGCTGGTCTCCAGCAGCTGCGCGAGCGCTTCAATCGCAGGACGGATACAGTGCGGCGCGAGACCGTAGTTCAGGCGCATGCAGTTGCGGTACTCTCCCGAGGCGGAGAACATCGGCCCGGGAGCAAAATTGATGCCCCGCTGCAGTGCCCTTCGGTACAGGCGCAGGGTGTCGATATCTCCCGGCAGTTCGACCCACAGGAAATAGCCGCCTCGCGGACGGGAGACCCTGGTCCCCGCAGGAAAGCTGTCGGCTATCGCCGCTGTCATTTCAGACTGCTGATCCTCAAGCAGGATACGCAGTTTGCGCAGGTGGCGGTCGTAGTGCCCACGCTGCAGGTAGTCTGCTATCGCCAGCTGCGCGGGTACCGAGGCCGAGAGCGACGTGGTGAGCTTTGCGCGGCGCACAGCTTCAAAATAACGTCCGGGTACTATCCAGCCGATGCGGTACCCCGGTGCCAGCGATTTTGAAAACGAACCACAGTGCACCACCAGTCCGCGCTCGTCAAAGCGCTTCGCTGGCTGCGGGTACGTCGCGCCGAAATACAGTTCGCCATAGACGTCGTCTTCAATCAGCGGGACACTGTATCTGGCCAGCAGTGTAACCAACGCCTGCTTCCTCGGTTGGGACATGCTGGAACCAAGCGGGTTCTGGAAGCTGGTCATACTCCAGCAGGCGCGGATATCGTTGTTATCCAGCGCATCCTCCAGCACCTCCAGATCCATTCCCTCGTTGGGATTCATCGGAATCTCGATGGCGCGCAGGTCCAGCATCTGGATCAGCTGCAGCGCCGCGTAAAACCCGGGTGATTCTATAGCCACGGTATCACCCGGCCGCGTCAGTGTTTGCAGCGCCAGTGTCAGCCCTTCAAGCGCGCCATTGGTGACAATAATATCGTCTGCTCCCACCGGCACCCCGGCACTCATATACCGTCGGGCGATCGCCTGGCGCAGTACATCGTTGCCGGGGCTGAGATTCTTATTCACCGCATCGCGCGCCAGCATCCGATTGGACCGGCCCAGCGACTGGCCCAGCTTTTCCAGCGGGAACAGCTCCGGCGCCGGAAAGGCCGCCCCCAGCAGGCCCATACCGGAATCGCCCACCGTGTCCAGTACCGAGAACACGAGGTCGCTGATGGACACTTCTGTCGACTGTACTGTCGGGTTCGAGCGGGTCAGCTGCGGCAACTGCTGCTGCGCGTTGTCACAGACGTAATACCCGGAGCGCTCGCGCGCTCGCACCAGGCCGCGACTCTCAAGCAGGTAGTAGGCCTGGAACACAGTGGAGGGACTGACACCGAAGCGGGCACTGGCCTGCCTGACAGAGGGCACTCTGTCGCGGGGTGCCAACAGCCCGCTGCGTATCATCTCCGCGATCTGCTCAGCCAGTTTTTCATAGCGCTTCATGGATATGACGGTAAACTGATATGGTTTTCAGATCAATTTCTGATCCTGTATTTTTTTTCACTTTCACGTACCCTGACCCTGATTTTGGCAAACTGACAGGGCGACACCATGACTGGCAACAGCGAACCACCCTCAATCGACAGCGACGACGCGACGCGGCACGTTTCCATCACACAGGTGGTCGGCAGCATCCTGGCCTGTTTCTACGGCGTGCAGAGTTCCAGGAACCGCAAACGCGATTTTCAGTCGGGCAAGGCGGGAACATTCATCGCGGTGGGTGTTGTAATGACTGCCGTCTGGTACTTCACCATCTACCTGGTCGTCACGCTCGTGTTGAGCGTTGCCAAATAGGGCTGCAGCCTTGCTCAAGAAGCCACGCGATTTCGTCCACGTTGACGACTTCTACCGAGCGGACCGCCACTGGCCCAGCTACTTTGTCGACAACAGCGTCTGGGTGTTTTTCGACGAGTACAACCCCGGCCTGATCGGCGACGAGGATTACTGCCGGATTATTGTTCACGCCGGCAACTCCAGCGGCCTTATCTACAAGCGCCCGCTCTGTGAAAAGCCGGCGCTGGACCAGCTGATCAACGCCATCGAATGCCCTGTCTCGGAACGCCAGCTGCTGGACCTCGGGTTCAAATGGTGGCATGGAAGTTACGAGTAATCTATCATGGCCACCGTGAGCCGGTGCTCACACGCTGTGGAATGCTCCTACTCACCATCTCGCCCGCTAGAGCCTCATCATGTCTGATGAACTGATGTACGTGCTGTTATTGCTGTCGGCAGCCATGGTCATGTTTGCCTGCAATCGCCCGCGAGTGGATGCCGTGGCGATGCTGATGCTGGTCGCGCTGCCGCTGACAGGGGTCATCACTATACAGGAAGCCCTGGCAGGCTTTGGCAACCCCAATATTGTATTGATTGCCGCGATGTTTGTGATCGGCGACGCGCTGGCGCGCACCGGTGTCGCTCGCAACCTCGGTGACTGGTTGATAAAAAACGGCGGCGCATCGACCACCCGGTTGTTGGTCACCATAATGCTGACGGTTGCCATACTGGGCTCGGTGATGAGTTCGACAGGCGTGGCGGCAATTTTTATTCCCGTGATACTGCGTATTTCCAGCCGCCGCGGCATTCCCGCAAGCAACTTGATGATGCCTGTGGCCTACGCCGCACTTATCAGCGGCACCATGACACTGGTCGCCACCTCCCCCAACCTTATCGTCAACTACGAGCTTGTGCGCCTCGGCAATGAGGGCTTCGATTTCTTCTCCTTCACGCCGTTCGGCGTACCGATTCTGATTATCGGCACACTGTATATGATGTTGGCGCAGCGCTGGATCGGCCAATCCAGCGCTGCCGCAGAGCAGGGCCCGAAGCGGCCTGATATCGAGGAGTGGATTGCCCATTACGGTCTTGCGCAACGAGAGTTTCGCCTTCGCGTGCTGGCGAACTCACCACTGCTCGGTAAAACCCTGGAGCAACTCGATCTGCCCAATCAGATTGGGGCGAGAATTATTTTGATTGAGCGCGGTCACGGCCGCGCCCGCACGCTGATGACGCGCAAACCCTCCACCGAGTTGCATGCAGGCGACAGGTTGCTGATTGATTACGACCACGACGCGACGAGTACCGATGTAGCGGCACTGTGCCGCGAATACGGTGTGGAACTGCTCGAAAAGTCCGGCCGCTGGTTTGTCAATCGCTTCCAGAATGAAGGATTGGTGGAAACCATTATCACCAGCGAGTCCCGCTTCGCCGGCCGCTCTGCCGCAGAACTGGAAAGCCTGACGGATGAGAAACTGAGTGTGGTTGGCCTGCGACGCGGCGTCGTCGCACATCCGCCTCACGGCGTCAGAGCAGAGGAACTGAAAGCGGGGGACACGCTGCTGCTCGCCGGTTCATGGGACACCATTGCCCATATGCGCAGCGACACCCGCGATCTGATCGTACTCAACCTGCCACGTGAATACGATGAAGTGCTACCGGAGGCGAATCGCGCGCCCTATGCCCTGATGACCTTGTTCATCGTGATTGTCATGATGGCGGCAGACATCGTACCGAACGTACACGCGGCGTTGATCGGCTGCCTGATGATGGGGGTGTTCCGCTGTATCACCCTGGAGCAGGCCTACCAGTCGATCCAGCTGAAAACCCTGGTCATGATTGTTGGCATGATGCCCTTCGCACTTGCGCTGGACCGCACCGGAGGGGTGGACATCGCCGCCAGGGAGCTGGTGGCACTGGTCGGCAGCGCCAGCCCACACGTCATCCTCGCAACCCTGTATGCCGCCACGGTGTTGCTCGGGCTTTTTATCGCCAGCACCGCGAATGCAGTGCTGATGATTCCTATCGCACTGGCCGTGGCTGAGACCCTCAATGCCTCGATGTATCCGTTCGCGATGATTGTTGCGCTGGCAGCCTCAAGTGCATTCATGACACCGATCTCACCCGTCAATCAGCTGGTCGCTACTGCCGGCAACTATCGCTTTGTCGATTTTCTCCGCATCGGGTTTCCGTTAACGCTTCTGGTTATGGCAGCAAGCGTAGTACTGGTGGCTTGGCTGCTCCCCTTCTATCCCTAGCCGCCAGAAAACTCGATCACATGGGAAGCGCCGTTGCGATAGCACACAACATAGTGGAACGGCGATTGGCGAGCGCTCTAGGAAACCGGCAACCGGTTTTTATAGATCTGGCCGTCCTTCATGATGAGCTGCAGGTTCTTATCCGGCTCACCGAGAAAATCCAGGTTTTCAGTGGGATCACCATCCACAACCAGCAAATCGGCCAGCGCGCCCGGTTGTATGACACCAACCTGCGCGCCATAGGGGTTGCGTTCACCGCACAGGCCCAGCAGCTCTCCATTTCTTGCGGTGGCGATCTGTAGCAGCTCCAGAGATGGATAAAATTCAATCAGTTTTGCCAGTTGCCGACCATGACTGGGTAAATTATTGGGCGTAAACAGGATATCCGTACCCCATGCGGTCTTGATACCGAGGTCGCGGGCCAGGTGGTAAGCCCTTCTGGTACCCTCGGCGACCTGCAACTGCTTGGCCCTGGCAGCCGGGTCCACCTTGAAATTGGCATCGTCGTCAGCGAGGAAGGGTTGCAGGCTCCACCATACACCCTCTCCCGCCATCATGCGTGCGGACTCCTCATCCGCCAGCTGGCCGTGCTCGATCGACTTCGCACCGGCGCGCACAGCTCTTTGTATGCCCCGCGGGGTATACACATGCACCATGACATAGGTGCCCCAATCCTCTGCCGCGCCCACCGCGGCACGCAGTTCCTCTTCAGAGTACTGTGTGGTATCGAGTGGGTCATAGGGAGACGACACACCGCCACCGGCCATCAGCTTGATCTGCGACGCACCCAACATCAGTTGCTCCCGCACCCGCCGCAGGACCTCGCTGCTGCCATCGGCAATCGCAGCCGCTCCGATCTGCTCGGCGTAACTCAGGGCACTGGCATTGCTGCGAGGAATTTCGCTGCGCAGACGAAAATCGCCATGGCCGGAAGTCTGCGAAATCATCGCGCCCGAGGGATAAATCCGCGGGCCTGTGGCGATACCTTCGTCGATCGCACGCTTCAGGTCAAAGCTGGGACCGCCGACATCGCGCACACTGGTAAAACCACGCATCAGCGTGCGCTCTGCCTCCTGCGCTGCAACCAGATAGAGATAACCCACAGTGGATCTCATCGCGCGCGCCTCGGAAATTCCGCAGAACATCGCGTGCCAGTGCGCGTCGATGAGACCGGGCATCAACAATCTGCCACCGCAGTCGATCAACTGTGCATTGTCCACCGCTTGATCAACAGCTGGCAGGGCGGAGATACGATTCTGGTCAACCAGGACGTTGACGCCCTCACGCACATTCCGGCTTACACCATCGAACAGCCTGAGATTGGTGAAAAGCATCGGGCGTGAGGGAGTCCCGGTTTCGACACCAAATGCTGGGCAGGCGCTTGCGCTGATCACACCCGCCACAGCGGCGGACAGCCCGCCGATAAATGATCGGCGCGACAGGCCATATCCTGCTGGACCCGGCATTTGAATTTGCGGGCAGCCAACCGGCGATTTGCGTTGGGAGGCTACTATCGGTGTGGTTTGCGCCGATTGTACGACGCGTTTTACTGGGCTGTCGTCCATGTATTTCAAGTCAGGGCCTTAATCGGTTGCGTGGATGCATTACCCGTTTCTGCGGAAGTCCGACGCTTAACTGAACAGGAATTCAAGGCAACAATACCATACAGTGGAAGGCGTTGTGCAGTATCACGTTAGCGCGACACTGTGCGGAACAACGGGTATTATTCGCAATTGCGGGCAGCAATGAGCTGCCCGCGAACGTTTTTAATCCAGCAATCCTGCATCAATGAGTGACACAACACGATGACAAGCCAGACTACCGAATCATTGCCAATACCGATCTGGACATGGGCCGTACCACTTGGCGCTGTAGTGTTGCTGCTCGCCAAACTCATGTTAACGCCGGGCTTTGGCGGCATCTGGATTGACCTGCTGGCCCTTGTCACACTGCTCGCTACCGTGTTTGCCTCAGTCCACCATGCGGAGGTGATCGCACATTATCTGGGAGAGCCGTTTGGCTCCCTGGTACTCGCTGCGGCGGTTACCGTGATTGAGGTCGCCCTCATTGTCTCCGTTTTGCTGACAGGAGCAGAAGGTGCCAATGAAATTGCGCGAGACACTGTTTTTGCCGCGGTGATGATTGTCCTCAACGGGATAGTGGGCTTGTGCCTGCTGTCCGGCGGACTGCGTTATCACGAACAGGGCTTCCAGATACACGGCGCCACCGGAGCATTGGGTGTCATCGGCACACTCGCCACACTGGCACTGATTCTGCCTAATTTTACCCAGGCTGTTGCCGGGCCAGTGTACTCACCTGCACAGCTGTTTTTTGTCGGCACCGTGTCACTGGTGCTATACGGGCTGTTCCTGTTTGTCCAGACGATGAGACATCGCGAAGATTTTCTCGACACCCAACTCCACACCTCAGACAACCAGCACCTCGCGCTGCCCGGCCTGGCGGTCCTTGCCAGCGGGATACTGCTGGCATTGGGCCTGGCCTGCGTAATCTTCCTCGCCAAGAGCCTCACGCCGAATATCGAACTGGCCGTACTGACCGCCGGCCTGCCCCCGGCTTTTGTGGGGGTGGTCATCGCAACCATAGTCCTGTTTCCGGAAGGCTTGTCTGCACTGCGCGCGGCAAGGGCCAACAATCTCCAAACCAGCCTCAACCTGGCCCTGGGGTCCGCTTTGGCGAGTATTGGAATGACGATTCCCGCAGTGGCGGCTGTATCACTTCTTATCGGCATGCCGCTGGCACTGGGCCTGGAGCCGGAGCACATCGTACTGCTGGTGCTGTCGCTGTTCATCTGCACACTCACGCTCGCGACAGGGCGCACGACGGTCTTACAGGGCGGACTACATCTGGTCATCTTCGCCGCATTCCTGGTGATCGCCGCTGTGCCCTGACGTTGATTAGGTTGTCGTCCCCAAACCTGGCCTGACAAAGCCGGCTCAATCATCTCCATTCAATACCGGCCGCTGGCACCCGCCTGAAAACACCGAATCGTCCCGCAATTCCCGACTGACACATTAGCAGATCAAGCGATGCAACGCCGTCGTGG
>CAXBLZ010000115.1:0-9163 GCA_963976735.1 uncultured Halioglobus sp.
ATCCAGCGCCTGCGTGACCAGTTCAGCAGTGTGTGGGAGGTCAGCAGTCTCTCGCTGCGTATCTATATGGTGGCCGAGGGTATGGGCGTCACGTTCATCGACCGAAAATTGCTGAAGGAGCATCCGAGTTGCGCCGATTTCCGTATCATGGATGACGTGTCGTTCGGACGCATCGATAAACAAGTGGGTATCTACTATCGCGCGCGCAGCAACCTGAGCGACAGCGCGACCAACTTCATCGCGCTGTGCCAGCGCTACTGGAAACTGTAATGACACACAGTGGGAATGGAGCCACGCTCAATGACAGCCACGCTGCGCAACAGTAACCTGAAAAAACTGGGTGAACACCCGTTTGACGTGCTGGTTGTCGGCGGCGGGATCAACGGCGCTGTCGCCGCAGCTTCGCTGGCCGGTCGCGGTGTCAGGGTGGCACTGATAGACCGGGGTGATTTTGCCGGTGGTGTCAGCTCCAACTCCTCCAATCTGGCCTGGGGCGGCATCAAGTACCTTGAGAGCCTGGAATTCCTGCTGGTCAACAAGCTGTGTCGATCGCGAAATCGCCTGATGCGCGCATACCCTTCCACCGTCAAGGAGATCCGTTTCCTGACGACCATCCAGCGCGGTTTTCGTTTCCCGCCTTTTTTCGTGTTTTTGGGCAGTGTGCTGTATTGGGTAATGGGGCGTTTCAAGACTCGCGCGCCGCGCTTCTTTAGCGCTCGTACGATCGAAAATGCGGAGCCCGTGGTGAATACCGGCAAGGCGGCCGGGGGCCTGGAGTATTCAGACTGCTATCTGTACGACAATGACGCCCGTTTCGTATTCAACTTCATCCGCAAGAGCCTCAACTTCGGCTGTATTGCCGCCAACTATGTCGAGTCGATCGACACCCGTCGAGAGCGCGATCACTGGCTGACCACGGCGCGGGATGAAATTAGCGGCGAGCAGTTGCAGATACGCTCAACGGCGATTATCAATGCCTGTGGTCCATGGGTCGATACGCAGAACCAGATCGCCGGAGAGCACACCGAATACCATCACCTGTTTTCCAAGGGCGTTCATCTTATTGTTGACAGAATCACCGATAACAAGCGCGTACTGACGTTCTTTGCCAGTGACGGGCGTTTGTTCTTTTTGATACCGATGGGACCGAAAACCTGTATCGGCACCACGGATACCCAGGTGCTGTCCCCCGATGTCACCGTGACAGATGAGGATCGCGATTTCGTATTGAGCAATGCCAATGCACTGCTTGACCTGGACCCGCCGCTCACGCGACAGAGCATCATTGCCGAACGGGTGGCTGTGCGGCCGCTCGCGATCAAGGGCGAGGGCGGCGAGGCCGATTGGGTGCAGCTTTCGCGCAAGCATGTCATCGAGGTCGATGAAGTGCGACAACATTTGAGCATCTTCGGCGGTAAGCTTACTGATTGCCTGAATGTAGGAGACGAAGTTGCCGAGTGGATTGCCCGTCTGGGTATCGATGTGCCACAGAGAGAAAACCGCTGGTATGGTGAACCGGGCGCCGAGTTGCGGGATGAGTTTATGCTGCAGGCGAAATTAATGGACCTCGACGCACTGACCGATCCCTCGTCCTCGGAGCCATTGTCGGAACGCTTCTGGCGTCGCTATGGCGAGAGTGCGTTTGGCCTGCTCGAGCGCATTCGCGAAGACGAGAGTTGTGCCAGCCTGTTGCTTGAGAATGCCGAGTACACGCGCTGTGAAATTGAGCTGGCCGCCCGGCGAGAGATGATAGTCAAACTGGAGGACTTCATGCGGCGGCGCTCCAAGATTGAACTGGTGGTGCGAAACGAGGACATCGCCGCTGCCCCTGGCCTGCGTGAAGCCTGTGAAATCCTGTTCGGAGCGGATGCCGAAGCGCGGCTGCAGGAGTATCTGCAGGCGCAACGGCGGTAGCGGCCCCTCGTTTATACCCGGGCAGATGCCCGCTGTGCACCCGCGCTATAACTTGGGTTGAGTGCCGTGTGTGCCGAGATAGTGTGAGCTCAGTTTGGGGCGCTCTTCCAGTACATCGTTGATTTCATAGATGCGCTCGTAGTTGGTTTCCTTGATCAGCCACTTGCCATCCACCTTCAGGTAGCGATCCCAGTAAAGCGCGGTGCCGTGGGTTTTCACATTGTGGTTGAGGATCCACATATTGTCCGCCAGATACCACAGCGCGGTCGCCTCGGTTTCGCTCAGGATCTGGATTTCAGGGTGGTGCGCGTTGTGCTGGCCGACCGCTTCGGAGCTGAAAGATTTGCCGATGTTGGTGACGTACTCTTCTCTGCCCTGCAGTTTCCACTCGTAGTGACCGCCGCGAAAATGCACGGTGACATCCTCGTGGAACAGTGTCCCCAACTCCTCCAGATTCGCAGTGTCCACGCATCGGAAGTAGGCGTACTTCACCTGTTTGATGGCCTCGATATCCATCAGTCGCTGGATGTCCTTGCGCAATTCCTCTATACCGCCCTCACTCGCTTGCAGGGGCAGGCCATCCTTAATACCCAGATTGGTTTTATTCAATACCTGACGTTCGCTCATGGTGCGTTCCTTATAAATCTTCTAAAAACGGATAAATACTGGAAAATTGCCAATTGATGATAGGTTGTGGATAGCGACTGTGACAGCCTCACAGCAACTGCCTGGTGCATTGTACCGGTTTGGTCCAGTTATTTGATCTGTATCTCGACGAGTGCCGACCGCAATTTCGCGTGGTCTGCGTACCCCAAAACATATAAAACACTGGCGAGGCACTCCCGGTCTTTTTTTGGCCGCTACTGGACACTGTATTGGAGTACACTTGAGCCCGCCAAGGCTGAAGGTAGTGAAGAAAACATTAACGCAGCATTTGACACGGCTTTTGGTCTGCCCAGGGAGCGCATCGACAATGAACTGCTATGAACACTGAGAGTACATCGCCCATGGGATTGTTTGAACGCTACCTGTCGCTTTGGGTGACGCTGTGCATCGCCGCCGGTGTAGGGCTGGGGGTGATACTGCCCGACCTGTTCAAAATAGTTGCCGGTATCGAGTACGCCAGCGTCAATCTCGTGGTGGCGGTTTTTATCTGGGTGATGATCTACCCAATGATGGTGAATGTGGACTTCGCCTCGCTGAAGGACGTGGGCAAAAAACCCAAAGGTCTGTGCATCACACTGGTCGTCAACTGGCTGATCAAGCCCTTTACCATGGCCGCGCTCGGCATCCTTTTCTTCGAGTATGTGTTTGCCGGGCTTGTCGATCCACAGACGGCGAAAGAGTATATCGCCGGCATGATATTGCTGGGTGTTGCGCCCTGTACCGCGATGGTCTTTGTCTGGAGCCAGCTGGTGCGCGGCGATGCCAACTACACGCTGGTACAGGTTTCCATCAACGATATCATTATGGTGTTTGCGTTTGCGCCTGTTGCCGCGTTTCTGTTGGGGGTCACCGATATTGTCGTCCCGTGGGAAACGCTGCTGCTGTCCGTTGTGCTGTATGTGGTCATTCCGCTGGTCGCCGGGTATATCACGCGGCGCTCTCTGGACAGCTCGGGCGATCATCAGCGTATAGCCAGCTTTACCGCAACGGTAAAGCCTATCTCTGTGATGGGGCTGTTGGCGACCGTGGTGTTGCTGTTTGGGTTTCAGGCTCAAACCATCATTGATAAACCTGTGGTGATCGCGTTGATCGCTATCCCGCTACTTATCCAAAGCTACGGCATTTTCGCCATCGCTTACGGCTGGGCCTACCTGTGGCGAGTGCCATTCAGTACGGCCGCGCCCGCTGCACTCATTGGCACATCCAATTTCTTTGAACTGGCGGTCGCTGTCGCTATCAGTCTGTTTGGCTTGAATTCCGGTGCTGCCCTCGCCACCGTGGTGGGTGTGTTGGTTGAAGTTCCTGTGATGCTCTCTCTGGTCGCTCTGGCGAATGCCACGCGACATCGATTTGCAGAGTGACCCGTTCCAGCACTCGCCAAAGGCTGGTAAAACCGAAGGTTTATTGGCGTATCCCATAGTGGTCAGCAGTTTGATCGAGCGCCGTTGCCAGCATGGCCACCAGGTTATCGATCTCTTTGTGATTGCAGATCAGTGGCGGTGCCGTGATCATCGCGTCGCCGGTCTGGCGCACCATCAGGCCAGCGGCATTGGCCTGGTTTCGGCAGTACACCGCTGCTTCAGCGTGCGGCGCCAGACGCTCCCGGGAATGTTTGTCGCGCACCAGTTCAACGGCGCCGAGCATGCCGAGGCCGCGCACTTCGCCCACGATGCGATGGTCGCGCAGCGTGCGCAGGCGCTGCTGGAAATACGGGGCCAGGTTGCCGGCGGTCTCTTCCACTATCTTCTTTTTGCGCAATAGATTCACGGTGGCGATACCCGCGGCGCAGGCCGCCGGGTGACCTGAGTAGGTCAGGCCATGCGCGAACTCACCCTCATGGCTGAGCAGGACATCGGCAACCTTGTCGCCGACCATCACGCCGCCCAGTGGCTGATAGCCATTGGTCACTGCCTTGGCAAAGGTCATCAGGTCCGGTTCCACGTTGTAAGTCTGGCAGCCAAACCAGTTGCCGGTGCGACCGAAGCCGCAAATCACCTCGTCCATGATCAATAGAATGTCGTGCTGCTGGCAGATGCGCTTGATCTCGGGCCAGTAGGAATCCGGCGGTATGATCACGCCACCAGCGCCCTGCACGGGCTCGGCGATAAACGCCGCTACTCGTGCCTCGCCCAACTCTGCAATTTTCTGTTCCAGTTCCCGGGCGACCCGAATGCCGTATTCCTGCGGATCTTCGTCACCACCTTCCCCAAACCAGTACGGTTGGTTGATGTGGTGGATATAGTCCAGGCGGGCGGTCTGCTGGTGCATGGCGGTCATACCGCCCAGTGACGCCGCCGCAATAGTCGAGCCGTGGTAGGCATTCTTGCGACTGATGACGAGATTTTTCCCGGGCAGGCCCAGCAGGGCGTAATAGCGTTGCACGAGGCGCAGATTGGTGTCGTTGGCCTCGGAGCCGGAGTTGGTGAAGAACACATGGTTAAACTGGGCGGGTGTCACTTCCACCAGGGCGCGCGCCAACTCCACCGCGGGTTCGCTGGCACACTGGAAAAAGTTGTTGTAGTAGGGCAATTCCTGCAGCTGCCTGTAGATAGCGTCCTTGATGCTGGTCTGGCTGTAGCCCAGGTTGCAGCACCACAAACCCGACATACCATCGAGCATCCTGTTGCCGTCACTGTCGTAAATGTAGACATGTTCCGCGTGCGCTATAATACGGCCCCCGTCGCGACTGTGTTTGCGCAGGTCGGTAAAAGGGTGCAGGTAATGCGCCTTGTCCAGTTGGCGCAACTGCTCGGTGTCCAGCTTGGTGGCCATGCAGGGTTTCTCCGTGACGTTGGCGCCGCACCATTGAGCCATTGTAGATGACGGGCGACGATGTGTTTATCTGCGCTGTGCGGTCAGATAGTGTGGCATATTAGCGCTGCGATCAGATTACGCCTAAAGTGGCGTTCTCGTAATGAATATACTTTCTTGGACACCGGGAGAACCAGGTGAGCGATGAGATAGACAAGACCGTGCGATTGGCGGATGACTCCACTTACGCCAATATTTTCAGCTATATGGGGTTGCCGCTGAGCCGTGACCTGGACAGGCCGGGCCTCAATGCGGTGGTGATGGGCATTCCCTACGATCTGGGCACCAGTGGTCGCGCCGGCGCGCGAAGCGGGCCCAATGGCATTCGCCAGGCCAGCGCCAACCTGCGCTGGGAAGAGCGGCGCTGGCCCTGGAATTTCTGCCTGAACGAGCGATTGCGAACCATAGACTACGGCGATGTGCAGTTTGCCTCAGGCGATAGCGAGGATATGTTGGCGCAGGTCGAGGCGCACGCCGCCCGCATCACGGCGGCGGGCAAGACGCTCATCAGCCTCGGGGGTGACCATTTTGTGACGCTGCCGCTGCTGCGCGGCCATGTCGCCACCCATGGCAAGTTGGCGCTGATTCATTTTGACGCGCACACCGATACCTATGCCCAACATGAGAAGTACGATCACGGCAGCATGTTCTACCGCGCCCCGCGCGAAGGCCTGGTCGACGCGGAGCACTCCGTGCAGATCGGTATTCGCACTGAATATGATCGGCCGGACCATGAATTTCTGGTGATTAATGCCGACCAGGCCAACGAGCAATCAGTTGCAGACACTGTCGCCGCTGTTCGCGCACGGGTCGGCGATGCGGCGGCCTATTTGACCTTTGATATCGATTGTCTTGACCCGGCCTTTGCTCCCGGTACCGGCACGCCCGTAGTCGGTGGTCTCAGCACGTCGCTGGCACTGCGGATATTACGTGGACTGGCCGAGCTGAACATCGTCGGCTTCGATGTGGTGGAGGTCTCTCCCGCCTATGATCAGTCACAGCTCACATCGCTGGCGGGTGCCTCGCTGGCGCTGGAATTTCTTTACATGCGAGCGAGCCGTATCTGAACCGCCGGGGCGGCCCACACTAGGACATAGATCAATGGCAAAACGCAGCAATTGGCAAAAACTGAATTGGCAGGATCCGTTTGCGCTGGATCAACAGCTGACAGAAGAGCAGCGCATGGTACGCGACACTGCGCGCCAGTACGCACAGGACAAATTGCAGCCCCGGGTGCGAGACTCGTTTCGCCGCGAGCAGACCGATGCGAATATTTTTCGGGAGATGGGGGCGCTGGGCCTGCTGGGCTCGACGATTGAGGGCTACGGCTGCCCGGGCGTGGATTATGTGTCCTACGGCCTGATCGCTCGCGAAGTAGAGCGTGTGGATTCCGGGTACCGCTCCATGATGAGTGTGCAGTCCTCGCTGGTCATGTATCCCATCTATGCCTACGGCAGCGAAGTGCAACGCGAACACTATCTGCCAAAACTCGCCAGTGGCGAATGGATCGGCTGCTTCGGACTGACAGAGCCGGATCACGGCTCCGACCCGGGCAGCATGGTGACACGGGCAACAAGCGTCGAGGGCGGTTACGAACTCAGTGGCGCCAAGATGTGGATTACCAACAGCCCCATTGCGGATGTCTTCGTGGTGTGGGCGAAAACAGACGATGACAAGATTCGCGGTTTCATTCTGGAAAGAGGCATGGACGGCTTGAGCACGCCAACAATAGAGGGCAAGCTCGCACTGCGCACCTCTGTCACCGGCGAGATCGTGATGGACAGCGTCTATGTACCTGAGGCGCAATTGTTGCCTGGCGTCGATGGTCTTAAAGGTCCTTTTGGCTGTCTCAACAATGCGCGCTACGGAATATCCTGGGGCGCACTGGGGGCGGCGGAAACGTGTTGGCACGCGGCGCGGGACTACACCATGGAGCGCACCCAGTTCGGTCGCCCGCTGGCCGCCAATCAACTGGTGCAACTGAAGCTGGCGGATATGCAGACAGAGATTAGCCTGGGCCTGCAAGGCTGTTACCGCGCCGGCCAGCTGCTGGACACGGTGGGCATCGCACCGGAACTTATCTCGCTGATCAAGCGCAACTCCTGCGGCAAGGCGCTTGCGATTGCGAGGCAGGCCAGGGATATGCTGGGCGGCAACGGTATTTCGGATGAGTACCCTGTAATGCGCCACATGGTAAATCTGGAAGTCGTGAATACCTACGAGGGAACGCACGATATTCACGCGTTGATTCTCGGCCGTACGCAGACCGACATACCCGCGTTTTAGGAGTACATTCGCAATGAAATCACTCGGTATTGTGGTGTTGGCACTTCTTCTCGTCGCGTGCACACACGAGCAGGTCTATAACAACGTACAGCAGAATCAGCAACTGGAATGCAGCAAGCTGCCGCAGGTGCAGTACGAAGAGTGTATGAAGAGTGTCGATCAATCCTACCAAGACTATAAGCGGGAGCGCCAGGAAATACTTGACGGACAATAACGGGCGGTGTGGGGGATGATGCCAGACCTGACCCGAGCTGGAGGGCGTCTCACGTCCGGCGGTATGTTTGCTAGCGCACTATTTGCACCGGGTGTACCGGGGCCAGTTTGCCCGTCGGGTTGAGTGCGCGCATCGCCGGAATCATCGCGGCCAGTGCCGCCTCTCGATTACCCGGTGCCGGGTGAGTGCTCAGGAATTCCGGCGGGCGTCCCCCGCCCTGCGCCGCCATTTTTTCCCACAGGGACACTGCGGCGTCGGGGTCGTATCCGGCCAGCACTGCTATTTCCATCCCCATTTGATCCGCTTCTTTCTCTGCCGTTCGACTGTTGGGTAAGCTGAGCGCAACTTTGGCTGCCATCGCCGCACCGCCCATTGCGATCGCCGGCCTGTCGGACATGGCCCCAACGGCTACCACACCCATTGTAGTGGCCATCGCAGTCGACATCTGCTCTGCCGTGTGGTTTGCCAGTGCGTGGGATATTTCATGCCCCATAATCTGGGCGAACTCGGCATCCGTCAGCTGCAGTTTGTCGAACAACCCGGTATACACCGCCATGCGTCCGCCGGCCATGCACCAGGCATTGACGACGTCGGGTTCATCGACAATTGCGACACTCCACTCCCACTTCGCCGTGTAGGGAAACTTTGCGATCGCCACCGTCACCAGCCGCCCGGTAATGGTCGCTACCCGCTTGGAAAGTGCCGGGTCATTCACCAGTTTGTCGTTCTTACCCAGCTCGTTCACCGTGCTCAGATAGGCTTTTTTTGACTCGACAATGGCCGATTCCGGTGAGATCAGCATCAACTGCTTGCGCCCGGTCGGACTGGTCGCACAGGCGGCCAGCAAGCTGCATGCAAGGAGCAGTAACAGTAGTCGTTTCATGCTGTTGTTTACATTGAGTATCATAGTTAGACGTCCATGATATAGACCGCGCATTTTACTGAAGAT
The DNA here is from genome assembly GCA_963976735.1 of uncultured Halioglobus sp. GTDB lineage: Bacteria > Pseudomonadota > Gammaproteobacteria > Pseudomonadales > Halieaceae > Marimicrobium. The sequence continues at coordinate 8,841 of CAXBLZ010000115.1, forward strand.
TCGGTGCGTTTTCAGATGAAGGCGGTAAAAAACGGCAATATCGTGCATTTATGATCTCCGCCTGGCGACCTGGCGGAATCGAGGGGTCGTTGAACCGAGGAATGACGAGGGGTGACGCGCAAGGCCGCACCCGAACACGGCCACAACGAAGGGGCGGCAATCCGGCTGCTGCGCAACTCGACCAATTTTGCTGCGCAAAATTTGGGACTCAAACAGTGCTCGCAGAAAGCCCCGGATTGCCGCCCCTTCGTTAAGCGTGGCCTATTGTTCGGGTGCGGCCTTGCGCGTCACCCCTCTTTCCCAGCCCTGCCATTTGGCCGGAG
>CAXBLZ010000116.1:0-8970 GCA_963976735.1 uncultured Halioglobus sp.
TTTTGTGGGGAACACCAAGCATCCACGGTGAAGCGACAACCTATTCTGACCCCTCAGCGTATATTTTCAACGCCTCTAGGCGATTGTCCCACTGGCGCTCAAGTTGAGCGATGAATTCGCGTGCAACTTGAAGCGAATGCTTGTTTAGAGACACGTCAGTTTGTCTTCCGCATTGCTTAAGGATCACAATGTCCGCGTTCACCAGCACTTGGAGTTGTTTTCGTGCGCCTTGTCTAGAAACGCCAAGGTTTGTCGATAGCTCGCCTACTGTGCACGTTGATTTCCTAGTGAGCCTTTTGACAATCTCCAGCCTGATGGGGTCGCCTAAAGCCTTGTAGATGGTAGCTGCATTCGTGTGATCAGGCATCAAAAAGCTTTTCCAATCGACCCAGCATAAAGTCCCAGCCTCCGGAGTTTTGCTTCAATGAATCTTCAATCAGTTCTTTTGGCAGGCTCGCAAAGCCCGATTCAGTAAGCGTTACTTTGCAAGCGCCGTCTGTTAGTTCAGTGATATTGAATTCCACCAATGTGTTGGGTACTGAAAGCACATCGCCAAGGTAATGATTTGCTCCAGGCACCCATCGATAAGCGAAATAACTATAGGGATTGGCAGCAACTACGTAAATTTGGGTTTTGCCATGTTCGCCAAAGCCAAAGATAGGTTGAGAGCCGACTGTATATTCGCCCTCAAGCGTTTCTGGGAACCACTTTATCACGTGTTCAGGATTTGCGATTGCTTCGTAGATGCGCTCTATCGGAGCATTAATGGTAATTTCTCGGTTGATAGTATCTTTCATCGTGAGTTCCTGGGCTGATGAGATAGACATTGTGTAGGGAGGCAGTAAAGCACGATGCCTCAAATCATGCAACCATATTGTTGCATTTCGTTCAGCTGGATATATTTGTGGCGAGTTGAATATTGGGTGTAATCTGGCCCCACCGAATGACCTACTTGGCTTATGACTATGACCGCAAATTTGATTGACAACCTTGCACCTGGGCTCAACAAGAGAATGAAGGAGAATGGCTGGTAAAGAGTGTAACAATTTCGGGCTTAGAACAGCGAATGCGTCGCTGCACAAGCTAAAGGCGCTAGGTGTATCGGAGACTTCTATGAATTTTGGAATTCTTGTATTCAATCAGGTCGAGGAACTGGACTTTGTTGGACCGTGGGAGATGCTTACAATGTGGCGGGAAAATGCCAACGGCCCGGAAAACTGCATCATTGTAGGCCAGTCGATGGAGCCAATCATTTGTGCAAAAGGGTTGTCTATTAACCCACATGTTTCTTTTGCCACGTGCCCCCCGCTTGACTACCTGCTTGTTCCTGGAGGCCAGGGCACGAGACTAGAAGTTAGCAACTCAGTATTAATTGATTTCGTCGCCAGTCAAGCCAAGAACTGCAAGGCGATCATGTCCGTTTGCACCGGTTCTTTCATTCTGCATGCGGCAGGGCTATTGTCGGGGAAAAAGGCAACGACACATTGGGGCTCTTTGGAGCGTTTACGTGCGCTTGGTGACGTAACGGTTGTTGAGGAACGGTACGTTCAAGACGGCAGTATATGGTCTTCTGCTGGCGTCTCCGCTGGCACTGATCTCATGCTCGCATTTATTGCCAGCGTTGCCGGTGAAGCTGCCGCTGGGATGGTGCAATTTGCTTCAGAGTACTATCCCTCCGCCGTCAAATACGGTGGGTTTGAAAACCACGAGCAAGCACCTGCTTATCTCAAAGGCACCTAACCAAGCGTTGTACCGGGCACGCCGGTGAACGCGACGTTAGGCTTCAAGGTGGAATCAAAGTATGCGATTTGAAGGAGTGCATCACGTTGAGTTTTCAGTGCTCGATTATGATGAGTCAATCAATTTCTTCGATAAGATGTTTGGTTGGCTAGGGTATAAAAGTTTTTGGACACTCGATATTGAATATCGATCAACGTATTATATGGCGCGGTTTCCTGTATTCCATAACTACATTGGTATTCAGCCTGCAAAAACAGGTGGAAAGCTAAACTCATCTGAACACCAAACCGGCATACATCATATTGCACTTTGGGCCAAAAGCAGAAAAGAGATGGATCTGTTTTATCAGGATTTCCTGAAAAAGAATAATATCGACGTAACAGACACTCCGGCAGAGTACTCTACATATACTCCCGGGTACTACGCGGTATTCTTCAATGACCCGATAACAGGAATACACTTCGAGTTGGCCTATACACCATTTATACCCTCATTCCGTTCTTATTTTAGGTGGTTGAATATACTGAAAGGTATATGGAAAAATCATCCTGAGTGGAAAGAGCCACCTTGGAAAGAGGCAATGCGTAAACTTCCGTCGAAAAATGAACAAGCCTGACAATCGTGCAAAGTCGGACTGGCTACTCCGCTGCACTCTATTGCCAGCCGATTACGCATCGCGTTATACGCCCATATCGAGTAAGTTATGAATAGTAATGACAAGATCAACTACGTCGAGTTTCCCGCCCGAAATATCGAGGCTACCAAGGCTTTCTTTGCTACCGTCTTTGGTTGGACCTTTGAGGATTTTGGTCCTGAGTATGCGGCTTTCTCCAATCAAGGCGTAGATGGTGGCTTTTTTAAGTCTGAACTGTCTTCATCCACAGAGTCCGGTGGTGCACTGGTTGTCCTATATTCAGATTCGTTAGAGCTATTACAATCAAAAATCGAAGACGCGGGCGGCACTATTGTTAAGCCCATATTTGCTTTTCCGGGCGGTCGTCGCTTCCATTTTACCGAGCCTAGCGGGAATGAAATGGCGGTTTGGTCCGATGTCAGCGCATAACATGATCCACCTCCACTGCACCAAAAAACTGCTGGCCAAACTCCCCCTGTCGGACACCGGCTGGCTGTGCAATAAACGCCCCAGCCCCTATGCCGCCAACGACGTTGAGCGTGAGAGTCTCTTAAGCGGCTGGCACGCCAATCTGATAGTACTACAACGCCGCCAGTGCCTGTTATTTGTGCACGATGCCACCCGCTTTCCGCTGTTTATCCCTGCGCTGAAAAAAGCTGATCTCGCCGAGTTGGATTACTTTTTCACCGACGCGTTCATGAACACACTACTCAAGTGCGGTGCAGACGATGCATTGATGAATCGCGCGCAGGCCATGCTCGGCCCGCTGGTGTGTGACAGCAATTGTGACCGGTCAGTACTGGGTACTATGAACCAATTGGGACAGGACATCGGCTGGACCCTCGACGGCAGGGGCGTCAATGTCAATGAGATCACCGGTTACCGGCTGGGCGCAGCCATGGCCGATCGCCCCTGCAGGGTAAAGAACCAGAAGGACTGCATCTGGCCGCAGCAAGCTATGTTTGACCTGCTGCTGCAGTCGGGCGAAAGTCACGCGGGACACAACAACTGATAAGCCTGCTTAGAATACGACTTTCATCCCGAGCTATGAGCCATTACATTTAGAACCATGCGCATTCAATATCGCGTGCCTTGAAGGGGTTGACCCCTTTATACTCGCCGAGGTCCCGATCCTGGACGGAGAGCATCATCCCCGTAACAGCGTTTAAAGAGTTCAGAGCACGTTAATGCTGGACGGAGATGGCCGCGTTTGTGCAATGACTATGTTGCACGCCCTGGAGCGGATAGATACTGCACTTTTCACCCTCAAAAGAATCGCTCCTTAACAATCAGATGCGCACGCAATGACGCAATGAACCCAGAGGTAGAATTTACAAGCAGGTCTGGGCATGACAACATATTTTTCGATCAAATTGAATAACCCCCTATGAAAACAACCAGGATCAGGAGCGCCACCGCATGACACAACAATCCACCGCCGATTCCTTCGACCAGCAACAGTTTGAGGCGCAATGTCTACAGGGAATTAGTGCCTGGGTACTGGAGCATCTCGGCGGCAAGGTAGTTGGCACGTTGCGGCTTGAACGCTGGCGGCCGCAGTGGAAAGTCAGCTATACCGTCGGCGACGACACACGAGAAGTGCTGGTTCGCGGTAACCGACCAAATGCGGGTGAGAGCGATCTGCGATTTGAAATGGAAGTCATGGAGGTGCTGGAAGCAAACGGCATCAAGGTGCCCCACATCTACGGCTGGATGGAGGCCCCCAAGGCGTTCGTTATGGAGTGGATCGACACAGAGGATCGCGCACCCGGGATGCTTCACACCGCCATTGCAAACCCCAGCACCATGAGCGACGAACGCTGGCAGGCCATGCTGGGCTACATGGAGCACCTGGCCAAACTCCACGCGGTACCGGTGGCCGAGTTCACCCATATCAAGCAGCTTGCCAACCCGCCGGAGACAGCCTCTGATATCGCCCTGCGTGCAACCGAGCGGATGTATATGGCGGGTGTCTATACCGACAATATCGACACCACCTTTGATTTTCTACAGCACTGGCTGCGCCGCAACGTACCTCGTCACAGGGTCAAAGCCAGCTTTATCGCAGGCGACGCCGGGCAGTTCATGTCCGCCGGTAGCGAAGTGCTGGCGCTACTCGATTTTGAGATCGCCGGTATCGGTGACACCCATTGGGATCTCGCCTGCTTCCGAGGCCGTCATCCTTACGAGAACATGGGCGATATCCCCGCACTGTACCGGCGCTATGAGGAAATCACCGGCGAGCCTGTAGACCTCCCTGTTGTCGCCTACCACACAGTGGCCTTTCTGCAACTGGCAGGTATTGCGACCAAGTTTTTCGGTGACCCCAAGGCTATTGGCGGCAACTGGATCGAAGGCCTTCTCGAATACGCGAGCATTACCCGGCGCGCCTACGAGGCAATCGCCGAGTTACAGAGTATTGAGCTCGACTACAATCTCACCTTGCCGGAGCCCGCGTTCAAGAGCCTGGAAGAATCCGCCCTGAAGAAATTGCTGGCGGACATCCAGCGGCTTCCTGTTTCCAGCGCCTTCCAGGAGTGGGAGAGAGATTTGCTGCATGCGATACCGGAGTTCCTGCTCAACTACACGCGTTATCGCGACTGGTTTGAGCGGGAGACACTCAACGATATCAACCAACTCACCGGCAACAGCTTCACCGAGCTTGCCAGCGCAGACAAAGCAATAAGCACCCTGATTGTGGCTAACGACCCGGCCGACGATGAAGGACTGGTGCGGATCATGCATCAGCGCTCGCTCCGCCTGTCCATGATTATCGCCGGCACCAACCCCGATGCAGAGAACCCCCTGTTTCACATTCTGGACCCGATTCTGAATTGAACGCGATCGCTATGGCGCGGCCACCGCAAAAACTGAAGAAATTGCACTTTGGTCACAATATTTGTGGAATCCTGATCCCACAAACGATAGTTTTGCAGCCAGGCAGGGGCTGGCATCGCATTCGCCACCGCAGGCACGCGGTGCCAGCCCCGATAAAAAACCAATAAGAGAACGCTGTATGTCTGAGCAAGCACTCACTGAATTGCTGGCCAAGAATGCTATCCACGATGCCCTGTGCCGCTACTGTCGCGGCCTCGATAGAATGGATAAGGAAATGGCCTACTCCGTCTGGCATGAGGATGGCACGGCGCTGTACCACGACATGTACAAGGGCACCGGGCACGGTTTTGTCGACTGGGTGTGGGAAACACATGCCGGGATGGAGCGGCACTCCCACCAGATCGCCAACTCGCTCATCGAGGTGGACGGCAACACGGCCCGCAGCGAGACGTATGTCACCATCGTGCTGTGGACCAACCTGGATAGCAATGGCAGGCAGCAGGAAATCGTCGGCAAAGGCCGCTATCTGGACCACTGGTCCTACCGCAATGGCAGATGGGCGATCAGTCACCGGGAGCATGTCCTCGACATGCAGACGCTGCACGACCTGAACCGGGGTTACATCAATGAGGTGTCGCGCCGGGACAAGAATGACCCGTCCTTTCAACTCATCGCCAAGTATCCGGAGCAGCACTGAATGAACAGCGCAGAAGGTTCAATCACCACAGAGGTTCGCGGGCATATCCTGCTCATCGGGCTGAACCGCCCCGAGAAATACAACGGGTACACCCCCACGATGGCGAAACAACTGGTCGCCGCCTATACGCAGCTCGACGAGCAAGACGATCTCTGGGTTGGTGTACTTTTTGGCCACGGCGATCACTTCACCGCCGGGCTCGACCTGCCGAAATGGACAGGTGATATGGAACAGGGCGTGAGCGGTGACGGCAGCCATATCGATGTCGTCGGCCTCGGCCGCGCCTGTCGCAAGCCGATCGTCACAGCGGTGCATGGCATTACATTTACGCTGGGTATCGAACTCGCGCTCGGCGGTGACATTGTCATCGCTGCCGATAACTGTCGCTTCTCCCAGCTGGAACCGAAACGCGGCATCATGGCCACCGGCGGCGCCACCATCCGTTTCGTGGAGCGCGGCGGCTGGGGTAACGCGATGTACCACCTGCTGACCTCGGACGAGTTCGATGCCGAGGAAGCCAAGCGCATCGGCCTGGTACAGGAGATTGTGCCCGCGGGTCGACAGCTCGAGCGCGCGATCGAGATCGCCGAAGTCATTGCGACCGGCGCGCCGCTGGCGGTGCAGGCTACCAAGGCCTCATCGCGACGTTTCGTGCAGGAGGGCTATGCGGCGGCAGTGGCGGCGCTGGCACCCACCCAGAGAGCGCTGTTTGAAACAGAGGATGTGGCCGAGGGCGTGCAATCCTTTATCGAGCGTCGTTCTGCACAGTTCAAGGGGCGTTGAGCGACACATCGCGCCCTGAGCTGTTCGCCACCAGATCGTATCGGGTAAACTGCCAGCCTATCAATCCAGGATCAAGACACCACACCATGCTGTTTTCACAATACACTCGCGACCGGCTTTGCGCCGTTTCACTCATTGCCGCCATGTTGTCTTCTGCCCTGCTGCTTGGCTGCAGCAATTCCAGCGACTCCGGTGGCGATGGCATCGCCTTCTGGATTTCAACCGCTGGCGATGACAGCGCATCCGGCGGTGCGGATGACCCCTTTCTTACGCTCGCACGCGCGCGGGATGCCGTTCGCGCACTCACGCAGGAACAGCGATGCCAGGGAGTGTCCGTTACTCTCCAGGGCGGCGTGTACCGGCTGGCTGAACCACTGGCACTCGATGCGCGCGACAGCGGCTGTGCCGGCAGGCCTGTGGTGTACCGCGCCGCACCGGGTGAACAGGTTGTAATCTCCGGCGGTGTAAAGATAGAAGGCTGGACGCTGCACGACCAGACGCTGCGCATCTACAAGGCGCCGGTCGACGTGCAGCACACACGGCAACTGTACGTGAACGGCCGTCGCGCCACCCGCGCCCAAACATCGCCCTATCCCTCCGGGTTCCGACCCGCGTTTTACTACGCCAGCGCGGTACCGCAACCCGAGGGGATAGAGTTTATTCCGACAGAACTGAATGCATCGAGCTGGGGCGATCCTGCGTCCTGGACCAATGTGGACCAGATTGAAGCGGTGCTGGTCACGCAGTGGAAAATGATGTCGGTGCCACTGCAATCGGTGGTGCCGTATCCATCACACACGACCCCGCCGACGTTTGCACCGTTCCCGCAGCTCCCCGCGGGCGGCCACACCGGCCTTATCACGCTGCAGGAACCGGCCTGGAGCAACGCCAATTCGTTTCTGGAAAAGTCGTCCGGGCAACCCGGACTATGGAGTCTCTGGCAGGTGACGCGCTTTGAAAATGCCTACCAGTTTCTCGACGAAGCGGGCGAATGGTATCTCGATAGCCGGGAGGGGTTCGTGTACTACATCCCACTTGCGGATGAGGATATCGGCTCCGCGGACGCGCAGCTCCCTGTGCTCGAAATCCTGATCGACGGCGCCGGTGATGAAGATGAACCGCTCGCGAACATTACGTTCGAGGGCCTGACCTTCACCTACGCCACCTGGCTGGGACCCAGCGGCAACAGCGGTTATGTCAGCGACCAGAGCGGCTTCCACCTGACGGGGCCGGGGCACGCGCCCAACGTGATCGGCCATGCGCAGGATGTCACCCGCACGCCCGGCAATATCCGCATGCGCTATGCCCACAATATTACCTTCAGTGGCAACCGCTTCCAGCATCTGGGTGCGGTGGGCCTCGATTTTGATACCGGCAGCCAGTACAACACCGTGCAGGGCAATGTGTTTACCGACATCTCCTCCGCCGCCATCCAACTCGGTGGCGTAAGTGCCACCGACGCCCATCCCCAGCTGGTTGCGCAGTTCACGCGTGACAACACCATTGAACAGAACACCATCCAGAGCACCGGTCGTGAATTCGTGGATGCCGCAGGGATCTATGTCGGCTTTACCAGCAACACGCTGATTCGCAACAACACCATCTCCGATGTCCCCTGGGCTGGCATCGCCATGGGCTGGGGCTGGGGCCTGCTCGACCCCGGGATGTTCCCCGGCCTGCCCGGTGCCGAGCGCGGGCAATGGGGCGTTTACACCACCCCCACCCAGAATAGCGGCAACCGTATTCTCAACAATCGCATCGAGGGCTTTCTCAGCCAGGTGTGGGATGGCGGCGCGATCTACACCACCGGGCAACAGGGCACCTCGATGGACGACGCGTTACTGATAGAGGGCAATGTGGCGCACAGCAAACGCGCCGATGCCGGTGGCAATACATTTTACACCGACGGCGGCAGCCGCTTTGTCATTCTGAAAAACAATGCCTCTTACAACAACCCGATAGGTATCACGGATTTCGGGCCGCCCTCCAGGACCGGCGACCCCCTGCCCTACCCGCCCTACGCGACCATCGACGGCATCCGCTATGGCAACGAAACTGGCGGCTGCCAGACCTATGGCGATATCGAGTACCGGGAAAACTACCTCGCCGATCTCACGTATTTCAATGTTTGCCCCTTCACCGAAAATGGCATCACGTATCCCGTCAACCTGATGTACAACAACAATCACCTCATCACCGACAAGAGCGAGATTCCCGATTCAATTCTCAATGGCGCAGGCGCGCAGTAGCAGGGGTCGCCCGGTAGATATAGCTCAAC
>CAXBLZ010000117.1:0-8893 GCA_963976735.1 uncultured Halioglobus sp.
TTATGAGCCCGACGAGCTACCAGGCTGCTCCACCCCGCATCAAAACTTCCTCGATTGTGAACTGCCCCTCGGCAACCCCCTTTGAACTCTACTCGTCACTGGAGCTCAAATTCGAGGCTGTGCATTATAGGGAGGGCCCCTACTGCGGTCAACCGTGTGGAACCGAAAAATACAGAAAGACCTTGTTGACAATCATTCTCATTATTATTACGCTTGCCGTTCGTCAATTCTAGCCGGTTAGCATCATGTACGTCTGCCTCTGTAAGGGAATAACCGATACCCAGATTCGCGCGGCAATCACAGACGGCGCAAGCTCGCTCAGGGAAGTGCGCAACACGCTCGGCGTGGCCAGCCAGTGCGGCAAATGTGGCATCCAGACACGGGAAATCCTGCGCGAGACACTGGTGGACAACCTCCAGGAGCAGCAGCTGTGCTACGCACTCAGCTAGTGCCCAGGCTGTCCTGACAGCGCCTCCATCCGCCTTCAGATAGAAATACGATTGCGAATCTATCGTATTTTTATTATTCATTCTTATATTAATCAATGACTTACATTTGACGAAGCACCCGTATCGGCGGCATACTGCAGCCTTTGGTAACTCAGCAGGTGCCCCATGAAAGGCGACGCAAAAGTCATCCAATACCTCAACAAAGTCCTCGGCAACGAATTAATCGCCATCAACCAGTACTTCCTCCACTCGCGCATGTACAAGGACTGGGGGCTCAAGGAGCTCGCGGAGCACGAGTATGAGGAGTCTATCGATGAGATGAAGCATGCCGACAAGCTGACCGAGCGCATTCTGTTTCTGGAAGGGCTACCCAACCTCCAGGATCTGGGAAAACTGCTGATCGGCGAGAACACGGAGGAAATGCTCAAGTGCGACCTCAAACTAGAGCTGAAGGCCATTCCCGACCTGCGCGAAGGCATTGCGTATTGTGAATCGGTGCAGGATTATATTTCGCGAGAGTTGCTGGAGGACATACTGGAGTCCGAGGAAGAGCACGTTGACTGGCTGGAAACGCAGCTGAGCCTGATCGACAAAATCGGTATCCAGAACTACCTGCAGAGCGCCATTGAGAGCCCGTCCTAGGAGGACGCGCTCGCTTCCCCTTCCAATCTGAAGCCACCTCCCGCCGGCCAACGCTGGCATTCAGCCAGCCCCGCTCTACTGTGCGCCCGGCTGGCGCTAGCGCGGCGCGGCACTGCGAAGCCTCGCGGGGGGACAAAAAACTTGCATCCACCCCGACCAATCAAGCATAGTTATTCGCAAGCACATCCCACACAATTCTCTCTATGGCTGTCGCGATCAGCGCGCAACAATGACACTGCAGCCCGCACCCAAAGCCTGCTTGGCGGTTGGTTTTCTTAACTCGATGGTTCAATCAATGCGGCGACACCAATTATTTGGCTTCTGGGGATATCCGGTCTGGCTATTCACCTTTCTGCTGGTGGTCGCACTAAAGGCCTCCGCCCAGGTGGACCAGCCCGCGCAGTCAACGCGTGCAACACAGTCAGGCGAACTCACGGATGGCACGCCTTTGGCGAAGCAGCCCGAAGCACGCCCTGTTGAGCCACCGCGGCCAGCGCCTGACGCGTCTGCGGAACCGGCCAAAACCGCCACGGCACAACAGAAGCCCATCAAGACGGAGCGCGATAGCGCTGCGGGCAGGGACAGCGCCGAGAAATCCCCCGCCGCCACAGAGACAAAGCCGGTGCTGCCGAATAAGCCGCCGAGTGTCCAGAAACTGCAGCCGATTCAAGTCCAGGCGCGCAAGCTCAACGCCTCCCCGGCCAACGCGGAAGCCCAGCCCAAGAAACCCCGCTCGAAGAACGCGAATCAAACGCTGGACATCCTGGGCACGCGTGTCGCCCCCGGTGAATCAGAACGCCTGCTGTGGATTGCCGGCGAGACATCCTACGGCAGCAAACTGGAGACGCCAGTGTACCTGATCCGTGGCAAGCATCCCGGCCCAACCCTGTGCCTGACGGCGGCCATTCACGGGGATGAACTGAACGGCGTTGAAATCATCCGCAAGTTGGTCAGCGATCTCAAGCCCAAAAAGCTCTACGGCACGGTCATTGGCGTCCCCATAGTGAATCTGCTGGGCTTTACCAGGGGCACCCGCTATCTGCCAGACAGGCGTGACCTCAATCGCTATTTCCCCGGCAATCCCAATGGCAGTTCCGCGTCGCGGATCGCATTCTCGTTCTTTGAAAATATTGTGCGCCACTGCGATCTATTGATTGACCTGCACACCGGCTCCCTGACACGAACAAACATGCCGCAGGTCAGGGCAAACCTGCAGATACCCGAAGTCCTTGAGTTCACCACCAAGTTCGGCTCAACCGCGGTTTTGCACAGTGGCAAGTTGCGTGGGAATTTGCGCAGTGCGGCCACCAATTACGGCATACCCGCCGTCGCACTGGAATTGGGGGAACCAGGCAGCCTGCAGCAAGAACATGTCGACGAGGGTGTCGAGATTATAGAAACGGTGCTCAGTGGCCTGAGCATGACTCGCCAGCTGTGGACGGTGGGCGGGGCGCAACCGGTATTCTACAGTTCACGCTGGGTGAGGGTGAATACGGGCGGACTGCTGATCTCGAAAGTCGACGTGGGCGAGCGTGTCTGGGAGGGCGCGGTGCTGGGCTCGATGGTGAACCCCATCACCAACGAATCTTTCGATGTCATTTCTCCGTACTCCGGCAGGGTGTTGGGCATGGCACTGAATCAGTTCATGCTGCCCGGGTACGCGGCTTTCAATATCGGTATCGTTGCCGAGAAAGAGAACGCTGCCGAAGACGCCCAGAGCTTTGAGTGCGTCAATACCGGCATGGATCCCGAGCAAGTCCCTGAGGAGTTTGGCTGTTCATCCGATGATGACGAAGAACTCAGGGAGGAAATGGATCTTGGTGTCATGGAAAGCGAGGAGGGCTCATAACGTGGCCTGCCGCTGGAATAGTTCGAAATCGTCGACTCGGTTCATGGCAAGGAGTCCCTCCGTGCAGCTCTGGTTACCCGGTATTTTGTCGGTTTTACTCGCTATCTCCGCCTGTGAAACCCCTGTGTCAACTGCTCCCGCCAACGCCCCCACGCCGCCGAATATTCTGCTGATCGTGCTGGACGATCTTGGCTACAACGACCTCGGTGCCAACGGCAACCCCAACACTCCCACACCGAACCTGGACGCGCTGGCGGCGCAGGGCGTGCTGTATACCCGCCACTACGCTGATGCAACCTGTTCCGTCGCGCGCGCCGCGCTGATGACGGGTACATTTCCAGCTATACACGGGCTGCGCCCCAATCACCTGGGACTGTCTGTCGGCACCCCCACCATCGCCTCCATGCTGCAGCAGAAAGGCTACCGCACACAACATATCGGCAAATGGCATATCGCAAGCGCAACTATCGAGCAGGCGCCAACGCAGTATGGCTTCGACGACTGGTTTGGGTTTTTACACAACAACGAATTGAATGGACCGGCACCAGACGGCATCCACTACCGCTTTCCCACCTACAACAGGCCCTGGTTGCGGGACAATGACGCTCCGGCGAAACCACAACCTGGACATCTGACGGACATACTGACGCAGCGCGCGATCGGCTTTCTTGATGAACAGAAGACGCAATCGCAACCCTGGTTTCTAAACCTCTGGTATTTTGCGCCACATGCGCCGATACAACCCGATGCGCGATTCAGGGAGAAGTATCCCGATACCAAAGAAGGCAAGTACCATGCGCTCATTGACCAGCTGGATTTCAACATCGGCGCAGTGATAGCTGCACTGGATAGAAATGGTCAAGCCGACAACACGCTGGTAATCGTGTTAAGCGACAACGGCGGCACCAATAAAATGACGGATAACAACTACCCCTTCTTCGGAGAGAAATCCATGTTCTTCGAGGGCGGTCTGCGCACGCCGATGTTTATGCGCTGGCCCGGCCACATTGAGCCAAACGTCATCTCTGATGAACTCGTCAGCATTTACGATATTTTCCCCACCATAGCCCAGGCCACTGCCGCCACCCCTCCAACCGACCTTATTGGCAGAAGCCTGCTGGATCCGGGGCGGGCGAGCTTCCCCGAGCTTTACTGGGAGTACTCCAACTCTGAAAGTCACCAGTATTCGGTCCTCTCATCCGACGGGCGCTGGCGATTGTTTACGTTCTACGATGTCGTCGGGCTGGTAGACCTGGAAGCCGATCCCAGCGGTAAAACTGATGTCATCAGCGAATACCCCGAGGTTGCCGCAAGATTAACCGACAACTATTTGCAGTGGCGCAAGAGTACAAGAAATGTGGCGGTGGACTATGAGTCACTCAATAGCAGGGGCGGCGCGGTTCTGAGCGGGGATGACCTGCAACGCAGTCCCGGTTACAGCGGTTTTACACTGGCGATCGGCGTGACGCCGCCAGCCGCATCGAGTGCCACACCAGAGGTCATTGCTGAACAGTCCGGACGCTGGCGATTGGAAACGACCCCTTCCGGGGGACTGCGCCTGGAGATGCTCGGGCAGAGCATTGAGGCTTCTGCATTAACCGCCGGACAATGCAATGAAGTCGTGGTGAGCAGCCAGTTCAATATTTCCCCGGTTCGCCCCAGCTCCAACAAGTCCCTCATTGATGTGTACGTCAATGGCGTACGGGTAGCCAACACCACGAACAAGAATCCCGCGCTGAATACGCAGGGCTATGCCAACCCGACCTATATCGGGATGAATCCGCAAGGTGAAGAGCAGTTCCAGGGCAAACTCAGCCACCCCCTCATCCTCAATGAACGGATTGTTCCTGACGAGAAGGCCACTATGATAGGCAACGGCATTTCAGGGATACCATCGACATGCCCTGCCACCTAGTGCCTCCAGCGCGACATCCTGCGCCACTGTCCGGCCCGGTACTGCCATGAGCACTGCAAACGCTACTACCATAGCAGGTGCGCTGCGAGTACTGTCCATGCTGGTGGCAATCTCGTTGTCGCTTATCGCCCCGGCGGGATTCGCTGCAACGGGAACAAGCGTACCGATTTCGGCGGGATTGGCCACGGGTATCGCTGCGGATATGTTTCCTGTGACTGTCAAGCTTAACAACGGCAACCTCTTTCTCACCGATCCAGTGGCACTGTTCCTGGACAATGGACGCGTCGGTATGCAGGTGCATGTGCAGGCGTACGACCACCGCCCCACCCAGGGTATTGCGATCAGTGAAACGGGGCGGGCAAGGTTTTCGGGCGTACTGGGATACGACAGTAATACGCGGCAGATCCTGTTACTTAGCCCAAAAATTGAGGAGCTCACATTCGACCGCAGTAACGCTGCGACACAGAGCTTTCTCAGCGAGATCAACAGTGCCTGGTCGGCACAGGTGACCGACCCGCTGCGTGCGGAGGTGCCGCGACACCCGTACATGCTCCCGTTCAGGAATAATATCCAGGGCCTTTCCTACGATGGCAGCAACATAGTCATTACACTGTCCTACTAGCAGGACAGTTGGGCAATCCCGGACTCAACGCAGCGACGCCATCACGCCAAGCCCGTCGAAAACAAGATCCGGCACCCAGTGGCCAACCCGGGGGATCAGCCGCATCAGTGTCTCGCCGGCACCGCCGCAGAAGAACAGGGTTAGCGGTTCTGCACCCGCCTGATCCAGTGCCAGGGTAACGGCGCCAGCCTGAGCCAGTGCAATGCCGTGGCGCACCGCTTCTGCCGTAGACTTGCCAGGCGCAAGTGCATAGCCGACGTTTTCCTCAAACCGCACGCGATCAGTATCCAGCAGCAGCGCACGTTCCATCAGCGCGGGGCCGGGAACAATATAACCGCCCTCATGCTGCCCACTGGATGCGACAATATCGATCGTCAGCGCCGACCCGGCATCAACAACGCACAACCTGCCCTGCTCCAGGTTTCGAGCGCCCAACATGGCCAGCCAACGGTCCACTCCCATGCGACCGGGCTCAGCATAGCTGTTGCAGAGAGTTCCTGTGCGGGCCTCGGTACGCGCATACCAGGGTGCGACATTCCACTTCTTCATCAGCAATGCCGTCAGTGCGTCCTCCGCAGCCGCTGCGGCGACACTGGCCACCCAGATGGAATCCAGTTGCTCGGCGCAACCCAGTAGCAACGCCTGCGAGTCCGCATCGTCAGGCCGATAATAGCCCCTGTCGATGACCTGCCCGCCGCGTACCAGGCGCCATTTCGCACTGCTGTTGCCAACGTCCAGTTGTAAACAGCTAACTGATTCGGTCACAGCGCGGCCCTCAATGATATCTCGCCCCCATACACCGATTGCATACCGGTGGTCGTCTCCAGTTGCAGT
Organism: uncultured Halioglobus sp.; assembly: GCA_963976735.1. Classification (GTDB taxonomy): domain Bacteria; phylum Pseudomonadota; class Gammaproteobacteria; order Pseudomonadales; family Halieaceae; genus Marimicrobium. The sequence continues at coordinate 6,312 of CAXBLZ010000117.1, forward strand.
GCACCGCGCTCATCCACGCCGCGGGCGACACCCGCCAGCTCACCGGCACCGGTGTGCAACACGACCGGCACGCCGGCAAACGCATCCAATGCCATCCATTCATCGCGCCAGTGGCCGAACCCCCCTTGTTCGAAATCAGCGACTAACGGCAACAACTCGTTCAGCAGTTCAGCCAGCAGACGATTGCGGCCTGGCGGCTTGCCGGAGCCGATGGATCTGATATCCGTCCAGGCCTGGTCAATCGCGCTCGCCGCCGCCTCCGGCATTGCAACATTCAGGCCCACACCGATAACCACCTGACAGCTACCCGCTGCATCGCCACTCATCTCCAGCAATATGCCACCGAGTTTACGCCCGTCGTACAGGATATCGTTCGGCCATTTGAGCTGCACAGCAGGCGTATCACAGGCCCTGAGGGCACGGGCCACAGCCACCCCGACGGCCAGGCTCAATCCCTCAAGGGCCGCCGCTCCCTGACTGAACCCCCACAACAGCGACAGATAGAGGTTACTAGCATAGGGGCTCACCCACTGCCGACCGCGACGACCGCGACCTGCCGTCTGTTGCTCAGCGGTGCACACCATGCCAGATGCACAGCGCTCCTGCGCCCAGCGCAGAACCTCGGCATTCGTGGAGTCGACGCTGTCGAGAACATCCAGTCGCGACAACAGCGAGCGCGGCCGCGCCCGCAGGGCAGCAGTCACCTCGTCGACACTGAGCAGATCGATACCACCGGGGATACGGTAGCCCTTGCCCCTGACAGACTCGACCTCAATGCCGGATTCCACAGCCAGCCGGTTGACCTGCTTCCACACGGCGGTTCGACTGACGCCGAGGACATCAGCCAATTCCTGGCCGGAGCGGAACTCGCCATCTGCCAGCAGTGGCAACAGCGCGGATTTGGACATGGACAGTGGCTCTCTGTGATCGATTGTTGCGCGATGATACCAAAGAATCCCGGCCATCAGGCACGCAGCGTGATTAGTTTACGTTTGCGTCAACGTCATTATCTAATACACTGCATACCGCAAGTCCGGCTGCCAGGGCCCAACACGATGGGAAGCAAAACGTACACAATCTCCGAACTCGCGAAAGAGTTTGGCGTCACCACACGCACCATTCGCTTTTACGAGGAAAAGGGCCTGGTACAGCCGCTGCGCGACGGTCAAAGGCGGCTGTATACACCTGCTGACCGTGTGCGTATCAAGCTCATTCTGCGCGGTAAACGCATCGGCATGACACTACAGGAAAGCGTTGACCTGATTGATATGTACGACCCGTCCCGCAACAACGCACAGCAACTCAACTCCCTTATCGATAGAATCGCAGTGCGGCGAGACAGACTGCTGCAACAGAAAAAGGACATCGATGACATGTTGGCTGGACTGGACGAAGTGCAAAATCTTTGCCAGAAAGCACTTGGCAAACGCAGAAAGAAATAGCCATAACCAGCCCAGTCACCGCCGCTACTTGCGGTGGTAAATCCCATCTGTAAATACTGGATATCAGCTCCGCAATCAGCAACTGAAGTTGGTTGTCTCCAGGAGTGAAATATCTGCTACTCTTGGCAGGAAATCGCCACCGTAATTGCGCGGGTGCGTCGCAAAACCTACCATCGGGATTGACATGGCACACGGCCCAGGATCCATGCTGCGCAACACAGCAGCCACACTGATGTGCATTTCAGGTACTGCCCAGGTCGCTGCACTCTGGTTGCGGGAGTTGACGAGCGCAGCGTTAATCGACGGCCTGTGGGGAACAGTGTACGTAATCATCGGCATCGGCCTGTACGGACGCTCCCGATTCTCGGTGTACCTGGGCATAGTGATACCCTGTGCCGCTGCCGGCGCGTTGATTTATAACCTGCCCCATCCCGAGCAGGCTTACACCCTGCGTATCGCTGTCGATGTCGTCATCGTGTTGCTGTGCGCCGTTGTCTTGTGGGAATCGCGCCGCCAGCCAAACGCATGACCCAACGGCGCTGCCGGATGGCCTGCCGCAGCGATAATACCCTCTTATCACAGACATTTGAGATACACCGAAACCATGGCGCTGAAACCCACAATTTACAAGGCCCAGATCGAGCTCGCGGACAGTGATCGCAACTGCTTCGAATCGCTTTCGCTAACACTTGCCCAGCACCCGTCAGAGACGCTTGAAAGAATGACCGTGCGCCTGCTGGCCTACTGCCTGCTTTGCACCCGAGGCCTGGAGTTTACCAAAGGCATTTCAACTGCCGACGAGCCCGATTTGTGGGTGCACAGCGACCACGGCGAGATCGAACACTGGATCGAGGTCGGGCAACCAGAGCAACCCCGACTGCGCAAAGCCTGCGGCAGGGCCCGCCTGGTAAGCATCTATGCCTTCGGCAAAAGCGCTCCGACCTGGTGGAAATTACACGGCGGGGACATCAGCGCATTACCACACTTACAAGCATGGCAACTGGACTGGGAAGAGATACAGGCCGCGACGGCTCTCATCGACCGCACCGTGCAACTGAATGTCAGCATCGTGGGGGGTGTTGTGTACCTCGATAACGGTGGAAGTTCTTGTAGTGTGGAGCCGGTTTTGCTTTGTGGGAT
>CAXBLZ010000118.1:0-8688 GCA_963976735.1 uncultured Halioglobus sp.
TCTATGGCCCCTCCTCTCGCACCTCAACAACAGCCACCGGGCCCATCAGCCCCGCTGCCACCAGCGCGTTGTTATAATTTTCCATGCCGCTGTAGTGCGGGTCGCCCGCCAGGGCGTGGCCGACAAAGGCATTGCGCAGTGGCACCAGCACCTCTATCTCAAGCGTGTTGCTGCCCTGTCTGAGCGCACTGGTAATGTCTACAGCGAAGGGAGGAATACTCGCGCGGCCGAGCACCTGTCCGTTCACTGTCACCTGCGCGGAACCCTGCACCAGCCCAAGGTCGAGCAGGTAGCGCGCGCCGGCCCGCTTTTGCGGGAGTACAAACTCGTGGCTGTAAACACCGGGGCCACTGGCGTAACGCAACGCCTCGCTGTCGCGCCAGTCAGTCAGTGCGGTCTCTTGCGCGTTGAACTCGCCCAACACCAATTGCCAGCTTGGCAGCGGCCAGCGGTTTGTCGCCTGTTGCAATGCCGCGCCGGCAGGTTGCGCTGCGTTTTGACCCTCGGGGAACGGGATGCCTGCCATCAGGAATCGGCTCTCGAAGCCCGACAGCGACAACGCAATATGGCCATCGCTGGCCTCTGCCGGCCAGGCCACACCCTCCAGTGCGTCAAACCACCACAGGGACTCACCACCAGATACGGTCAGTGACAGTGTCTGTGGCGCCGCGCTCTGGTTGGCGAAAAATTCTATCGTGCCGCCCTCGGGCAGGCGGCGACGATAGCGTTGGATCGCGCTCTCGTGTTGATAGTGCACGGACTCTGTCGGCAACACCGCCAGTTGGGCCAGCCAGGCCTGCGTATCGAACGCGAGTTCGCGCGCACCGCCGGTAAGCAGCGTCTGCACGCCCTGTTGTACACGCGCATCACCAGCGGCCGCGTCCTTGAAGCCGGGCTGGCGTATGGGTAGTTCACCGCTGAAAAATACCGGGACACCCTCATCTACCAGCCACTGCAGCGCGGTGAGGGTCGTAGGCTCGACAGCCTCGACATTCGGCAATACGACGGCGCCATAGTGCCCGCCCGATGCATTCAGGCTGCCCGCACCCAACGCACCGCTTTGCAGCGCATCCTCATTCACCCAACCCCAGCTGATGCCGTGACGATCCAGTTCGCGCAGCAGGGGCTGCAACTGTTCCACCCAGGCAATACGCTCGTCCGTGTGTGGCGGTACGGTCACCAGCCGGTCGACGAATTGCTCCCGGGCAGCAGTCAGCGTGGCGTTTTCAAACGCGACATAGTCCGGGTCTGCATCCGGCAATGCGCCCGCCACCAGGGCCTCCGATCCGGGCTCGCTCGGGTTCGGCCCGTGGAACCCGAGGAAGGGGTAGTAGATCAGCACGTCGATTTCAGGCGTTCCCTGCCGCAACAGGTTCTGGCTGCGCGCGAAATACGCATTGAGCTGCGGTACATCGGGCCACAGGGAGGTATTGCCGGGTGACACGTTGCCGGAAAATTGCCCGGGGTTGTCCGGCCCGGAGAACGGCGCCCAGCCCTCCTCCCCGTAGGGGCTCGGTGTGCCGCCAGCCCAGGTATACGGCGTGCCGTGGTACACAATGTGATTGATGCCGGCCAGGAACAGCTTGTCCGCCGCTGCCTTGATGCGGCGCGCCGTGGGCACATAGTCCCGGTTCATCCAGACGAACGACTCGGCACTGACAAGGTCGCGACCATAAAGCGCTGCCGCCGAGGAGGCGAATTTGAGGCCCACGTTGGCACCGCCAGCCCACAGCTGCTCGGTCTCAGGAATCGTATTGGCACCCAGTGCGCGGAGGATATCGAGATCCATACCGTAGCTCTGGCCGCGCGATACCAGGCCGCGCTCAGCGGCCCAGACTGCGGAGGTTTCCACGAAGCGCTCGATGACAAGGTCGGACAATGTCTGCTGGTAGTCGTGGCGAATGCGATCGTCCAGCGGTGTGAGTTCGAATTCCGGCGCCGCGTGCACGCCCAGGATCTCGCGGAAGTACACGTTGTCCACGCCCTCGATATAGATCGCAGGCAGGTACGGCGCAAGGTCGTAGCCGCGCCGCGCCTGGAACTCCTCGAGAATGTCCGCCACCGCCATGCGCCGCAGGCGGAATTCCAGGCTGTCGTTAAAGAAGCCGCGCAGCCCTTTGCCGTAATAGGCGGGCAGGCCGGTGCGCGCGCCGAAGGCGTACTCGTACTGGCCCAACACCTGAGGCGTACGCAGATGGTCGAACACAAAACCCTGGGGCTTCTGTGCCGCGCCCATCGGGGCTTCCCCGGAGGGCAGCAGGTAACTGGCGATGATGGTCCACTCCCCCGCGGGCGCCTCCCAGTTGAGTACGCCATCCTCCACGTGATCCGTAAGCATGTGCAGGGACTCAGGCGCGAGCGACACGGTGTCATCGAGGTGATAGGGGTTCCAGCTGTGTTCGCCGGCAGTAGCACGCGCCGCTACCACGCTGAGCAGTCGCGCCTGGGCTGCCGGGAAATTGATAAAGTCCGCCCCTGCAAATTCGATCATGCTGAACATGTACTCGCCCGCACCGGGAGACGGCAATGGCAATTCGATACGCACAGTCTCGCCGGCCTCGGCAGACAGCGTCGTTTCCGCGTAGGACAGAATTGTCAGGCTGTCGTCCAGGTTGATCTGTGGGCCACCCGGCGGCCAGCCGCTGAAGTTGGTCAGGTCAAATTGCATGCCGAGGGTTTCGGCCGTGTCGATCCCCGCACGCAAAGCGGTGTAGTAAGACTCCGTGTCGAAGCTGTACACCCGCTCCATCACCTTGTCATCCTCAACCACGATCATGCCGCTTAGAAACGGCTGTACTTCCACGCCGCCGAAACCGGCTGCGTCCAGCACACGCAATTGCGCGCTGACACCCGCTGCGTCCACGTCACCTCCGGGCCACCACCAGCGCGTCCACGGTCGCGCGGACTTCGGTGGTGTTGCGATCCTGTCCCAGGAAAACGTCGGAACCCGGGCGGGGGCGTTGATCGGGAAAACGGGTGGCACTGATTCCGCATACGTTGCGATGCTGGATTGCCCGGCGGGATCGGCCGGTGGCGTCAGGTAGTCGTTGACGCTGCCCACCAACCAGTAAGCGCCGGCGGCGACCAGCACCAGCGTCAGCGCTGACAGCGACACAAGGATGAGAACGAGACGTTTAAGCATGGCTATTTCCGACTGACGACTGTCAGGGGCGTGTTGCCGGAGCGGCTGCGATGCGCCGGACCTTACGCCTGCCAGCCCGAGTCGCTCCCCGCCCGTCGATGTCCCTGTGGTTTATTAAAAAAGCGCCACCGGTAAAAGCAGCGCGAAAGGACCTGACTCATGGATTGTCTATGCGTCGCGTTTAACCTTCGCCAAAGTTGTAGCGCAGGGTGAGACCCACTTCGCGTTCGCTAACGTAGCGCGTGGTGTAATAGTTCGGCTCAAACGCGTCATACACTGTCTGCGGCCGGCCCTGGAACAATTGCGTGTCGTCGTCGAGCGCGTTTTTGGCCCACAGTGAGAGATCCCATGCGCCCGACTCGCTGGTGACGCCTATGTAGAGGTTGAGAATACCGTAAGCGTCGGCCTCGTAATCCTGGCCGTAGTCCTCCTGTTCACCGTAATAGTTATACAGCGCCCGCACGTAGCCTTCCTGCTCAAACACTGGGAAGGAGTAACCCGTTTGCAAGGTGGTCACCCACTTGGGGATTGTTGATATCGCGTAATCCACAGAACAGAACAGCACCGAGCTGTCGACAAAGTCACCGGGGCTCAGGTTACCGATATCACCATTATCCGGCTGGCCGTCGCCGTTGGTATCGCGACAGGGCACGTCGGCATCGTCGAAATGCCCGTCGGCATAGGCCGTATTGAACTGTGCCCACCACTTGTCGGTGATGTCATAGGCCAGTTCCAGTTCGAGTCCGTCGACTTTCGCGTCACCGGGATAGGTAAACCCGCCCGACAACACCACGGGGCCTGGCGCCAGATAAGGCACCTCGTCGAAGCGCCCGATGAAGTTATCGTATTCCTGGTGGTACACAGAGGCGTTCGCACGCAGGCGCCCGTCCAGCCACTCAGAGCGCAGGCCCAGTTCGTAGGAGTCGGAAGTTTCCGGGTCACCGGTAATGAGCTCCTCCGGCGTCAAAGGCGCAAGGATGCCGACAGTCACACCCGGCGGACGCCAGGAATGGGCGTAGGTGAAGTACGCCATCAGGTCATCGCTAAAGTTGTGCTTGAGGGAAGCGGAATACACCCAGTGATCCCGGTCTTTCTCCGTGGCCTGGGTGGTCGAATCCGCCGGCAGAATCAACTCACAGAAGCCCGGGTACGGCTGCGCACCGGTAAACGGGCCGAAGTTCACTAATGTCTCACAATTCATCGACACGCCTGGCGAGATACCCACATCGATTATGGTTTCATCCTGGTTGATCGTCTGCGAGCGTTTGGTGTCGTCCTGCAGGTAGCGCGCTCCCAGGCTTAAATCCGTCATATCGGTGAGGTGAAATACGAGGTTGGCGTAGATCGCCTTGTTCTCGGTGTTGGTCGGGATAGTGCCGCTGGCATTGACGATGTAATCGGCCCGCGGCGGGCCGAACGGGTCCGGCGTCAGCGGATTGCCGAACGCGCCCGATTGTGGCGACGGCTGGGCGAAGGTCGACTCGGTTTTCTCCTTCTGGTACCACAGGCCCACCAGGTATTCCATGAACAGGTCCGGATTGGTGGACTCCAGCCGCAGTTCGGCAGTATCGGTCTTGAAAGTCGATTGGGTGTACTGCGCCTCGGCGAAATCGATCACCGCGTTGTAGATGTCCAGTTCCTGGTAGAAATCAAAGGAGTTGTCCTGGTGCGCGGCGGAAAAGACCAGCCGATGATGGTCCAACTCCCAGGCAAGGTTGAGGGACGTTAACTGGAATTCCTGGTCGACGCTGGGCTTGGTTTCCTGCACGGAATGTCCGCTGTCATTGATCATTGGGCCGTTATAGCTTGCGCCAGCGCCCTCTACCTGTGTCAGCGTCACCCGGTCAGATTTCAGCCACTGGTGTGTCAAAGTGCCGTCAAGTGAATCGGTCGGCGCCCAGCGTATCGAGGCGCGCCAGCTTTTGGTTTCCAGGCTGTCTTCCTCGCTGGAATTGAAGCTGTCGACCTGGGCGGCGTCGTTGTCGTCATAGACACCTGCCACGCGCAATGCCAGTTGGTCCGCGATGATGGGGATGTTCACTCCACCCTGGGCATTAACCGCTTCCTGGTCACTGGCCGAGCCTGAAAACGTGCCACCCCAGCCGTCCAGCTCCGGTCGGCGGGTGGTCATGGTGATGGCGCCCGCCGGCGACGGGCGTCCGCGCAGTGTTCCCTGCGGGCCGCGCAATACTTCCACCTGGCCAATATCGTAAATGCTCTGGAACGCGTAGTTGGCGTCTACCGGTGTTTCGTTGATGTAGATATCGACAGCTGGCGAAGCGGATGCATTAGAGTCAAAACCCACGCCGCGCAGTTGGGCGACAGAGCCGACGGCCCCGTCGCTGATCAACGACAATCCTGGTGACAGTAATTCCAGGTCCTCGAAGCGGAAGATGTCGTAGTCCGCCACATCCTGCGCGGTGATCGCGGTTACGGTCATGGCTACCTCCTGAATGTTTTCGGCGCGGCGGGTAGCGGTGACAACAACTTCTTCAAGTGCCGAGGCACCAGCTGGTTCTTGTTTTTGCTGAGCGACCACCGCATTTGCGGCCATTGTTGTAAGTGCTGTGGAAACGGCTATCGTCAGATAGTTTTTGTTACGCATTGCGACACTCCTTGGAGTTATCATGGTGAGATTGGAGTTGAAGCAAGGCGGAGATTGTTATCGGTTCTAAACCGCGACTTGCCTATTTTCAGGCACACGATGAATGCAGCCATCTTGTACCAGTGTATTATCTTATGGATAAATATATGATAATTTAAATTCATAATCGAGCAAAGGTCAAGCCCTGGTTTTGCAGAATTCACTGACTCTGATATTCCCATACCGCTCGCACCCAATTGCATACCTTCTCGGAGGTAAGCGCAGAGCAAGCTGCACAACTGGGATGTCCGGCAGGAATCGACGCTGCTAGCAGATATTTATGTATCGAAGCTGGAAATTTGGGCATTAACTTGGCAGCAGCCTATTGCACTCCATATCCGCGCCACATATCTTATGAATAAGTATATTGTGAACGCGCTACAGCTTCTGCCAACAGACGAGAGTAATAACAATTATGAATCCCCATTTGCAACGAGCATTTTCCCCAGCGGTTCTGGGAAAATTGCCCCTCAAGAACCGCATCCTGAAGGCTGCAACCTACGAGGGTAAAACGCCCGATGGCGCACCTGGTCAGGCGCTGCTGGATTTCCACAAGGCCATCGTTGCCGGTGGCACTGCCATGACCACCATCGCTTACTGTGCGACAGAGGCTGACGGACGCATCAACGATCAGATGCTGTGGATGGACGAGATTCACCGGGATGCTCTGACGCACCTTTGTAGTCAATTGAAGGCATATGCTCCAGACGCCAGAATTTCCGGGCAGATGGCTCACTGCGGCAACTTCTCCAAGAACCGACGTTTGCAACGGCTCAAGCGCCCCCTGGGCCCGTCGCGAATGTTCAGCATGCTCGGGGCTTCAGCGGGTTACCCTGTATCCGGAGCGATGAGTGTGGCGGATATTGATTACCTGGTGGGCACCTACTCCCGCGCCGCCAGACTAATGCAGTCTGTCGGGTTTGACGCGGTAGAGATTCATTTCAGCCACGGATACGGACTGTCACAGTTTATCAGCCCAAAAACCAACCGCCGCAGCGACGAGTATGGCGGCAGCCTGCGCAATCGCATGCGGCTGCCCCTGCGCGTCCTGGAGGCGGTGCGCGACGCGGTGGGCGAAGACTTCCCAATCCTGGGAAAAATGGGTCTGACGGACGGCATCAAGGATGGACTCCATCTGCCGGAAGCGCTCGAAGTTGCCGCTATGCTGGACAGCGCCGGCATCGACGCCCTGATCTGTTCCGGTGGCACCAGTAGCTTTAACCCTATGGTCTACTTCCGTGGCGATACGCTGGACAAAGGGCTGATTGCGGTAGAGAAAAATCCCATTACCCGCCTCGGCTTGAGAGTGATTGGACCCCGCCTGTTCAAACGGTACCCCTACCGCGAGAACTTTTTCCTCGAAGAAGCCAAACAGGTACGGGATCGGGTGCAATGCCAGATGGTGTATATCGGCGGCTGCACCGAACCGGGCAGCCTGGAGACGATCATGCGCGAAGGCTTCGACTTTGTGCAGCTGGGTCGCGCACTTATCAAGGATCCCGACTATGTGAACAACGCCATCGCCGACCCCGGCTACCAGAACGGTTGCACACACTGCAACCGCTGCGCCACGCTTATCGAGGCCCCCGGTGGTGTATTGTGCCCTTTGAATAGTAGAACGCCCGGAGAACGAGTGGCATGAAAGTCCTGAAAGATAAAGTTGCAGTTATCACTGGTGCTGGAGGGGGCATCGGCAGCGCTCTGGCACGCAAACTGGCCAGCAGCGGCTGCCACCTGGCGCTGGCGGATCGCAATACGGCAGCACTGGAGATTACCGCTGCTTCGCTGGAAGGCCATGGCGTGCGTGTATCCCAGCATTCGGTGGATATCAGTCTTCGCGAACAGATGGCTGCACTACCCGAGGCAGTAATCGCCCAGCACGGGCAGGTGAACCTACTGATTAATAACGCCGGAATTACGTATCAGAAAAGCTTTGCGAACCACAGCATAGAGGATTGGGAAACTATCACCGGAGTGAATTACTGGGGAGTAGTTTATGGCTGCCACTACTTCCTGCCCGCCCTGCGCGATGCTGGGGAGGCACATATTGTCAACCTGTCGAGCATGAATGCTCTGGTCGGGCTGCCCAGCCAGTCTTCCTACTGCGCCACCAAGGCAGCCGTGAAATTGCTGTCGGAATCACTCTGGGGCGAACTCAGGCCGCTCGGCATCGGGGTGACAACTGTACATCCCGGAGCGATCCGCACAGACATGATGCAGGCGACACTCGACAAGGCAGACGATCAGAAAGTTGCGCAAAAGACCTATGCGCTGGTTCAGCGCATCGGCATGGAGCCTGACAAGGCGGCAGCAAAGATTATTACCGCGGTACAGCGTGGACGCATGCGCGTTCGGGTTGGCCCAGACGCTGTGCTAGTAGACATACTGAAACGCTGCTTCCCAGTTGGCTTACACCGTCTGCTGGCACGGGCTGGCTAATTTCGAAAAGCCTCAGTGAAATTTCAAGCTGCATCGAAGTTACCGGCACCAATCACCACCGTGGATGAAATCAGCAACACCACGCCCCGCCACACCATGCGGCGCGGTACCGGCGGCGAGGGTCAGGTCGCGAATCGGTTGACCGGCTGCCAGCCCCAGGCAAAACAGCCGGACATCACACCGGGAAAGACGGCGATCCAACTAGTGCAATGGACCCACCGAGGGCTTTCATAACAAGATGGAAATGATGGCCCGCAGGGCCTATGGATTCAGGAATTTTGAGAATTACCGATTGCGCGCCTTAACCCATTGCGGGTGGGCGATGCGGCGCTCCGATGGCATTATTAACCGGGTTTAGTGAATATCGGTGCATCCCCCCTTAATGGGGAAGAGCCAAGGACAGGCGTTGAAATGGCGGAGCGGACGGGACTCGAACCCGCGACCCCCGGCGTGACAGGCCGGT
>CAXBLZ010000119.1:0-8169 GCA_963976735.1 uncultured Halioglobus sp.
TTGGAGCCTCATTCACCAGCCAATCCGGACTTATCTACTTCGGAGGAATGAACGGGTACAACAGATTTGATCCTACTAAGATTGAGACCGAAGGTTCTGAGTCCCCAATGATGTTGACCGACGTTAGTTTGCCAAGCGCGGATAGTCGAAATTTGGGTAAGTTTAATGATCTCCAATCATTGCAACTCACTCACAATGACTATTTCGTTACTTTCCAGTTCAGTGTGCTTGACTTTATCGATGCTGAAAAAAATCTGTTTCGTTACAAGCTGGATAACTTCGACAGGGAGTGGATAGAGAACGGGACAAGAAACACTGCGACTTACACCAACCTGCCTCCGGGCGATTATGTTTTCAGGGCTCAAGGCGCGAATTCTGCTGGCATATGGAATCGCAACGGTATCTCTCTTAATATCGATGTGCTGCCGCCTCCCTGGTACTCATGGTGGGCATACCTGATCTATAGCGCAGGACTGATGGTTTTAGTCTGGGGTTTGCTTCGTATTTATCGCAGTTATGTTATCGATAGGCAAAGAGATGAGTTGGCGCAGGAAATGTTCGAAGCCGAGAATAGAGCTGATGATGAGATGCAGGAGCAACTCGAACTTCAGGACGAGATAGTCCTCACCTCGTACCAGCACAACCTGACGACACTATCCCTGGTTAGCGACTTCATCTCTCACCGCAGCATCGGTGTGCCCGCTGATGTGAAACGCAAAGTGACAGACAGTAGTATTCGACGCATATCCGCGTTATCAAGTCTGGAGGATTGCCTCAGCTACCACGCCGGCGGTGCAGTCGCGGATCTTAAAGAGTATACCGACGGCCTGTTTCCGGTATTGCTGCAAGTCGCACCAGTAAAACCAGAAACCATAGTTACCATCAACGAAGTGACGTCCATGCCAGTACCCGCTGAACTGGCATCACCTCTTTCGATCATACTCTACGAACTATTGGAAAACTGTATTCTGCACGCCTTCGAACAGGACTCACTGGCGAACTACATCCAGGTGATACTGTCAGTGGAAACGACCTATGAGCCTTATGAAAATTGTCTGTGTTTGTCTGTCAGCGACAATGGCGTCGGGATTCCTGAAGAAGTTGGGGAAGCCCCTAGACCGAACTCTGGTATCGCTATCGTAAAATACCTTGTGGATAAGCTTGGGGGAAGCCTGGAATTTTCTCGTAAGTCAGGCAGTCTCGTTGTGATAGAGATTCCATACAATTTTTAGATTTCTCTAGATATTCAATAGGCGTCTAGTCAGCCTGGCTTTTGCAATGGTACATTATCTCCCTTCGGCGTGGGCCCAATCAGCTGATTGACTACACGTCATTGCAAGAGAAAGTCTCTGATTGAGATCTATTACTGGCAGGCCATAGTGGAAAAAAGCGAAATTCGGCTACATGCTTTTGGAAGAGCTTGTCATCTGGTAATCGACAACAGCGATAGCCAGGGGGCTGAACTGATCGCCCTGTGCCAGGATGAGTTACTACGTCTGGAACATAAATTCAGCTCTTACCAACCCGACAGCATTACCAGTCAGATAAACCAGGCAGCGGGAACAGGCTATTTCGTGCCACTCGATGCCGAGGCCCGGAGCCTGTTTGTCTTTATCAATGCACTGTGGGATGAGAGTAAGCACATCTTCGACCCCACGACCAGAATACTGCAAGAATGCTATAGCAGCACAGGCACACTACATGCCTCTCACGAGCAACTTCAGAAAATGCTCAAGCTGGTCGGGTGGCGCAATTTCGAAATAACCGAACAGGGTGCGCGACTAACGAATAGGGGAATGTTGTTCGACCTCAATAGTTGTGTGCGCCCTTATGCGTTAGATTCATTGCGCAAACTATTGCTGAAACGCGATGTACGCAACGCGTACATCGAGATGGGCGAGGATGTAGCTACAATTGGCAAGCAACCAGACGGTGCCAACTGGTTGACAGGTGTTCGAATTCCGAAAGGCACGCGCGCTGCGATTGTGCGAGTGAAGGTGAATCATCAGGGGTTTGCTTTGCGCGGCGACTTTGAGCATACATTTATCCAGGATGGGGAACGCTATGGACGCGCGCTGAGTCCGATAGATGGGCAACCGATCCCCGGGCTACTCAGTGTTGCAGTCATCGCGGAAAACTGCCTTACGGCCTGCAGTGCCGCCAGTATCGCGCGATTGAAAACAGAAGCTACTGGCATCAAATGGCTGGAAAAACTGGGGCTGCCATGGATGGCCATCGATCGGCAACTTGTTTGTCATGGGCCCCTGGCGTCCAACCACTAGTCGATTATCGTCCTTCAAAACGAGGTTTGCGTTTCTCTCGCTTGGCTGAAAAGCCTTCCTGAAGATCATTTGACTGCTGGCACAAGGTTGTCAACTCCTGAGCCAATTCTGGATCCATGGATCCTGCGGCTGTTTGCCTAAGGATGCGTTTCATAGACTGCACGGACAGCGGCGCGAGACTTGCAATATGCTGCGCATAATCCTGTACGAAACTATGCAGCTCCTGGCGCGGTACCAGATGATCCAGAAACCCGATGTCCAATAAAGTGCTTGAGTGGAACTCTTCCGAAGCCACCAGAATACGCCTGGTCACGTTCATACCGAGACATTCAACAAAACGGGCAATCCCTGAAAGGGGATAGCACAAACCGATGGCGGCAGCCGGTACTCGCATGCGACATCCCTCGATACCGATACGGAAATCACAACTGACGGCCAATTCAGCCCCTCCGCCAAAGACATCGCCGTTCAAAGCGCAGATGGTTGGGATCGACAACTCCGCAAGCTGGCTGGTCATATTCTGAAACGCATCGTCGCCAATTTGGCCGCCACTGAGCTCCTGCAAAGCGGCACCAGCGCAAAACGTTTTCTCACCGGTACCGGTTACAATGAGTACGCGAACCTCTGGGTCAGCGGCAATTTGATCGAGCCGTGCGTGAATCGCTTCCAGTTGCTCGCGACCCAGGGCGTTGTGTTTTTGAGGGTTATTCAGCACCAGGTGACCTACGTGCTCGATGCGGCTGTAAAGGATTGTTTCTGTCATAGGGCCTTCACCAGTATTCTCGGCGGCAGTGTCGCATAGCTTGTAGTAGACCGCTACCGGAGCGCCAAAAATATGGACACAGCTCCCGATGAAAATCATACTTCAACAATCACGAGGCTAAGAAAATGACAAAACGATGTGCCTGGTGCGGGGATGACCCGCTCTACATTGCCTATCATGATAATGAGTGGGGCGTACCGGTGCGGGACGACCAGACCCTGTTCGAGTTCCTGGTTCTGGAAGGTGCCCAGGCGGGATTGTCGTGGATCACCATCCTGCGCAAGCGGGAAAACTACCGACAACTGTTTGACAATTTCGACGCCCGAAAGATAGCTCGTTACAGCGATAAAAAGTTGGAAAAACTGCTGCTGAATCCCGGAATCATCCGCAATAGGCTGAAAGTGTATGGCGCACGTAAAAATGCCCGTGCCTTTCTGGAGGTGCAGCAGGCGTGCGGCAGCTTTTCGGAGTATATCTGGGGATTTGTAGACAACCAGCCAATACAGAACCATTGGCAATCCGTGCGGCAAGTGCCGGCCACCAGCCCGGTCTCGGACGCATTGAGCAAGGATATGAAAAAGCGCGGCTTCACTTTCGTCGGCTCTACCATCCTGTACGCGCATATGCAGGCCACTGGTATGATTAATGATCACACTACCGACTGTTTTCGGCACAAGCACTGCGCCGACTTGAGCTAGCGCAGCCATTGGGGACATGAGCTGGTAATATAGCCTGCCAATCAGCGAGAACTTCACGTGCCCACCGCTATCTCCGATAATCCAATGTCTGCCAGCCGCAGTGTCTGGCGCTTGGCGTGGCCGACGATTCTCTCCAACCTGCTGTTCACAACGGTGGGGTTCATGCAGATCAAAATCGTCGCACAACTGGGAACCAGTTCAGTCGCGGCAGTCACGACCGGGCAGCGCATATTCTTCCTGGTACAAGCGCTGTTGATGGGCATATCCGTAGCTGCCACGGCGTTAATTGCAAGGAATTGGGGCGCGCGGGACTTCAGGCAGGCGGAGGTCGTCTCATGGACGTCGCTGGTAATGTCCATGACACTGGCTGTACTGGTGAGCCTTCCGGTCATCTTCGCGCCAAGGGCGGTGGCTGGTGTCTTCGGGCTGGATGAGGAGACGACGTCGCTGGCCGCCACCTATATTTTCTGGATGGCGCTATTCAACGTTTTCGCCGCCATCAATATGATGCTGGGCACGGCGCTAAGGGCCACGGGCGATGTCATCACGCCATTGTGGTTCCTGCTGTTCAGCTCCCTGTTGAATGTACTCTTTTCCTACCTGATGGCCTTCGGTGTGGGCCCTATCCCGCAGTTTGGGGTCGCCGGGGTCGCACTGGGTGGCAGCCTGGGCGCAGCGCTGATTACCATCGTATTCGTGATCGTTTGGTGGCGCGGCCACTTCAATCTGAAACCCGCCCGGTCTCTGCGTATGGATTGGGGAATATGCCGCCAGATTGTCACCATCGGAGGCCCAGCCGTACTCGAGCAGGGCATCGTTCAAATCGCGTTCCTGGCTTTTTTCGCGATCGTAGCCCATTTCGGAACAGTCGCCTACGCCGCCTATGGGATCGGGATTACGCTAGTGGCCTTCCCTATCGTGATCGGGTTTGGGTTCGGGATTGCGACAGCAACGCTTGTCGGACAGCAACTGGGCGCTGGGCGTGTCGAATTGGCGATACTGGCAGTATCGCGTTCACTGCGCATGGCACTGGCCGCAATGATCTCCCTCTCTATTATACTCGCGTGGTTTGCGGAGGACCTGGCGCGGTTCATGATTGATGACCCGGAGGTCATTCATCTCACGGTGATTTTTATGTACATGATCGCAGTAGCACAGCCCATCATGGCATTTGAATTTACGCTGGGGGGCGCTTTGCGTGGCGCTGGTGACACCCGCTTCCCATTGGTCGCAACGTTCTGCGGGATCATCGGAGGGCGCCTTGTTCCCGCGCTGGTGTTCCTCTGGCTGGGCCTGTCCGTGTACTGGATATTTTCAGTGATGCTGCTGGACTACAGTATCAAGGCGATACTGCTCACGTATCGATTCCGCTCCCGCAAGTGGCTCAACATTCAACTCGGCACTGCTGAAAGTGCGACTTCCCGACGCGTACTGTAGACAGCGACAAAATAAATACTTAAAGTTGGAATTGTAGAATTACCAGTAGGTCTGTAGCTCCCCTCACAGGAGCCTCCCCCCATGACGACAAACAGCACGCCCAACTCCAGCCGCGACCCTTCGCCCTTCAACCGGACGGTTCAGCACGATGCCAAGCGGGCCGCAATCCTGTCGCAGGCGGCCAAACTGTTTAACTACAAGGGCTCGCGGGCAACCACGCTGAAGGATATCGCCGAAAGCCTCGGCCTGACGAAGACCAGCCTGTACTACTACGTCAAAACCAAGGAAGACCTGATATACCAGTGCTATATGGTCGCGCTGGCACACCATCACAGTAATCTGGATGCAATAGAGGCCGCTCACCCCAGTGCGATGGCGCGTGCGTCGGCCTTTTTCCAGCAACATTTTGAGAACTGGCTCGCCGCGCAGGAAGGGAGAGGACCGCATATCGCTGCCCTGCTGGAGATCGCCGCACTGAAGGGGCCGCACCGGACGGAAGTCGAGGCGCGCTACATCGCCATGTTCAAGCGGCTACGAGACTACATCCGTCAGGGCATTGCAGACGGCTCGCTGCGAGAGTGCGAACCGACCGCCACCACACGCGCCATACTGGGCTCAGTGGACTGGGCGTTCTCGTGGCTGCACAACATTCCGATAGACCAGGTTCGGGCCACGGCAGAGGAGGCGTGGGACATACTCGCGCACGGTATTTCTGCCGGTGACGGTGAATATATACCCGCCAGCATCAGCCATGAAAGCGAGCAGGTCGAACTTCTGCGCGGCTTTGACCGCGAGGAGCAGAATCGCCTGAAACAGGTCGCGTTCCTCAAGACCGGCACGTTGTTCTTTAACCGGCAGGGCTTTAACGGAACGTCCCTGGATGAAATCGCAGAGCATCTCAACGTATCCAAGGGCGCTTTCTACTACCACATCAACAACAAGGAAGACCTGCTGTTTCGCTGCTACTGCCATTCACTGGATATCATGGAAAACATTCGCGAACAGGCAGCGCAGTCTGCAGGCAATGGCCTGGAGAGAGCCGAACTGACCTGCAGGCGGACATTTTATGTCCAGAACTCTGATGCTGGCCCGCTGATTCGATACAACACCATTACAGCACTGCCGATGGATCGCCGTCGCGAAATACTCAAGCGCACCGACAAGGCGAATGAAAAGTTCGGCAATTTCCTCAGTGAGGGCATCGAGGATGGCAGTGTCCGCCCAGTAAACCGTTACGTTGCCCAGCAACTGTTAACGGGCGCTATCAATGCCGCCATGCACCTCAAGCAGTGGCGGAAGATGGACAATATTGACAGCGCCGCCATCGACTACTTCGATGTTTTTTTCAATGGCCTGTTACCGCGTGCAGCACACCACAACAACTAGTTTCCAGGAGTATTTTCGTGTCCACTGATATAGAAAAACTGATCGATCGCCTAGAGGTCAAGAAACTCGACAAGTACCTGTTCAGCGGTCTCAGCCCCAAGCGGCCGGCGCGCGTCTTCGGCGGCCAGGTGCTGGCGCAAGCGCTCAATGCCGCTACCCGGACAGTGGAGACCTCACGGCTGGCGCATTCGATGCACGCCTATTTTCTGCGCCCGGGCAACCCCAGCAAACAGATCATTTACCATGTGGACCCGATACGTGACGGCAAAAGTTTCACCACCAGAAACGTCACCGCCAAGCAAGATGGCATCGCAATCTTCAGCTCATCGATTTCCTTTCATATGGAGGAAACCGGACTGTCACATCACATGAAAATGCCGCAGGTGCCGCCACCCGAGGAGCTTGAATCTGACTTTGATCGCTGGACGAGGCTGGCGCAGGAGCACCCGGGGAAAATAGACTCACCGCGCACAGAGGCGATCGAGCGCAAGGCGGTCCAGCCCCGTGATTACCTCAATCCACAGCCGCAGGAGCCGGAACGGCAAATATGGTTTCGAGCGCTTGGCGACCTCGGTGATGATTTGCGCCGACACCAGACTTTGCTTGCCTTTATGTCGGACTACGCCCTGCTGGGTGCAGCACTGCTTCCGCACCCCTACTCTGGCATCGAAAAAGAGCTGCAGTCAGCGAGCCTGGATCACGCCCTGTGGTTTCACCGCCCGTTTCGGGCAGACGAGCATTTATTGTACTGTCTCGATAGCCCCGTCTCTGGCGGGGGCCGCGGCTTCAGCCGCGGCAGTTTCTATACCCGGGACGGGTTGTTGGTCGCATCTACAGCACAGGAATCGCTACAGCGGGTACGCCAGGACTAATTGATCGGCGTCTCCATTTCGCTGCCGAAGGCAACCAGCTCCAGACTGGAGCCAGTGAGGCGCAATCGGGTCACCGAACCGTTGTCTGGCCAAAAACACAGCGTTTGAGGACGATCCAGCACGTGGCCAACGACCGCATTGATCACCAGAAAATGGGTGAAAATGACGGCAGACTGGCGCAGTTCCATCAGCTGACCCAGGGCCTTGCCGCGCCACGCCTGAAGATCCGCCCCCTGCTCGGACCACTGCTGCTGCATGAACTGGCGCAGCCATGCCTGGCGCTGCGCCAGCGGCACCGGGGACGGGATTTCGCGAAACGCTTCATCCTCCCTGACGCCTTGCCGCAGCAACCTCGACAGCGGCGCGGCAGTCTCTTTGGCTCGCTGCAGGGGGCTGCTGATCATCTGCACTGGCTCCACCAGCAGTTGCCGAAGCTGCGTTGCCACGTCCACCGCTTGCCGCAGCCCCAGTTCGCTGAGCCCCGGGTCAGGTGACTCGCCCCAACTGCTGGCGGCCTCACCGTGTCGAACAAGAAATATTTCCACCGGATAACGCCGCTGCTAGCGGTACGTCAGCAGTTGTTCGCCGCGTTGCTCACCCAGCACTTTCAGGTAGGAGCAATCGTTGAAACTGGACAGTGACACTTTATCGCCACTGTAAAACAGCTGTGTCACCGAACAGTTGAATATCGGCTCGTAAAATTGGTAGGTCTGCTCACCACCCAGACCCAA
>CAXBLZ010000120.1:0-7800 GCA_963976735.1 uncultured Halioglobus sp.
GAAAATCAAATGGTGCCCAGAAGAGGACTT
Source organism: uncultured Halioglobus sp. (assembly GCA_963976735.1). Lineage (GTDB taxonomy): Bacteria > Pseudomonadota > Gammaproteobacteria > Pseudomonadales > Halieaceae > Marimicrobium. The sequence continues at coordinate 31 of CAXBLZ010000120.1, forward strand.
GAACCTCCACGCCCTTGCGAGCACTAGCACCTGAAGCTAGCGTGTCTACCAATTTCACCATCTGGGCAAATCAGAACGCCACAGTCGAAAGCATCCGCTGAGGATTCTGAGGGCGGCGACTTTACTTTTCTAACGCGGCTTTGTCAATGCCCGGGGAGACGAGGCACGCCCTTCTCGCGTATAATCGACGAAGATTGACACACACTGAACAATAATTTCCTACGGAAGAACCCGATTTTATGGCCAAAAAAGGCAAGATTGCCGACCCTCACGCCGCTCGCGAAGCCGAGCGCTACCAAAACCCGATCCCCAGCCGCGAGGTCATTCTCGAACTGTTGGCGGAAGCTGAAAAACCCCTGGATAGTACCGATATCGCACAGTCGCTCGGGCTCGAGGAGCCCGAACAGTTGGACGCACTGCAGAAGCGCCTGCGGGCGATGGAGCGCGATGGCCAGTTGATGGTGAATCGTCGCGGCACCTACGGCCTGGTGGACAAAATGAACCTGTTGCACTGCCGTGTGCAGGGCCATCGCGATGGTTACGGTTTCGCGATGCCGCTGGCGGGTGGTGACGATATCTATCTCAGCGCGCGGCAGATGCACTTTGTCTTCGATGGCGACGAGGTGCTGATACAGGTGACCGGTGAGGACCGCCGCGGACGCCTTGAGGGGCGCGTGGTGGAGGTGCTGGAGCGCGCGCACAAAACGGTGGTTGGCCGCTACCAGGAGGAGAGCGGTATCGGCTTCGTGGTGCCGGACAACGGCCGCCTGACGCAGCAGATACTGATCCCGCCCAAGGAGAAGGGAGAGGCGATCTCAGGGCAGATCGTCACGGCGGAAATCATCGATTACCCCACCCGCCGGTTCGGTGCCAAGGGGCGTGTGGTCGAGGTATTGGGCGATCATCTCGATCCCGGTATGGAAATCGATGTCGCCATTCGCTCCCACGGCATTCCCTGGGAATGGCCAGAGGAGGTGCTGGAAGAAGCGGCGCGGCTGGAAGCCGAGCCGCTGGAGGAGGATAAGAAGCACCGGATAGACCTGCGCAAGTTGCCGTTTGTGACAATCGACGGTGAGGATGCGCGCGATTTCGATGACGCCGTGTACTGTGAAAAGCAGGCTAACGGCACCTGGCGCCTGTGGGTGGCAATTGCCGATGTCTCCCACTATGTTGCGCCGGGCTCCGCCCTCGACCGCGAGGCGGCCCAGCGCGGCAATTCGGTGTATTTCCCGGCGCGCGTGGTGCCGATGTTGCCGGAGGCGCTGTCAAATGGCCTGTGCTCGCTCAAGCCCGCTGTGGATCGGCTGGCGATGGTGTGCGAGATGGCGCTCAGTGCCAAAGGGGTGCTCGCCAAGTACCGGTTCTACGAGGCGGTGATTCACTCGCATGCGCGCCTGACGTACACCCAGGTGGGCGAGGTGCTGGAGAACGGCAAGCACCCGGATGTGGACAAGCGGCGTGTGCCGGACCTGCAGCGCCTGCACAGTCTCTACCGCGTGTTGCGGGCGGCGCGGGACAAACGTGGCGCGATCGATTTTGAGACGGTGGAAACGCGCATTATTTTCAACGAGAACCGCAAGATCGACGCCATTGTGCCGGTGGTGCGCAACGATGCGCACAAACTGATCGAGGAGTGCATGCTCTGCGCCAACGTGGCCACGGCGCGCTTCTACGATGCCAACAAATTGCCCATACTGTTTCGGGTACACGAGGGGCCCGGTGAGGAAAAACTGGAGAACCTGCGCAAATTCCTCGGCGAGCTGGGCCTGGATCTCGGCGGCGGGGCCAAACCCACGCCCGTGCACTACCAGCAACTGCTGTCGCAAATCGCGGACCGCGAGGATGCGAATGTCATCCAGACCATGCTGCTGCGCTCCTTGAGCCAGGCTGTGTACCAGCCGGAGAACAAGGGGCACTTCGGTTTGCACTACGAGGCCTACGCTCACTTTACCTCGCCCATCCGGCGCTACCCGGATTTGCTGGTGCACCGGGGCATACGCCACCTCATCCGCCGCAGCGCCAGTGCCAAGGGCGTGCTGCGGGTGAAGGGCGCTGAGTCCATCCCCACCAAACAGATCTTCCCCTACGATATCCACGCCATGGTGGTAAATGGCGAGCACTGCTCGATGACCGAGCGGCGCGCGGATGAGGCCACCCGGGAGGTGAACTCCTGGCTCAAATGCGAGTACCTGCAGGACCATGTGGGCGACGACTTCAACGGGATCATCAGTGCGGTCACCAGCTTCGGCCTGTTTGTCGAGCTGGAGGATCTCTACATAGAAGGGCTGGTTCACGTCACGGCGCTGCCCGGCGACTACTACAACTTCGATAAATCGCATCAGCGGCTAATCGGAGAACGCTCTGGTCGCAGCTTCCAGTTGGGCGGCAGTGTGCGCGTGCAGGTCGCCAGGGTCGATCTGGATGACCGCAAGATTGACCTGGAATTGATCGAGGCCACATCCACCGGGAAAGCCGGGGCAAAAGGCTCGCGCGGCAAGGGCGCTGGCAAAGCGGCTGGCAAAGCAGCGGGCAAAGGTGCAAAAAAGGATAAGGATAAGGATAAGGACAAGAAGTCCGGCGCCACCCGCAAGCCCAAGGCAAAGACGGGTCTCAGGCGGCGCCGTTAGACGTGCAGTACGTTTACGGCATACACGCGGTGGACAGCCTGCTGCGGCAAAATGCCAAGGCGGTGCAGTGCCTGTTGTTGCAGGCGGGGCGCAATGACAAGCGCATCAATGGCCTGTTGGAGCTGGCACAGAACCAGGGCGTGACGGTGGTGCGCGAGCCGCGCGCCGGGTTGGATAAGCGGGTCAGCGGGCGCCATCAGGGCGCCGTCGCCGAGGTGCATGAACTCGCGGCTAGCGGGGCCGGCACCGCGTCCAATGTCTGGGGCGAGGCCGAATTATTGCAGGCGGTGGACGAGAAAGCGGGGCCGGTATTGATCCTGGTATTGGACGGGGTCACCGATCCCCACAACCTGGGCGCCTGCCTGCGCAGCGCCGACGCGGCGGGCGTGGATGCCGTGGTAGTGCCCAGGGACAACGCGGCGGATCTCACGCCAGTGGTGCACAAGGTCGCGTGTGGTGCGGCCGAGGTGGTGCCGTTTGTCCGGGTCACCAATCTCAGCCGCACTCTGCAGGCTTTGCAGGCGCGCGGTGTGTGGCTCTACGGCACCGACGGTGATGCCGAAAAATCCCTGTACGACAGTGACTTGACGACATCGATCGCGCTGGTAATGGGCGCAGAGGGCAAGGGCATGCGCCGCCTCACGCGCGAACAGTGTGATTTTCTGATTCGCCTGCCGATGGCCGGCTCGGTCAGCAGCCTCAATGTCTCGGTGGCCGCTGGCATCGTCCTGTTTGAGGCGGTTCGCCAACGGCGGTAGTCACGTTTGATCATACAGGTTTTCAAAATACCAATAAAAATCAGTAAAAAGCTTTGGCTAATATGCGCAGTCAGCAATCGGCGCTAGACATGAAGTACCGACCGGACGTGGACGGGCTTAGAACCCTGGCGGTCGTGGCCGTGATCCTGTACCACGCCAAAATCAACTTCGGTGCCTGGCAATTACTTCCTGGCGGCTATCTTGGGGTTGATGTTTTTTTTGTTATATCAGGCTTTCTTATTACCACACTATTGATGAAGGAGCTTCATCACTCGGGTAGGGTTTCTCTCCTGAGTTTCTACGAGCGCAGGGTTCGGCGTTTGCTGCCAGCGCTCCTGTTGGTAATGCTTGCATCACTGCCCTTTGCCTGGCATTACCTGCCGCCCGTAAATCTGGTGGATTTTTCCGAGTCGCTGATTTTCTCCCTGTTGTTCTCGTCGAATATTTACTGGGATTTCAGTCTACAGCAGTACGGTGCGGAATCCGCACTGTTACAGCCATTTCTGCACACCTGGTCTCTAGCGGTCGAGGAGCAGTATTATCTGGTCTACCCACTGCTTCTGTTCGCACTCTATAGACGGGCAAGGCGCTATCTTGCAGTTATCTTGACGATTGGGCTCGTAGTAAGCCTGATCTTTGCTGAGTGGATGACTCAACGGGATCCATCGTTCTCATTTTATATGATGCCAACCCGGCTTTGGGAATTGCTCGCGGGAAGCCTGGCAGCGCTGCTGTTGTTAAACCAGTTTGCAATGAATTCGCGTTCCTTGGTGCAAAGATTCATGCCTGCACTCGGGTTGCTTTTGATAGTTGTACCCATGGCAACTGTTGGATTCGAAGCACAGCATCCGGGTTTTATTACTGTCATTCCCGTCCTCGGTACGACTCTAGTAATACTGTTTAGGCGAGATACTGACTGGGTGACGCGAGCACTATCACATCCAGTCATGGTTTCCCTCGGACTGCTGTCTTACTCCTTGTATCTATGGCATTACCCGATATTTGCCTTTGGACGGATGGCAGAGCCACTGCCTTCTATCGAGCTAAAATGTGTTTGGATTGTCATCACATTGGTGTTGTCCACACTAAGTTATCACTTGATTGAAAAGCCTTTCCGTAGTCGAAGCGTGTCCAGAAGGATGCTCTTTGCCACTGTTTTTCTAACCTCCCTGGCGCTGCTCGCAGTGAGTTCACTCTGGATTATTGCGAAGGGCTTTCCAGGCAGAGGCGGTTATTTGGGAGGTTTGGTTCAATCCGCCGAGCAACGAAATGTATTTCTGGACGGAAAGAACTGTCACTCGGGTAAGTTTGCCGGTCGATTCTTTGGAATTTCAGAATCCTGTGTCTTTACGTATTCTCCAGGCTCAAAAACCCTGGTATTAGTGGGTGATAGTCATGCGTTCTCGCTCGCAGAGTCTGTGAGAGCTCTCGCGGAAGCAAACGGACTCAACTACAGCCAGGTGACGCAGGATGGCTGTCCACACATTGCTGGATATCCTCAGGCTCTTTGTGGCAAACGTTCTAAAGCGGTCGAGTCCTTTTTGAGGCAGTTCGAGAATCCGATCATCATTTACAGTGCGCGATTGCAACGTTTACTGGAGGGAGGGGAATTTGACAATCAGGAGGGTGAGCAAGGAAGTGACCCTGATAAAACAAATAGCACTACAACGATAAATGAGAAATTCGAGCGAGCGAGGGGCATCGTGACCACTTTGACAGGCTGGTTAGATCAGGGGGCCCGGTTAGTTATTGTTTACCCAGTGCCTGAACAGGGCTTCCATGTGAACACGAGGCTGTTTTCGTACAATCAGGTTATTAGAAATGCAGATGAAGTACCCACGCTATCGACCAGTTATAGTTTGTTTAAGGACAGGGTGGCCAGCAGCTACCAAGCGCTGGACCAGGTAACTGGGCCAAATGTAAAGCGAGTCTACCCGGAATACCTATTCTGTTCGGCTGAATCTGACAGATGTGTGGCTTCTGAGTCAGACAGGCTGTATTTTTTCAGCGACAACCATGTCTCTCCTCTGGGCGCGGACTTGATCATCAGGGAGGTCGCTGTGGAACTGGGGTTGCGGATTCCAGACTCGTTTAGAAAGTAAGGGCATCCGGCCCTGCTTTTGGTGTGCTTGTCAGGCAGGAGTAATGAGCGAGAATAACTGCTCTTGCGGTGGCTGGACAAACTCGGTAGACTTCGCTCCCTTAAAATTTGCCCGGCTGTTCTGAATAGCCGATCCTCCTTGCTACACCATTTTAGTGGGTAGCATTAACCCGTAAGGAGCTTTCGAATGCGACATTACGAGATCGTATTTATGGTCCATCCGGACCAGTCCGAACAAGTGCCCGGCATGATCGAGCGCTACACAGCAGCTATCCAGAAAGACGGTGGCCAGGTCCATCGCCTTGAGGATTGGGGGCGCCGCCAGTTGGCCTACCCGATCAACAAGATCCACAAGGCACACTATGTGCTGATGAATGTGGAGGCGTCCAACGACGCTATGGAAGAGCTGACAACCACTTTTCGTTACAACGACGCCGTTATCCGCAACCTTGTGATCCGACGCGATGAGTCCGTGACTGAAGAGTCCTTCATCATGAAGGCCGAGAAGGAAAATCGCGAGCGCAAGAACCGCTACGAAGAGCGCCAGGCAGCCGATGCGGCCAGGGCGCAGGCGGACGATGACAACGACGATGACGATGACGACGACGATTCTGATGACGAGTCAGGCAGAGATTAAGTCTTCGCACTCGCGTATTGAATCCCGTAACGAATATTGAGGTTTAGAGGAGAATCACCATGGCACGTTTTTTCCGTCGCCGTAAGTTTTGTCGCTTTACCGCCGAAGGCACCAAGGAAATTGATTACAAGGACCTGGAAACCCTGAAGGCGTACGTATCCGAGACCGGCAAGATTGTACCCAGCCGTATCACCGGCACCAAGGCCAGGTATCAGCGCCAGTTGGCTACTGCCATCAAGCGCGCGCGTTTCCTGTCTCTGTTGCCATACACGGATTCGCACCAGTAAGACCAGATTGAGCCGCGTGTCGCCCAGTCGAGGTTTAACTTGAAGGGCCTGGCAGAACTTGTCATGCGCGGTCGCCTGCAGGCGTTACTGGTTGTAGTAGCGGGTGCCGGCAGTTTGTTATTTTGCTGGATCAGCGCTGCTGTACTGGCGCTGGTCACGCTGCGCAAGGGCGCCGGGCCCGGGCTGTGGCTGTTTATGTGGGCGTTGCTGCCAGCCGGAACGCTGGTATATCTCTTCGGGGATATCGGGCCGCTGGCATTGCTGGCCGGCACCATGGTGCTGGCACTGGTGTTACGCAACACGGTAAATCTGCCGCTGACGATACTGTCGGCGGTGGGCGTGGGGGTGTTAACCGGATTGGCCTTGATGGCGTTTTCCGGCGCTTACCTGGAGCAGATGGTGGCGTACTTCAGCGAGTTTCTGGCGTCGCTGGAGCAGCAGTTGTCCCAGGGAGGGCAGGTAGTAGAGTTGCCCAAGCCCAGTGCGACCCAGATCGCCGGTATGCTGGGTGCGGGTTCGGCCACGATGTCGGTACTGTGCCTGTTACTCGGGCGTTACTGGCAGGCGTTACTGTACAACCCCGGCGGCTTTGGCCAGGAGTTCAAGGCGCTGTACTACCCCCCCGGGGTGTCGTCGGTGCTGATCATTGCGGCGCTGGCCCTGTACGGTTTGGGCCTGGAGTACCGCGCCTGGGCGATGATTTGCGTGATTCCGCTGATGTTTGCGGGGTTGGCGTTGCTACATGCCCGCGCCGAAATGCGCGGGCGGGGTGCGGGGTGGCTGGCAGGTTTTTATGTTGCCTGGCTGATCTTTGACCCGGTGAAACTGCTGGTAGTGTTGTTCGCTATCGCTGACAGCTGGCTGAATTTTCGCCAGCGCTGGTCCAAAGGGTCAGGAAATGCATTGAGTCGGCGCGACGAACACGGCGACGGTGATGATCAAAACAACGATCGAGACAATTGAAGTAGTGGTAATACACTACCCGAGAAGAGGAACGTAAGATGGACGTCATATTGCTGGAGAACATCAGCAAACTGGGTAGGCTGGGCGAGACCGTGAAAGTGAAAGCCGGTTTTGGTCGCAACTACCTGATTCCGCAGGGCAAGGCAGTGCACGCGACTGAGGAAAATACCGCTTCCTTTGAAGCGCGTCGCGCCGAACTGGAAGCGGCTGCCGCTGCGCAAATGGCTGAAGCGCAACTGCGCGCTGACGCAATCAATGCGCTGGGCACGATCACTATCACCGCTAACGCCGGTGAAGAAGGCAAGCTGTTCGGCTCGGTCGGCACACGCGACATCGCCGACGCTATCGTGGCCCTCGGCTGCGAGGTGGACAAGTCTGAAGTCAGCCTGCCCAGTGG
>CAXBLZ010000121.1:0-7701 GCA_963976735.1 uncultured Halioglobus sp.
TGACCCTAAATATCCGAACGTTTGGACGCATCGATTTTCTCCCTCAGCGCTTCCGCTTCTGCGGTGAGCGAAGAGTAGAGTCGGATATTGCCATCTCGCTGCGCCTGGAACGCCTTGGTAAGGAGGGCCTCATATTCTTTCTGCCATTGTTTAAGCGGGCTTTTCTTGAACAATCCGAACATTCTCAATCCTCAATGGTCGCTGTGTTTACGGGGAGTACCTATGGGTACGCATGCGGCTGCTCACAGGATCAATTGTGGTTGCGGGCAAGTATTCGAGTTGCGTAATTCGGGTCATGTAATTGGGGTCAGAGTTTTTACTCTGACCCCAATTACACCAATTACACCCCCCCATCGCCCAAATACACGAGGAGCCTTGCCCCCTAAAGCAATTGCAGACATGATGTGGGGCGAAAATGACGCTGAAAACGAGGGAAACCTGACTCCAATGACATCCCTTCTCGTGCCTTACATTCCTCTGTTTATCGTACTCACTATTTGCGGGGTGGGCCTGACGCTGGGGCACGTCATGCTGCTGGCACGGCACAAGGAAATGGAAAGCGAGGCCAAGCTTCCGCGACAGATCGCGCTGCTGCTATTGACGATCCTGTCACTGGTACTGGTGATCATCGCTGCACCACTACCGGACTCTACTCGCGACCAAATCCTGACATTGATGGGCATCGCAATGTCGGCGGCCATCGCGCTCTCATCCGCGTCTTTTGTCACCAACTTCATGGCGGCGGTGATGCTGAGAATTACCAAGCCGTTCAAGGTAGGCGACTTCATCACAGTCGGCGACTTGTTTGGAAAGGTATCGGCGCGCGGCCTGTTCGACACGGAAATCCAGACTGAGTATCGTGAATTGATAGCAATTCCCAATGCTACATTCATCACCCAATCGGTCACTGTCGCACGCAGCTCTGGCGTGATTGTATCTACCACGCTGTCGCTTGGTTACGACATCAGTTTTGCGGATGTCGAGCCACTCATGCTGGAGGCAGCGACCGACGCCGGGCTCTCTGATTCGTATGTGCATATCATTGAGCTGGGGGACTTTTCTATCAGCTATCGCGTCTGTGGTTTACTCACTAACCTGGATTCCATTCTCACCGTGCGATCTGAGTTGCGCCACCAGTTGCTGATAAAACTTCACGGTGCCGATATCGAAATCGTATCACCGACAGTTACGCGACATATCACCCAGTCGGCCGAGCAAAAGATTCTACCCGTATCCAATGACGCTGCACCGCGAGAGAACACTGTGATCGCGGAGGAAATTGTCTTCGACAAGGCCAATCAAATCGCCACTCTTGAGACCGCCCGCGACGAACTCCAAGCCAAACTGCAACAGTTAAAAGAGTTGAATAGCGCCGCTGCCGAAATGGCGCCTGTAGAAGAAAAACTGGCACACACCGAGCAGGTTTTGAAAGATTTAAGCAAGGAGACATGAGTTTGGGGTCAGAGTAAAAACCCAGGCCTCAAGCTATTCAGCTTCATCACCAAATCACTAAGAACCAAAGACAAGACACCAATTACCTGAGTGTTGGGATCGTCTCTGAGTTTCCAGGCATAGGCCATGAGCCCAGCGCTCGCTGCCGCGCCACTGAGATAGTGAGCGGGCGCAAGCATAGGCTCATCAAAATTAAGACGAGCGGCTATTCGATTGTTGCCACGCTGAAGATCCGCCGGGGGAAACCCGGGCGAGGCCTAAGTTTTTACTCTGACCCCAAACTCTGACTCCAGTTTTTACTCTGACCCCAAATACTTGACCGCAAAAACCTGAATATCCCAATTGCGCGCAAAAGGTGATTGTGATTGCATAGAACAGGCGCTTGTGTACCGCGAATAGAGTTAACAATAAAAGACAATTTCGAGGTTCTAACCCAATGCTGATCGTCACACATTCTGCGTTTGCACCCGCTAAAGGCTGGCGCGAGCAACTGTTTTACGCGGCTTTATTGCTCTTTTTGTTACCGGCTTTAGCCAGTTGCTCCGGTTCGGGTGATGGCTCCATCAATCTGGTTTCTGACGCGACAGCGAGCGAGGAACCGCCGCCAGTAGAGGAACCGCAACCGCCAGTTAATGAGCAACCGCAGCTGCGGCCAGCGTCCAGTGCCAGCGAGTATGTCGGCGTGGAGGTCGGCATCCCTATGGAGGAAGCGCAGGTCCTGTCTGTGCTCTCACAGCTGTTGGGTGCCGAAGCCGCCAGCGGTGCGCATCTGATGAATTTTGAGTTGCAGCCGGGCCTGATGTTGAGCAGCACTGACGATTCGCGCAGCAGCGAGCAACAGATTCTGCAGGTGGATATGCGCGTGAGCAACGAGGATGTCACCCCGGCGCAACGCACCCTGTTCAGGGGGCCCGCCTCCTATGCGTACGGTGCGATATTTGTCGACGTGGTGGCCGCCGCGCTGCAGGAGCTGCGCAATAACAGCGACGGCATGAGCCCGTTTACACTTGAATACCGCTCGCGTTCGGCCCTGGGTGGACAGTTGGCCGTTATTGTGGATTTCGCCCAGGACAGCGGTATCCAGCTTAAGGTGGATGTGAATACTCCGCGAACATCGCTGATACCCGGCAACATCAACCAACCCTATCTCAGCGGCGCGCCCTATGAATCCATCTACGGTCTGGTGAATTTCACCCTCAGCAGGGACCAGTTCGATTTTTTCTCCACGCGCGCCTACGGGCTGTCCGCCGGCGCCAACCAGAATTTCAACGACTTCCTGCTGCTGCCACACCGCTGGCTGCGACTGACGGTAACACCGCTGCTGGACGATCTCACTGTCGACGTGGGTTTTGAAGTGGTCACCGTTGACGGTCGTCGAGTGGATATCGCCAGAGCGCCCGCCTCCGTCATTGCCGGCGAGCAATTTCGTGAGACGGTGTTTCGCATGGTGGACAACATGAACGAAGCGGAGCTGCGCCTACCCGGCTCATCCGTGCCCTGGTCAGTCCCTTTCTACTACGATGACCCTGCCGGCGGCGGCGTGGTGGAAGTACTCGCCCGGGGCAGTGAGGGGCAATTTCGCATCGCCTACGCGGTAGAGACACCCGTTAACCAACTGCAGGATACGGAATTTTTAGCCTATCAGGGCAGTGTAGAAATCCCCGATGACTGGGACGCTGCACGTCCCACCTGCGCAGAACTGGGCAGTTCCGCAGCGCTGGAAGGCAGGTTTGAACTGCGCTTCAACGCGTCCAGTACCGTGCGTAAATCCAAAAATCTGGACGGGCCCCTGCGCGGCACCGTGGTAGGGAGTATTTTTCGCGCCGAAGACGTAACCCTTACCGGGCCCAAAGAGGGTGCCGAGGCGGTATACGCTTTTCGCTTCGATGATGTTGATGTCACCAGTCTCGACGGCAGCCCACAGAGCTATGGCATTCCCGTAACCCTGGGTGCTGGTGATTATCAGATTCTGGGGTTCATGGACATCGATGGTAACGAGGCTATCGGCGGTGGCGGCCCGGATGCGAATGATCCGGTCATGATTCCTATCGGCGCCTACGCGATGGAGTGCGCGGTACAGCCGACAACGGTCGAATTTGCGATTTTGCTTCCAGATGACTTCTAGCACAGCGAGCAGCATAGCCAGGCTGGGTTCCGCAGCTCTACTCGCAGGCTTGCTTTACGCCTGCGGTGGCGGGGGTGGCGGTGGGTCCAACGGCGCTTCGACGCCGACGCCTCCAACTACCCCGGAGCCGGGCACCCCCTACACCAGTCGTTCCAGTACGCTCTGGTATGACAGCAATAGGCGTTCGCTGTGGCTATTGTCACCGGATGATTCAAGGTTGGTGAAGCTGGATGCCAACAGCCTCGAGCAGATCGCCTGGTTCCCGCTGGATGCAAGGCCTGGCGCCATGAGTGCTGCGGCAGGGTTTCTCGTGATTGCGCTGCAAAGTAGTGTGCAGCGTTTTGACCTGACCCAGGAGTTATTCGAGCCGGAGATTGCCGTGCCCTGTGGCGATCCTCACGCTATCGTCACGTCCAAAGCGGCCAATACCGCGTGGGTGAGCTGCATCAATGACGACTTACTGGTAGAAGTTGAACTGGGCGCATCCGGCAGTGTACGTCTGCTGCAAGCGCAAAAGCCGGCGGGGCTGTCGTTGGTGGGCGAGCAGTTGCAGGTCAGCCATACAACAGGCGGCGGCGTGACCACTGTTGGTCTGGACGCGTTTGCCGCGCTGCCACTGTGGGGAGAAGCCCAGCCCAATCCGGCGCCGGCGCTGGAATCGCAGTACCCCATACACACTGATGAACGCCATAACATCAGTCAGTTCAACAGCGTGGCCGCAGATGCGCAAACAGGGCAGATCGTGGCGGCCTACCAGTTAGTTGAGAACCAGGGTGACCGCAGCCGCGCGCCCAGTGAGGGCGGCTATGGCTCGATCTTCGACGGGCAGCCACGTATTGAGCCGCGGCTGGTCGCCGCTTGCGGTGATCGCTATGCACGCTTCGAGGGCGGCATCAGGGTATTCAGCGGGCCAGTGGACCTGGCGCTGGCAAACGACCTGCTGTGGGTGGTCCACCAGTACACACGCAATGTGGCCGTGCTGCGCTGTCCGCAGCCTACGCAGAGCGCGCAGTGGCCCGACAACGCCGCGAGCGGTGACTTGCAATTGATAGCGCACTTTACCGTCAGCGCCGGCGCCCGCGGCATCGCGCTTGACGAAGATGGGCGCACCGCCTGGATAGATAACGCTTTCGACTACTCCGTCGCCAAACTGGTTTTGACCGAGGACATGCTGTCCACCGGGAATGCCTTTGTCGGTGCACCGCTGAGCAGGGTGCGCGAGACCGGTGATCTGGCGCTGTCCGTCGCTGCCCGCACAGGGCGCTCGCTGTTTTTCGACGCCACCAACATTCATCTCACCCCCAGCGGCATTGTTACCTGCGCCACCTGTCACCCCAAAGCTGGCAGTGACGGCCTGGAATGGTTTCTGCACACTACCGGGATACCCCGCAAATTCCGCAATACACCACCGGCCTGGGCAGCCCGCACATCCGCCGCGCCCTTTCACTGGGACGGCGATTTTGACGATGCAGCAGCCTTGACCCGAGTCACCATACGCGGCCTGATGGAGGGTGACGCGATACTGGTAGACACTTCCGCCATCGCCGCCTACATGAATGAGGCCCCTGCACCGACACCGGTGCCCGTTCCCGCCTGGCAAACCACCAGCCTGGAGCAGGGCCGGGAACTGTTTCAGTCCCGCTGTATTGGCTGCCATGCCGGTGACCAATTGCGCGATGGCATGAAGCACAAGGTAGTAGCGAATTCAGATGACCCGGACGGCGTAATGGCGCTCGTCGATACGCCAAGCCTTATCGCGGTGCGCTCCACGGCGCCCTACCTGCACGATGGTCGGGCGGCAGGCTTACGCGATGTGGTGCTTACCCACAATCCGAATGACACTCACGGACAGGTCAGTGATCTGAATGACGAAGACATTGCGGCGCTGCTCATCTACCTGCGCTCGCTGTAATTAGGGTCAGAGTAAAAACTCAGTCCTCCCCGCGCGGTTTTGGCCCCCTCCTCAAAAGTCTCTGCCTTCTGCCCCCCAGCTCTTCGAGCTCTCTCCTAAAACGCTCAGAACCAAACGCGAGACCCCGGTTGACGGACTGCCGAATATCAGACATCAATTGCCCTTCAATACGCGACTCAAAAAGACCGCGGTATCGCGCCTGACGCTCGCTATCGGTGGATCCCAGGCTCAGGTAGAGCGGGTGTGGTGTCCAGATTTTTGCCGCACGGCCAAAAGCATTGGCTCTGTAGCTGGACCAATGATAGTGCGCCGGATCCTTCACCATTCCCGCTCTCACCGGGTTAAGTTCGATATAACGCAGGCACACCAGGAAATACTCGCTGTGTTCCACGAGGCAGGATTTAAATCGACCTTCGAACAACGTCCCTGTGCGCTGATAGGTGCGATTGAAATAGCGCACATAGCTAAGGCCCAGAAACTGCATGCCCTTCGACAGCGAGTCATCCGCCTCGGGGGTGACCAACAGATGAATATGATTAGTCATAAAGACCCAGCCATGGATCATCAGTCCGAATTTTGATGCCGCCTCATGGAGGCAGTGAGCGTACACCGCCATATCCGCATCCGAGGCGAAACAGGCTGTGCGATTGTTACCGCGCTGGATAACATGCTGGGGAATACCCGGTGGGCAGTATCTTCTCAATCTGGCCATAGCGTTCTTCCTTGAACTGGGGATGGTTTTTTGAGTGTAGTTCTATCCGGGGCGAATGGCTGGGCTTGTTTTGACTCTGACCCCAAATGACGCCAAGTGACGCCAAGTGACGCAAAAATCGGTTTTTACTCTGACCCCAAATACTCACTCGCTGGCGCAGACCTACTGTGATAAAGGGTATAAGCTTGAGCCATGAAATGGTCCTGGAAAATAGCGCGCATCGCCGGCATTGATATCTACATACATGCCACCTTCTTGCTGCTTATCTATTTTGTGGGCATCACCTACTGGAATCAGCAAGGCACACTGAATGCTGTCATTTCCGGAATTGCTTTTGTTGTGGTGCTGTTCGGCTGCGTTGTGCTCCATGAGCTGGGCCACTCACTCACGGCCCGGCGCTACGGCATACAGACGCGAAACATTACGCTATTCCCAATTGGCGGAATGGCCGCACTGGAGAAAATGCCGGACGACCCGAGGCAGGAGATCAACGTGGCGCTCGCCGGCCCCGCGGTAAACTTCCTTATCGCGTTCGCCCTCTATGTCTATCTGGATGTAAGCAATACGCCCTTTCCTACTGACGACATCAGCGTAACCAGTGGTTCCTACCTGTACCAGCTTATGATCATGAATATTTTCCTTGGCGGCTTTAACCTACTGCCAGCATTCCCAATGGACGGTGGCCGGGTATTGCGGGCTTTCCTGGCCTTGCGCATGAGTCATGCTCTGGCCACGAGGAAAGCCGCCACTGTCGGCCAGGTCCTCGCTGTCGGCCTGGGCCTGCTGGGGCTGATCTACAACCCCTTCCTGGTCTTTATCGCTATCTTTGTATGGTTTGGCGCATCCATGGAAAATAGCGCTGAACAGATGAATTCGATTCTTGCTCACGCCACTGTCCGGCACGCCATGCTAAATGAGTTTCACACTCTCTCTCCTGAGGACACTCTGGCAACGGCCATCGAACTCACACTAGCGGGAAGCCAGAAGGATTTCCCGGTAGGGATTCCCAATCAGCTCACCAAAGTTCTCTATCACAGTGATCTCATTAAAGGGTTGCAGGAAAAGGGCGAAAACGCTCGCATCTCAGAACTGGCGCTACAAGACATTCTGACAGCAGACATCAATGAGCCACTAAAAGGCCTGCTCGAACGGATGCAGGGAAATACCGCCCAAATGATCTGCATACTTGATAACGGTCAGGTGGCGGGCCTGATTAATCTGGAAAACATACTGGAACTTATCAGGATGCACGATGCGGTAGGCAAACACAGGCAGAATGGCACTAGATCTTAATTATTTGTATTTGGGGTCAGAGTAAAAACTCCAACTCGCGGCCACGAATCATCCACCTTGATCCCGCCTCTCTGAGCTAATGTCTTCACGCCGCCACCCCGCATCCAGGGCGTAACAGACTGGGCGATTGTTACCGCACTGAATAACATGCCGGGGAATCCCAAGGGGGAAGATCTTCCGAATCCGTTCATACCGCCTTTCCATGAC
>CAXBLZ010000122.1:0-7562 GCA_963976735.1 uncultured Halioglobus sp.
CTGGCTGTGTTCTCGCGTTACGGTTTGCATCTGGCTGGTGCGGTAATCGGCCTGATGGTGTTGTGGTCGGTCAGCCTTGTCATGGTCACTTCGCTGGTCGGAAACACACTGACCGAGAGGTCGGGTTATGTCGGCCTGTTAATGGTGATCACCTATATTTGCCTGTCGATAACGGTATTTGTATTTCCCCAACTCGGTGTTCGCGAGCGCGTGCGCGCCGAGAAAGCACAACTTGGAGAGCAGTTAACGTCACTGTTGCCGACTTCCCGGCAGGCGGTTGAAATGGCGCAATCCGACCCACAGCGCCTCGCGGCCCTGCTCAGTGCAAGAGCTGATATTCAGGCGGTTTCCGAGTGGCCTACCGGGCAGCTCACGCGTTTGCGCCTGGCGTTCTATCTTCTGGTACCGCTACTCTCATGGAGCGCAGCGGCGCTGGTAGAGGAGTTGATCTCCCGCCTGTTGGGATGAGCAAGTGGTGTGCCAGCGTTGCGGGCGCAGCGCGTCGGGACGATTTGCCCGATGCGACATCACGGCGGGAACGACGCGAAGATAGCCGTCGCCGTCTCGTTGTATTTGTCCTGGTCTGAACTGTGATTACCCTTCAGCCGCGACTGGATAACACTGCGCCATACGGATTTTCCAAGTTTGGGGTCGATCATGTCGACGATGAAGGTGCCTTCCGTGTAGTTGCTGACGGTCACCTCGGTCTGGTTCAGGCAGCTCCAGCAATTGTAGCCAACATAGCGGTTGTAGCGACCGTAGTAGCCTGCATAGCCAACGCCGGGGCTATTCCAGGTTTGTACGCTGGTTTTGTTCTGCGTGAACAGGCTCCAGCTCACCAGCAGGTCGGCCTCGCTGGTATCCTGCACCATCTCAAAGCCTTTGTTTTTTAGCGCGTACGACAGAGCATCGTCGATGCGGTCGCGCTGCATGTCGCTCAGTTGCAGGGGGTTATCACCGCTCACCTGGCCGGAATCATCATAGAAGGCGATCTTTTTTACGAGCTTGAAGTCATAGTCTGCTTTGTAATCGATAGTTGGCGTGGGTGGGCCGGTGACGCAGGCAGTAATAAGCGCGCCGAGAAACACCAGCATGAGCGTGCGCAGGGCGATGTGGGCCGGGTGCTTCATCACAATCTCCTTCAAAGATATAAACCTGGGGTTCCGTCACGGCCTCCAGTGTAGCCAATTTCTGGCGTATGGGCACGGCTCGCTTTTTCCGGGGTAGGCACCGGTTCCACGGCGCAGCTTTGCAGGATACGACTGAGTTGTTCGCGGTGCTGGCCACCAGCGCCGCTAAGCGCCGCGACATATCCTGTTCTCTGTGTTATCCAGTGGCGATAACTCGCTGGCAGCGCGATGCGCAGCTGCGTCTCCAAGGCCGAGATGGGCCTTGTGAGATTCAGGTACTGTCGTTGTGAGTGTGCCATCAGGGGTTGTATCACGTCGATGAAGTAAGCGTTGGCGATGGCAATCCTGCTGGCAGCCAGGGCCCCGGCCTGGTAGTTACCGCACCCCGTGCCTGTGTGCAGTGCCTGCGCCACCCTCTGGCCTGCTGATGCAAGCCAATCGACCCGATGGGTCCAGGTCTGCAGGCGTGAGCCGACGTCACCCCCGGCGATTTCACTCAACAGCAACTCCAGGTTGAGGTTATGTGCGCGGTAGTCGCCGCTGAGCCAGCGCTGTACGTTGCCGTTGATGGCCTCAAGTGCGGCTGTCACGGTATCGGCGTCGCGGCGTGGATAGCTGCCCGCTGCAGGCGTGGCCAACCAGAGGGCCCGGTATTCCTCGCTGCCAAGCGTGGCATTAAAAATCAGGGCGGGCAGTTGAGACTGGGTCTTTCGATGTGCAGCTTCCAGGCTGGCCGCCAGCGTGAGCTGGTTGCCCTCGCGCAGATGGCGAATGCAGGCTGGTGCCTGGCGCAGGTATTCCAGTTCCAGCAGCAGCCTTTGTGACGGTTTGGCGAACCGGCCGAGGCTGGTGGCGCGCCTGCCGATATTGGCCTGCACGCTGCAGCCGCTCACCTGCAGCAGGTCGAGGCTATCAATGCTGCTGGCGGCGATATCCACCTGCAGCTCTCCGGGCCCGGGTGGCACCGGCGTGCCGGTGAATCGTACAGCAGTCGAGGGTATCTGCAGGGCGAGATCGAGCTGGTTCAGGTAGCGCTTGAACGGCGATTCGGGCTCGCTGGAATCGCACGCCGGTAACACACCCATGCAGCACAGGCACAGGGCAAGAGCGCCTGATATGACGCCGGAGTTGCGTCGCAATCGCATTTGCGGTATCCCTCGACAGAATACCCCGTTATAGCGCAGCAGGCGCTATGTTGCGGCATCAAAACCAACCGCATCGCTCTGTCCGGTACTGACTTGCGGCGCGCGTGCTCGCAACGCGCATCAGTGGAGGCGCTTTTCAGGCCAGTTGGGCGCTCGCGCGCTGGTACCAGTCCTTGAGGTGCGTGCACTCCTCGGGTATCGCCTGTTTGATCCACGCCAGAAAATCGATAGCCACCAGCAAATCGATATCGGCAATGCTGATGTGTTCACCTGCCACCCAGGTTGAGGTCGCCAGGTGCGCGTCCAACTCCGGTAAAATATGGCCAATCTGCAGCAGGCCCCGCTCAACCAGCTCAGGGATTTGCGGGGTATCCAGTGGGCCAGGCAGTGCGCGGTTGACGAAGGATTTGCCGCGATTGCGCAGTGCGCTGGCAATCGCCATCATCAGGCCACAAAACAGCTTGTGGCACCAGTTTATGACCACAGCCCGTTCGCCAGCGGTAGTGCCCATCAGTGGCGGCTCGGGGTGTAATGCTTCGAGATAGGTGTACATGGCGATCACCTCGGTGAGCACTGTGCCGTCATCCAGTACCAGTGCAGGGACGCTGCAGGATGGGTTGATCTGCCGGTAGTCCTCGGAGAGTTGCTCGGCCGTCATCATATCGATCTGCTGGGTGTCGATCTCAATACCCTTGAGTTTCAGGAACAGGGCCAGTCGTCGCGGGTTGGGAGCGGGATCGTAGGTGTACAATTTCATGAGCTGTGAGTCCTGGGAGTTTGTTGATTGTGTGAGCCTGAGGCCGGTATCCGCCTCATTCGCGCGCAGAGCACAAGTGTGTCGCTCTTTTGCGCGATGGGCAATAGTTCCAATCTCTACGTTTTCCCACCGGTTATAAGTGGCTATAATGCGCGGCTTACCAAAGAGAGGACATTATCGTGATTAATCGTATAGCTTTGAGTTTTTTGGCTGTGTTACTGGCCGCAAGTGCCGTTGCAGTGGAGCTGACGGATGCCCAGCGCGCCGCCATCGAAGAGCGTATCAAGCCAGTGGGCGACTCCTGCCTCGAAGGCGATAATACCTGTGGCGCACCCGCTGTCGCCGCCGCTCCCAGCGAGCCGCGGTCGGGTGAAGAGGTCTATAACGCGGCGTGTGTGGCTTGTCACAGCACGGGCGCTGGCGGTGCTCCTAAAGTCGGCGATGTTGCCGCCTGGGCAGATCGTATTGCCAAGGGCACTGAAGCCCTCTATGTCAGCGGGGTCCAGGGTGTACCCGGTACCAGTATGATGGCGAAGGGTGGTTGTATGAACTGCTCGGATGAGGAGGTTCACGCTGCGGTCGATTTCATGATCGTCAACAGCCAGTAAGCGCAGTAGCGTAGGCCGGGGTCGCAGTGCGATGGCACTGCGGCCTTTTTTTTCTCTGGCAGTTCTGCGACACACTTTTGTTACAGCGGTCACGCGCGCTGTTAGTATCGGGCGGATTCGGGAGTTTGAATCGGGAGATTCAGTTGTGAACAAAGTCATTGCAGCGGTCATTGTGGGTGCAGCATTGCTGACTGCGTGTTCCGCAGAGGAGCACGCTCCGCCGATGCTGGAGGTGGTGGTAGATACTGTTGAACGCGAGCCTTTCCAGCCTGTCTACCGGCATGTTGGCAGGTTGCAGGCTGAAAATGACGTCGCGATTCAGGCCCGCGTGACCGGATACCTGTTGAGCCGGGATTTCCGCGAGGGAGAACTCGTCACTGCCGGCGATGTGTTGTACACCCTCGATGCCTCCGAGTACGAGGCCGCACTGGCCAGGGCCAGGGCGGACCTCGCCGCGGCACAGGCCAATCAGGTCAATGCCGAGGGCAACTACGAGCGCGGCAAGGAGTTGCTGCCGAAAGGGGCGATTTCGCAGTCCGAAATGGATAACCTCAAGGCCAAGAAACGCGATGCAGACGCGCGCATCGAGGCCGCCGAGGCACAGGTGACCAGCGCCAGTGTCAATCTCAGTTACACCAGGATTCTCGCTCCCATCACCGGTCGTATTGGCCACAGCTCCGCCAGCGTCGGCGATCTGGTCGGGCCGAACTCCGGCAACCTGACGACACTCGTCAGTATCGACCCAATCGATGCGGTATTCCAGGTCAGCGAGGCGACGTATGTCGCCGCGATCGGTCAAAACCTGGATCGCGATCGCGACCTTCGTTCCGTCAGCCGCATCGAGGTCACCCTGGAATTGACCACCGGTGCGGTCTACCCGGAGGTGGGTCATATCTATTACATTGCCAATCGCATCGATCAGTCCACCGGTACACTCGAGACGCGGGCGCGTATTCCCAACCCGAATTCTGCGCTGGTGCCGGGACAGTATGTACGCGTTATCCTGCGCGATACCGAGCTGCGTGAGGCGCTGTTCCTGCCGCAGTCGGCGGTGCAGGCGGACCAGCAGGGCAGTTTTGTGCTGGCGGTGGCAGCGGATGGTACCGTGGAGCGGCACAATGTCACGCTGGGAGAGCGGCGCGAGGACAAAGTACTGGTTGAGCAGGGAATTGACGAGGGTGCACAGGTGATTGTGCGCGGCCTGCAGCAGGTGCGTCCCAAAATGGTGGTGAAGAGCAAGTCCATCGCTGGTCTTGGGCAGCAGGAATAGCCGGTGTTCAGCGCATTCTTTATCGAGCGGCCCAAGTTTGCGCTGGTGATTGCGATAGTCATGACACTGGCGGGGGCGCTGTCAGTGTATATGCTGCCAGTCACCGAGTACCCCCATATCTCGCCGCCGAATATCGTGGTCAACGCGGTTTATCCGGGCGCCTCTGCGGGCATCGTCGAGGCGACGGTCGCCGCGCCGATTGAGGATGCGGTCAACGGCGTGGAAGACATGATCTACATGTCTTCCAAGAGCGCCAACGATGGCAGCTATTCGCTGATGGTCACGTTCAAGGTTGGCGCCGATGCCGACATGGCGTTGGTGCGGGTGCAAAACCGGGTCAAACTGGCTGAGCCTTCACTGCCCGCGGAAGTGCGCGCGATGGGTTTGAGTATCTCCGAGCGCTCGCCGGATATGCTGAAGATTATCAGTTTTACCTCGCCCGATAACTCGCTCGATTACAAGTTCATCTCCAATTACGTCAAGATCAACCTGCAGAGTGCCCTGTCGCGTGTGGAGGGTATCTCGGCCGCGAATATCCTCGGCGAAGCGGACTATTCCATGCGGCTGTGGCTGGATCCCGACCGTATGACCAATCTGGGCTTGTCTGTGATGGACATACGCGATGCATTGCTGGAGCAGAATGTACAGGTGGCGGCGGGGAAAATTGGCGCACCGCCGTTTGATGGTTCCCTGCAGACAGAGTATACGCTGCAGGCAAAAGGCCGACTGCAGGATGTCGAGGAGTTTAACAACATCGTGCTGCGCGCGCGCAACGACGGCTCTGCGATTTACCTGCGCGACGTGGCGAGGGTGGAACTGGGGCAGGCGGATTACAACTTCTCCGGTGAAATAAACGGCAGCCCGGCGGTCAACGTCGCACTGTATACGCTGGCCGATGCCAACGCCCTGGCTGCCGGAGCAGCCGTGGACAAGGTTGTTGAAGAGCTGTCGCAATACTTCCCCGATGGGCTGGAGTATGTCATCAGTTACGACACGACACGCTATGTGTCCACCGCTGTGAACCAGGTTCTCATCTCACTGTTCCAGGCCGTTGCGCTGGTGATAGCCATCACTTTCCTGTTCCTCGGCAGCTGGCGCGCGACTCTGGTGCCCGCTGTGGCGATACCGGTGTCCCTGGTGGCGACCTTTTCCGTGTTGCAAATGCTGGATATGTCGATCAATACGGTCACCCTGTTTGGCTTGATCCTGGCCATCGGGATTGTGGTCGACGATGCGATACTGGTAATAGAGAATTGTGACCGGCACATGCGCGCAGACCCGTCGATGTCGTCCAAAGACGCGGCCCTGGTCACGATGCGCGAGGTGGGCGGAGCCATTATCGCTACCACGCTGGTGTTGTTGGCCGTCTTTGTCCCGGTGGCGATGCTGCCTGGCATCACGGGCGAGATGTACCGGCAGTTTGCGGTAACCATTTGCGTCGCCGTGGTGTTTTCCTCTGTCAACGCGCTAACGCTGAGCCCCGCGCTGTGCAGCTTGCTGTTGCGACCGGGTGAACGCAAGGACGCGCTGTGGTATCAAAAGTTCCTCGCCGGGTTTGCAAAACTGACGGGTGTATACGACACCGGTGTGCAGTGGGTGCTGCGCAAACTGCTGGTGGTGGGCCTTATCTTTTTCGCGTGGATGGGCGCTTTGTTGTTCGGTGTATTGAACACACCTACCGGTTTTGTGCCGGACGAGGACAAGGGGCTGTTGCTGGTCAACATCCAGTTACCGGATGCCTCATCCCTGTCCCGCACCAAGTTGGTGGTGGACAAGATGACTGACATTCTCGCGCAGGACCCGGCAATCGAGGTGGTAACTGCCATCACCGGCTTTTCCGTGCTCAGCGGCGCAATGAGCAGTAATGGCGCTACCCTGTTTGTGGTGCTCAAGCCATGGGATCAGCGTACCGAGCCACAGAACCTGTCATTCAATGTGGCCGAGCGAATCAATGGGCAGGCGTTCATGGAGGTGCCGGAGGCGCAGGTCTTTGCAATTGCACCACCGGCAGTGCCGGGGATGGGGGCAGTGGGCGGACTGGAATTGATGTTGGAGGATACGTTGTCGCGACCGCCGGCGGCGTTGGCTGCCGTGCTGAACAACATCATCGTGGACGGCAACCAGACGCCGGGTCTGCAGAATGTCTTCAGCACCTATCGGGCCAATGTGCCACAGTATTTTATCGATGTGGATCGCATCAAGGCGAAGAACCTCGGCGTCTCCCTGAGCGAGATTTTCATGACGCTGCAGGCGCAGATGGGCTCTTTGTATGTGAATGATTTCAACAAGTTTGGCCAGACCTACAAGGTCATTATGCAGGCCGAGGCGCCTTATCGCTCCGACCTGGCAGACATGGACCACTTTTTCCTCAAGTCCTCCACTGGCGAGATGGTGCCGTTGAACACTCTGGTGACCACCCGCCCGATCCTGGGGCCGGATGTGGCGCCGCGTTACAACCTGTATCGCGCCGCATCGATTCGCGCCAATGTGGCGCCGGGCTACAGTTCGGGTGACGCGATGAAAGCTTTTGAGGAGCTGATTGCGACCACTGCTCCGCCGGGCTATCGAATGGAGTGGACCGGCATGGCGTTCCAGGAGTTGGAAGCGGGGAGTGTTGCGATCTATGCCTACGCGCTGGCGCTGATCTTCGTG
>CAXBLZ010000123.1:0-7330 GCA_963976735.1 uncultured Halioglobus sp.
AATATTATAGTTATCTAATATTATCATTAACTTATACAATCGCCGCGGTAACAATGGCGCGCTGAGAGGCGCATTTGTAAAATTTTTTGACACTGTCAGCCACTGCCCCCGTCTACTCAAGAGAAGAAACCTGGCTACATGGCGCGGCGGTGCAGGAGGAATTGCCAGGCAGGGCTGGGATTTCTGCAGCTTGCTGGCGGCAGAGGGAGCTCAAGTGGATGCTGGACTCGGGGGAAGATTTTCCAGGTGGGCGGCTTACATCTGCACAATCGTCATCAATGGCTGCTTAGCCCTGAATTCAACTTTTGGGGTCTCGGATGTACATCGCCGTCCCGTTCCTCATCTCGATTTTAAAAAGATCGGTCGCCTTGACCAGGTCACTGATTTTCTTGTACCCGTAATTGATTGACGAAAAGGAACTGTTGTTATTCGAGATATAGCTGGCAACCTGCCCCATGTGCGCCCAGCCATCATCACCAGACGTTTGCTCTACTGCCGTCCTCAGCAGCCGCACCAACGCAGTATCCTGGCGAAGTTTAGACTTGGAATTCCTGGCGGGGTTGGCGCTTTTCCCCTCGTCATCCTCCGCACTGGCCACCAGGTTTTCAATATAAATAAAGGGGGAGCAAGAATCCACGAATGGCAGCGGCGTCTTTTTCTCCCCAAAGCCGTAAACCGGGAAACCACTTTCCAGGATTCTGAGCACCAGTGGTGTGAAGTCACTGTCACTGGTCATCAGGGCAAACGCATCAATGTTGCCGCTGTACAGCAGATCCATGGCATCGATGATCATTGCGGAGTCGGTAGCGTTTTTCCCCTTCGTGTAGGCGAACTGCTGCATGGGCCTGATCGCATGGGGGTGAAGTTTATCTGCCCAACCGGATAACGAGGGACTCTTCCAATCCCCGTGCGCGTGACGCACATTCACAGTTCCGTGTTTGGCCAATTCCTCCAGCACGCCTTCTATGGCGGTATGGCTCACATTGTCACAATCGATTAACAGCGCAATTTTTCGGGCTTCCTGCACGTCTTACTCCTGTACCTGGATAGTGGCAAAACGCCTCTGGGCCAGGCGAAAAACATCGACAACCTGGCCGCACTGTCATGCCGGGCGGTGCTGGGTTAGCGCACACCGCCGCGAGCCATACCGTCTGAAGAGAAGTATTTTTCCGGCAGATCAACCGTGTTGGTGTATGTACCCGGCACGGGTTTGCCACTCAGGTTGTAGACATCCTGTGCCAGGTCATAAGAGCCATAGGCCAAGGAGAATGTCGACTTGCGGTCGTACAGGTTGACGATGTAGGCGTACTGCACGCGCCACAGGTCACCCCGGCCGTCATACATCTCACCCGCGAGAGCCGTCCAGGTGTCTTCATCGAGGTAGTAAGTACGGCGGCCGTATATATGCCGGTTGCCCTCTTTCAGATTGGCATCCACCACCCACACACGACGTTTTTCCCAGCGGATTTTTTCCGGATTCAGAAACTTCTCACCCAGTAAGTCCTCAACCTTGTCCTGGAATATCATGTCGTAGTTTGACGACGGGAGAATCATTTCTCTCTTGCCCACCAGGGTCCAGTCGAAGCGCTCTGGCGAACCGTTGTAAACGTAGGCGTCATCATAGGTGGACGTACCGGCCACACCAGGGTTGGGGGTGTCAAAAGAGACGGCGGGCGCGAGACGCACGCGACGCTGGCCAACCAGGTACTGCCAGGCCTTGCGCCCCTTGCCCTCGGTATAGTCTGCAGCCGGTTCATGCACAAGCAGGATTTCACCGGCACGCCGTGCCGGGGCATCGTAGTTGATACGCAGTTTGCCCCAGACTTCATCCCCCACAGGCTGATCGGGGTTCTTGAACATCGGGAAAACCTGGGCCGAAGAGCCTCTTGTCGCCAGCACCGGATTGCCGTTCGATGCAACATAGTAAACCTCGTAATTCAGCTTGGAATCTTCCTGGTACCGAATCATATGGTTCCACAATGCTTCCAATCCCGTTTGTGGGATCGGGAACGGCACCCCCGGCAGGTTGCCCTCAATCTTCTGGCCACCTTCTGTCAATGTGGCACCGGTGGCATTTTTCAGCGTGTTGGCATAGTACCAATCGGGTTGGATGCTATCGCGATGAGTAGGGTAAACGTGGATTTTGAAGCCGTCGGCGCCGTATTTCTTGAACAGTCCCTGCGTTCCCACAGTGAGGAACTCTGCATATTTTTCCCAGTTGCTGCCATCGATAGTGTACAGCGGTTTTTCATCGGCGTAGGGATCGACATAGTTATCCGAGCCGGGCACGAAGCTGTCGGGAATCGGCGCGCCGTCCGGATTCCACGGCGGGATACTGCCATCGGCATTGCCAGCCATTTCAGCGCCCACTGGCGTCAGGCTTTTACCAAGCGCGCTGGCCTGTTCCTGCGACACGGCCGCCAGAGCTGTCGTCGTTATCAACGAAGATAGGCAGATAGCTGCCAAACTGAATTTGATTATCATAATTGCTGCTCCCAATATTGAAACCGGTTTGAGTTGAACCTTCCAATTATCAATCAAGTCATGCTGGCCGATATTGACCAGAATCATCTAATCAACACTTAAATGCTGCTAATTGGATGTTGTGTGACAGGAACACTCGATATATCTGTTAGTTTACAGTCTCTATTGATCCCTTTGCCACCCGAAAGTTCCTGCCCCAGTCAAAACAACGCTGAGATGGTTTGCGCCTGGCAAAGTTACCCTTGCGCGTTTTCCAGAACCATCAGTAGACTGCACAGATAATTGCGACCCGAGTAACCCTATGAATAACATCAACCCCGGGCGAATGTCGTTCACACAGCGCTCTCTGGCTGCCATCGAGCGCACTGGCAATAGATTGCCTGACCCGGCAGTACTGTTCATTGCTCTGCTGGTGATCGTCTGGGGCCTGTCCCTGGCACTTTCCTTTTTCGACTTTGGCGTAGATGACCCGAGGACAGGCCAACCCCTCGAAGTTGTCAACCTGCTGTCGGGGGCGTCAATGACAGCTTTTCTGTCCAACATGGTACAGACGTTTGCCCACTTTCATCCTATCGGTGTGGTACTGGTAGCGATGCTGGGCATCGGCGTGGCGGAGTACACCGGTTTCATCAATACTGCGTTGCGCGCGATGATGGCCGTCACTGCACGGTGGCTACTGACACCGGTGGTGATCATGGTGGGAATCTTCAGCCACGCCGCTGCAGACGCGGGATATGTGTTGGTGATACCGCTGGGTGGGGTGATCTTTTACGCGGCTGGCAGACACCCTCTGGCGGGCATTGCGGCTGCGTTCGCGGGCGTATCGGGCGGCTTCTCAGCCAACTTTGTGCCCTCGGCGATCGATCCGATGCTGCAGGGTATTACCCAGTCTGGCGCCCAGATTCTCGATCCTGCTATCACGCTGAACCCACTCAACAATTATTTTTTCACCGCGACATCATCGCTGCTGATTATCAGTATCGGCTGGCTGATTACCGATAAACTGGTAGAGCCCCGTTTGCAGGCCATGGCGCTGGATCAGGATCTTGAGGACCTGCCTACGATGGAGCCGGTCAGCGATATCGAACGCAGCGCCCTGCGCACTGCACTGTGGTCCATGTTGGCGGCCATCGCACTGCTGGTGCTCAGTGCCTGGCCGGCAGATTCGTCGTGGCGCGGCGCTGGCGGCTCACTGACAGAGCCCGGTGCGCCGCTTATGGCATCGATTGTGCCGCTCATATTTTGCCTGTTCCTGCTGCCGGGCGTGGTCTATGGGGTGCGCGCGGGCACAGTGACGAGTTCCAGGGATGTCATCGAGGGTATGACCAGGTCCATGCACACTATGGCCTACTATCTGGTCATCATGTTTTTTATCTCCCAGTTCCTGTACGCTTTCTCGCAATCAAATATCGGCATACTGCTGGCGATTAAAGGCGCCGCTTTGTTGCAGAGCCTGGCGCTGCCCAGCGCACTGACAATTATTGGGATTGTCTTTCTCACGGGAATACTGAACCTGTTTGTTGGCTCCGCCTCGGCCAAGTGGGCACTGCTGGCTCCCATTTTTGTACCCATGCTGATGGCGCTGGGCATTTCACCCGACCTGACCCAGGCGGCCTATCGGGTCGGGGATTCCGCTACCAATATCATCACCCCGCTAATGCCTTACTTTCCATTGGTGGTGGTCTATTGCCAGCGCTATATAAAAAGCAGTGGCATCGGGACAGTGACAGCAATGATGCTGCCATACTCCGTATCCTTCATCATTCTGTGGACACTATTCCTGCTGCTATACTGGGCCATCGGTCTACCCCTGGGGTTGCAGGCACACTACAGCTATCCGGGTGTTTGACGGGTTATCCTGCCCGGATCAACACGTCCGTGCTGGTATCCCCCATCAGTGATTGTGTTTACTATATAGGCCTACCACTTAATAAAAATAGATACAGTTGCCCAACTATGCTGACATACACGTTGAAGTTTTCACTACCACGAACATACGCCGCACTGCTGTTGGCGCTCAGCGCCCTGCTTGGGGCCTGCAGTGACGGAAGCAGCAATAGCAATACAATGGCCGCCGCTTCGACGCTGGGTGTACCCGGTGCCGGCAACGCCAGCACGGTGATGGTACCCGCCGCTGTCGCAGAAGGCCCGGTTGCAGGGTCGCCCGTGCTGGTCAGCACCTTCTTTTCACTGGCAGCGCAAGGTTATGAGCAATCCGAGTATTTCGTCTCGGGTACTGCCAACAACTATACCAACGTGAATGCTTTCGACTCCGACGGTCAGTGGCAGGTACAAGCCAGCGAACAGGCCAACTACAAGACCCGCATCGTCGTAAACCGCCCGATCGATGCGGCAGATTTTAATGGCACAGTCGTCGTTGAGTGGCTGAACGTCAGCGCCGGTTTCGACTCCGCTCCCGATTGGGGAATGCTGCACACTGAATTGATACGCCAGGGATATGCCTGGGTGGGCGTCACGGCACAGAAGGTGGGTGTCGAGTCCCTGCTTGACGGCAGTGCTGCGGCACTCACAGGCGGTGACCCCAATCGCTATACCGACATTCATCATCCCGGCGATAGCTACGCCTACGATATGTTTTCACAAATCGCCCAGGCGCTGCGCACACCCGAGGGCGTAGCGCCGCTGGGCGGCCTTACCGCTGAGCGCCTCATTGCGGCCGGTGAATCACAATCAGCGCATTACATGATGACGTACGTCAACGCCTTTGCTCCGATACACGCCCTCTACGATGCCTACTTTGTGCATAGTCGCCTCGCAAGCAGTGCGGGCCTGAACAGCGAATTCATGGAAGAGTCCACTATCATTCCTGAGATTGTCCGCGTCAGGACTGACCTCGGCACGCCAGTGATGATGTTGCAAACTGAGACGGACCTGTTCGTGCTGGGCTCCTATCCGAGTCGGCAGGACGACAGCAGCTACTTTCGCCTGTGGGAGGCCGCTGGTACTGCCCATGCTGACCTGTACACCTTTATTGATAACCGCCTCGACACCGGTACCAATCCGAACATTGCCGCCGTTGTAGAGAATGCTACACCGATCCCCGGCATCATCGACTGTGCCAAACCTGTCAACGCCGGGCCACAGCATTTTGTTGCCAACGCCGCGATCCGGGCGCTGAATACATGGCTGGTTGATGGCACTGCACCGACAATGGCAGACCGGCTCGAGGTCGCCGGCTCCCCAGCCGCTTTTGTACTGGATAATCTGGGCAATGTGAAAGGCGGCATTCGAACACCTTACGTCGATGTGCCAATTGCCACTCTATCGGGTGAGGGACAACCTCGCGAAGGGGCGGGTTTCTGCTTCCTCTCCGGCACTACCTTCCTGTTTGATGCCGCGACGCTGGGCTCACTGTACGCGGACAACGCTGAGTATATCGAAGCCGTGATCAGTTCGGCCGATGACGCGGTAAGCAAGGGCTTCCTGATCCCGGAGGATGCCGCGTTGATCAAAACCTATGCGAAAAACTCGGATATCTTTGCCCCGTAGAACAGCAGATGATAGGGGAAAATTAACGGCCCCACATCAAAGCCAGTCGACCTGCGCATCAAGCGGCTACACTCTTTCACTGGGGGGAACGCTTTTGGTGTTGCTATTTTTTCGGTGGTGCTATCAATATCCCCGGCATGGCCCGGCGCAGCATCGGTTACTCGATGGGTTGGCGTCGAGACAGAGTAAATATGGTTGCACAAAGCTCCAACAGGATCACACATGAACATCCCCATTCACTACCAACCCTCGCCCTGGCGCTACCTCTGGCTCTTGCTCTTGATCGGTCTCCCCATTCTCGGCTGGCACGGCGTGCTCGACGACTTCTCATCGCAGGACATCAACCACTCGATTACCAACGCAGGGTTGATCTATGGCACCGCGAGGGGCATCAACGCCCTTGTTTCAGTGCTGCAGGGAACGGAAGTCAACGTACTGGTGATGACATTCAGTATCGGAGAGGTACTGGACCCGGTCAACGACCTGATTGAGCGTTTTTCGGAGTTCGTGCTGTGGGCGCTGGGCTCCCTCGCACTGCAAAAAATACTGCTTGCCATCGTCTCCGAGACAATGTTCAACGTTCTGCTATCGGCGGCAGCGGCTGTTGCGGGCGTCAGCCTATTCGTCGGCAACCGCCGATTGCTCTCGGCAACGCTGCGCGTATTTATTACGATCGCGTTTTTGCGCTTCTCACTTGGCCTGGTTGTCATCGCCAACAGTTGGGTCGATACCCTATTCCTGGATGAAGCGGATCAACAGCGCCATATCGCCATGGAGAATTTCCAGGGTGATTTGCGCGAACTGGATTCGCTGTCCAGAAAGGAAGATGAGGCCAGGGCTTTATTGACTGCACTGCAGTCGGAGCGTGTCAAACTGGAACAGCAGCGCAATGAAGTCGGGCGTGCTCTCGATTTGCTTGATGCTGCAGTTCAAGCGGCAGAGGCAAACCTTGAAACCCTGGCTGACCAAGCAGGCGGTTTATGCAAGATGTCCGCTCTGTCACCTACTTGCCCAGAAGTGGTAAAGAAGGCAAAGGATGCCCTGAAGCAACTGGAATTCGAGCAGGAGTCGACTGCGGCGAGCCTCACCGCGATCGAGGACGAACTACAGAAGTCAGAGGACAAAATGGCTTGCCTGAAAAAGCAGCAAAGAGGTGAGAACTGTAGCTTCTGGGATAGCCTGCCCGACGCACCCAATCCAGCCGTCCTGAAACAGAAACTGAATGATATTAATGCGAGCCTTAGTAGCTTCGCTGACAACTGCATCAACCTACTGGTGTCGTTGCTGCTCAAAACGGTGGTTATTCCACTGCTGTTCATGTACCTGCTACTGAGGA
>CAXBLZ010000124.1:0-7063 GCA_963976735.1 uncultured Halioglobus sp.
GCGTCACAGGTCAAAGCGCTTGCAGTAGTCGGCAAACAGCGGCCCGTGTTGACGCTCGCTTAACCCGAACTTCTCCAGTGTATAGTGGTGCTCACCATGCTTGTCACGCGGCCGGTTATCCAGATAGCGCTGCATGGCCTCACGCACGGTGTCACCAAAGTCAAAATCGAAGTGGCGGTAGAGGTTCTCGATGACCTGAATCGGATCGGAAATAATATCGTCAAACTGTATATCAAATACCCGGCTACCCTCATCAGGCATAGCCGCCCGCTGCTCCATACCCAGCCTTAGCATTTCAGAAAAATACTCGGCTTCAGCCTGGGCGATGGCGACCGGATCGATGTCATCACTGAACGCGCTGTGCAGGGTACAGGACAAACTCGAGATTGACGCCAATACCGCCATGGGTGCCCTGTGGGTCTGCACGATAGCGGCATCGGGGTACTGCTTGATCAGCGTGTCGAGATACGCCAGGTGCGGCGGCGTTTTCAATACCCAACGCTGTTCGCTGTAATCCACCTGCAGGTGTTGGAGAAACTGCTGATGCCACTGGTAGGCGGCGGTCATATCCTGCGACAGTGTCCAGTGGCGGTACTCGGGTATATAGAAGCTCACGCCAAATTGATCAGAGATGAAATGCGGTGCCAGCAGGGTGACACACTCCTGTGGCAGCTCTGCCCCCATCGCGTGAATCGCCTGGAAGCCCGGGGCCAGCAACTCCATCTTGCTCACACCTTTCTCCACCTCTGCAATGCGCGGATCGGTGTGAAAGCTGCCGCGCTGCGCCGGAGGAATCGGCTGCGCCACTTCCCATGTGGCGGGCGCCCGGTGCGCCGGGTCCTGCGCCAGCAGTTCATACAGTATCGTGGTGCCAGTGCGCGGCAGGCCCAGCACAAACAGAGGCCGTGTAATTTTTTGCTGCGCAACCTCTGGCCGCTGTTTGCGGTACTGCGTCAGGTTCAAGCGCAGCTTGAGGTTATCCAACAACATGCCATGTACAGCAATACGCCCAAGTTGCGACAGTCGCGCTTCCCGCTCCAGTGATACAGCGAGCTTTTCCAGCGCCGGCATAAAGCTCTCATCGCCAAAGTCGCTCAGCCCTGTCTGCTTTTTTGCCGCTCGAACCAGGGTTTCGATGGGCAGCAGCCGGGGCCGCTCAATACCCACTTTACTCATCACGCGCCCGATGCGGTTGATGAGTTTTATTGCCGTTGGCTGATCGGGAGAGGGGTATTCCATAAGGGAGTTTTTATGTCAGTCGTGGCCAGTGGTTGCTGACGATACCATCAGGCCTTTGTGTTGCAATAGGCAGGCGGGGTTTTACAGCGTGCCACAGCCACATTTTCACGGCAACACCGTCAGCTTGTCGCGCCTTTCAGCACACCCTCCTGCGCCACTGTGCACTGCAGTTCGCCGGCGCTGCTGTAGGCATGTGCCAACGAGACAGCGCGGCCGGCGCCAGTACTGGGGCACTCACTGTGAATCAACATCCAGTCGTGCAGGCGAAGTGCACGATGGAACCAGATGGTATGGTTCATGGTGGCGACAACGAGGCCCGGGGTATTGAAGACGAGCGCGTGAGGGGCAAGGGCCGACTGCAGGACGGTGGCATCAGAGATAAACGCGAACAGCATTTGCTGCCACAGAGGACTGTCAGCGCTGTCCACCAGGGACCTGACCCAGATACTCGATGTATTGACCGCGTTTTCAAAGGCGTCCGGACAAGCCACCATCCTGAACGGAAAAGCATCCTCATCGGTGCCCAGACTGAAGCCAATATTGCCTTTACCAACCAGATCATCCGGCCGCGGCCTGTTCGGCATGGCACTGTGAAAATCGTAGCCGTCGCTGGCTTGCGCAAACGCGACTGTGGCAAGCATCAGCAGGCGGCCTTCCTGTAGTACCTCTACCTGACGCACACTGAGGTTTTTACCGTCCTTCAGGGCGCGGACATGAAACTCCAATTCTTTGAGTGGATCGCCGTAGTTGAGAAAGTGGGCATTCAAATGACTCGCCGGGCGCTCGGCCGCAAGCGTATTGGCAGCGGCGAACAGGGCCTGGGCCAGCAGCTGTCCGCCAAAAATCACCGGCGGCTCAAACGGGATTGATCTTCCCGTAAACGTTGATTCATCTCGACGCTTCAGCGTCAGTACTGACAGTGCGCTGTTATCAGACATCGGCTTGTAACCCGGGCTTTTCTGATGCCTCTGGTTTGTGATCACATTGCGGTGTCAGTTCTGTTTCACAGTGTTCAAGCACCACTGGCTCGCGACAATTCTGAACTTTTGCGCCCACTTTCCCGGCCCCTTTATTGAGTCATTGCTGTGGCACCCTCCTGTGGGAGCCACAGCAGGAATATACTCGCATTTTTCCTAACCGCGGATCCAATGTGAAACTGGATTGGTGATCGCGGTATAGCCCTCGATGGGTGGATAGCTGGATGGATGGGTGGCTGGATGGGTGGATGGCTGGATCGTCGTATCTAAAAGTGGAACGCGGGCAGTGTCGCTCACCAGCGCTTTAGCTCGCGGCATCAGAATCGATCATCGCGGTGCCCCCACGCATAACAACGCGGCATTGGCGTGCCTGGAAACTACACGGTGTGCCGCCGCCGGCGATGCATCCGTTGCAATGCTTGCATCCAACTGCCCTGCCCACTGCTATACTCTGATCCGCTTGTATAGAGCAGGCGCTTCCCTTCATCTCAAGGCAATCAATCAGGAGAATTTGGATGTACAGTCATATCATGGTCGGCGCAAACGACGTCGAGGCATCGAAGAAGTTCTACGACGCCATACTCGGCGCCCTCGGACACGGCCCCGGTGTCATTGATGACAAGGGCCGCTGCTTCTATTTCACCGACAGCGGCATCTTCTCAATCACCAAACCCATCAATGGCGAACCGGCAGGCCCGGGCAACGGCAGTACCATCGGTTTTGCTGCCGCAGACACCGCCGCCGCCGATGCCTGGCACGCCGCAGGTCTTGCCAATGGCGGCGTCACCTGCGAGGACCCTCCCGGCGTCCGCGAAGGCGTTGCCGGCAAGATTTACCTGGCCTATCTGCGCGATCCATCCGGCAACAAAATTTGCGCGCTGCACCGCATAGCCTGACCAGCCTCATAGTTTGGGGTTAGTTTGGGGTCAGAGCAAAAACTCTTTCATAGTTTGGGGTCAGAGCAAAAACTAAATGAGTTTTTGCTCTGACCCCAAACTATGACCGCGAACTACACCAAACTACAAAACTATGTGCTACAGATGCACTCCATCCAGGTAATACCAGCGACCGTCTATCTTTTCGAAGCGACTAATCTCCTGCAGGCGATGGCCCTTGCCATCAACCTTGAACCGAGCGACAAACTCAACCGTCCCTGTTACATCATCGACGCCACCGTCCTGAGTGCCGCAAATCCTGAGTCCCAGCCATCGCTGCGCGGGATCAAACCGCACCCGGCGAGGACGCGTATCAGGATGCCAGGTCGCCAACAGGTAGGGCTCATTGCAAAGTACAAAACCACAATAGCGTGAGCGCATCAGTTGCTCGGCGCTTTGGGGTATTTCAACCCCGTCCAGATAGCTGCCACAGCAACTTGAGTACGATGCCCCGCTTCCGCAGGGGCATTGGGTGGCTGTTGTCATTGGCGCTCTTAGCGACATGGTGATATCCGGTCAGTGATCAGCTTCTTTTGAGACAATACTACAACGCGTTAGTCATGCCGCCGTTAGTCTTTTCTTTCTGACGCGCTACGGCTCTGCTCATAAACTTCCTGCCCGCAACATACCGCATGGGCACGCAGTGCAGAAAGTGTTTTCGGTATGAACATATATTCCACCGCGTGCTTCATTTTGTCTCCAGTAGCAGGCCTTCTTCAAATTGAAGTTCATATGGCTAATATGGTGCCTATAAGATACGCACTATGACTCAAAATAAGGAATGCGCAATGAAGTACTGGATATCGCTAGTCAACACGGTGGAAGTCGATCAATTTGTTGAAATCGCGAGGAAAGCAGAGGAACTGGGCTACGAGGGGATCACCGTGCCAGACCACCTCGTCTATCCGGCTGACATCAAGACACCCTACCCCTATACCGAAGATGGCAAAGTCTGGTGGCCCAACACCAACCCCTGGACAGATCCCTGGATCACGCTAACCGCGATGGGTGTGGCTACCAACCAGCTCAAACTCGCAACCAATATCTACCTTGCCGCACTGCGCGACCCTTTTACCGCTGCCCGCGCAACCGGCGCTGCGGCGATTTTCACCAAAGGCCGCGTTCGCTGCGGGGTATCCGCAGGGTGGTTGAAAGAGGAATTTGATATTGCGGGCGTGGATTTCAGGACTCGGGGCCGCAGGCTGGACGAGATTATTGCATGCATGCGCGATCTGCATACTGGCAATGTGGTGTCCTGCGATGGGGAGTTTTTTAACTACACCGATGTCATTCTGTCGCCAGCACCTGAAAAGCCGATTCCATTCTGGGTCGGGGGTAAAAGCAAGGCCGCCCTGCGCCGGGCCGCCGACAACGACGGCTGGCTGGGCGTGCCCTCGAAAAACGATGAACTGAAACGCGTCGTCGACAACATATTCGACCTGCGCCGTGAAAACGGCAAATACGATCAGCCCTTTGACGTTGTTCTGACCCCGATGGAGCTGATGGACCAGGCATTCCTCGACTCGCTTGATCCCGCAGGGACCTACCATTCCAGTGTCCTGCCCTGGACACCCTCACCCTGGGGACGTGCGCCCTGGGTGAAAGAAGGCGAGGATCACACACTGCTGGAAACCAAGATCAAAGCCATGGAGCGATTCAAGGACATGATGGGGAACCTCGGCTTGTGGGGTTAGCACTGGCCAAACCCGTGCGGGCGAGCGACACTCTAAAGCGGGTCCAGTGAAGAGGCTGATACGGCAACCTATTCATTCACAGTACGGAAGGAGCATAAACCATGAGCAATAAAACCCACCTCGCAGTCGAGGCCAATAAAAAGTCAATCAAGTATGCGATGGAAGGCAACAAGGAAGCATGGCTCGCGCTTTACACCGAAGATGCGGTGGTGTGTGATCCAGTGGGGATATCGCCCATGGACCCTTCCGGCGAAGGGCATCACGGCAAACAGGCGATAGCAGCATTCTGGGATGCGGTGATAGGCAAGGCGAATCTTGAGATAACCGTCAACAAGCGCTGGACCAGTGGCGAGTACTGCTGTTGCGTGGCGCAGGTGGCAAAGAATGCGGTTGGCGACGGCAATTTCACAGAGTGCGATATGCTGGCGACCTACCACGTCAATGAGGAAGGGCTCATCACATCCATGAAAGCACACTGGAGCTTCGATGATATGATGGATCAGCTCGGCAAGCTCTAGCCAGTTATAGGTTATTTCGGTAATTTGGGGTCAGGTAATTTGGGGTCAGAGCAAAAACTCCGCTGAGTTTTTGCTCTGACCCCAAATTATCCAAATTATCCAAATTACCTGACGCCAAACATTACACAGGCCTAACTGCACAATGATCTTCGCGATAATGAAGGGTTAAGCGCATGAAGTTTGAACATAACATTCAACACAATATCACGCCAGGGCCGCGCCAGTACCTGAAGGACAGGCACGAGAAGCTGAGCCAACTCCAATGGAAACGCATTACTGCGAAACGTATCAGCCCGTGTATTGGTGCCGAGATCAGCGGCGTGGATCTGCGCGAGCCACTGGATTCGGAAACGTTCGATGAGATTTATGCGGCGCTGCTAGCCTACCGCGTCATTTTCTTTCGCGACCAGGATATTACCTCAGCGCAACACCTCGACTTCGCCAGGCGTTTTGGTGAGCTCGAGGAGCACCCCTTCATACCCTCTACTGCCCCGGAAGCTGAAGTTGTCCGCTTCGATAAAGACGAGAAGATGATTGGCGTGGAGAATGTTTGGCACAGCGATGTCAGCTGGCGCGAGATCCCGTCGTTGGGGTCCGTCCTGCGCGCGCATATCGTCCCCGAAATAGGCGGCGACACACTGTTCGCGGACATGGTTGCCGCCTACGAATGCCTCGACGAAGCGACCAAGACGCTGATCGAGGGCAAACGCGCAGTGAATGACTTCACGCAAAGTTTCGGCATGCTACTCACCCCGGAGCAGCTCGCGGAGCAGCAGAAGAAGTTTCCCGCTGTTGAGCACCCGCTCGTTCGCACAAGCCCCGAGACCGGGGAGCGCTCCCTTTATGCCAACGGCGCCTTCACCAGTCACATTGTCGGCATGGACAGAGCTGAAAGCGACGCGCTTCTCGGTCGGCTCTTTCTGGAAGCGCGCGTACCTGAATACCAGTGTCGCTTTAAATGGCAGAAGGACAGCATCGCATTCTGGGACAACCGCGTCGTTCAACATTATGCCGCCAACGACTACTGGCCCCAACGCCGGCAGATGGATCGCGTGACAATTATTGGCCAGCGCCCGATTTAGTAATTGAGAGAGTATTTGAGTATTTGGGGTCAGAGTAAAAACTCATCGAGTTTTTACTCTGACCCCAAATACTCCCAACTACCCCATTCACTTAGCGACGTCAAACCGTGACATCGTTGAAGCAGAACGCATTGAGTTTGTTACCATCCAGATCGCGGAAATAGCCAGCGTAGAAGTTATTAATACGCTGTCCAGGTGCACCCTCATCTGTTGCACCCAATGCGATCGCTTTGTCATAGAAAGCGTGCACCTGCTGCTCGTTGTCCATCTGCATCGCAACCATCACGCCATTGCCGACAGTAGCGACACCTTCGTCAAAGGGCGGCGTGATTCCCACGGCGGCCTCTTCCAGAGATTTACCCCAAATAATCAACTTGCCGTCATCCCAGATACGACTGAAGCTTATGGAGCCCATAAGTGCATCATAGAAGGCACAAGCCTTTTCAAGATTGTTGGTACCGAGTGTTACGTAGCCGACTCTCATGCTGATCTCTCCTTTCCTTTCCGCTTCACAGTAACTTGATATTCTGAAGGATAGTCTAGTATTTGAAGTCAGAGTAAAGTATTTGGGGTCAGAGTAAAAACTCCAAAGAGTTTTTACTCTGACCCCAAATACCT
>CAXBLZ010000125.1:0-6897 GCA_963976735.1 uncultured Halioglobus sp.
GAGATCGACACGCCCAATATCGACGCCTTGGCCAACGCGGGCGTACGGTTCTCCAACTTCCACGCGGCCTCCAGTTGCGCCCCGACCAGGGC
Organism: uncultured Halioglobus sp.; assembly: GCA_963976735.1. Taxonomy (GTDB): domain Bacteria; phylum Pseudomonadota; class Gammaproteobacteria; order Pseudomonadales; family Halieaceae; genus Marimicrobium. Next base: position 93 of record CAXBLZ010000125.1, read on the forward strand.
GATGCTGTTGACTGGCGTCGACAACCACCGTGCCGGTGTCGGCAGCATGCGGGAGCTGATGCCGCTGTCGCACCGGGGAAAGCCCGGCTACGACGGCGTACTGAATGACAGCGTACAGACCGTCGCAAGCGCGCTGCAGTCAATGGGCTACCGTACAATTGTCGCCGGCAAGTGGCATCTGGGTACGGAGCCGGGCAATCTGCCGCCCGCACGGGGTTTTGATCGCTCGGTGATCCAGGCCGACAGCGGCTCAGACAACTTTGAGATGCGTCCCTACCTGCCGATGTATCCTGAGGCGCGCTGGTATAACGATGGCGAACGCATGCTGTCGCTGCCTGAGGATTTCTACTCATCGAGTTACTTTGTCGACACCACGATAGATTTCCTGGCGTCGACGCAGTCGCAGGGCAAGCCGTTCTTCGCTTACCTGGCGTTTCAGGCCAATCACCTGCCGCTGCAAGCGCCGGCGCATTTCATTGACGCATACCGCGGGCGTTACACCGAGGGCTGGGCCAAAGTCCGTGAGGCGAGAATCCGGAAACTCCGCTCATACGGGCTGATCGACGCAGGCGCGACCCTCGCCGCGGGCCCATCACAGGAGGAGTGGGACGCGCTGTCCCCGCAGGAGCAGTATTTCGAGGCGCGCCGAATGCAGGCCTATGCCGGTATGGCCACTGCGATGGACTACGATATCGGCCGGCTCATCACCTACCTGCGGCAGTCCGGCCAGTACGACAATACTGTCTTTGTGGTGTTTTCAGACAATGGAGCCACGGCTACTGAGCCGTATGACAACCCCTGGGGGCGGCGCTGGTTGGAGGACAACTACCACCGCGAGGTAGAGACCCTGGGGCAGAAGGGGAGCTGGGTGGCGGCTGGCAGTCACTGGGGCGCGCTATCCAACACGCCCTTGAGTGGAACCAAGTTTTCGTCCGGCGAGGGCGGCGTCCGCGTGCCGCTGGTAATCTCTGGTTTTCCCTCGGTCGTTCCGGGCGCAGTGAACCGCGAGTTTGCCTATATCACCGATCTTGCCCCCACCTTGCTGGAGATCGCCGGTTTGGGCTCAACGCTGTCGTCAGTGGCAGGTCAAACCATGACCGGCAAAAGCCTGGTCCCCGCACTGGTGGATAACTCCGCTGGGCGATACAGTAGCGACGAGCCGATAGGGTACGAATTCTCGGGGAATTCGGCGCTGTATCGCGGTGATTACAAGCTGGTGAGAAACCAGCCGCCCGCCGGGGACAGGCAGTGGCGACTGTATAATATCAGCGAGGATCCGGGAGAGACTGTCGACCTGCATGCAACCAAGCCGGATCTGTTTCAGAGCATGAAGGCGGACTATGAAGCCTATGCCCAGGAAAATGGCGTTCTACCGATGCCGGAAAATTACTCGGTGGCAAAGCAGGTGATGATCAATACCATCGTATTTTTCTACCTGCCAAAGTACTTGCCCTATATCGGCGCAGCTCTGGTACTGGCGATCGCGCTGTATTTCTATCGCCGTCGTCGCGGGACAAAAAGTCATAGCCGCATTGATCCGTAAAAATAACAGTGAAAGAGATAAAACAACGATGATACCGACTTTGAAAACCGCTCTCTGTGGCCTGGGAATTGTCGCATTGACAGCCTGTGGACCGGTCGAGGATCCGACATTGTTTCCGGCGTATGACCCGGCCAAGGCTGAGTCTCCCCCTCCGAAGCCGGCGGTTGAGTACAGTCCCACCCGCCATTTGCTCTGGGGTGATCTGCACATTCATACCAGCTACTCGACAGACGCCTACAGCATGGGCGTGAAAGCGACGCCTGATGACGCCTATGTGTTTACACGCGGCGGCACAATTGAACACGGTGCCGGTTACGCCATTCAAATCGACCGTCCGCTGGATTTCGCCGCTGTCACCGATCACTCGGAGTATATGGGGGCCGCACGCGCGGATGACAGCATCGTATTGCCCTTTGAAGAGCGCAGCCTGCGCGAGCGCCTGCTCAATGACAGCCCGCTATCCCTCTCGATCGTGTTGCTGAAAATTGCCAGCAATGTAAAGGGTTTTGACGATTACGGTGACACGCCTGAGATACGGGAAATTGCGCTCAACTCCTGGAAGTTGATGGTCGATACGGCCAATGCCCACTACGAACCGGGCGTGTTCACGACACTGGTGGGTTACGAGTGGTCGTCGATGCCCGGAGAGCAGAACCTGCATCGCAATGTGATTTACCGGGACACCAATGTGCCCGAATTCCCCTATACATCGCTGGATTCCGATAACCCCGAGGACCTCTGGGATGCGCTGGATAAGCAGCGGGCAGAGGGTAAAAAAGTGTTGGCCATTCCGCACAACGGCAATGTCTCCAACGGCCTGATGTATGACCGTGTGAAGTTTGATGGCAGCCCGATGACGCCTGAATACGCCGAGCAGCGCATGCGCAACGAGCCAGTCAGCGAAATCATGCAGATCAAGGGCACCTCGGATACGCACCCGGTGTTGTCGCCGGAGGACGAGTTTGCCGATTTTGAGATTATGAACGCCATGCTCAGCCCCACGGGAGACTACAGCGAGCCACGTGGCAGCTACACGCGCGATGCGATGCGCACCGGTATCGAGTTCTCCCATACCGAGGGGTTCAATCCCTATCGTTTCGGTGTGATCGGCAGCAGCGACAGCCACAATGCGAGCACCCCTGTCGAGGAAGATAATTTCACTGGCAAGCTGCCGCTGATGGATGGAACGGCTGGCCTGCGGCTCGGGGAATCCCTCATGTTACCGGAGTCAATGCAGCGCTCGCGCAAATGGGGTGCCGCCGGCCTCGCCGGGGTGTGGGCCCAGGAGAATACGCGGGAATCAATCTTCGATGCGCTGATGCGCAAGGAGACCTTCGCCACCTCCGGCCCGCGTATCAGCCTGCGGTTCTTCGGCAGTTTTGATTACGACGCCGCTATGATGGACAGTGTAGAACTGCTGGAGCAGGCCTATGCCCGGGGCGTTCCGATGGGGGGTGCACTTCAACTCCCGGGCCAGGGCGCCGACGCGTCAGCGGCCCCGACATTCGCACTGTGGGCGGCCAAGGATCCCGAAGGCGCCAACCTCGATCGGCTGCAGGTCATCAAGGGCTGGGTGGATGCCCGGGGTGCCACGCATGAAACGATTTTCGACGTGGCGCTTTCCGACGGCAGAGCAATGGGCGCCGACGGCACCGTGCCGCCAGTGGGTAATACGGTGGATGTCGCCACTGCAACCTACAAGAACAGTATCGGTGCAACGCAGTTGAGCGCGTTCTGGCAGGATCCGCAATTCGACCCTGCACAGGAGGCGTTTTACTACGCGCGCGCGATTGAAATTCCAACGCCGCGCTGGTCGACCTACGATGCCATGCGTCTGGATATCGAGGCACCCGAGCCCACTACTCTGCAGGAGCGGGCGATCAGTTCCGCGATCTGGTACCAGACCGAATAGCCCTCCGCGTTTATCGCACATTTGGACACAATCAGTTTCCGAGCCGTGTCTTATCACCCGCTACAGACAGCGCTACAGTGCATTTGCTGACGCGCTGTCAGCCGCTGAACACAGAACAATAAGGTAAGCAGAATGGAAGATTTCAAGGGCAAGGTAGCGGTTGTTACCGGTGCCGCAAGTGGGATTGGCAAAGCACTGGCCCGGCGCTGTGTTGCAGAAGGCATGAACGTTGCGATTGCCGACCTGTACCTGAAAGGGCTGTCTGAACTGGCCGCCGAACTCGAGTCCAAGGGCGCCAGGGTGCTGGCGGTCGAGGTCGATGTGTCGGATGCGGTGTCGGTTCAGGCATTTGCCGGACGCTGTGTCGACGAACTCGGTCCCGTGTCACTGCTATTCAATAACGCCGGTATTCTGCGCGTCGGACAGGCCTGGACGCACAGCGCGCAAGAGTGGCAGACAATGCTCTCGGTCAATGTGATGGGCGTGGTAAATGGCATAAATGCGTTTGTGCCCGGCATGATTGCTGCGGGCGTGCCAGCGCATATCGTCAATACAGGTTCGGTCGGCTCACTGGTGGCGGCACCGAATATGGCGCAGTACACCGCCTGCAAAATGGCAGTGCGAGGCATTACTGAGTCGCTGTGCTACGACCTCGCAGCGGCCGGTGCAAATATCGATGTGTCCCTGCTGTGTCCCGGGCCCGTATCGACGCCGATAAGTGACGACTTGCTGGGTCTCGACGCTGGCAGTGAGGAGAGCGAGGCCAATGTCAAGATGATGGAAGAGCTGCCCGATTTCATCACATCAGATGCATGTGCAGAGCGGGTTTTCACGGCGATAAAAGCGCGCAGTTTCTGGATATTCACGCATCCATTTACAAAGTACTACGAGCGCGCCACGACTGCCATCGTAAACGGAGACAACCCGGTTTACGCAGACGTTGAGTTCGACCCGGTCGCCTGATAATACGCTGCTGGCACTGTTTACCAGCGACCGGCTATTTTGAATCGATGCGGGCAAAGGGATGTGACCCGCCGAACTGAAGCATAACAATTAGAAACTATCCCTTTGGAGGTATTCATGCGCGCATATACGCCTTACGTGGCAACCCTGGCACTGTTCTCGATTCCGTTGACGCCATTGAATCCGGTGGCGTACGCGCAGCAAGCGGGCGCGATACTGGAAGAGGTCATCGTGTCCGCGCGCAAGCGGGATGAAAACGTCCAGGGCACGCCGATTGCGATTACGGCTATCTCTGGTTCGGTCATTGATCAATCCAAGTTCTTTACGGTGAAAGACATAGAACAGGTGTCTCCCAACCTGTCATTCTCGTCTGCCAACAATGGCAGCAGCGGCTCACTGCAGGCGTTCCAGCGCGGTATCGGCCAGTTTGACAACAGCCTGACCACAGACCCGGGTGTCGGGCTCTACCTCGACGGCATTTACCTGGCGCGCACGGTCGGCTCCAACTTTGAGTTATCTGATATCGCGAGTATCGATGTGCTGCGTGGACCGCAGGGAACGCTGTACGGCAAGAATACGATCGGCGGCGCCATTTCGGTGACCACCAAGGTGCCCAATGGTGATACCAGCTATATGGGGGAGTTGACGGGCGGCGAGTACGATTACGTGTCCTTTTCCGGTTACGCTGAAGCGCCGATTACCGATGATGTGGCGGCGAGTGTGGCCGTGCTGACAAAAAACTCATCCGGCTGGCAGCATCGCAACCGCAATCACGATGCCGGCAACAACGATAGCTGGGCTGTGCGAACCCATTTTAATGCGAACTTCACCGATAGCTGGAGTTCGCACGTGGCGCTCGACTACACGCATATCGACCAGAATGTATACCCCCAGGTACTGACGGATTTTAATCCTGACGCCGTTATCGCCAAAGCCTACAACGGCAGCGTCGGTCTCACCGAGGGTATCTGCTGCGAACCCAATATCGATGATATCGATCGCAGTGATGCGCTCAACGAACTGGATCGTGAGAAGAATGATATGTGGGGTGTAAGCTGGATAAACACCGTTGATTTCGACGAACTGGTCCTGAAGTCCATCACCGGTTATCGAGACATGGATTCGCATAACTACCGCGATGCGGACAATGCGCCGAATGTCTACTTCGAGGTGGGTAACGACCTCAACACCAACCAGTTCAGCCAGGAGTTTGTGCTCAGCAATGAGTCCGGCAGCACCTTCGACTGGCTGGTCGGCGCTTACTATTTCAGGGAAGACGGTAAATCGACTGCCAATGTCACCGTCGCCGAGGGACTCTATGAGGCTATCGGTGCCGTGCTACTGGATTTTACGCTGGACTACGACACCTCGCAGGACACCACCAGTTACGCGACATTCTTCTATACCACCTGGCACATAACAGATGCAGCGCGACTGAATGTGGCGGCACGCTATACCTACGATGAAAAGAAACTGAAGATGTATACCATCAAGCGCGCCAGCCAGACTCCTATTACCCTGCCTGGTCCAACCGGTCCGTCATCCTGTAGTGATGTCACACCGGACGGCAATGGCGCCAGATTCAGTTGTAAGGATGACTGGAGTGAATTCTCTCCGAAAATCGGATTTGATTACGACTTCACCGACGATATCATGGGCTATTCCAGCATTTCGCAGGGCTTTCGCAGCGGTATCTACAACGGCCGGCCCACATCAACCGCGCAAATTTCAGTTGCTGACCCGGAAACACTGACCAGCTATGAAATAGGCCTGAAGACACAGTTGCTGGACCGCCGCCTGCAGTTGAATGGCGCCGTGTTCTACGATGACTACAAGGACCAGCAATTCCTGGTAAACAGGCCATCCTCGCAGGACGCCTCCGACGCACTTGCGCTGGTGGTTGCCAACGCGGCCGATTCCACCATCAGCGGTGTCGAGCTGGAGTTCACCGCGCTGCCCATGGAAAACCTGACGATCACCGGCGGCGCATCCTGGCTGAATGCCGAATACAACAGCTTCGACTCGTTTAATCCGGCGACCGGCGAACTTGAGGACCTCAGTGATCGTGAGTTCCAGAACGTACCGGACTGGACAGCGAGTCTTGCCGCAATCTACAACTGGGATCTCAATGATGGCAGCACCGTGCGCCTGCGGGCGGATGCCTACTACAAGGGTGAGATCTACTACAGCAACGACTACGCCTGTAGCTGTTTCGACAGGCTCAACACCGATGGCTTCACCACCTACAACGCCGGCATTACCTTCATCACCGCGGACGGCAAGTGGGAGCTGGGTGTGTTCGGTCGCAACCTCAGTGACAAGCGCGAAATCAACGGCGGCTTCGGCGTCGATGCGTTTGGCACCACCACCGCCGCCTACACGGCACC
>CAXBLZ010000126.1:0-6847 GCA_963976735.1 uncultured Halioglobus sp.
AGTTTTTACTCTGACCCCAAACTTCACTAGAATCGACTCCGTCTAGAATTCAGCAGGGCACAATTTCCATGGCGCAATACGTCTACACTATGAACCGGGTTGGCAAGGTCGTGCCGCCCAAGAAAACCATTTTGCAGGATATCTCACTGTCGTTCTTCCCCGGCGCCAAGATTGGCGTGCTGGGCCTCAACGGATCGGGCAAGTCCACCCTGCTGCGCATAATGGCCGGGATCGATTCCGATATTCTCGGCGAGGCGCGCCCGCAGCCCGGCATCAAGATTGGCTATCTGCCACAGGAGCCACAACTCAATTCCGATAAAGACGTGCGCGGCAATGTCGAGGAAGGCGTGCAGGAAGCCATCGATGCGCTGGCGGCGCTGGAAAAAGTCTACGCCGACTACGCCGAGCCAGACGCGGACTTCGATGCGCTGGCGAAAGAACAAGCGCGACTGGAAGATATTATTCAGGCCACCGATGCCCACAATATCGACCACAAACTGGAGGTTGCGGCCGATGCGCTGCGCCTGCCACCGTGGGACGCCGATGTCGACACGCTGTCCGGTGGCGAGCGGCGCCGCGTCGCGCTATGTCGCTTGTTGCTCTCCAACCCCGATATGCTGCTACTGGACGAACCGACCAACCACCTCGACGCCGAAAGTGTCGCCTGGCTGGAGCGTTTCCTGCACGACTTTTCCGGCACCGTGGTGGCGATCACGCACGATCGCTATTTCCTCGACAATGCCGCCGGCTGGATTCTGGAACTGGATCGCGGTCGCGGCATTCCCTACGAGGGCAACTATTCGGATTGGCTGGACGCCAAGGAGCAGCGTCTGGAATCGGAAAAGCGCCAGGAGGCCTCGCACCAGAAATCGATCAAGGCCGAACTGGAGTGGGTGCGCAGCAACCCGAAGGGACGACAGGCCAAAAGCAAGGCGCGACTGCAACGCTTTGAGGAATTGCAGTCACAGGAGTTCCAGAGCCGCAACGAGACCAACGAGATCTATATTCCGCCCGGCCCGCGCCTGGGCGACAAGGTCATCGACGTCAGCAACCTGTCCAAGAGTTTCGGTGACCGCCTGCTTTTCGACAATGTCAGCTTTACCGTCCCCAAGGGCAGCATCGTGGGCATCATCGGCGCCAACGGCATGGGTAAATCCACACTGTTCAAGATACTGATGGGCGTGGAGAAACCTGACAGCGGCGAGGTCACCGTGGGTGAGACGGTGCAACTGGGTTACGTCGACCAGTCCCGCGATGATCTCGACGGCAACAAGACGGTGTGGGAAGAGCTGTCTGATGGCCTGGATATCATCCGCATTGGCAACTACGAAGTACCGTCGCGCTCCTACGCGGGCCGCTTCAACTTCAAGGGTTCGGACCAGCAAAAATATGTAAAGGATTTATCCGGCGGCGAGCGCAACCGGCTGCACCTGGCCAAACTGCTGAAACAGGGCGCCAATGTGCTGTTGCTGGATGAGCCGACTAACGACCTGGATGTCGAAACCCTGCGTGCGCTGGAAGAAGCGCTGCTCACCTTCCCCGGCGCTGCCATGGTGATCTCACACGATCGCTGGTTTCTCGACCGCATCGCCACGCATATCCTCGCCTATGAAGACGATGGCGGCGTGGTGTTCCACGAGGGCAACTTCAGTGATTACGAGGAAGATCGCAAAGCGCGTCTCGGCGCCGCCGCCAATCAGCCACAGCGACTGAAATACCGCAAGCTCAAATAGCCTCAGCGCTGCGCGTGTTGCGCATAGCGATCGCGCCGCCAATCTCGCATTCATGCCACAGCGGCGCTATAGTGACGCCTGGATATGAGTAACAAGAGCCGCAACATGACCGAACATTCTAGCGAGAAACGTCGCTCTACGCGCATTGAGCTGGCCCTGCCGGTGGAAGTACATCAGGGCGGGAGCGTATGGCGCCAGCGCCTCATCGACATCTCACTCACTGGCGTCGCCACCGACCAACCGGACGTGTGGGACGCACAGTACAACGAGCCGTTCACGCTAATCATCAGGCTCGATGAAGGTAGCACACTGGAATTGCACGCTTACCTGCAACATGTGGAGGCGGGCCGATTGGGCTTTGCCGTGCAACATGTTGACCGGGAAAATATGGAGCCACTGCTGGAGGTGTTGCAAGCCCATATGGACATCGAAACACTGGAAGAAGAACTCGGCCAGTTGGGCAACTGACAGCCGCGTGACGCTAGTCCAGCGCGGCCAGCGCATCGGCCAGTTTGGCCACGGCCGTCACCTCCATGCCCTTGATCGGCCCTTTGGGCGCATTGCCCTTGGGCACGATGGCCCTTGTAAAGCCGTGCTTGGCCGCCTCTGCCAGCCGGTCCTGGCCGTTAGGTACCGGTCGGATTTCACCGGACAAGCCGACCTCGCCAAAAATCACCATATCGCGCGGCAGGATCCTGTCGCGGTAACTGGACACAATCGCCAGTAACAACGCCAGGTCGGCGCTTGTTTCCAGCACCTTGACCCCGCCAACCACATTGGCGAACACGTCCTGGTCACCCACCTGCATACCGCCGTGGCGATGCAATACTGCCAGCAGCATGGCCAGCCGATTTTGCTCAAGGCCCACGGCCACCCTCCGCGGGTTGCTCAGCTGACTGTCGTCCACCAGCGCCTGGATTTCCACCAGCAGTGGCCGCGTGCCTTCCCACACCACCATCACCGCGCTGCCGGAAGCGGGCTCACTGCCGCGGTCGAGGAAAATCGCCGAGGGGTTCTTGACCTCGCGCATACCCTGTTCGGTCATCGCGAAAATGCCCAACTCATTGACCGCACCGAAGCGGTTCTTCTGCCCGCGCAGCGTCCGAAAGCGCGCGTCGTCACTGCCCTCCAACAGGATGGAGCAGTCGATCATATGCTCCAGCACCTTGGGCCCGGCCAGTGAGCCGTCCTTGGTCACGTGGCCCACCAGTAGCAGCACAGTGCCCGTCTGCTTGGCGTAGCGGATCAGGTAGGCCGCGCATTCGCGCACCTGGGAGACACTGCCCGGGGCGGAGGCGATCTCATCTGTGTGCACCACCTGGATTGAATCGACCACCAACACCCGGGGCTTCAGCTCCTGGGCGGCGGCCACAATCGCCTCGACATTGGTTTCCGACATCAGCCGCAACTTGTCGGTGGGCAGCTGCAGGCGCTGGGCGCGCATCGCGACCTGCTGCAGTGACTCCTCACCGGTGATGTACAGGGCCTCCATGTCTCGGGCCAGATGGCACATGGTCTGTAACAGCAGGGTACTTTTGCCAGCGCCGGGATACCCCCCCACCAGAATCGCCGAGCCAGGCACCAGCCCGCCTCCCAGCACACGATCGAACTCCACGGTGCCGGACGAAAAGCGCGGCAGATCCTGCAGGTCGATGTCACTGAGCACCCGGGCACTCTGAAGTACGCCGGCAAACCCCGTCCGCTTGCCGCTGGCGGGAGTGCCGGCACCGGCGCGGCCCGAGCCTTTTTCCGGCCCCAGCCTGATTTCGGTGAGGGTGTTCCACGCCCCGCAATCGCTGCACTGGCCCTGCCACTTCACGTAGTCGGAGCCACAGTCGTTGCACACAAACGCGGTTTTTTGTTTTGCCATCAGAATTCCAGGCGGATTAACCGCATTCCCCGTTTATCCAGCGCGCAGCTTTCGCGAATGCGGTATCCTACCAAACTTACGACCCGATTCCGGTACCACAATGTCAGATTTCTCCCTCATCCCCGAGCGCCAATTGCTGTTTTCTCCGATGCTGGCGGCGACCATTGGCCTGGAGGAGGCGATTTTGTTGCAACATCTGCAGCAGGTGTTCGAGCACAACAGCCCGCAACTTCACAACGGCCACGCCTGGTTTCATATCGAGCGCGATTTCCTGCTGCGCACACTGCCTTTCTGGACCGTCGAGGACCTGCACCGTATCAGTCGCGCCCTCGTGGACAAAGGGGTGCTGCTGATCGACACGCCACCGCTACTGACATCGGAGCAGCTGACATTCGCGCTGAACGAGCCGGCACAGGCGCAAAAACCGGCCTCCCCACCACCCCCGGCGACACTGCCCACCCGGCGCAGCGCCGGGCTACTGCCCGTGCACTGGTCGCCCAGTGAGGACTTACTGCAGCTGCTGGCCCTGAACCACAACATACCGCGCCAGTTCGCACTGGACCAACTGGAAGATTTCATCTTTTACTGGCGCGAGCGCGGCGAGACCAGTCACGCCTGGGAGAACAAGTTCCGCCAGCATGTGATCGCCCTCTGGCGGCGCCAGCAACAGCACCAGGCAGAGGCCTTTCGGGTGCCGGTGTCCACCACACTGGACAACAACTGGCGGCCGAGCGCGGACGCGATGGAGATTATGGAGCGCGGCGAGATCGCCCGCGACTTTATCGAGGACGCCATTCCCGAGTTCATCCTGTACTGGCGCGAGCGCGGCACCAGCCCCAAGGAGCTCAACTCAAAATTTATCCAGCACATTCGCATCCAGTGGGCCAAATACACCTCCAGCCTGGAGCACAGCACCGAGCCCAAGCGCATCAGCGAACAATGGCAGCCGAGTGAGGACGTCTACGATATTTTGCGCCTGTCGCACATCGACATCCAATTTGCCCGCTCACTGTTGCCCGAGTTCATCGTATACTGGCGCGACAGCAACCAGGCGCACACGTCCTGGAACAGCAAATTTTTACAGCACGTAAAGTACCACTGGGCAAAACGCCACCAGATCGAACACGCAGGACACAGTCATGCCGGACAGCAGGGAACTAGTACAACGGGTCGCACAAGGGATCGCAGCCTCGAACAAGACCTCACCGACACCTCGTGGGCAGACTGAGTACCGGCGCAAGCCAGCAACAGAGGCGCATGTCGAAGCGCTGAACCAGGTTTTTGCGCTGTTTCGCCTGAACTACCACAACCAGTATTACGCGGCCTACCCGAGTGCAGAGCAACTCAACCAGATCAAGAAGCTGTGGCTGGAGTCGCTGTCGGACTACCCGGTAGAACATATTCTCAAGGGTGCCAGGCACGCCATTGAAAACAGTGAGTACCTGCCGACGCTCAACCGCATGCTGGAGTGCTGCCAGCAGGGCCTGTCCGACCTGGGCTTGCCACACCCGCACGACGCCTACGTGGAGGCCTGCCGCGCCGCCTCACCCAAATCCGCACAGAGCTGGAGCCACCCCGCCGTGTACCTCGCCGGCAGGGACAGCGACTGGTTCTTTCTGGCCAACAATACCGAGCGCACCAGCTGGCCGGTGTTCAAGGCCCACTACGACCAGTACTGCGCGCGCGTGCTGCGCGGGGAGACACTGGAAGTACCCGAGCCCGCCGCACTGGAAAAGCACGCCGAGGCGCCGTTGGCCCGCGAAGAGCAACTCGCGCGCCTGCAGGCACTGAGGGCAAAAACCGGGTTGTAGGCGGCGCTTAAACGCGCCTCAATGCTCGTCGTAGGTGCCGCGCGCGAGATTCTCGAAACGGGTGTACTGCCCGATGAATGCCAGCCGGCAACTGCCTATCGGGCCGTTCCGCTGCTTGCCGATGATAATTTCAGCCACGCCCTTGTCCTCGGACTCCTCGTGATAGACCTCATCGCGATAGATAAACATGATCACATCCGCGTCCTGCTCGATGGCACCCGATTCACGCAGATCCGAGTTGACCGGGCGCTTGTTGGGCCGCTGCTCCAGCGAGCGGTTGAGCTGCGACAGGGCCACCATCGGCACCTTGAACTCCTTGGCGATCGCCTTCAGGCTGCGGGAGATTTCAGAGATCTCCGCGGTGCGCCCCTCCGATGAGCCCGCCACCTGCATCAACTGCAGGTAATCCACCATAATCATGCCCAGCCCACCCTGTTCGCGCGCGACCCGGCGGGCGCGGCTGCGCACTTCAGTGGGCGTGAGTGCGGGCGTATCGTCGATGAACAGCGGCACATCCTTGAGCTTGGTGACCGCCAGGTTGAGCTTGGGCCAGTCCTCCTGCTCCAGCTTGCCATTGCGCACGCGTGTCTGGTCGATGCGACCGATCGACGACAGCATACGAATGATCAGCGAATCCGCCGGCATCTCCATGCTGAAGACCAGTATCGGCTTCTTCTGCGTCAGCACGGCGTGCTCCACGAGATTCATCGCGAAACTGGTTTTCCCCATCGAGGGCCTGCCGGCGACGATGACCAGGTCGGATTCCTGCAGGCCGGAGGTCATTTTGTCCAGCTCGATAAAGCCGGTACTGAGGCCGGTAATCTCACCGCCGGACTGGAACAGCTCCTCAATGCGCCCGAGAGCATTCTTTAGCAGCGGGTTGATATCCTGTGGGCCACCCGATTTGGGGCCCTCCTCGGAGATCTGCATAATCCGGCGCTCCGCCAGATCCAGCAACTCCTCGGATTTGCGCCCGTCGGGGTTGAAGCCGCTCTCGGCGATATCCTGCGCGGCCTCGATCAGCTTGCGCAGGCTGGCGCGCTCGCGCACCACCTGTGCATAGGCGCGGATATTGGAGGCACTGGGCGTATTCTGGGCCAACTCCGCCAGATACGGCAGGCCGCCCGCGGTGTCCAGTTCACCCGAGGCCTCCAGCTTATCGGCCACCGTGATGACATCCACCGGCTCTGCGGCCTCGGCGAGTTGCGCTATCTGGCGAAAAATCAGCCGATGCCCGGGCCGGTAGAAATCACTGGCGGTGACCATCTCGGCCACCGAATCCCAGCCGTCCGCCGACAACAGCAGGCCGCCCAGCACCGATTGTTCAGCCTCCACGGAATGCGGCTGCATCTTGATGCGCGCGAGTTCGCCTTCACCGGAATGGCGCAGCTCAGAGACATTGCCGGGATAATCTGGGTCAGCCATAGCAAACA
>CAXBLZ010000127.1:0-6767 GCA_963976735.1 uncultured Halioglobus sp.
CGCACCGGTACGCCGCCACTTGCCATTATTTACTGCGGTCCCGGCGCGAGCGTCTGGTTTCGACAACAGCGCTGGGTTTTTCGCCTTTCGCCGTTTTGGATGCGCGACTCAAAGCAATCAATCGTAGTGTTTCGCTATCGCGCAGCTTGGTTGCGTTTTTCTCCAGGGTATCCAGTTCCTCAAAACTGTAGATGTCTTTTTTCAGCTTTTCGATTCTGTCCATAGTCTTTTCCGGGTTCATAACGTGTATTTTCAGCGCTGAGGTTGGGCTGTCACCTGCACCTGCACTCTATCGCCGATTGCAATCGTCCCACTTCTGAGTATCCGGCAGCACAGGCCGCCATGACCGAGCATCGCGGCGACGCCGCCCGTGCCGAGTGCCGTTTCCATGCGGGAACAGGGGTGGCAGAGGGCGCCTGCCTCAAACAGTGCGTCGCCGATCGTAAACCGCTGATGGCGCAGAGCGTGCAAATTAATGCCGGCGACAACCAGGTTGCGGCGCAGTATGCCGGGTTCGATGATATCCCGCCCCAGAAAATGCGCTGTCTGCTGGATAAACTCGCGGGAGATCAAGGTAACCTGCCGTCCGGAGCCAGGCGTTTTGTCGGCCCTGTGGTCTCCCTCGAGCCCGTATTCGGCAATAGCGGCCGCCTGATGCACTTCCAGCATGGGGGTGCGCCTCGCAGGTCGCAGCCCGATCCATTGCAGCGTGCCAGCTGGCAGGTCTTGGGCAAAGCGGTCCAGCGGATGGGGTTTTTTCGACATGGCGCGACTATAGCATTAGATGCCGGTTTCGTGAGCCTCTGTGGCGGACTGGAACACTATAGCAGCGAGTTGGTGGTACCGGGGACGGGCTCAGGTCGGGGGTCGGTGAGCTCACCGCAGGAGCCAGTAGGCAAAGGCACAAAGCCTAGCCGTAGTATGCGAGCTGTTCCAGCGGCAAATCTCTTATCCACATTCTGGCCTCTTCGATATCAGCCATCGAATAATACTTTACGACAGCAGATGTGAGGGGTTTGGTCAGCGTTGCCATCCAGTGATTGAGCGGTACCGGGCCGACAATCGCGAGCCGACCCACATCGCCGTAGTGGTCTACATCGAGCTTGATATCCTGCCAGAGGTCGGCGGGCGTCCACCCTGAAAATTCGGTAATCACGACCAGCAGGTTCACCTGGCCGAAGCGATCGATACGTTGCTCTGCTAACTCCTTGAACAGGCGGTACTCCTCTGCTTTGAGTTTGCCTGTGACGTTGATCTCCAGTCCGTCCGGACCAACGTTCCTGATTACAGCATTCATGGTTCCTCCCGTTGTAAAAAACTCCGGCACTAGTGCAAAGACCACTAGTACTAGTATGGGCACTATCGACTGGGTACATGCAAGAAAAGTTCCACAACTGTGAAAATGTTCACGATTATAGGCAAGTAAAGTGTGGAGCCGGTCAGACAGCCCGGTGCAGTGCTGTCCCTGCAGCGCTATCGCACGAGGGACGCTGGAAATGACCCGAACCGGTGTTTATTGCGGTTAGCGCCGCTTCATACTGCGCTGACCTCTGCAATGACGCCGTTCATGTGTGACATGCCTGACCCGGGTTCTATCGAATCCGGTCCATCGGGCATAAGAATGTTGACGTTCACACCGAGCGTCTTGTTGGCGACATTGAGTCCGCCGGCTTGCTGGTGGCCCCAGCCGTGGGGCAGGGATATTGTGCCCGGTTGCATATCCTTGTCCAGTCGGACCGGGGCCTCGACCTGCTTATCCCTCACGCTGATGCGCGCAAAGGCGCCATCGACAAGGTTCCTGGGACGGGCGTCGTCAGGATGTATGTACAGATAATTGGTGTTGCGCTCGCCTTTGACAAACACCTCCGAGTTGTGGGCCCAGCTATTGTGGGTAAAACGCTCGCGCTTCTGGATCAGTTTCAACGCACTGGTATTGGACAGCTCGGTCGCGTAAATCTGTTCCAGGGATTTAGCCCGCTCCACCAGATCCTCTGGTGCCAGTTCCACTTTGCCGGACGGCGTGAATACCCGCTGTCCGAGATAGTCTCCCGGCTGGTTGGGTTGCAGTAGCAGGCCGTCGGGGGATTTGCGCAGTTTGCCCAGGCCACCGAGTTTCGCGGACCGGGTCAGCAGAGACAGGAACAGCTTGTCCATGGAAGTGAGGCGCCCCAGCACCGGTACCTTACTTAAGGCCTCCCCGAGGTTGCTCACCCACTGCAGCGCGCGGGAACCAGCGATTGGCTTGCCGGCGGCGCGACAAAGCTGCCGAAACACCAGGCCTTCGTCCCTCGCGGCGCCAGGGGGTTCGAGCACAGCGTCGGTATAGGTGAAACTGCGAGTGGGCATCAGCCCCATCATGGTGAAGAAATAGAATGGTATATCGGCACGCTCCAGTGCGTGCAGCCCGGGCAAAATGTAATCCGCGTGCTCGGCGGTTTCATTGCGCACAATATCCATGCACACGAACAGTTCAAGCTGGTCGAACGCTGTGGCCAGACGTTCACTGCCGGCGCAACTCAACAGCGGGTTGCCGGCCATGTTAAACATCGCGCGTACTTTTCCGCTTCCCGGCGTCAGAATCTCGTCGGCCATGATGCCCGCGGGAATTGTACTGTTCACATACGGTATGTTGTTGATGCGCGATTTGGCCTTCTCGGCGGTCAGCGGTGCTCTGGGGAGTACCGCTCTACCTGCGAGTACGCCACCGCGCTTGTCCAGATTCCCGGTAATCGCGTTGATCGCCTCCTGTATCCAGTACGCCATAAGCCCGAACCTGCCCTGGTTTACGCCAGTGGATGAGTAGAGGGCGGCGCCGTCCGCGGCCAGGTAGGCACTGACCATGTCGCGCAACTGCTGCGCCGGAATACGCGTTACTGCGGCGACGCGCTCCGGGGTCCAGGGTTTTGCGATGGTCGCCAGTTGTTCGTAGCCATTCATGTAGCGGGCGACACGTTCGTGATCGACGGCATCACGGGCGATGATTTCGTGCAGGAAGCCGAGCAGGAAGAACAGGTCGGTATCCGGCCTGATGGGCACATGTTCACCGATACGCCTGGCCGACTCGGTAAAGCGCGGGTTCACCCAGTAGACTTTGCCACCGCGTTCCTCTATCGCTGCCAGTCGCTTCATCGGGTGGGGTATGGAGATGAAGCTCATCTTCGAAATAACGGGGTTACTGCCGATGACGATAAGTAGTTGGCTGTGATCGATATCCGGAAAGACCTGGTCATTCGCGCTGCCGAACATGCGCTCGCCGCCGGCAAATTTATTGGCACAATCCTGTGTTCCGGGCGTGAATAACTTGTCGGCGCCAAACGCTTTCAGGAGGAAGGTGATCATCGTCGTTGGCCACAGGCTGAACGAGATGGGATTTCCGATATAGGCGGCAATTGCGGCGCCACCGTGCTCTGCGTGAATAGCCGCGAGTTTTGTGCCTATTTCCGACAGTGCCTGATCCCAGGCAATAGGGACGAATTCACCATCAATCTTCTTCAGTGGTGTTTCGAGACGGTCCGGACTGTGGACAAAGTCCCCCATCCTGAGGCCTTTAATGCAGGCATACCCACTGCTGGCGACGTGATCGATGTTCGGCTCGATGCCGGCAATACGGTTCCCTTCGGTGCTGACAATCAGCCCGCACTGCGCCTCGCAGATTCGACAGATGGTTTTATAGGCTCCGCTACCCTTCATATTGGCATTACACTCCGGGTTAATCGAGTTTCCGATAGGCATCCAGGATCGGTGCGAACTCATCGGGTGTGGAACCGTGTATCACCACACCGTGCGCACCCTGTGCCAGCTGGTTTTTCCAGGCGCGGGCGCAGTCCTCTGCAGATCCGCTAGCGGCGGGTAACCACTCCTCGGGAATGAGTTCACTGAGCTGCTCCAACTGCTCCAGGGTGGCTACACTGTCGATGCCGCCGGGGATCGAGGAGACAATCTCGTTGCTGCGAAAAGCGGCCAGAATGGCCGGATCCCAACCATTGAGCTTGACCAGTGTGTCGACGTAACCCGGAGCCTGCATGTAAGTGGCCATGCGGGCAACGAATTTGCGCAGGTAGTCTTCTCGGCTGGGGTTTAGCGCTGTTGCCAATACTGAATACACGCGAATGTTTTCCGGGTCTCTTCCGGCTTCCTCTGCTCCTTGTCGGACCAGTGCGCAGGCGCGCTGCAAACCCTCGTCGGTAATAAAAGTATGCAGGTGCACTCCGTCAAAGTGACGCCCTGCAAAGCGCAGGCTTCCGGGCCCGAAGCCGACAAAATGGATGGGAATGTCCGCGTCGATCCAGTCGCCCATGGACAGGTAGGGCAGGGTGCCCATCGCTCCCTCGTAACCCATCACTTTTTCGCCGCGCCACAAGGTACGCAGTATCTTCAGGGCGTCTTCCAACTGCGCGTTGCTGACGTCTTGCAAACCCATCAATTGGTTGCGGATACCGACGCCACGGGCAAGTCCCAGCTCAAAGCGTCCGCCTGACATGTAGTGCAAAGTGTTGCATAGGGTAGCGAGCACCAGTGGATGGCGAGTGTGGACATTTGTCGCTGCTGTGGCGACATGAATACGCTCCGTGACGGCCAGCGCGGCGGAGCAAATGACACCGGCATCCTTGACGTCAAAGCGCTCGGACAGCCAGACTTTGCCGAGTCCCAAAGCCTCTGCCCGCCTGGCCTCAGCAATCGCGTCGGCGGGAGTCGTCGAGTGTCCCGGTAGCAAGTAACAGCTCAGTTCCGAAAATTCAGCGTTGGGTGTCATACGTGTGTGTTCCTCATTGGCTTGGCGTCGAGCGGTAAGTTACCACGATCAGGACTATTCGGCTTCAATTGGGCGCCTTGGCGAACGAAATTGCAGGCGATTTTCTATCCGTATGCGTGCGTTATGGCCCCATAAAGACCACGGACTCCTGCTTTGGATCCGGCGTATTTTCCTTCCATCGCACCGAGCCGAAGGGCCGTTCCAGGCCGCGCCTTACACCGGCAATCTTGCCGTCTACAGTGAGCGCATTCGCAGCGGACTGTGCGTCCAGGTCGGCCTGCGTAAAGCGATCTCGCATACGCAAATAGTCTCCCCAGGTTGGGAAATGAAAGCGCTCCGTCCACAGTGACGGGTCGCCGATGTCGCGCGCGATCGACCAGTTGAACCCGCCATTGCGCAATCGCACTTTTCGCACCTCCTGCATTGCCGTATAAAAAGCCCGTGGGTCCTCCGGCTCAACGTGATATTCGATTTCGATCACGATAGGCCCGGATCGCATGGTGATGGCAAGTCCCACTTCAGGTTCATTCTCAATATCGACGGCTTCCGCCCCTGCCTGGCTGGCTTCCGGCAGAGTCAGGAACATCGTGATCAGGGGCAGGGTGAGCATCATCACTCCCGAGGCAATGATGGCGGTGTCGATGGCCCAATGATTGGCGACTATTCCCCAAAACCATGCACCAAACGCTACACCCCCGGTCAGCAGGGATGAAAACAGCGACAGCGCGCGCGCCGTCACCCAGCGCGGGGCGGATAGCTGAACGGATATATTGAGCAGCGATATCGTCAACATGGTAGCGCCGCCGGCCAGAAACATACCCAGACACGTGAGGGGCAATGAGCGACTGAGTCCGACAGCGATCAACGCGAAGCCATTCAATAGCGCCAGCATGGAGTATGCTTTCGCGGTGCTGAAGCGCGCCCGAAACGTATTGATAAGCAATGCGCCGACGACTGCGCCAACCCCCCCGGCACCCAGCAGTATGCCAAACGTACTGGCGTTGCCACCGAGTAGGTCCTTGGCGATAAGTGGGGCCATTGCGGTGGCAGTAGCAGCGCCGAAAGCAAACACGAATGCGCGTACCAGCACTGTGCGAATGGGGTGTGAGTGAAACGCGTAGCGCACCCCCGAAACCATGGCACGGGTGATGCGCTCCGGGGGCAGTCTCGAGGGCAGGTGAATGCGTTTCCATAGCAGAAACGCAAGGATCAACGGCAGGTAACTCACAGCGTTAAACGCAAATGCGGCTTGCGCACCGGCGGCGAGAACGATCAGCCCGCCAATCGCAGGGCCAAAACTGCGCGCGACATTGTAGCTTATCGTATTCAATCCGATCGCGGCTGGAAGGACTTCTGGTGTTACCTGCTCACCGATAGACGATTGCCATGCCGGGCTGTACAGCGCCACCCCGGTGCCGATCAGGAAACAAAAGCCGAGCAGGAGCCAGGGCGAAGTCAACTCCACAAACGCCAGTGCGGAAAGAATCGAACCAAAAAATGCGGAGATGCAAAGCCCCAGTATGGCAACCCGTTTGCGGTCGAAGGTGTCTGCAATCGCGCCCGCCGGCAGTGCCACCAGCATCAAGGGCAGCATCATGGCGGTTTGCACCAGTGCCACCATACCGGGCACCGAAGTCAGGCGCGTCATTTCCCATGCCACACCCACACCGAGAATCATCTGTCCGAAATTGGACAGTACGCTCGCCGACCATATGCGTAAAAATGCCGGCTCGCGAAGCGGCGCGATCGCCGCATGCTCACGCACGGAACTCGCTCCTTTGGGGCCGATCGCGCCTGGTGTCAATTCTGCGGTTGATAAATGTCATAGGTCGACTTCTGATTCTGGCAGCGCCCGGACAGAGGGCATTGTTACGCGCGGCATCTTATAGCATTGACAGTGTTTGCCGGTCAAAAACCGCGCACGCAACTATTGAACGTTGCGTGCAGTGGAAAAATGCGCGTGCCGACTGAGCGTGCTCTGTGTGCGCTGCTCGAACATATTACTCTGGACGGG
>CAXBLZ010000128.1:0-6327 GCA_963976735.1 uncultured Halioglobus sp.
TCAGCAATGGTTTGGGCTACCCCTTTGAATTTAACAACGTACCCCCGGGAGAGTATGAGATTGTGGCGGGTACCGATGCCGACAATGACCTGTTCATTTGCGATGCGGGCGAGGCCTGCGGCGCCTGGTTGACCGTCGATCAGCCAATCCGTATCACATTGAACAGTGACCAGAGCGGCCTGAACTTCCCGGTTGAATACCTGGTATCCCTGCCCATTGGTGCCGATGCGGCAACCTCTGCCACAGGGCTGGACAAGCAGCGCGAAACGAAGCGTCATAGGGCCCGGGCGATTGAGTGACGCGTGGTACGCATCAGCAAATTCGATCAATCCAGGCGACTTCACCTGGCAGTCCTGCCGGGCAGCCCGGTACTCAGACTGTCAGTTCCGACGCCGGACTACTGGCCTCCATCAACAGTGCTGCCATCTGGCTCTGCAGCGTGAGTTGCGCGGCAACGTTGCGCTGGTCCAAAGGGTCAAGCCGGAAAATTTTCTGGTGCAGCGGCGCCAGCGTTATGTAGCCCAGCAGCATACTATGGAAGGCCATAATCACCGGCGTCAGCGCCGACGTTTCCCGCAGGATATGCGAGAAAAAAGGCCGGTACCATTCATTGACCAGTTTCTCCAGGTGCTCTCCCGAGTTGAGCGTCGCCTGCTGGATGATACGAGGAATATTGGGATTATCGATATGGTGCTTAACCAGTTGTTCCAGCAGTTCAAAGGACTGCCCATCGGCCAGACTCGCGGGGAATTTGATGATTGTTTGCATTGGCGCGAACAGCCGGTCTATCACCGCATCGTAGACATCCGCTTTGCTGCTGTAGTGCTTGTAAATCGCAGGGCCACGAATGCCTACCGCTTCAGCAATATCCACAATTGATGTCGCATCATAACCCTTGTTGGCGAAGAGCCCCTCTGCGGCATCCAGAATGCGGGTTTTGGAGGGGGTGATCATAATGATGTCCTTGGTCCATTGAGGCCGCATTGCTGAACCGGTAATGGTTGACCTGTCAGTAACACTCCATTAGGTTACACGTTAGTAACTTGTAACTCCAGTACTGATCCAGGGCGGCGCTTTGGTGACAACAAACCAGGGCACGACGAACTCATGCCGGTGGATCAGGGAATCGCGGAATTGGCAGACGAGAACATTACAGATGGCGCGTAAGCCCACCCTTGCACCGCCCGCCCTTTAAGATTATCGAGAGGATACGACTATGCCGGAATCACCCAGATTACGTATCGCCATCATTGGTGCCGGCCCCGCGGGTATAGCGGCGGGTCGAGAGCTTCTGCAAAAGGGCTTTACCGAGTTCACACTATTTGATGCACTGGACGCTCCAGGCGGGACCTGGCGCTTGCACTCCTATCCGGGCCTGGCGTGTGACGTCTGGGCCCATTCCTACTCCTTTTCCTATGCCCCCAATCCCGACTGGACAGCGAGCTTTGTCGAACAGCCCGAGATCCAGGCCTACCTGGCGCGTTGTGCTACACAATTCGGCCTGGACCCGCATATCAAGCTGAATACCAGGATTGACAGTGCGCATTACCAACAGGGGGGAACATGGAAGCTGCAAACCAGCGCCGGTGACAACCACGAATTTGACGTTGTCATCAATGCCATGGGCAACCAGCATACGCCACTGTTTCCGGACGTACCCGGAATGGAATCATTCGAAGGAGACAGCTGGCACGGAACCCGCTGGAACCATGATGTGGACCTGACCGGGAAACGCGTCATCGTTGTGGGTTCAGCCGCCAGCGCGGTACAAATCGTGCCCGAAGTCGCCAAGGTTGCAGGGCATCTCACGGTGTTGCAGCGGTCCGCTAACTGGGTGATGCCCCGGGGCAGGAAATTCTACTCGCCAAAGCAGCGGCAACGCGCGCGGCGCTTCCCTTTTATCATCAGCATGACACGAAAATGGCAGCGACTGCTGATGGGCCAGGTAGAGTACGCGGTGACGATAGGTCACAAGCGTATGGGCCAGTTTGAGAACATGGTGCGAAAGTTTATCAATCGTACCATCAGCGATCCGGCAATGCAGGAAGCACTGGTCCCCACTACGCCCTACGGCTGCCAGCGTGGCCTGGTATCGGATGATTTTTACCCGGCCTTGAATCGAGAGAATGTAGAGTTGGTTGCCTGTGGCCTGCAGGAGGTCACGCCCAGTGGCGTCATCACCGCCGATGGTCGCAGCATCGATGCTGACGTTATCATCTACTGCACCGGCTACCGTATCCTGGATTTTGATCGTATCGATGTGGTGGGCGCCAGTGGCGCGTCACTAGCCGACGTGATGGGTGATGACCCACGGGCACACAAGGGTATCGCGGTGCCCGACTTTCCCAACTACTTTTTCGCCGTCGGCCCCAATGGTCTGGTGCTCAACGTATCGTACTTTATAACGGTGGAAAAAAATGTCGAAACTATCGTGCGGTTGCTAGCGCAAAAGCAGAAGGCGGGGGCGCGAAGCATCGGCGTTAAACAGCGTGTCTTTGAGCAATACAATGACTGGATGGCAGATCGCTTCGGGCGATTTACCTGGGGCTCAAGTGACTGTCACAGCTATTACCGAAATGCTGCCGGACATGCCCCCTTCCTGTTTCCCGGTAATTTCAAGGAATATCAACGCCTGCACGATGAAAGTGATCTAGATGAATACGAACTGGGGTAACTAGCAGAGTCGCCGGGGATCATGTTGGCCCGGGTCGGCCTGCAGTTCACCGGCGGGCACACGACCGATGCCCCAGCTCCGGTGGATGTAGCCCACTACCTCATCCAGTTCTTCCCGGGTAATCAGCGCGAGTTCCCCTCGTTCAAGCGGATCGAAGTGGAATATATACAACCTGGATGCAAACTGGGCAAATGGCAGGGAGGCCTCGCCGTAGCGCTCACCCTTGCCAGCGGTGCTCACCTCAACACCATCACCCCAGTCCTGCCCGCTGTCGTTGTTGGGGTTGTAGAAATACACTCGCATAATCTGCTCGGGATCTGTCGCCACGCGCAATATGGTGATAGCGTGCCAGCCAATAAACCGCGCGGCACTGTCGGTGACGGCAATCCCGGCCGGTTGCGGGTGAATCAGCGGCTGATTGCCGTTGTAATACGGGTGGTAGGAGGCGTAAAAGTGACGCAGGAAATCCTCCAGGTCTACCAGTGCGCCCGTTGCGACATCGACATTGATATTAAAACCACGACCCGACCACCAACCGTGAAATTCCGGGTTTACCCAGCGATGCGGATCCCCCTCGCGACCGATACAGCGCCGGCCCATTTCGGCATAAATGCGATCCAGATGGGGCACTACCAGTAACGAAACTGCATCGAGATCAATCGGCAAACTGCTGGCGACACCCGTCTGGCTTTCACGGGAGGAAATTGGCTGACCCTCAAAGTGTATGATGATTTCATCATCCCTCGCCGCCCAGGCAACCATTTGCAACAGGTAATCCGGGTCGTTGTAGGCCCACATTGATAAGGCTCGTGCCGACTGACAGGTTGGGTTATTGCCCTGTCCAACGCCAAGAGGATGACCGAGCATGCATAGCACCCCTTCCAGTAACCGTGACCGAGGTGCAATGGCATCACCGAAAGCCAACAACAGACGGCTGCGTGACCACTCCGACACAATCAGCGCCAACTGGCGCCACATGGCGGGAGCGACCGACGGGTGGTAGAGAATTCCCCGCTCCAGGGTCAATGACAGCCCGTAAATGGCCTGCGGAGTTTCCGGATGCACCGCCTCATCTATCAGTGCATAGACCAGTTCACGGTAGCACAGCAAGCAATCCCGGCCCGTAGTCGACAAGCCAAGCGCTTCCGGCAACAGGTGATCGTCTGTCTGCAGCAAGTGTCGCAGCAGCGTTGCGTGGTAGGGCGATACCAGGCCGGTGTCGTGCATGGCACGGGCAAACCCGGTGGATTCTTTCAGCAGGGCACTGGAGTCCATGGTGTCCAGGCTGTGCTGGTAAGCATCCACCCCCGGGTCATCCCGGCATGCCTGGGTGGGCCCATACAAACTGCTGACGAGGCGGTCGGCACCCTGCCCGCTGGTACCCAGGTCAATTTCCGGATTGGCCTGGCAAATGGCGATCTGGGTAATCATCTGTTTGATCGAATCGACCTGAATGGGTCGCTGATTCAGAATTCGCCAGATTTCGTCGATCAGTTGATCAATAATCTGCTCATAACCGATCCGCTCCGCCAGATGCTTCAACAGATTACGTGGTATTTGAGCGAGCCGCCCCTGCGTCTCACGTTCCGCCTCGCTGGGCGGAGTGAACAGCATGGACAGGTTCGCGGCCAGCACCTGAGTCAGAAAGTGGCTGGCCTGCTCCGAAGACAACTCGCTGTGCTCGTAACGGCTCTGCGCAACAGCCAGAAAACGCAGTTCGCTCAGCGCTTCAATGACAACCGATTCAGCCACAGGACTTTGCAGTGAGTGACGCGACAGCGTGGGGATCAGAGTCGCTGGCTTGGCCCAATCCGAACCCCAGAACACACCAGCCTCTTCAAATGCCTGAATGCGTGTTTCCAAAGCGGCGCAACCGCCCTCCTGCAACATGACTCGCCGGGCAGTATCAAACACCCGCCCTATTTTGGCCGGCTTTGAAAAAGCGGGCGCCTGCGCCAGCTTGTCGATCGCGTCATCCATCTGTGTCAGCAGACCGTCCAGCCTGGAGCTCGCGGCTGACAATGATGTATCCGGATTTACCATATTTCTCACTTAAAGCTCACCGTGCTTCCTCTTTAAAGAGAGTAAAGCTGCCCCGCCAGAGAATCCTGCCTGGTCATCGGTTTATTGCCGAATTAAATATAAAAATCAAGCTCTTCCTGGCGCTCCAGCAGGCGATGCATTTCCTTGGGATCCTCGCCAACGAAAAACAATAAGCCCCAGTGAGTACCAAAGGCGGTTCGCTTGGTAACAATCTCTTCCTGCGGCGTCGTCAGCTCATGCGACTCGAAATACGGATGGTCTTCGGTCTCTTCCGGAATTTCCAGTTTGCTGACAACACGACGGCGTGGATACACCCCGAAACAACCCGCATGGGCTTTTGCATCGGTAACTGCAACCGGGAAGTAGGCTTCTACCTCCTCTTCGGTCGCCTTCGGGTCGAACACCAGCATACTGGCCTGGTAGGCGTTAAAGCCGTCATAAACCCGTTCCAGCAGTTCAAATACCTTAAAGCCCGGCGGACGATAAGCGACCTCGCCGAAGTACATGGTACCATCGCTGGTCACGAAGTATTCGGGGTGAATCAGGCCGAACTCGATGTCGAACGTCTTGATCAACAGCTCGATCTGCTGCGTGATCTTTTCGCGATACGCTTCGAGTTCCGGTGAGGCTGGCACATAGACAGAATAGCCCAGCTTGACGTACTCGGAAATATTCAGGAAGCGGATTTTGCCATTGTGAATCCAGGCTTCAACCGCGAATTCCCAACCGTCCAGGTGAGACTCCATCAGCGATGGAAACTCTTCATCAGGAATGCTATCGACTTCATCCGGTGTGCGAATCACCCGGTGCCCGAGACAGCCAGCCTTATCGAACGCCTTGACGTGAATCGGATCGTTCGGGTCACCGTCGAGTTTCAACAGCGTCTGGTTAACCCGTTTCAGGAAGCGAATGATGTCGTCACGATCGTGCGCTTCCTCGAAAATACCTACACGAATACCACCGAGCTGGGCACGGCGTTTCATCAGCGATTTATCACGCATCAACATGGCCTGGCCAAGCAGGCGCGGGTTGTCGAGCAAGACAGAGTTAATGGCACCGGCCCATTCGACGGTTTCTTCGAACAGTGGAATGGCGACATCAACGCCCATCTCTTTCAATGTCTCAGCAATTTCCATCGAGCGGTCGTTCAAGCGCTCGAAATTCCACGGAACATAGGGAATGTCGTGTTGCTGGCAGTATTCTTCAGCCCAGTCGGGCGCGACAACGACATAGCGTCGATCGAAACTCTCTGCAGCCTCAACAGCGTTCAGGCTCCAGCCCAGCAATGCTATATACCCCTTGTCTGGATCTTTCTTCATAAGAGACGCCTCTTCGATTGATAGATGAATTCAATCTCTGTAGCGAGATCTGGAGACGCCCACCATACGCCAGTGAGCGGCGTTGGTACACCGAACGACGGGGACTGGCAGCGTGGGGATTTGCCGGAAACGCCCTGTTCGCGGGCATCGTGACAAAATAGACTTTTTTTCAAATCAGGTTAAAAAAGGCAGGAAAAGCTCGATAATCGCTGCCTAACCAACCTGGACTACCGTGTTGTATGATCGGTCAGACAAGGTCAGCCTCGTTCAGAAAAGCGAATCTTTGCGCTT
>CAXBLZ010000129.1:0-6102 GCA_963976735.1 uncultured Halioglobus sp.
TCTTCGCAAAATCAGTTTAATGAATGCCGGTGTCCCCCGTTAATGATGAAGAGCCAAGACCTGGAGCCAATCCTTGCTGACCTGTGAATTACTTTCAGGATATTTGCCTGGCGCGATTGCATCCTCCAGCAATTTCGAACTAGACTCTTTAATAAAATAATACAATGCAGGTCCAGCCCCGGGAACACTGCAAGCTCGACAGCTATAAATATAGAGATGCAGTAAGTCGCAATTTACGCATGGCGGATCGGCCCATAAAGAATTGGATTCTTTGATCTTACAGGGATGAACTTACCAGGCTTTCCGGCAGGGCTTGGTCATTAGGTAGGGTATGAGCGACAGTAATTGGTTCCGGTTGGTGTTGGTTGGCGCGGTGGTGGTAGGCGCCATCATTCGTTTTTCGTACATTATGAATTTCCCATCCATCAGTCCGACGGTCATCAGCGGTGATGGCGTGGAGTATTATTTTGGGGCAATTCGTCTGGCTCACGGGCAGGGTTACACATCGACCGGTTTTCTGGGTGAAGCAGGTAAGCCGGAGGCGCATCACCCTCCAGGATGGGTCTCAATTCTGGCAGTGGTGTCTGCACTTGGCCATGATGATGTTACCTCGCATCAAATTTTCAGCGCACTCATCGGATTGTGTGTCATCGTTATTATTGGATTGATAGGGCGACGCGTATTTGGGCCTGAAAGCGGCGCTATTGCGGCGTGTATCGCCGCCATATATCCGGGGTTCTGGGTGCTCGAAGCTCAAGTGTTAGCCGAACCCTTGACATTGCTATTAGTCGGCTTGACTATCAGGGCGCTGTATAGGTTTAACGAGAAAACTTGTCTGCCACGAGCTCTTGAGGTCGGCTTTTTTGTAGGTTTGGCCGCGCTTGTGAGATCCGAGCAATTGGCGTTCCTAATTCTTCTTCCAGTAATCCTTTGGCAGGCGAGTGACATTGATCTACGCCAACGAGTCCTGTTTGGCCTGGCCGCTGTTGGCTGTACAGTTTTGGTACTAAGTCCTTGGGCGATATACAACTCTAGCCGTTTTGTTGAGCCCGTTTTCCTTTCATCCAACTCAGGTACCGCGCTGCTAGTGGGAAATTGCAATCTCACCTACGAAGGCGAAAGTAAGGGTTTTTGGAATCGCGGCTGTGTCACGAAACACGTGAAAATGGATGATATTGTCGAGGATAAGTCCGTAATGGATAGTCTGGCAAGGGAGCGCGCGATCGAACAAATCCAGGGTAATCTCGACAAATTACCCTCGACAATAGCGGCGCGTTTTGGTCGCGCGCTAGGTGTATATCGTCCGACCCATACCGTGGAGGAGGTGGCAAAATGGCAGGGAATAAAAACGTGGCCAATATGGGCCTGGATTGGCATGTTTTGGTTTTTGCTGCCGTTTGCGATCGGCGGCGGCTTCGCAGCTGTCCGGGAAAAGGTCTATATTCTCCCTTTGGTAGTGCCGGTACTGGTGTCTCTTGGGGTAATAACATTATTCTTCGGTGAGCCCAGATATCACACGATAGCTGACTTGAGTTTTACAGTATTGGCTGGCTACGGTGCCATGAAGTTTCTACGTTTGTTCAACAAAAATAAGGAGCCGTTGCTATCAGCATCCTAGATAATCTGCACCATGATTTCGTATTCAAGGGTCGTGTTGCGCGACTCAGTATGCATTTGGCTCGAGAAATTCCAGCAAATGCCCGCGTACTGGATATCGGCAGTGGTGATGGCTCTATTGCTGCCGCCGTCATGGCGCAGCGCAGTGATGTGGATATCACCGGGGTCGATGTACTAGTCCGGAAGAATACACGCATTCCTGTCGTGCCGTATGATGGGGTTTCTTTACCCTTTGAAGATTCTTCCTTTGATGCGGTATCGCTTGTTGATGTGCTGCATCATACCGATGATCCGTTTGCCGTTCTGGCTGAGGCGATTCGAGTGGCGCCAATAGTTATTGTAAAAGATCACCTTACCCATGGTTTGTTTGCGCTGACTACCTTACGTGCTATGGATTGGGCGGGGAATGTCCAACACGGTGTGCGTTTGCCCTACAATTACCTATCTGAAGAAGAATGGCGGAGTGGTATTGCCTCATTGGGGCTCAGCATTCACACATGGAAAACCGAATTAAAGATCTATTCACCATGGCTATCCTGGTGGTTCGACCGCAGGCTTCATGTCTTGTTTTCTATCTGTCGGACCTGAATGAATCGCCTTGCACCCGGACCTTTAGTTTTTGACCGTGAAAGTAAGCCTGGCATTTAGCACAAAGGTTATAATCGACGTTAGCAGGGTGGCGACAATAAACGAGACTGCCCCGTCAAATTTTCCTAGATGTGCAATCACTGGAAGATAATACCGAACAAGCAACGATAGACCTGTGGTGCATAGAAGGCCAAAAAGCGCGATCAGCGTAAACGTTGCCAGGGCGCGAGCGGAACTGTATTCCTGTGGGTCGATGTGACTAAACGTTACTCGCTTGTGTCCCGCAAAACTGGCAAGTATGCCGAACAGATACACTATTGCAACTGACAGTGCGTAGAAAGTCGGTGTATCAGAAGGTAGTGCAAGTGCAATGATCTCCCTGAGCAGTACAGCAGATAAACCCACAATGGCACCTACAACTGCATATCGGAAGTAAACTAGCATTAGAGTTAGTGATTCGCGTTTTGCTTATGCGTCTGTAAGGCTGAACACGCCGAGTACAAACCCGGAAAAAAACATTTGTACGCCCAGCGCCATACTGGTGGTGGCAGGTATAACCAGCCGCAAAGTTTCGGTATAGGACAGAGGGCCGAAGTCAGCAGCCTGCCACTTTAGAAAAGCGAAGCCGAATAGTGTTAGACCCAGAATAAATATGATGCTGCCGACAATCACACCAATTTCCACCGGGTTCGCGTCCAGGAATCTCTTTATACGAGCATCTGGTTGCAACAGCCCGTTGTGAATCGCTAATACCTGAGTGAATACAGCAAAAAAAATCGCCTGAGAGCCGATAATCATTGAAACCGAGCAAAACAGCATAGTGTTGGTGTCGAACTCTATGCCGCCAATAACCAGCGGCCCAAACGAAAGCGCTGCAAAACCGATTAAGCCAACAAAAAACATCAGTATCCCGGGAGCAAAAAACAGCCATTTCGGAGAGAACAACAGCATGAACTTCAGGTGCCGCCAGCCATCCCGCCAGCTGTTCAGGTGCGGCGCGCGAGTCCGGCCATCGCGCCTGAGCGTAATCGGAACCTGATCAATTTTCAGTCCACTCACCACGGACTTGACTACCATCTCAGATGCGAGTTCCATTCCGGTGCAGCGAAGATTAAGCTGTTGTATTTTGTCGCGTCGAAAAGCGCGCAGGCCACAGTGAAAATCATCGACGGGAGATCGGAAGAAAAACTTCCCGATTCCGGATAGTACCGGATTGCCTATCCATCGGTGTTTCCAGGGCATTGCTCCCGGCTCAATGTGACCGCCTCCCTTGGGCAGACGGCAGCCCATGACCAGGTCGCTGCCGGCGCGCAAGCGCTCCAAAAAACGGCCGAGTTCTCCGAAGTTGTAGCTGCCGTCGGCATCACCCATGAGTATGTAGGTACCTTTAGCGCTGCGGATACCCCCTATCAGCGCGCTGCCGTAGCCACGCGAGGGGACGGCTACAACACGAGCACCCGCGCGGACAGCAATGTCTCGTGAACCGTCCGTGCTACCGTTGTCTGCTATGACAACTTCACCGACTACGCCGCACTCGCTGATTGCCCGCAGGGCTTCGCGGATACAATCGGCCAGAGTTTCTGCCTCGTTGAGGCAAGGCATGATGATAGATATCTCTAACACATCATGCTGTGCTGCGCCTGTAGATGAAATGCCAGAAGAAACCATTTAAATTCAATGCCTTATAATTATAATGTCCCACATTCTAGGGCGGCACCCAAATCACTGTCAAATTGAATTCTATAATCGGGAACGGATTCATACCTCGCTCAACTTTCAATCACCCCAAGCTGGGGCGCTTCCTCCACGAACTGCCGGGCAGGAAGGTCAGCTCGATGCCTTTTAGGTTAAGCGCACTGCTATCACTAGAACCAAACCGGCGCTACCGACTGCTCCTCGAACAACACTGGTACCTCGGTGGCTTCACTCTCCATCCCGTGACTGGACGCCACTTCTTCACGATGCACCAGCTGCGGCTCCATATCTGCTGGTAGCTTGTGCGGCTCTCCCTGCGGTACCACCGTGACAACGTAGCGCAACGGGCCACCCGCTTGCAGTGCATCGAAGGGATAGCAGGTGACCAACAGCAAAGCATCGGTGGCCATGTCGACCGACAGTGATTCCCCGCTCGCATCCACTACGCGAAGCTCATCCACCTGGTAGTAACGCTCTTCCCCCGAGGGCAGTTGCAACTGCAGCAGATGCCCTTTGCGCAGCTGTTGCAAAAACGCAAAATGCGTGTCGCGATGCCCACCGACAACCGTGGTGCCGCCAGCCCCCAGTTCGGCGGATGGTAGTGCGCGCCCCGGACCAAAAGCCAGGGCATTGCCTGAATCCCCTTCCAGGATAAACAGGTCCACACCCAGCGATGCGATCTGCAACCGGCCAACCGGCCAGGTATCGGCCCAGGGCCAGGGTTTGACCACGCTATCCTTCAACTGCAGGGTTTCCACCCAGGCCAATTCGATCAGAAGGGGTGCGAGCCAGGCCTTTGCCTTGATGATCGCGGCGCCACTGAGTTGCTGTATCCCGACCAACAACAGGCACAGTACGAGGGCATTGCCCCACC
Organism: uncultured Halioglobus sp.; assembly: GCA_963976735.1. Classification (GTDB taxonomy): domain Bacteria; phylum Pseudomonadota; class Gammaproteobacteria; order Pseudomonadales; family Halieaceae; genus Marimicrobium. The sequence goes on from CAXBLZ010000129.1 coordinate 4,775, forward strand.
GGTTACTCATCCTCTGGTGACACATGGTCCGCCTCCGGTATCGACAGCGCGCGGACCACCATGGCCAGAAACAGGCAGAACGTGCCAAACCATATTTTGGCGGGGCCCGAGGTGGCCGTGCGCGGATAGGCGAAGTGCTGCGGGCTCTGCCCCCTCGGCCGTGTATTGGGAACGGGCGCACTGTCGATGGATTCACCCGCGGGGCGCGACACGATTTCCTCCACCGCCACAAAGCTGGTGTACGGGCTCAGCAGCTGGTGCGCCAGTGCCAGCGGCAGCACCTCTGCACGCACTGCCGCCTCATCGCGGCCGGCTATTTTCTGGTCCAGCAGCCCGGCTATTTTGCGTCTTGCCCATACGCTGGCCACACCGGAGTGAGCGCCTGAATTCTCCCCTTGCAACTCATCGGTCAGTTGCAGTTGCTGCTGCCACACCTGGCCGTTCACCCTACCGCTCACGGTGATATCGCCCGGCGGCAATGCCGTCCCAAAACTCGCCACTGCCGACAGTACCTGACCCTGGTAGAGATCCGGTATGCGCCGGGGCCAGGCATCCACGGTAGCACCCCAGTCGATGTTAAAATCCACTGCCGCCGGGCGAGACAGTTGCTCAAACAGCGCGGCCATACGGCTGCCAACCTCGTTGAGATCGCCGATGTGGGTGTGGGTACCGCGCCCCAGTTCAGCCGCCTTACGCATAAACCAGGTGTTGGGCGCGGAGCCGATTCCCACCGTAAACAAACGGCTGTCGCCGAGACTGGACGACAGTTCTGCCAACAGCTCTGCCTCATTGCCTACCGCGCCATCGGTGATAAAGATCACCTGGCGCAAGCGCTCGACCGCTCGCTCCTCGCCGGAATAAGACAGTGCCGCGCGCAGGGCTGGCAGCATTTCAGTCCCGCCGGATGCGCCCAGCCCTCGGACAAACTCCTGCGCCCGCTGGGTGTAGTGGGCAGTGGCGGGTACTGGCTGCTGATACAACGCCCTGTGCGAGGAATTGAATTCAATGATGTTGAAATAGTCCTGCGGGCGCAGTTGCCCCAGCGCGCTGGAGACACTGGAGCGCGCCTGCTCGATGGCGACACCGCCCATGGAGCCGGAGGTATCCACCACAAATATGATTTCCCGCGGAATGCTGGCCACCCTGCGTTTGGCAGTGGGCGGCACTACCATCAGCAGCGCGTAATACTCTTCACCGACCTTTTCGGTAAACAGCGCTGCCCGCGGTGCACTGCCGCTCACGGGCTGCCAGCTAAGAACAAAATCCCTGTCCATTTCACTCACGCCATTCACCAGCGCAAGACTGTAGACCCCGGCCCTGCGCGACAG
>CAXBLZ010000130.1:0-5340 GCA_963976735.1 uncultured Halioglobus sp.
TTGGGGTCAGAGTAAAAACACTCAGCTGCTATCGGGGCTTTAGCCTGGAGTTTTTACTCTGACCCCAAATACCGCCGCAAATACCTAACAAAGGATTCACCATGCGTATCCGCCATTGCCTATTGCTACTGCTCTTCTCATCACTGGCCTCTGCCGATGACCAGGATGCAACGGCGTCGATGCTGCGCGATAAAGCGCTTCAGAGCAACCGGGGCTGGGAGATTGTCGAATCGCTGACAACAGAGGTTGGCCCGAGGTTGGCAGGGACAGAGGCAGACAAGCGCGCGGTGAGCTGGGCCAGGGCGTTGCTTGAACACTCAGAAGAGGCCGGCGTTTTCGATAAAGTGTGGCTGGAGCCGGTGAGCTTTCCCATCTGGCAGCGCCACCGGGAGCAGGCCCGGGTGGTTTCTCCCTACCCCCAGCCGCTACAGATCACCGCGTTGGGTTATAGCGGCTCTACCGACGGTGAGATCAGTGCCGAGGTAATCTCATTTCCCAATCTGGCCGCGCTGCAAGGGGCCGATGCGAATTTAGTGGCGGGCAAAATAGTATTCATCAATCAGCCAATGCTCCGGGACCGCGAAGGCGCAGGCTACGCCGAGGTGGTACCCAATCGCTACGCCGCCGGTATTGTCGGCAAAGAGAAAGGTGCAGTGGCCGCGCTGATTCGATCGGCGGGTACCGATAGCCACCGTTTTCCCCATGCCGGTGTGTCATCCCGTGTGGATGACCCATTACCCGCCGCCGCGTTGTCGGCTCCCGACGCAGAGCAGTTACAGCGCATACTCGATCGCCAGGAACGGTTGATTGTGGCGCTGGATATCGATGTCTCGCAACAGCCCGGCGGTCAATCCCATAATGTGATCGCGCAGATCGATGGCCGCGTTGATGCAGAAAAAATTGTATTAATAGGGGCACACCTGGATAGCTGGGATTTGGGAACCGGTGCAATTGACGATGGCGCCGGCGTGGCGATCACCGTCGCCGCAGCACAGCTCATCGGCGAGCTACCGAAGCGACCGAAGCACAGCGTGCGGGTGGTCTTATTTGCCAACGAGGAACAGGGAATTTGGGGCGCCAAGGCATACGCCGAGCAACATCAGGATGAGCTGAAGAATCACCTGTTTGCGTCAGAGTCCGATTTCGGTGCCGGGCCGGTATGGCGTTTTGATACGACGAACGAAATGTTGATGACTAAAGCGATGCCGCATCTCACGCCGCTAGATATCGAAAAAGGCGGTGAGGCCTCCAGCGGCGGCCCCGATATCAAGCCACTACTGGATGCCGGTGTGCCCGTTTTCCGACTAAAACAGGATGGCACCGATTACTTCGACTACCATCACACCGCCGATGATACGCTCGACAAAATCGACCCCGATGAACTGAAACAGAATATCGCCGCCTGGGCTGTTGTGACGTTCCTAGCCGCGGATATGGATTGAGAGTTTGGGAGAGTTTAGGGTCAGAGTAAAAACTGTCAGGAGCTGCCTATAAATTGGCGTCAGCGTCGAGTGGCACTTACTTAGGACTCGAAGCCGTCGATGAATTCAAGGTATAGAATCGTGTTAAAGTGCTCTGACCCCAATTCCCATAATTTTTACTCTGACCCCAATTACACAATGACGCAATCGTTGAACGCCCACCAGTTTCTGATTAGTATTCATCAAGGCTGATATCCGCTGGTGCTTGTTCATGTGGCACCCATCGGATCATCACGAAATCAGCCTTTCGCAATTCCTATCAACCGCTCACGCATAGGGCAGTGCCATTCAATGCGTCCCGATCTTTTTGTGCCATGAGGACTTATCGGAGATACCTGTGGCGGACGCTCTCGCTTGTCGTGTTTGCCGTGGTAGCAATTATTATGCTGACTGCCTTGCAACGCCATTTGATCTATTTTCCCAGCAACGAGCAGGCGCAGGTGCTGGACGCAATGGCGTCGCGCAGTGGGCTGCAGGCCTGGCGCGACAACGAAGGACAGGCGATAGGCTGGAAAACGCCAGAGAATCCTGACGCGCGCTATCGAATGCTGGTATTCCACGGCAATGCCGGCTATGCGCTGAACCGAGGGTATTTTGTCGCAGGCTTGCAGCAGTTGGGAAACCAGTGGGATGTTTTCCTGTTCGAGTATCCCGGATACGGATCTCGAGAGGGCACGCCATCTGAAGCCAGCTTTACAGCGAGTGCAAAAGAAGCGCTGGCACTACTATTGGCAGATGATTCGCGCCCGGTTTTCATTACCGGTGAATCCCTGGGCAGTGGCGTTGCCAGTTATCTGGCGTCCGCCTTTCCGGATCAGGTAGCGGGCCTGTTGCTGGTTACACCTTTCACCAGCCTTACGGATGTTGCGGCACACCACTATCCGTTTCTGCCGGTTCGAATCCTGTTGCGGGACCGCTATGATTCTCAACAAGCGCTGTCCTCTTACCGGGGGCCGGTCGCGTTTCTGTTGGCTGGACGTGATGAAATAGTGCCGACCGCACTGGGTCAGCAGCTCTATGACAGCTATAACGGCCCGAAGTGGCTGCATGTAGATAAGCATGCGGGACACAACACCCTGAATTATGATCCCCGCGCTCCCTGGTGGGTTGAAGTTTCGAGCTTTCTAAAATATTTGGGGTCAGAGCAAAAACTCTAGCACGTTATTTTTACTCTGACCCCAATTACCCCATGTGCTATGCTTTCTCGACATTAAAATAAAAATTGGATCGGACGGCATCGATGTCCGACAAAAGGATAATTTCTCATGACACATTCTAGAATTGTGAGCGTTGGCTCACTGCCTGTATTGCGCGCGTCCCTAATATGCATTGCCATTGCGGCGTGTCTGGCATTTGCAACCACACCAGCCCAGGCCCAGCCTTCATTTATCACCTTCGAGAGTGGACCGGTACGCCCTGTCGCCATTAGCCCCGACGGTGGCCTGTTGGCGGTCGTCAACACACCGGATAACCGCCTTGAAATATTCGCGGTCGTGGCTGGATCACTGCTGCCGCTTGGCTCGGTGCCAGTCGGCATGGAGCCGGTCGCAGTGGCAGCCCGTTCTAATACGGAATTCTGGGTTGTGAATCACCTGTCCGACAGCGTGAGTATCGTCGATCTATCCACTGCTCCCTTTCGTGTAACGCGCACTCTGCTGGTCGGTGATGAACCCCGCGACATCGTATTTGCCGGGACTGAAGACGGGGGGCAACCCGTTGAACGCGCCTTTATTACGACAGCGCACCGGGGCCAACAACGTGTGGATCCCTCAATAGCCGCTGTCCCTGGCGCTGGCGACCCGCAACTGATCACGCCGGGTATCGGCCGGGCAGATGTGTGGGTGTTTGACACCGCTGACCTTGGTAACACCTTTGGCGGCACGCCGGATCAAATTCTCAGCTTCTTTGCTGACACACCGCGCGCATTGGCTGTCTCTGCGGACAATACCACCGTCTACGTCGCCGCCTATCAGTCAGGCAACCAGACGACGGTAATCAACGAGACCACCGTGAACGGCAATATGCCCGGCCCGAATAACAATATCACTGGCGATACCCGCCCGGATACAGGTGCCATGGTCAAGTTCGATGGCACCAACTGGCTCGATGCCGACGGCACCAACTGGAGCAGCTTCGTTAACTTCAATCTGCCAGATCATGATGTCTTCTCGATCAATGCCAACACCCTCGCTGCCAATTCGGTAGTGGAGTATGACCACGTGGGCACCATCCTGTTCAACATGGCCGTCAACCCGGTGACGGGCATGGTCTACGTGACCAATACAGAATTACCCAACCACATTATCTTTGAAGGCCCGGGCAATCATGGCGGCAGCACCGTTCAAGGGCATCTTTCAGAATCCCGCATCACGGTTTTGAACCCCGCAAACGGCAACGTGGATCCACAGCACCTGAACCAGCATATTGACTACGACAATCTGCACACCGACCCAGGCGCAGATCACAACGCGATCAACGCACAAAAGAATCACAGCCTCGCGACACCACTGCAACCCGTGGTATCCAGTGATGGCTCAAAACTGTACGTGGCAGCCTTCGGCTCGGCAAAAATCGGGGTGTTCGATACACCGGATATTGAAGCGGCCAGTTTTGAGGCCAACTTTGACCCCACGGCAGAGAGTGCAAACTATATTGCCACCGGCGGCGGCCCGGCCGGCATGGTGTTGGATGAAACGAACAACCGCCTGTATGTACTGACGCGGTTTGCCAACCAGGTCGAAGTGATCGATCTGTCCAACAACAGCATTGTAGAGACCCATGCCCTGCACAACCCCGAGCCACAAAACGTGGTCGATGGGCGGCCATTCCTCTACGACGCGGTAGCCACCTCCGGCAATGGTGAAACGTCCTGCGCCAGCTGCCATATTTTCGGTGACATGGATCAGCTCGCCTGGAATCTGGGCAACCCGGATGAACACATCACAACGAATTTCCAGAGAGCGTCACCTGGACTTCCGCTGGGCATTGACGCCACCTTCCACCCGATGAAGGGACCGATGACAACGCAAACGCTGCGCGGCATGTCCACGCACGGCGCACTTCACTGGCGGGGCGACCGGGTTGATGGCTTCCTGGGGCAGGATGGCTGCGCGGAGCCAACTGGTGCGCACTGCTCCGAGATATTCTCGTTTTTCAACTTCATTGTCGCCTTCGAGGGCTTGCTGGGCATGCAAGGCACCATATCGACAGATGACATGATCAAGTTCACGATTTTCGCGATGGAATTGACGCTACCACCCAACCCCGTTCGCGCGCTGGACAACTCACTGACCCCGATTCAACAGGCCGGCAAAGACGATTTCTTTGCACCCTTTAACGACGGTGTAGCTGCCTGCGAGGGCTGCCACGAGCTTGAGCCTGAAAATGGATTCTTTGGCACCCGGGGCGACCAGACCTTCGAAGGTGAACCCCAGTCGTTCAAGGTCGCGCATATGCGCAACCTGTATCACAAGATTGGTATGTTTGGGCACTCCTCCTCCGATATCAATTCAGATACGGACGGGCATCAGGGCGACCAGATCAGGGGCTTCGGGTTCCTGCACGATGGCTCTCACGACACCATAGAGACGTTCCTCTCCGCAGGCGTCTTCAATACCAACGATACGGAAGAACGCAACCTGGCGGCTTTTGCCGCGGTGTTCCCAACGGATCTGGCGCCCATTGTAGGGCAACAGGTGACGCTGACCTCCACCAACCGGGCAATTGCAGATCCCCGTATCGACCTGCTTGTGGCGCGGGCCAGCTCGAATTTCCAATCATTCATCCTGGGTGGCGCAACAACGGAGTGTGAGCTAATTGCCAAGGGAACTGTGGCCGGTAAGCCGAGAGGCTGGCTGCG
>CAXBLZ010000131.1:0-5303 GCA_963976735.1 uncultured Halioglobus sp.
ATTGTTAAACAACATCCGGCACCGCCAGGGCCCGGATAATCGATGAGGGGTTGCCCCGTCGAGGATGCGCATTATACGTATCGCGACTCCCCCTGCAAGCGCTTTTATCGAAATATTTCAAGGATATTTCAGTGGACCCCATAACTGCTTAAACCTTAGCCAGAATCTCTGTGTGCTAATCGTACAAAGATCGCACAATTTCAGGTCCGCGCGGCAAATCTCGGCCGTGTTTTATTGCAGTATCGCTTCACCCTCCAGCCCAGCAACAGCGCGAAAAGAGCCAGGTAAAGCAGGGCCTCGCCGAGGTCAGAGCGCGCCTGCCAGAGCAGGTGCAGGCAGGCGAGAAGAGCCGCGGGGTAAACGAGGCGATGCAATCGCTGCCAGTTTCCGCGCAGTCGTCGCTGCATTCGGCGAGTAGACGTAACCGCCAGGGGCAGCAAGAGCAACCACGCGGCAAACCCCAGCGCGATATAGGGGCGCTCAGACAACTCTTCCCCTAGCGCAGCGGCATCCCAACCGATATAAAACTGGAGAAAGGAAACAAAATGCACACAAGCGTAGAAAAACGCAAACAGACCCAGCATGCGACGCAGCCTCATCAGGGCAGACCAGCCCGTCCATGTTCGCAGCGGCGAGACCAGCAGACACAACGCCAGCAGTCGCAGCGACCACTCCCCGGTTGACAGCATCAAAGCTTCTGCTGGATCCGGCCCCAGGCGACCGTGTGCCGCCGCATAGAATATCCAGAGAAAAGGCAGCAGGCACAGTGTAAACGTAGCGACCTTGATGAAGCGCTGCATACTCAGTAATTCCGCGCCAGGTCCATTCCCTGATAGAGGCTGGCCACCTGATCGGCATACCCGTTGAACATCCGGGTCGGCATTCGATTGGGGCGAAACAGTGTTGAGGGCAGTCGGCGCTCAGAGGCCTGACTCCACCGCGGGTGATCTACATTGGGGTTAACATTGGCATAGAAACCGTACTCCCGCGGCGCCAGTGCTTCCCAGGTCGTTTCTGGTCGCTTGTCCGTCAGGCGAATGCGGACCACGGATTTGATGCTTTTAAAGCCGTATTTCCACGGCACCACCAGGCGGATAGGCGCCCCGTTTTGATTGGGCAGGGTCTTGCCGTAAAGCCCCACCGCCATCAGAGTCAGCGGGTGCATCGCCTCATCCATCCGCAGCCCCTCCCGGTATGGCCAGTCGATAGTGGTGGTGAACGAACGGGTGCCGGGCATTTCGTCCCTGCGATACAGCGTCTCGAACGCCACATACCGGGCCTCGGTCCGAGGCTCAAATCGCTGCAGCAAATCCGCCAGCGGGAAGCCTATCCAGGGAACCACCATCGACCACGCCTCGACACAACGCAAACGGTAAATACGCTCCTGCAGGTCAAACCCGGAGAGTATATCCTCCAGATGCAGCGTCCCGGGCTTGCGCACGAGCCCATCGACTTGCAATGACCAGGGATCGACCTTCATCTCATGCGCATAGCGCGCCGGATCACCCTTGTCCGTACCGAATTCGTAAAAATTGCCGTACGCCGTAATGTCTGAAAACGGGGTCGGCGGCTCACTGGTGCGAAAAGCATCAGTCGACGAAGAAGGCTGCTCGTAAACCAGCGTTTTTCCTCCAGTGGCGACATCAGCAGACGTCGATGTTGCCCCTCCTCCCAACACTGGCAGCACCGCCAGACCGGCTGCTCGCATAAAATCCCGCCGCTTCAGGTAGACAGACTCCGGGGTTATTTCAGAAGACGCTATGGAGGGTGAGGAAAAACGTTGGCTCATGGCATCCAGGTCCAGTTAACAGTGCATTCTGTTATTCAGAACGACAAACCGGCGAATGGTTCCCGGTGAAGCGCCGAGAGCGGTGCGTCAGGTTTTGCGGCGTTTGCGTCTATTGACACCCTGCATGACTGGCCCCGACAGCGCGTAGGCCAAAAAGGCTACCAGCAGAATGCTCGGTGGATCGAGCGTGATCAGGCCAAATACCAGCACCACCGCTATCATCACCACAAACGGCACTCGGCCACGGAAGTCTATGCCCTTGAAGCTGTAGTAAGGGAAGTTGGCGATCATCAAAAAGCCGACGATCGCCGTGAGCAGCCCGATCAGGACTGACAGTTCACGAGGCAACTCCGTCCCTACCAATCCCAGGTCGTGGCAGACCCACACCGCGCTGGCGAGGATTGCGGCTGCGGCGGGGCTGGCCAATCCGGTGAAGTAGTTTTTATCGGCTGTATCAATCTGTGTGTTAAAACGCGCCAGCCGCAAGGCCGCGCATGCCACATAGATAAACGCCGTACTCCAGCCAAACTTACCCAGTCCTTCCAGAGCCCAGCTGAAAACTACCAGCGCCGGCGCCACACCGAAAGAGACCATATCTGCCAGACTGTCAAACTCAGCCCCAAATTTACTCGAGGTGTTTGTGATACGTGCGATACGACCATCCAGCCCATCCAGCACCATCGCAAAAAAGATCGCAACAGCCGCGTTCTCGAAATCCCCGCGCATCGCTGCGATGATGGCGTAGAAACCTGCGAACAGGGCCGCGGTGGTGAACAGGTTCGGCAACAGGTATATCCCCTGGTGACGAACCGTTCGGCCATTCTCCGAAACTTCCTCCTCGTGCTCATCTACCACATCCACCAGCAAGTCCAACCGCGGAGCGACGCCACCGGCGCTACTCTCGTGACCAGGTTCCCTGGCGCCGGAATCCTCACCGCTATTGTCGTCTTGTACGCCCATGCCATTTCCCACTGTGTCAGTTCGTCGCCTATGGTATCAAACACTGTCACTGTAGGTCTGCCCTGCTACATCCCAAAACGATTTTACCAGCGGGCTGGCTAATCGCTGTGCCAGGCTACACAAGCCGACAGTAAGCGGCGGCAATCCCACCGGGACTGATATCTGGTTGACTCGGGATGCCATACCACTGGCCTCGATAACCAACTGCGGCGCCACCCCCACACCCAACCCCAGGCCGACCATCGCCACAATCGCCTCATGCCCGGCGACTTGCGCATAGATGCGTGGCCGAATGCCCTGCTCCCGAAACCAGGCGTCCAACATCTCCTTGGTAATCCCTCGCTCCGGCACTATGAACGGAATACCGCCCCAGTCGATACCGCGGCTGCCTGTATCTGCAGCCAGTACCATGTCGCGTACGGCGCAGTCCGCAGCGGGCACACAAAACTGCAGCGGTGATTCCAGCAGCGGCAGAAACTCCATGCGCCGGGGCATCTGGCTGGGCTTCGCGCTAACGGCAACATCGTCCTGACCATCAAGAATCCTGCCGATACCATCGGCCTGGTCCCCGGTATGCATCTTGATCTCGACGGCGGGATGCGTGACACGGAATGCTTCCAGAATAGGCGCCAATACCCTGTAGGTCGCCGTTACAGAGCAGTACAGGCTGACCTCTCCAGCGAGTTCTTCCTGGCTCCCCAGTTTGCGACGCAACTGCTGCCACTGTGCAACTGAATGACGTGCATACTCGCGAAACTCACGGCCAGCGCTGGTCAGTCGTACACGGCGGTTGTCCCGTTCCAGTAGCGGCTGACCCAGTTCCTCCTCCAGCCGCTGCACGGTTCTGCTGACCGCTGACACACTCATATGCAGCAGCTCACTGCTGCGGCTGAAATTGAGCGTATCGGCGACGCTCAAAAATACCGATAGAGCCCGGATCTCCATACAGACTACCTATATTGCGATAACCGCAATACAGTATTACCTATATAGCGTTTTACGCAAGCATGGAAATCCCGTATGGTTCTCGCCCACACGCCGTCATGCACTTGAGGAATTTTGCTATGGGACACAATTATTTCAACACGCTACCACTGCGTTTGCAGCTCAATCAGCTCGGCAAATGCCGTTTTATGGATCGATCTGAATTCGCCGATGGCGTCGATATGCTGCGCGGCAAGAAACTCGTGATAGTCGGTTGTGGCTCACAGGGGCTGAACCAGGGGCTGAACCTTCGCGACAGCGGACTGGATGTCTCCTATGCGTTGCGCGAGAGCGCAATTTCCGGCAAGCGTCAGTCCTGGAAAAATGCCACTGAGAACGGATTTACCGTCGGCACCTACGAGGAACTGATCCCCGAGGCTGATATGGTGCTAAACCTCACGCCGGACAAACAGCACACGAGCGTGGTCAATGCCATTATGCCGCTGATGAAGAATGGCGCATGCCTGTCTTACTCCCATGGATTCAATATCGTGGAAGAGGGCATGAAAATCCGCGACGATATCACCGTCATCATGGTCGCGCCCAAATGCCCCGGCACGGAAGTACGCGAGGAGTACAAGCGTGGCTTCGGCGTGCCCACGCTGATTGCAGTACACACTGAAAACGACCCCAACGGCGACGGACTTGAACTCGCCAAAGCCTATGCAGCAGGCACCGGCGGTCATCGGGCGGGCGTTTTGCAATCGTCGTTTATCGCAGAGGTCAAATCCGATCTCATGGGCGAGCAGACCATTCTCTGCGGTATGCTCCAGACTGGCGCGATACTGTGTTTCGACAAAATGGTGGAGAAAGGCATCGACCCCGGCTACGCCTCCAAACTGATCCAGTACGGCTGGGAGACTGTCACCGAAGGCCTGAAACACGGCGGCATCACCAATATGATGGACCGCCTGTCCAATCCCGCCAAAATCCGCGCTTTCCACCTCGCGGAAGAGCTGAAGACCATCATGCGTCCACTGTACGAAAAGCACCAGGACGATATTATGACGGGAGAATTCTCACGCACCATGATGGAGGACTGGGCAAATGACGACGCCAATCTCCTGAAGTGGCGTGCTGCCACCGCCGAGACGGCCTTTGAAAAATCCACCAACACCAGCGCGGAGATTCCGGAGCAGGAATTCTATGATCACGGTATTTTGCTGGTCGCCATGGTCAAGGCTGGCGTAGAACTGGCCTTCGAAGTCATGGTCTCCGCGGGAATAATCGCAGAATCGGCCTACTACGAATCCCTGCACGAAACGCCTCTGATCGCCAACACAATTGCACGCAAGAAACTGTACGAGATGAACGTGGTGATTTCCGACACGGCTGAATACGGTTGCTACCTGTTCGATCACGCCTGTCGCCCATTGCTCGCTGACTTCATGAGCAAGATCGATACGGATGTGATCGGCAAGGGGATAGAAGGTGACAACGGCGTCGACAATATGGAGTTGATCGCAGTGAATGATGCGGTTCGCAGCCATCCGGTTGAGATTGTCGGCAAAAAACTGCGCGGCTATATGACGGCGATGAAGCGTATCGTTTGAGGTCGATGATAAGGAAT
>CAXBLZ010000132.1:0-5241 GCA_963976735.1 uncultured Halioglobus sp.
CGCACTGATCCCGAGTGGTGGGTAACCGAGGGGGAGGACACACTGCTGCAGCGCGCCATCGCACATGAATTTACCATGGCACTGACCTACGGGCTGGATTTCATTATTGTGAACAGCCCGCAACAGGCGCAACTGGTCGTCAACACGGCGGTTGTCGCCGTTCATCCCGACGCAACCCGGGCATCCGTCGCCCGCGCGGGCACACCCGGTGGCTCCATTACCGTAAGCCTGGCGGTGATAGATGCCGCCAACGACACGGTGCTTTTGCGCTCTGTGGATACGCGTGCGAGTGAGGATATCTGGGCGTTCAATGAAGTCAGCGGCGAGGACCCCGCGATCAACAGGGTCTTTGCAAGTTGGGGAGCGGATCTGCGTCGGGGCATACTGGACTTGCAGGGGCGAAGCGACGATACGCCAATACCGCCCGCCGTGCAGTACTGAGCTGCAGTGCCGCGCGCCAATCGCCGCTCGCGGCAGATGCCAGTAGCGGGAATATCCGCTAGAGTAGGGCATGGATAATCCCGCGCTGCATCTCTCCTTCTCGCAGTTGGCCCTGGCCCTGGTGCCGGTGTTGATTACGCTGGGTATTCTGTTCAAGTGGTCCTATGATCTGGGCCACGCTGTTTATGCACTGGCGCGGATGCTGGCGCAGTTGCTGCTGATCGGTTATGTACTGGCATGGATTTTTGGCGCCGGTAACAGTGTTCTGGTGCTGTTGGTGCTGGCGATTATGTTGCTTGCGTCCAGCTGGATCGCTCTCGGCACCGTGCCGGAGCAGCGCCGCGCTTTATTATGGGCTTCCGTGGTATCCATCACTGTGGGCGGCGGCCTCACGCTGGCCCTGATTACGCAGGCGGTGTTACAGATTGAACCCTGGTATCTGCCAAACTACATGATTCCGTTGGCGGGGATGGTGTTTGCCAATGCCATGACGGCGGTCAGCCTGGCGGCGGAGCGACTCTATGCTGAACTGGCGCACGGTGCATCGTGGCAATCGGCGCGACTGACGGCCTATCAGGCGGCAATGATCCCGGTTATCAATTCGCTGTTCGCGGTAGGCCTGGTCTCGCTGCCCGGCATGATGACGGGGCAAATTCTCTCTGGCGTATCGCCACTTGTTGCAGCGCGCTATCAGATCGTGGTGATGTGTATGATTTTTGCCGCTTCCGGCATTTCCACGGCGCTGTTTCTCGCGCTCATCCGGCGCCGGGTCGCTTTGGCCGACCAGGACTGAGAGCGATGAATCGCAGCACATCCGGCACCTTGTGGGGTGTGCCGCCCGACGATACGTCCGCCACGTTCTTTGCAAGGTGATCTATACTCCGTGTAAGGTGAGCACTATATGACCAGGATGATGTTCAGACAGTTATTGCTACTATTTTCGCTGTTGGCCCTCGCTGCCAATGCCCGCGCGGATGCCTGGCTGATCGATGTTGATGGCGCTATCGGGCCATCGATCGCTGACCACTTTGTACGGGGTTTGGAGCAGGCCCAGGCGGTCAATGCCGAGCTGGTGATCATGCGCATCGATACCCCGGGTGGGCTGGATATCTCGATGCGAGAGATGATACAGGCGATTCTCGCCGCACCGCTACCGGTGGTCGCCTATGTAGCGCCCGGTGGCGCCCGGGCTGCCAGTGCCGGCACTTATCTGGTGTATGCATCCAGTATCGCTGCGATGGCGCCCGGTACCAACCTGGGGGCGGCGACGCCGGTGCAGATGGGCAAGCCCGAACTGCCGCAATTTGGGAAAGAGCCGGCAGAGGAAGATTCCGGCACAGAGGGCCAGCGCTCGCCCGGGCCCGCGATGACGGCGATGGAGCATAAAATCGTAAACGATGCCGTGGCCTATCTACAGAGCCTGGCGCAACTGCGCGGCCGCAATGTCCAGTGGGCGGAAAAGGCAGTGCGCGAGGGGGACAGCCTGTCGGCAGAAGCCGCGCTAAAGCAGCGCGTGATTGAAATCACTGCGTCATCGATACCGGATTTGCTTGAGCAACTGGATGGCCGGGAGGTGCCGGTGGGCGAGGGGACTGTGGTGCTGAATACTGCTGACCTGGCGGTGTATAAACACCCGGTCGATTGGCGCAGCGAATTCCTGGGAGTGATTACCAATCCCAATGTCGCCTATATCCTGATGCTGGTGGGGGTCTATGGGCTGCTGTTGGAGTTTTACAATCCGGGTGGTGGATTGCCCGGTATCACCGGCGCCATATGCCTGTTGCTGGCCCTTTACGCCTTCCAGACCCTGCCGGTCAGCTACGCCGGGCTCGGCCTTATTCTGCTGGGCATCGCACTGATGACGGCCGAGGCCTTTAGTCCCAGTTTCGGTGTGCTCGGCCTGGGCGGGCTGGTGGCATTTGTGGTGGGCTCAGTGCTGCTGATGGACACCGAGATGCCCGCCTACCAGATTGCGCTGCCGGTGATACTGGGGGTGACTGTGTTCAGCGCGGTGTTACTGGTGCTGGGTGTGAGCATGATGGTGAGGGCGCGCCAGCAGCCGGTGGTCAGCGGGGTGGATCACCTGATTGGCGCCACAGCAGAGGTGGAGATCGTGCCCGGCGGCGTCCCCCGGGTCAATCTCGACGGCGAATTGTGGACGGTGGCCTGCGAGGATTCGCTGGCGCCGCATGATAGAGTAACGGTCGAATCGATCGATGGCCTGACGCTGCACGTCAGTAAACACAAAGAGGGGTAATTATCGTGTTTGGATTTCCGTTTATAGGCATCATTGTCTTTCTGGCAATCGCGCTGCTGTTCGTCATGTTCCGTGTACTGCGCGAGTACGAGCGCGGCGTTATTTTTATGTTGGGCCGCTTCTACAAGATCAAGGGTCCCGGTTTGATCATCATCATTCCCATACTGCAGCAAATGGTGAAGGTGGATTTGCGTACGCTCGTGATGGACGTGCCGACCCAGGATGTGATCTCGCGCGACAACGTGTCAGTACAGGTGAATGCCGTCATTTACTTCAAGGTCGTCGACCCGGAGCGCGCGATTATACAGGTTGAGAACTATCTCGAAGCCACCAGCCAGTTGTCGCAGACAACACTGCGCTCGGTGCTCGGCCAGCACGAACTGGACGATATGCTGGCGGAGCGGGATCGCCTCAATTCCGATATCCAGACCATACTGGATAAACAGACAGAGGCCTGGGGCATCAAGGTGGCCAACGTGGAGATCAAGCACGTGGACCTGAATGAAACCATGGTGCGGGCACTGGCCAAGCAGGCGGAAGCCGAGCGAGAGCGTCGTGCCAAGGTCATCCACGCGATGGGCGAGGCAGAAGCGGCGGAGAAACTGGCGGAGGCCGCCAAGGTATTGTCGGCGCAGGATCAGGCGATACAGCTGCGTTACCTGCAAACACTGGTGGAGATTGCCGGTGACAAGAGTTCGACACTGGTATTTCCGGTGCCGATAGACCTGCTGGATAAACTGCGTTCCTGAACGCAGCGCGTCGCAAGCCAAACAGGATAACAGGGATAAACCACCAATGTTGAGTTGGAAAGATTTCGGCAAGGCCCACATGTGGCTGTATCGCGCAACTGGAGGGCGTATCGGCGCGCGCATGGGTTGGATAAATGTGGCGCTGGTCGAAACCATCGGTCGCAAGAGCGGCCTGCCGCGGTGTGTACCGATAGCCTGCTACCCCTACCGTGATTCCATCGTGGTCTCTGCATCGAACAGCGGGAAGGAGAGCCACCCCGTGTGGTATCTGAATATGCAGGCTAACCCCGCGGTACGCGTGCAGATGGGGAAGGAGCACTATAGCGCTATCGCCGAGGACGTACCGGACGAGGAGCGCGACGCGCTGTGGGAAACCATTGTGGCGAATAATAAACACCAGGGTGAATACCTGGCCAAGGCGCAGCGTAAGATTCCGTTGGTGTGGTTGCGCAGAGACAGTTAACAGTGCGGCACACATTGACGACACATGAGTAAGCTGGTGCTAAGCGGTTATATTGAAGTCCCGGCGGCCGATGCCGATGCGATTCTGGCCGAGCTTCCAAATCATATCCAACTGACACTGCAGGAGCCGGGGTGTCTTATCTTCGACGTGTCCCAGGACAAAACCAATCCTGCCAGGTTCAATGTATATGAAGAGTTTTCAGATGAGGCTGCATTTGATCGGCACCAACAGCGTGTACAAAATTCGCGCTGGGGCGATATCACTGCGCGTGTGTCGCGCCACTACGAAATCATCAAATAGAAAAGGTATAAGAAAGGTAAAGAAAGGGAGAAAGGGGACGGAGGGATTATTTTTCAGTCATCGCTGCTTTTCTGTCTTTCTATCTTATCTCGTTGGTTCAAATCAGGAGAACAATAATGAAACTTAACCCCAATAACACCTGGCGACTTGTTCAGCAGCGCATGGAACAGGAGACCGATCCTAAAACACGTCGGAATCTGCAACTGGTACTCGAACACATGAAGAGTGAGGCCAAGGGTGATATCGAGGGTGTGGTCGAGACGCTCTGTGAGAAACCGACCTACATTGCCCACGACATACCCCACGAGGAGTCCATGAATCCCACCGGTAGTAAGGATGCGGTTCGTGCCTTCTATGACCTGACAATTATCCAGACGGGCGCACACCAGCTGGAGCTTAACTGCGACCGCGTGATTGCAGACCATGAAGCGGTAATGACGGAAGGCGTGATGCGTATGGCCTATCCCGGGCGAACGCTCGCTGCAATGGGTATTGAAGTGGATGATCCTGACGCGTACTACCTCTACCAGACGCGCATGAGCGTTGTGTGGCCGGTCGATCCGGAGTCGGGAATGCTCAAGGGAGAGGAAACTTACACGGGCACGGACGGGTTTGAGGGGATAGCCGATCGTAAAATCGGTGCGGCCGACATTGTTCCGCTGTCGATCTGACGATGACCCCCTCTGTCAGGGTAAATGTCGTGTCTATTTTTCACTCTCAATATCAAGGAGTGGGCGGTCAGTGAGACCAATACAGAGGTGGTTGATCTACTTTCCAAGTTGCTGAGACCCCGACTATAGATACATGCATTGCTGGTTTCAGGATATTATGCGCGGACAGCCCATGCATGGCCTTTAGTGGGCACAACAGGGTTATCCAATTACTCGTGGCGTAGAGCACGAATGTGGAGATGTATTTGACTGGTGTCCAAATGTGTACATGTCTAGTAGACATCCATGGCTATATCCACCTACACATGGCTAGATGTAGACAGAATAGCTACATTTGCCTACAACATGTATATAGCTGTT
>CAXBLZ010000133.1:0-4697 GCA_963976735.1 uncultured Halioglobus sp.
TCCCGCAATTCCCGACTGACACATTAGCAGATCAAGCGATGCAACGCCGTCGTGGCTACTCAGGATTCGTAAAGATTTGTGCACAGTAAATTTCATTCAGCCACGATTATCCGAACGAGCAGGAGAGCTAGATTGTCTTCCAGGTTCTACAACACGGGAGAAATGACATGAATTGCAGCACTGCTCAAAACATCAATCACCAGATCAGCCACAGCACAGCCAAACAGAACAATATGGCTGCAGACGCACTCAGCGCAGCCATGCACTGGCGCTACGCCGTGCGACGATTTTCACAGCAGCAGGTCTCCGCACAGGACATCCATACGCTGACCGAAGCCGTGCGCATGAGCCCATCGGCATATGGCCTGCAACCGTATGAACTTCTGGTCGTGTCCTCCAGTGAACTGAGGGGGCAACTGCTCGCGCATTCCTATGGCCAGGACAAAATCGCCGACTGCTCACACCTGATGGTCTTCGCCTCCTACCGCGATATCGATGAATCGCTGCTCGATCGCTATGTTGCGCTGGCCGCCGAGGCGCGGGGGCTGCATGTCGATGAACTTGCGTCCTACGCATCGCAGGTCCGGGACGCACTGGCAGCGCTAAGGACGGAACAGCGTGCGGCATCTGCCATCAACCAGGCTTTCCTGGCACTCGGCACACTGGTGGCAAGCGCTGCGCTGCTCGGTATTGATTGCTGCCCCATGAGCGGTTTCGATGCAGAGGGTTACGATCAGGTCCTGGGCCTGTCACAACGGGGACTCACTGCGGCCGTCATCTGTGCCGTAGGATATCGCCACCCGGAGGATGGCACAGCCCATTATCCACGGGTGCGCGTACCTCGTCACGACTGGCTCAGGGAGTACTGAGCATGGTATCGCTGATCGGGCTGGCCGCAGTCGCCGGGGCATTGATCGCCGTGCAAGCCGGCATGAATTCGCAACTCGCTGTGCTGCTTCAGAGCCCGCTGCGCGCCAGCCTGGCGGTATTCAGTGTCAGCGCCGCTGCCACTCTGGGGATGGTGATCGCGAGCGGCCAGACAGTGCACGTGACCAGTAGCAACCAGGCAGTACCTGCTTGGCTGTGGCTGGGTGGCGTGCTGAGCGCGGCGGGCATCGGGCTGTTTTACTACCTGATTCCCCGCATGGGTGCAGGGCCGATGATGTCGGTGGCGCTCTGCAGCCAGATCACGGTCGCCATGATCGTCAGTCATTTCGGCTGGTTCGGCCTGCCGCAGACGCCCCTCGATCTATCGCGGTTAGCGGGACTCGGCGCATTGCTGTCCGGGGTCTACCTGGTGAATGGAGGATAAGCGATGAACGATTTCAAGTGCGTGACTGACACCGGCTGGGCGGCCAATATCGGCAACCTGACCGCGCTCTGGCAACGGTTTGGCGCTACCAGTACCGTGCTGCAGGGCGGTGCTGTGCTGAACCGCTCGATAGCCTGGCCCAATCGTGTGTGGTTTCAACCGGACTCACAACCTGCACGATTACAGCCGTGGCAGCATGCTGTAGACAGCGCTCCGCTGGATTCGACCTTTGTCGTCTGGGACACCGAACACGCCAGCGCGCAGCCCTGGCTGGCCAGCCTGGACACCCTGGGCCTGGCGCCAACGTCGGAGCTGAGCGCAATGACCGTGCCCGCGAACAGTATTGATACCCGGGCAAGAACCACCCTTGAGATAGAGACCATCATCGACAGCTCTGGCGCGCAGCGCTGGTCTGCGCTGTGCAGCCGTTGCTTCGGATACAGCATCAATGATCGCGTGATCACAGCAGTCGCCAGCCGACCCGACGTGTGGCTGATGTCGGGCATATGGCACGGCAAAGCTGTGGCGACGGCGTTGCTTTATCGCACCGGTCAAGTGACAGGTGTTCACCAGGTCGGTGTCGACCCCGAGTATCGCGGCCGGGGCATTGCCCGCGCTATGATGCTGCGGGCACTGGGAATGGCAAACCACAGTTGGAACCCGTCGCTGTTTGTTCTGCAGGCCTCGGCGCAGGGACGCGGACTCTATCAACAGCTCGGGTTTCGCCAGCAGTTTCAGCTGGGGCTGTTCAAGCGCAGCGAGCAATAACTGCGCATGCACTGCAGGCGTACCGGGGCGCGGCACGGTTTTATTGAAAACCGGCAAGGTGTGCCCAATACTATAGCCCTCTCGATAATGACCCGGCGGAGTGGCGGTGGATTCCCTGACAGATATTGCGGTCTACGTGCGCGTTGTGGAGGAAGGCAGCTTTACACGCGCGGCAGAGCGGCTGGACATGTCCCGCTCTGTGGTCAGTAAGTACATCACACGTCTGGAAGAGAGGCTGGGCGTGCGTTTGCTGAACCGTACCACGCGCAGACTCAGTCTTACCGAGGCCGGGAGGATTTTCTACGAGCGCAGTCGCCACAGCCTGCAGGATATCGAGGAAGCCGAGGCGGAAGTTTCCAGGCTGCAGCTAAAACCGAGCGGAACGCTGCGCATCAACTCTCCCATGTCATTTGGAATCTTGCACATCGCACCGTTGATTGCGGATTTCCTGGCAGAGTACCCCGATATCAATGTCGAGATGAATCTGGATGACCGCAAAATCGACATCATCGACGAGGGCTTTGATGTATCGATCCGGATAGCGGATATGCCCGATTCCTCACTGGTAGCAAGGCGCCTTGCCCCGTGTCGGCACGTGATCGCAGGCTCACCCTCTTACTTCGAGCAACACAGCAGGCCGCTGGCACCGGGCGATCTGGCGGATCACAATATTCTCTCGTTCAGCTATCAGGCATCGGCGAGCGACTGGCATTTCGTTTCACCGGAGGGTGGACCTATCTCGGTAACCGTCAGCGGCAGTGTGAAGATGAACAACAGTCTGGCCATACGCGAGGCATTACTCGGCGGACTCGGCCTGGCGCGGGTGCCTACCTTTGTAATCGGCAGTGACATCCAACAGGGACGACTGTGCTCCGTGCTGGATAGCTATATGAAACCGGAAGTTGCCATCTACGCTGTGTATCCCCAGCGGCGACATCTGTCGCCGAAAGTACGCGCTTTCGTAGATTACCTGGCGGACAAGATTACAGACACACCTTACTGGGACTGAGGCCTAACCGGCCTGCGATCGATCGGGATCGCCAGCCAAATGCAGCGTTTGCGTCGGGAAGGCAAAGTCAATACCGGCCTCATTGAAGCGCTTGATAAGTGCCCGGTTGACGTAAGTAGCGTGCGCCATGTAGTCCCAGTAAACCGGTGGAAAATACCAGTAGATCACCATGATATTGAGCGAATCGCTGTTGAGCTCGTTGAAGGCGACTCGCGGCTCATATCCGGACCTGTTCACGCAGCGGTTGATCTCTTCCCCGTCCAGCACTTGCACCGACAGGATGTCCTTGATGATCGCGACTGCCTCATCAATTTTCTCAAGCGGTGTATCGTAAGTAATCGTGACATCCATCACCCTGCGAATAAACAGGCGCTGTCCGATATTCTCAATATCGGCCTTGGCGACATCGTCATTGGGAATACTGGTCACATGGCCGTTGGTCAGGCGAATTTTTGTCGAGCGGATACCGATTTCCTCGACGGTGCCATCATGCCCACGCACCTTGACGCGCTGCCCGACCTGGAAAGGCTTGTCGAGCAGTAGCATCATGCTGCCAAAAATATTGCGCAGCGATTCCTGTGCGGCAAGGGCTATCGCCAATCCGGTTACGCCGGCACCGGTCAATACCGTGGCCAATGGCACCCCCATTCTGGACAGCCCCTGAATCAGCACAACGATGGCGAGCAGGATGCTACCGATGCGGATACCGAAGCGCGCCAATTGCAGGTCGACACTGGCTTTTTGGCTACTCATTCGCGTCGTTACCCGGGCGATCACAAGATTGGCGATCACCTGGATTATTGCGATAAAGGCGATCAACCAGATCGCCGCCGACAGGTGTCGCACCCACTGCATCACCGTGCCAGTGATAAAGATTTCGTCGGCAACAAAGCTTTCCAGCTCAGCGGCGAGAAACAGCGCCGCCAGCGGTACGAGCAGGCCGAATCTGTTTTTCCACGCTTCTGTCCACGACCGGGACAGGGATCGAATCAACAGATGCAGGCCGCACAGAGTCAGCAGCAGGAAGGTATAACCCACCCCCATCAAGACCCACTGCCAGACCTGTTGGCCAAGGTACTGCCCGTGCATCCACCCCGGCAGCCCGCGTACCCATGCCGACGGAATCATCGGCCCCGGGGTCATAAAATACGAATCGTGAAAGCCGGCTATTTCCGGATTGGCGTACGGCAACTCCAACACGCTCGTATACATCTCTTGCGCCAGTTCCAGCGTCCGTTCACTAAACTGGAAATTGCCGGTAAACGGCCCCTCCTGGATATAGGCAACGACAATATCGCTTTCATCAATCTGCCAGATCGGCGGGTAGTTGTCCCTCATTTGCGCAAACGCCTGCTGACGATCCGGCAGTGCATCCGGCGCAAGTGGCGGCATGCGCGCGACGATTTCCCGCAGATACACCGAGGACTCCACTGCCACGGTACGCCGCAGCGACTCGGGCACATCTCGCAGGTCGAACAAGCGCTCCATCTGCTCCTCGAGATTATCGAGCGTACTCTCATTCTCCCTGGTATAGCCCTCGGCCTGCACAGTCCGGTTGTAGGCGTCGGTGATATCGATCATGGACTGCCAGGTTTGCCGAGGGCTGCT
>CAXBLZ010000134.1:0-4510 GCA_963976735.1 uncultured Halioglobus sp.
AATTGGCGGTGAGGGAGGGATTTGAACCCTCGAACGGTTGCCCGTTACACACTTTCCAGGCGTGCGCCTTCGGCCGCTCGGCCACCTCACCGTGAGGGCGCGCATCATACCACAAGATGGCGATCTTGCCAGTCCTGACTGCGTGCAACGGACAATTTCAATCGCTGCGTGAGGTCCATTCAGCAGAACCATCCAGCATCGCCGCCACCCAGTCCTGTACGGTAATACCCTCGACTTCAAGCCCGGTGAGGCCAATCAGGAAGGTATGTGCGCTGCCGTCGGCGATCAGGCTGCGCACGCGGTCGGGATGAGCTGCTTCCACTTCCGCCATTTCCCGGATCAACTCGGGTTCCCACGCGTCACCGCTGACACCAAAAAAGAAGTTGGCTATGGTGGAATCCTGCTTGTGGCTGAGCAGGCTGAGACGCAGGTTTTCGTCCTGCTCCAGCCCCCAGCTATGCACGCCGGTACCGTGGCCGTCTTCAGCGATACACTCGGGACAGCTGGCTGGCAAAAATGAGTCCTTGATATTCCAGTAGCTCAGCAACCCTTCAAAGAATTCGGGTTCATTCGGCCTGCCGACAGACACCCCTGAATCGTTAACCACATCGATAGGTACATCCGGATACAGGGTCCGCACCAGGGGGATCGCGAAGATTGTACCGAACCCACCGCCGCTAACGCCCATCAGCACGATGCGACGGGGAGACGGGAAGGCCTGCACCGTCACATCGAGTGACGCCGACAAATTGTGGAGCCCATGGTGAAACTGATCCGTGGTGCCGGGCTCCATAATGCCATTGCCATCGACATCATACTCGGCATCGGAGGCGTGTACGCCACCGTCACAGTAGGGGAGATAGGCGATGTTCATGTCAGCGATCGGGTTGCCTGGCACGTCGGGATCCAGCATTCCCACCTTGGGAATTCCGGGTGTGGCTGTTTCCGTTGCGGCACACAATGTATCCCAACAGGCACCGCCTCCCTGCAGGAAAATAACCAGGTCTTCAGAGCCAGTGTCGCGAGTCGACATCGTGTATTCACTGCCCCGCAGGCACATCGGCCCGTCGCTGGCACTGAAGCGATGAATGACCGTATCGCCCTCGGTTTCAGACAACATGGGGGTATAGAGGCCCAGATAACGTGTAACGCCCTGATCGACCAATTCCTGGAAGGGGTTTGCGTCGACACTCGAGGTATCACCGCCGGAGTCATTGCTGTTGTTATTGTTGCCGCTGGAGCAGGCGGCCACCAACGCCGCGAGCGAGAGCAGCGTCAGCGCACGACGTACCGGCGCAATACGGCCCGGAAAGAACTTTGGGTATTTCATAATTATTCTGCACCTTTTTGTTATCGAGTGATCAATTCATCTACAGCGGCCAAGCGTACCGCGACAGTTCACTGCCGATCAAGTCTGGAAAGTGGACGGGCACTGACGCGTGTACTGCGAAAAGGGCTGATATCGAGGCCGCCGCGACGCGTATAAAAGGCCTGAATATCCAGGTACTCAGGCTCGCACACCGCGCAGATATCACAGAACATGCGTTCGACACACTGCTCATGGAACTCCTGATGCTCCCGGTAAGCGACAATATACTGCAGTAGCGAGCCACGCTCTATCGCCGCGCCCCGGTAATGCAGCCACACTGTAGCCCAATCGGGTTGCCCGGTCACCGGGCACAAGGAGCGCAACAGGTGACTGTACACCGCCTCCTCGACCTGTTGCCCCGACCGCACCTGCAGCTGCGCGGCACACGGCTCGCCCGACCACGGCACCATTGGCTCACTGTCCAGGCAGGCGCCGACGAGGCGCGATCCAGCCAGCGCCGTAGCGTCCACAGACATCAACTCCAGTGTGACAGGCTTACCAGCCGTCGCGCTGATGTCGGCAATAATCAGGCGCCTTGCGTCATCTTCAGCGGGGAATCGGGTGCTATTCAGCGAATTCAGGTACAACTTGAACGATTTGGACTCAACAATATTGGGCGAATCCGCCGGCACGCCGAAGCGCCCTACCCGCACCACCGGCTTACCGGCATCATCAAGCCATGACATCTCGTAAGCGTGCCACAGATCGACGCCGTGAAACGGCAACACCTGCCCCAGTCCCAGGTTGCAACGAGCAGTGTCGCGGGGAATGGCGTGCAGCAACTCTGGCGCGTAGGACTGCACAACCGGTGTGTTTCGGCCCAGTAACATCCCGCTGTCCGCTGCGTCCACTGTACAACTACTGCCGCAGTCGCTTGCCCGAATTGAGCAGGTGCATGCTGTAGGCGAAAGCGGCGACAGTGAAAAATGCGATCATGCCAAATGCCACCGGCAGGCTGACATCGGAGACTCCCAGCACGCCGTAGCGAAAGGCATTGACGACGTAAACCAGGGGATTCAGCTTGGACACATTGGCCCAGAATTCGGGCAGTAAATCCATGGAATAGAACACACCGCCGAGGTAGATCAACGGCGTCAGCACAAAGGTCGGCACGATGGAAATGTCATCGAAGCTGTTGGCGTACACCGCATTGATAAAACCGGCAAGCGCGAACAGCGTGGACGTCATCAGCACGACCCCCACCACGACAACATAGCTGTGAATCTGCAGATGGGTAAAAAACATCGAGACGAGTGTCACCACCACGGCGACCAGTATACCGCGCGAAACGCCACCCACCACGTAGCCCATCAGGATAACGACATTGGCGACCGGGGAGACCAGCAACTCCTCCACACTGTGGCTGAACTTAGAGCCAAAAAAAGAGGACACTACGTTGGCATAGGAGTTGGTGACGATCGCCATCATGATCAGCCCCGGCACCACAAATTCCATGTAGGTGAAGCCGCCCATCTCGCCAATACGCGAGCCGATCAGAGAGCCAAAGATCACAAAGTAAAGCGACATGGTGATCGCCGACGGCAGCAGCGTCTGTGTCCATATACGCAGGTAACGCTTTACCTCCTTCCTGAGGATGGTCATAAAGGCCACCCACTGTTCACGCAGGCTCATGCTGCGCCCTCGACCAGATTGACGAACATTTCCTCGAGACGGTTGGCGCGATTTCGCATGCTACTGATATGGATACCCTCTACCTCCAGCGCTGAGAAAACGTCGTTCAGGTGCTGGCCTTTCTGCACCTCGACTTCCAGTGTGTGATCGTCAACCCGACGCGCGATAAACCCTTCTATCGCAACGCCTTCGGCCAGTTCCTCTACGCAATCCAGAATGAACACCTCGTGACTGAGCTGGCGCAGCAGCGATTTGATGGTCGTGTTTTCAACGATATTGCCATGATTAATAATAGCGATGTGCCGACACAGCGCCTCCGCTTCCTCAAGGTAGTGCGTGGTGAGGATAATCGTCGTACCCTGTTCATTAATGCGTCGCAGGAAAGCCCACATGGATCGACGCATTTCGATATCCACGCCAGCGCTGGGCTCATCGAGAATCAACAGCCGAGGTTCGTGTATGAGGGAGCGCGCTATCATCAGGCGACGCTTCATACCGCCCGACAACATGCGCGCCGGCACATCGCGCTGGTCCCAGAGCCCGAGCTCTCGCAGGTATTTTTCCGCGCGCTCGCGGGCCAGCGCCCCCGGCAAGCCATAGTAACCAGCCTGGTTTACGACAATATCCAGGGCTTTCTCAAACTGGTTGAAATTGAATTCCTGCGGCACGATACCGATATGTCGCTTGGCAGCGGGAAAATCGACGTCGATGTCGACATCGAACACCTTTACCCGACCGCTCGACTTTCCCACCAGAGAACAAATAATGCCTATCGTGGTGGATTTGCCGGCACCGTTGGGCCCGAGGAGCGCAAAAAAATCGCCCTGCTGCACCTCGAAGCTGACCCCCTTCAGGGCTTCAAATCCGTTGTCGTAAACCTTGCTCAGGTTTTCAATCGTCAGTGCTGGTATCATCGTAAACAGATTGGCTGCTTGGCTGCATGAGCGCGCAATTGTACCTGTATTTTTCTACATAGACGACAACACGCATGAATGATCAACAATACCTGGAGCACTGCCGCGCACTGTGGCGCGAATTTTCCAGCACACTGGCCACACGCACAGCACAGTTACCCGCGGATCACCCTCTGCGCGAGCTGGCTACAAACTACCAGGCAGTAACCGACCACAGTTCCGATCTCTATGAGCATGGGCCACAGCTGGTCTCACGCCTGTTCGACACCTATCCGGAGTTTGCACCGACGTTTCCCCGACTATTGCTGTGGTTCCTCGGCGGTGACTGCCTGCACTACATGGCGGATGAAGAGCTGGCACAGTACCAGCAGTTGGAAGAATTGCGGCTGGCTGCAGCCACTCGCGGCGAGCTATTCAACTTCAGCGAGGCCAGAGCTAAGCTGCTGAACTTACAGTAGAATTTTCATTCGAATTTGAGTGCAGCAGGACTTGACGGCATCGCCCTGTCTACCTACAATGCGCGCCTCTCGATGAAGACCGCTGCGTCCCCTTCGTCTAGTGGCCTAGGACACTGCCCTTTCACGGCGGTAACAGG
>CAXBLZ010000135.1:0-4489 GCA_963976735.1 uncultured Halioglobus sp.
TATGCGGCAGTCGTCCGACATTGGCATCGGTTGCATGTTGTTTTTATCGAGTAGCTACACATCGTACTTCTGAGAGTGCCCTTCGTCACCTTGGGTCAGTGATCCTGGAACCAGTGAGCGGCAAAGGGGAATCCACCCCTTGTCCCGGCTAGGAATTGTCGGGATTCGGGGCGTCTGAGTGTGGAACTGGTGGACTATCTCAGATGGATGCAGAACTTCTGAGTTGTCAGAACAGAGCCTATGATTTCTTGGCGGGACGCTTTCTTTTGGCAGCCGCTTTTTTAGGCGCTGATTTTTTCTTTGTAGAAGATTTTGCATTGTTTGCCAATTTTTTCTCGAGTTGCTCGGTTTGCTTGGCAAGTGCCAGAATCATCTTGCGGATTTCTTTCAATGCGTCGCTGGCTTGCTTTTGAATGCTCTTTTCTGCATCGGCGAGTAGCTTGTTCGCGTCTTTCTGGATCTGTGACGTTTTTTTCTTCTGCGCTGCCATGATGAGGCTCCTTTTTCTGTGTACTCATCCTTGGGGTTCCAAGGAAGCTGGAGTGAGTATAGTACAACTAAGCGGGGATTCTTCTGTAGATTTATTCAGGCTCTGCACCATCAACGGGGACACCTGCATTCACTAAACTGATCTTGCGAAGATCGTTACAGATAAGCTGAGGAATTATCCAATCGCTCACCGGTAGGTGATTCCTGAGGCGATGCACAGCACTATCGCGATCTGAGGGTCAGTGCATTTAGCGAATGGAGTAAAGTAGTTGCATGAGCGTAGACAGAAGGTTTCTGTCATTCTGAGACGTTAATTTGCCAATGCCCTCTTAAATGATGATCCGTCTCGCAGCAACAGGCGTACTTTCCACGTAAGCCGAAAACACGATTCTGTAAGCCTATGCCTAACGAAGTTGCAGCCACACTGGCCCGGATGCTGCTTCCACGAGAAGGTCGCAGAGACATTATGCGTAGTTCGGCATGATACAGGGCGAAAACCGTAGTCGCTGGGCCCTAACAGACCCTGGAGAGACCATCATGGCACTCACATTCGATGACTTCACCAGACTGGCGCAACCCGTCCCGGTGATCATTCATTCCCTCGACCGAGCGCTATACCAGGTGACAGTGCTGCTGGATGAGAAGGAACAACTGCTGATCGACGATTCTGGCCGGCCCTATCGCAGCCACAATCTGCAGCAGGTGCGAGACGCGCTGCGGGCCTTGCCGGTCGCCTCAATCACCTTGCGCCAGCAGTCGGCCTATGACGAGATGATAGGGCAACCTGCCAGGGAAGAGGCAAACACCCTTGAGGTATCCCTGTCACTCGACGACGCCGGCCTCCCGGATGCTCTTCAATAGACGAGGTGACTTTCTATCGCTGCGCTATATTCTCTGCGCGTCGCGCGATTGCCGAAGTGAAACCGCGAAAAATGAACAGATGTGCCGGCACGAGTGCCCACCAATAGAGAAGACCCCAGACCCCGCGCGGGTGCCAGTAGGCAGTCACTGTTATCCGGGTCTGTTTGTCAGGCAGGGGCTGTAGTTCGAATTCCAGGACCCCCGCGCCGGGCGCACGCATACCGAAGTGCAAGGTCAATCGGCGGCCCTCCTCAATACCAATCACGGTCCAGTAGTCGATGGTATCGCCCAGTCGTAAGCCCGTCGGATCGCGTCTGCCCCTGGTGAGGCCGGGCCCACCAATAACCCAGTCCATGATTTCCCGAAGCGTCCAGAGACCATTCATGTAGTAATAGCGGTTCCTGCCTCCAATACTGGACACCTGTCGCCACACCTCCTCAGTGGAGGCACTGGCCACTGCGCTACCGCTTGCGCGCTTGGCGTAAAAGGCCACATCATGGCGGAAGCCGCGCATAGCGAAAGCGCCCTCGGACCAACGCGCCGTTACAGTATGCTCGCGCTCCGCAGCGAGTGCCGAATCAATCGCTGCGCGCACTCCCAGTAGTTCCTGTGGCACCAAAGCACGCAGCGCAGCATCGTCAGCAGTGAAATCATGTTTAAGCCCGCCGATCAGCGCCTTGGCGATATTCGCCGGAACTGCAGTGGTAAGCCCCAGCCAATACGAGGACAAGGCGGGTGTCAGCACCGGCACGGGCACGATCAGCGGCGGTCGTTTTCCCACGGCAAGCGCCAGCTCCCGCATCATGTTTTCATAGGTACAGATCTCCGGCCCGCCGGCGTCGAAGACCGCGCCCGCGGCATCCTCCAGCAGGGCGACCCGCTCAAGGTAAAACAGCAGATTAACCAGCGCGATGGGAGGGGACTTGGCGCGCACCCAACGCGGAGTGACCATCGCAGGGAGGTGCAGGACAAGGTCGCGCATCACCTCGAAGGCCGCCGAGCCCGGGCCAATAATAATACCTGCGCGAATTTCTGTGACAGGCACAGGTCCAGACCGCAGCACCTCGCCGGTCTCGCGCCGGGAGTCGATATGCTCCCCGGCACTTTCGGCAGGCACCAATCCACCGAGGTAGACTATGCGCCGCACATGCGCCCGGGCAGCGGCGGCAACAAAATGTCGAGCGGCCTTGAGGTCCAGGTCGCCGAACTTGCCACCGGCAGCCATTGAGTGAACAAGATAAAAAGCCACATCAACGTCGCTGAGGGCGGCGGCAAGCGTCTCCGGTGAGAGCGCATCTGCCTGCACGAGCTCGACCCCCTGCCAGCCACGGGCGGCAAGCACGTCCTTGTTGCGACCCGCTGCTCGAACATCCCAACCCGCAGACTGTAGGTGCGGAACGAGATTACTGCCGATATAACCGCTGGCACCGAATACCAGGGCACGTGGTGTTTGTGTCATGCCGCTACCACCGGGGCTGGAAGTGTGATTATGCTGCAGCGGGCGAGCATATTGAAGGCCATGTAGCTTGTGGATTCTGCCATTGTCTCCTCGACCTGGCTTAACCCCTGCTGCCTGAAGCCCCGCTGGGTGCGAGGCGGTCACGCTCGCCATCAGCCCATTTGATAATATCCGCCTGCTCTTTGTCACTCTTGCGCTGCCAATTCTTCAAGGCCAACGCCATTCTCGTGTTACCACTGAACTCGCCTATGTTCCGGTCGATAAAATGCCAGTACAGACTGTTAAAAGGGCATGCACCCTCGCCGGTCATTTTTGACGGGGCGAAACGGCAGGTCGCGCAGTGATTGCCCTGGCGCTGAATATATTTGCCACTTGCAGCATAAGGTTTACTGGCCATCAAACCGCCGTCGGCGTGCAGCGCCATACCCAGTGTGTTCGGAAGCTCCACCCACTCGAACGCGTCCACGTAGACCGCGAGGTACCAGTTACAAACTTGCCGCACATCCAGACCGGTGAGCAGGGCAAAGTTCCCGATAACCATCAGTCGTTGGATGTGATGCGCATAGCCAAGATCCAGCGTCTGGCGCAGCGCGACTTCCAGACAACGCAGTTCGGTATTGCCGCTCCAGAACCATTCGGGTAAGGGCCTGTCGGCGCCAAGAGCATTGCGACCGGCATAGTCCGGGGCACTCATCCAGTAGATACCACGCACATACTCTCGCCAACCGAGCACCTGGCGGATAAACCCCTCTGCAGCGGCGAGGTCACAAGATCCCTCTCGCCAGGCAGTTTCCACCGCAAGGCAGGTTTCAAGCGGGTCGAGCAAGCCGACATTAAGATACATAGAGACCAGCGAATGAAACAACCACGGTGACTCTTCGGCCATGGCATCCTGGTACTGACCAAACTTCGGTAACCCGTTCTCGATAAACCACTGCAGCTGACTCTCTGCCTGCGCCGCTGTGACGCCAAGATAGAACAGATCAAGATTGCCTGGATGATCTGGAAATTCTCGCGATACGAGGGCTATCACCGCTTCGGTAATGCTATCGATGTCGCATTGCGGTCGCGGGGGTAAGGTGTCCTTGTTGCGCCAGCCGCTGCGGTTTTCACTGTCAAAATTCCACTGGCCGCCTACCGGATTACCGTTATCATCGAGCAGAATATTGTATTTACGGCGCATCAGGCGGTAAAAGTATTCCATTCGTAACTGCTTGCGCCCCTCGGCCCAGCCGGCAAAGTCTTTCTGCGAGGCGAGAAAACGATCGTCCTCAACCAGTTCCAATGGAACCTCGAGCCGCCACTGGTGCATCTCGTGCAGCAAACGATACTCACCGGGCTCACAGCATCGCACCACACTGGCATGCGTATCCTCCAGCGCCGAACACACGGCTTGCTGCAATGACTTAACGCCCGCCTCGTAGGGATAATACAAGACGTCGAAACCATGCTCGCGCAGGTCATCACGAAAGTGACGCATGGCAGAAAAGATAAATGCTATCTTGTGCCGATTGTGGCGCACATAGGATGCCTCTTCGGACACTTCCGCCATAACGATAGTATCCACACCCGGCCTGGCCTGCTTCAAGGCGCCGTGGGCCACATCCAATTGGTCGCCAAGAACCAGAACAAGGGCTGGAGCAAGCATTAACCCAGGCACCCTTGGCGTGGTTCGTCACA
>CAXBLZ010000136.1:0-4287 GCA_963976735.1 uncultured Halioglobus sp.
CCACATCAATCGCAGGGAACATTATTCACAGCATTGCCGATCCGAACGCGTTGCCAACTGCCTGTCGATATGTAAAATAGACACCCCCAATTCCTGGAGAACGCTGTGAAAACAGCAATGCGTAATGGCATCGGCCTGCTGTCGATGCGCGAGGTCACTCGCTGGCGATGGTAGCCAGGGCCTTTTCACGACTTTTTTACGCATCGTAGTTCTTCGAGGACATCCCAATGAAACAGCAGGATTTTGCTGCGCTTGCAGCGCAAGATTACAACCGTATCCCGGTCAGCCGCGAAGTGCTGGCCGATCTCGAAACCCCGCTCAGCGCCTACTGTAAAGTGGCCAAAGGCCCTTATTCCTACTTCTTTGAGTCGGTGCAGGGTGGCGAAAAATGGGGCCGCTACTCCATCATCGGGCTGCCCTGTCGCACACTGCTCAAGGTTTTTGGCCACCGTATAGAGGTCTGGGTGGACGGGCTGTTGAGTGAAAGTGAGGAGGTCGCTGATCCGCTGGCTTTCGCCGAGACCTTCAAACAGCGCTATCGCAGTGCACCGCGCGATGATCTGCCCGTGTTCCACGGCGGACTGGTGGGCTATTTTGGCTATGACACGGTGCGGTATGTGGAGCCGCGCCTGATGGCGGGGATGCCGCCTGACCGGCTGGGTACGCCGGATATACTGCTGATGGTGTCCGAGGAAGTGCTGGTGTTCGACAATCTGGCCGGTACCATCCGGCTGATCGTAAACGTGGACACGGCGCTGGACGACGCCTTTGAGGCGGCACAGCGGCGTCTGTCGGAACTGGAAGCGCGCCTGCGTGAACCGCTGCCGGCACTGCCCGAGGTGGCGCTGGGTGCGGCGGACAGCGGGGCGCTGGAGGCGCAGGCGGAATCTGACTTTACGCAGCCGATGTACGAGGCCAGTGTGGAGAAGGTCAAGGAGTACGTGCTCGCTGGCGATGTGATGCAGGTGGTGCCCTCGCAGCGAATGAGCGTTCCCTTCGACGCCCCCCCGCTCAATCTCTACCGCGCCCTGCGCAACCTCAACCCCTCGCCGTACATGTTTTATGTGGATCTGGACGATTTTCATATCGTGGGCTCATCCCCGGAAATCCTGGCCCGGCTGGAGAAAGGCGTGGTGACCGTGAGGCCGATCGCCGGTACGCGGCGCCGTGGGCACACAGAGGAAGAAGACAGGGCCATGGAGGCGGAGTTGCTGGCGGATCCCAAGGAGATTGCCGAACACCTGATGCTGATTGATCTCGGTCGCAACGATGTCGGGCGTATTGCGCAGACAGGCTCAGTGGAGTTGACAGACTCCATGGTGGTCGAGCGCTACTCGCATGTGATGCACATTGTCTCCAACGTCACAGGGAAACTGAACCCGGGCAAAACGGCATTTGATGTGCTGCGCGCCACATTGCCTGCCGGCACCCTGAGCGGGGCGCCCAAGATCCGCGCGATGGAAATCATCGACGAACTGGAACCGGTCAAGCGCGGTGTCTACGGCGGCGCGGTGGGCTATATCGCGTGGGCGGGTGATATGGATACTGCCATCGCCATTCGCACGGCCGTCATCAAGGACAACAAGCTGTATGTGCAGGCCGGCGGCGGCGTGGTGGCAGATTCCGTGCCCGCACTGGAGTGGAAGGAGACGCACAACAAGGCCCGCGCGCTGTTTCGCGCGGCCTCGATGGCGCTGGCTGGGAGGCGTGACCATGTTGCTGATGATTGATAATTACGACTCCTTCACCTACAACGTGGTGCAGTACCTCGGCGAACTGGGCGCCGAGGTACACGTGGTGCGCAATGATGAGATCACTGTCGCCGATATCGCGGCGCTGGCGCCGGAGAAGATTGTGGTATCACCAGGGCCCTGCACACCCAATGAAGCCGGCATCTCCATGGAGGTGATCCGCCAGTATGCCGGCGTCGTGCCGCTGCTGGGGATTTGCCTGGGCCACCAGAGTATCGGCCAGGTGTTCGGCGGTAAAGTGGTGCGGGCGCGTCGCGTGATGCATGGCAAAACCTCGGCAATCTATCACGCTGGGAAAGGGGTCTTCCGCGATCTCAGTTGCCCGTTCGAGGCGACGCGCTACCACAGCCTGGTGGTGGAGCGGGACAGTCTGCCGGATTGCCTGGAGGTGACCGCCTGGACGCAGACAGAGTCAGGGGAGGTTGATGAAATCATGGGGCTGAGACACCGCGACCTGCCGGTTGAGGGGGTGCAGTTTCATCCGGAGTCCATACTCACCGCGCACGGTCATGACCTGTTGCGCAATTTTCTGGAACAGTAAGGAGGTTCGGCATGAATATTCAACAGGCGCTGGCCAGTGTTGTGGACGGCAACGACCTCAGTCGGGAAGACATGCAGGATGTGATGCGCCAGATTATGACCGGCGACGCCACCGAGGCGCAGATCGGTGGCCTGCTGGTTGCGCTGCGGATGAAAGGAGAAACAACGGATGAGATCGCCGGTGCAGCGCAGGTGATGCGTGAACTTGCGACTCCGGTGAATGTCAGTGGCCCCCATCTCGTCGACCTCGTAGGCACGGGTGGCGACGGTGCCAACCTGTTCAATGTTTCCACCGGTGCTTGTTTTGTCGCAGCGGCCGCGGGGGCAACAGTGGCCAAGCACGGCAATCGCGCCGCCTCCAGCAGCAGCGGGATGTCGGATGTGCTGGAAGAGTTGGGTATGCCGCTGGATCTGACCCCCGATGAGGTTGCGCGTGCAATCAACGAGGTGGGACTGGGGTTCATGTTCGCGCCGGTGCACCACAGCGCGATGCGACATGCTATCGGTCCGCGCCGCGAACTGGGGCTGCGCACCGTCTTCAATATTCTGGGGCCACTGACCAATCCGGCCGGGGTCAAGCGCCAGGTTATCGGCGTCTATTCCGCGCACCTGTGCCAGCCCATGGCAGAGGTTCTCAAACTGCTCGGTGCCGAGCACGTGATGGTGGTGCATTCGGACGATGGGCTGGACGAAATTTCCATCGCTGCCGGCACTCAGGTGACAGAACTCTGCAATGGCAACATCGAGAGTTACCATATTTGCCCCGAGGATTTTTCGCTGCCGAGACTGAGTCTGGAGGGCCTCTCGGTGAACAGCGCCACTGCATCTGCGGACCTGATCCGGCGCGCCCTGCGCGGCGTCGACGATGAGCCGGCAAAAAAAGCCGCCGCGATGCTGGCCCTGAACGCCGGTGCGACGATCTATGTCAGTGGTATCGCCGCGACCCTGGCCGATGGTGTTGCGATGGCGGAAGACGCACTGGCGAGCCGCCTGGCAGAGGAAAAGCTCAAGCAGTTTATTGATGTTACCCAGTTGATGCGTGGGCAGGGCTGAATTGATGGCGCACAAGCCACCTACCATATTGCGCAAGATACTGGCGCGTAAGGCCGAGGAAGTCGCAGAGCGCCGGGTTGCAGCATCGCTTGCCAGTCTTGAGCGCAGGATCAGTGAACAGGATGCGCCGCGCGGATTCTGTGTCGCGCTGCAGCAGCGTACCGCAGCGGGCGAGCCGGCTGTGATCGCAGAGGTGAAGAAGGCCTCGCCCAGCAAGGGCGTGATTCGAGAGGATTTCCAGCCTGGCCAGATCGCCCTGAGTTATCAACAGGGCGGCGCCACCTGTCTTTCAGTGCTGACGGACAGGGATTTCTTCCAGGGCAGCGAGGATTATCTGCAGCAGGCCCGCAGTGCTTGCAGCCTGCCCGTGTTGCGCAAGGACTTTACGGTGGACCCCTACCAGGTGGTAGAGGCGCGCGCGATCGGTGCAGACGCGGTGCTGCTGATAGTCGCCGCGCTGGCCGATGAGCAGATGCGCGAGTTGATGCAGGCGGCCACAGAGGTGGGCGTGGATGTGCTGGTAGAAGTGCACGACCGAGCAGAACTGGAGCGCGCCCTTGAGCTGGCAACACCACTTATCGGCATCAACAACCGCGACTTGCACAGTTTTGAAACCTCGCTCGCAACGACCCTGGATCTGCTGCCGCACATTCCGGCGGATCGACTGGTGGTGACCGAGAGCGGCATCCATACTGCAGCCGATGTGGCGTTGATGCGGGAGGCAAATGTGCAGGCGTTCCTGGTCGGCGAGGCGTTTATGCGGGTGGCGGAGCCTGGCGAGAAATTGCGGGAGTTGTTTTTTTAGGCCTTTGGAGCCGGGGTTATTCCCCCGTAAGGGGCGGATGGGTGAACAGTTGCCCTGATGCCCGATCGCTCAGAGGGCTGGGATATTCGCTCTTCGGGCATCAGGGCAACTGCTCACCCATGGCACTTCGACGATACA
>CAXBLZ010000137.1:0-4285 GCA_963976735.1 uncultured Halioglobus sp.
CGAGGGTCGAGGGTCGAGGGTCGATGCGGAGAATGACCGCTGCATGGTCCTCTCCGTTACCGGTACTTACCCGTTAAAGGTATTTATCCGTTACTGCACCTTCGGATGCCGATGCCACTGTATTGGCATACTTGGCCAAAAGTCCACGCGTATAGCGCGGCGGCAGCGGCTGCCAGTTTGCGCGGCGCGCCTTGATCTCCTCGTCCGTCAAGTTGACATTTATCTGCGACGTCTCGGCATCAATCACGATCTCGTCGCCATCTTCAATAATGGCGATAGGGCCTCCCTCACTGGCTTCGGGCGTAATGTGCCCGACCACAAAGCCGTGACTGCCACCTGAGAATCGACCATCGGTGA
The DNA here is from genome assembly GCA_963976735.1 of uncultured Halioglobus sp. Lineage (GTDB taxonomy): Bacteria > Pseudomonadota > Gammaproteobacteria > Pseudomonadales > Halieaceae > Marimicrobium. The sequence continues at coordinate 358 of CAXBLZ010000137.1, forward strand.
TGAGCGCCACGTCGGCACCCAGGCCTTTACCCATCAACGCGGAGGTCGGGCTGAGCATCTCCCGCATACCGGGGCCACCGCGCGGGCCTTCATAGCGGATGACCATGACGTCGCCCTTCACCACGCGACCATCAAGAATTGCCTGCAGAGCCTCTTCCTCGGAATGGAAGACCCGTGCTGTGCCGGCAAAACGCAATCCTTCCTTCCCAGTGATCTTGGCAACAGCGCCGTCTGGTGCGAGGTTGCCGCGCAATATCATCAGATGGCTGTTACGCTTGATAGGGTTGTCGAATGCTCGAATAATATCCTGCGACTCAGGATAGGGCTCCACCTCTGCGAGATTCTCTGCCAGGGTCTGGCCGGTTACCGTCAGACAGTCGCCGTGCAGCAGGCCACGATCCAACAACATCTTCATCAGTGGCTGGATGCCACCGATAGCGATCAGCTCCGACATCAGGTACTGGCCACTGGGCCGCAGATCGGCCAGAACCGGCACCTGCTCCCCTATACGCACAAAGTCATCCAGAGACAGTTCCACTTGTGCCGCATGTGCCATGGCCAGCAGGTGCAGTACCGCGTTGGTTGATCCCGCCAACGCAATCACCGTGGTGATGGCATTCTCAAACGCCGGTTTGGTCATGATATCGGAGGGTTTGATATCCCGGTCAAGCAGTGCCAGTACTGCTGCGCCGGCGCGCCTGCAATCTTCCGCTTTAGAGCGAGACACCGCTTCCTGCGCCGAACTGTTGGGTAGACTCATGCCCAGCGCCTCAATGGCCGAGGCCATGGTGTTTGCCGTGTACATACCACCACAGGACCCGGGGCCCGGAATCGCGGTCTCTTCAATCTGTTTGACGTCAATCAGGCTCAGCTCGCCACTCGCATGCTGCCCTACCGCCTCGAAAACTGAGATGATATCCGTGTGGTTGGCTCCAGGCGCAATGGTGCCGCCGTAGACGAATACCGCGGGGCGATTGAGTCGGGCAATACCGATCATGCAGCCCGGCATATTCTTGTCGCAGCCACCGATCGCCACGATCCCGTCAAAACCCTCGCAGCCGACCACTGCCTCGATAGAGTCGGCAATCACTTCGCGCGATACCAACGAGTACTTCATGCCCTCGGTGCCATTGGCGATGCCATCAGAAACGGTGATCGTATTAAAGATGACGCCCTTGCCGCCGCTGGCATCGGCACCCGCGCAGGCCTCGTCGGCAAGCGCGTTAATGTGCATATTGCAGGGCGTCACCATGCTCCAGGTGGAAGCAATGCCAATCTGCGGCTTATTGAAATCCTCATCGCTAAAGCCCACGGCGCGGAGCATCGCGCGGGCCGGCGCTTTTTCGATTCCATCCACGACCAGGGATGAGTGGCTTCGCTTGTCTTTCACAGGGCTGTTTACCTCCAGACCAAAAGAATAAGAGTACTGAATCGCCTGTCACGCAGACTCGGGGATTAGACCACGAATGCAGATCCAATACAGCCGATTCCATCACCTCACGGCTGAAAATCCTACAGTATCGAGTGCGCTGCACCGGAGATTTGAGATCGCAGAATACATCGCAATACACGATCATATGAATCGATACAATCGCATTGTTCGAACTATTGCTTCTCTCTACAGTCCCCCTCGACTTCACACAGTTATCGAGAGAGAGGTTGTCATGCACGAAGATGTAGTTGGTAAAGTACGCAGTTCAGCGGTAGCCGCGATGGTGTTAGGCGGCGCCTTGTTGCCGGCGACGGCCAGTGCATTCGAGGCGAATAGCTGGGTCGTTCGAGGCGGCGCCACCACGGTAGCACCCGATGTCAGCAGCGATCAGCTAAAACTCAATGGTTCCAAACAGGCCTTTATTAATGCGGTAGGCCCTGCCGAGCTCGATGTCGACAACGATACGCAGTTGGGACTGACCGTCGAGTATATGTTTACTTCCAACTGGGGCCTTGAAATCCTGGCCGCCACACCGTTTAAACATACCGCGAAGGGCACTGATAGCCTTAGCGGGCTGGACGTAGCGGAGGTCAAGCATTTGCCACCTACCGTCAGCGCCGTCTACCACTTCAATGAGGGCTCGGTGTTCAGGCCTTACGTTGGCGCAGGCATTAACTACACGGTGTTCTTCAGCGAAAACCTCACCAACCAGGCCAATGCGGCATTTGATTCGCTGGGCCTGACAGGTGGCAACCTCGATATGGATGACTCCTGGGGCGTGGCACTGCAGGTAGGCGCCGACTACAACATCAAAGACAACTGGTGGCTGAATGCTTCAGTGCGCTGGATTGACATCAGCACCAGCGCTGACATTACCTTCGATGACGGCACCAGGGTATCCAGCGATATGGATCTGGATCCTTTCGTTTACAGCATCATGGTGGGCTACAGTTTCTGAACGAGAAGAGTGGCTCAGGAGGGATAACTGGTCGAAAACGGTGGCAGGCAAGCCCGCCACCGTTTTTGAGGGGTTAGCAAACCGACTGGTTGATCAGGCACTGACCGCTTCGCGGCGACGACCTCGGCCGCGTCGATGCGAAAGCAGGCCCAGACCCACCGCCAGCAGTGCCAGCACACCCGGCTCAGGTACATCTGCCACCTGCTGTGCAGTGATGCGCAGGGTAAATGTTGGCCGGTCCTGATAGGCCCTGAAAGCCATGTCGCTGTTCGTAAACGAATTATCGAAGTTGAAGCTCAGCGGGTTGGTAAAGTACGTCACGTTGAACTTGGCCAAATCCTCAATAGCGCCAACACCGGCGAGACAGGCGACAGGCGGAATAGCACCCGGGACGCAAGCTTGCAGATTCAGGTTACTGGCCTGTGCAGCCAACGCATCCTCGACTTCCGCCTGCGTAGCATAGCGGGTACCCTCGTTGCCCTCGGCGATGCTCAGGATCTCGCCATCGGCATCCAGCGCGCGGTTCATGATCCACTCGCCGCTCGCCTCATCGAAGTGCGCCATCAGAATGGCATCCGTCAGTGGATCTCCGTCGTTGTCATAGAAATACCCGTCGGGCACCATTGAATAGGACATCCAGTTACCGAACAGGGATTCATACCCGTACTCGCCACCGAACAGGCCCGTGGTCTGGAACAGATCCTCGGTGATGAATGCCAGGTCATAACCGCTGCGATCAGCACTGAAATAACCCTGCGGCCGGTCCCTTTGTGTGTCCGTACCGAACAATCCCTGCGCAAACACCGAACTGAATTCGCTTTCCCTCGGATCAGCCCCGAAGTCAACGAAACTCAACCCATCACCGGACCCTGAGGAGACAAAGTCGTCGCCGATACCAAAGCCAAGGCCAATGGTGTAGCCACCCAGTGCAACACCCGTGTTGTTGCCGTATTTCTGGAACACCTTGTACAGTCCGTCGTTGTCAGGCGCGGGCGCTGAACCATCCAGATTAAACACCAGGTCGATCGGATCGAAGCCCGTGCGGTCCAGCTTGAAGCGCTTGCCGCTCTGAAATTCACTGTTACAACTGGCGTCGCCGGCAGCCATTATACAGTTGTCAACCGGGCGGCCAGGCGCAGGGTCAATATTGTCGGGGTTGGGGGCGGCATTATTGACGACCTTGAGGCCCGGATTCGCTCCCTCGGGGGGTGTGTATTTGATGTAACCGCTAGTGCTCGCGCCCGAGCCAGTAGTGGTCGGCTGGTCGTAGACGGTGCTGAAAAAATTTCCGTCAGCATCCGGCCCTGTGGTAACCACATTGCCACGGTCCCAGTCTGTAATGACCGCAGCGAGGGCTGAGGCCGAGGTAAAGCCGGTAACAGCAACCACCAGGGCTGACTGCACAAAACGGCGTGGTAGGTTCATGGTAATTCTCCAACTCATATCTAATCCATCGTATGGTGTAAACGCGACCTTTACCGGTCGCGATGACAGAACCAAGCAAGTCACATACCAATATTATAGTTATCTAATATTAT
>CAXBLZ010000138.1:0-3991 GCA_963976735.1 uncultured Halioglobus sp.
GACAAGAGTGTGTCATCACACTTGGAGTTTCTGCTACCTTGTATCAAACTTGACAAAAATAATCACTCGAGGCCTGTGCCATGAAGTCCACTGGAATCGCTCTCTTCGGCGTCCTGCTCCTGCTACAGGGCTGCAGCCACCCGATCGATATAATCGGCGAAGGTGACGTGCTCTCAGCCAGCGGCGACCGCGACTGCCTGCTGGAAGATCACGCAGCGAACCTGGATAACTGCAGCAAAAACCTGGTGGCCAATGATTACCAGGAAACCTACTACGCCGTACCCCGAGCGGACTGGACGTTTCACCGCTGGGCAAACTACTGCGGCGACGCAGCTGGCAACGAATGCGGATTCAATGTGTCGGCCGCTACCGTGCAGCAGTTCTGGGGTGAGACTGCACCGCCATTGATCGCCATATTCAGGCCAACAGTGAATACCGGGCTCAACGCCCTGTTGATCGGGCACAGCTTTTTCGAGCCCTACGCGGCGGCAATGCCTGCTCACGCCCAGCGGGCGGGCTTCACCGACCATACCCAGACGCGGTTTTTTTCCGGTGGTGCCTCGGGCTCACCGCAGGCGCTGTGGGAAAACGCGAGCAAACGCACTGCCATACAGGCGGTGCTCGATAACGGCGATATCGACCTGTTCGGCATGACCTACCACCCCACCTACCCCGATATCGAGGGATACCGCAACTGGGTGAGCTACGCACTGGAGAAGAATCCCGACACGCGCTTTTTCATCGCGCTGCCGTGGCTGACCACACCGGCCAGCTTTGACACCGCCACCTACGAGAACCTGTGGCACCTGTATCATCCAGCGATTGCGCACAATTTTATCGACACCCTGCGCGCCGAGAACCCGGGTGTTGATTTCTACTGCATTCCCTATGGGCAGAGCGCCGTGGAACTGCGGACACTGTACAGCGCCGGTAACCTGCCCGAAGTGGATGCGCTAATCAGCAACTCAGGCGACGCCATCTACCGCGACAACCTGGGTCACGCGGACGACATCCTGGTAGCACTGGGGGAGCTGGTATGGCTGCGGGCGATTTATGGGGTGGATCTGTCCACCTACGATTACGACACCGGTTACACGACAGATCTCAAGGCCATTGCCCAGTCGATCATGGACGCGCACGATGTGCATTACAACGCTCCCTAGCGTGGTGCATTCCTGGTTATGACCGGCTAACCGAGCGTTAATTGGGCGGCATACACAAACGTATGCCACCCGCACCTCATTCGTCTATCAATTTCCGGTTGGCAGCGCGAGGTTGATACCGTCTTTTGCCAACGCCTCTCGAACATTCTTGAAGCGCTGGTAATCGGTGATCGTTATCGGCCCGGTATACACCTCACTCTGCAACTTGCGCGGCGGATACGCCAGGTAAGTCTTCATCAACTTTTTCACTTCCTCGTTGATCGTGACCAGCGTCCATGTGCGCTCAGTGTAGTTGTTCATGAAGATATCGTAGCGTTCCTGGGGATCCTGCCACAGATCGAATATCTGCGGTACGGTCGCGACATAGCTTTCCGCGCCTTTCCATCCCAGGTTAGTATCTACCGCAAGACCACCGGTCTGAGCACCATCGCCACCGCGTAAATTGAACACCGCCTTGTAATTTCCGACACGCGCTGCGCCCGGCGTGAGCTCGTTCTCGGTGAAATAAAACCAGGAGTCACGCTCGGACTCTCCCGTTCCGAACAGCACCGGCGACATATCGTAACTATCGAAGATAATAGGCTGGCCTTCACGGTCCTTGGTCGGCAGGTCTACTCCTGCCAGCGACGCGAAGGTCGCCATCAGGTCAAGGCCGCCGACGATATCGTGGTTGCGGCTGCCCGGCTTGATTTTGCCCGGCATAACTGCAATCGCGGGGACTCTGTTACCGCCTTCTCGCACGGTGCCCTTGGTGCCCCGGAAAGGCGTATAACCCGCGTCTGGATAAACGTCCTGCCAGGCGCCGTTATCGGTGGTATAAAACACGAGCGTATTCTGGTCCAGGCCCAGCGACTTCAGCTTGTCCATGATACGTCCAATTCGGGTGTCGAGTTCGACGATCGAATCCGCGTACTTGCTCTTGGACAGTGACTTGTGCTGAAACTCCGGTGCCGGCATATTCGGCTGGTGAACCTTCATAAAGTTGACGTTAATGAAGAAGGGCGTATCGGGGTCCTTGGCAGCATCGTCGAGAAACTCCAGTGCCGCTTTCTCAACATAGCTGTCGAAGTACGGAATACCAACCACCCCATCCGGGTAGGTGACGCCATGCAGTGTCACACTCTTGCCAGGCTCGTTGACGTACTGACCGTTGATCTTGAAGTCTTCCTTCGGCTTCTCACCCGCTTTGCCCGACAGTGCGCCGATCGTGACCTTCTGGAACATCTCCCGCAGCTTGGGATCCATATCCGGAAACCAGGTCGGGTCGGCATAGGTATAGGCGTTGAGGTGATACAGCCCCACATACTTCATCTCGTCGTAACCCTGGGCATTGGGCAGTGCGTAATCGGACTCGCCCAGATGCCATTTGCCGGTGAAATAGGTTTTGTAACCTGCCTTACCCAGCACCGATCCCAGGGTCCATTCCGCTTCTGGCAGGCCACCGCCCTGCCCCTGGAAGGCCACGGTCGTCATGCCACTGCGGTTGGGAATGCGCCCCGTCTGCATGGCCGCGCGGCCCGGGGTACAACTGGGCTGGGCGTAGAATGAGAAGAACGTCATGCCCGCGTCGGCGAGTTCATCGATATTGGGTGTGGGCATACCGCGCCCCGGACCACCGCCGTAGGGGCCGAGGTCTCCATAACCAGTATCGTCGGATACAATGAACAGGATATTGGGTTTGTCGGCAGCGAAAGCAGGCCCGTGCAACAGCAACATGGCCCCAAGAAAGGCAAAAGTTTTAATAGGGTTTATCACAGTATCCTCCAGGGATAGTTGACCAACTTATTAATGCCCTAAGCAGACTTGCGCTCACAAGCCGGAATAAGGCAGCATCCGATTCACTCGTCAAACGTAAATATACGTGCCCAGTCGTTTTTCATGCTGATCACATGCCAGCCACTCTTCTTCGCTTCATCCATAGTGGACTGGGAGAAGGTACCGAATGGGGAGTCGGGCAGCCCGTCAGCGGGGCCGTAGGCATACTCGCGCTTGGCATCGTCGTGATACACAAGCGCCATGAAACGCGCGCCGTCACCCGCCGCGGTCCATTGCAGCATCTGCAGGTCACCGTTGGAGTTGCCGAAGGCGGCGATGGGCCGACGCCCGATGTACATGTTGATGCCCACTGGCTTGCCCGTCTTGTCATCGATGAAATTGATCTCTGGCTGGCGCATCAGCACCGGCTTGCCGTCTTTCATCTCGAACTTGGTCTTGATACTGGAGCCGACCACCTGCTCAGGAGGAATCCCATAGGCCCCCTGGGTTATCGGACGCATGAATTCGATACCGCCACCGGAGACTATGAACGTTTTGAAATCATTGGCTCGCAGATACTCGAGCAGTTCAACCATAGGTTCGTAGGTCACCTCGGTATAAGGGCGTTTGAAGCGTGGATGTTTTGCGGTGGCGAACCAGTCCTTCACCTCGGCCTCAAACTCGGCGGTACTCATACCAGCGTGCGTGGCCATAACAAGTTGCAGTAATCCCTTCTCCCCCGACGCGGCGAGAGTCTTCATATCACCCTCAAGTACCGCCTTGAAGGGCTGGGTAGTCTTCCACTCCGGGTGCTGGGGCGCCATCTCCTTGACCCGATCCAGCGCAAAAGCGAGCTGGGCGTACATCGGGTGTTCCACCCACAGCGTACCGTCGTTGTCAAAAGTGGCAATGCGATCCGCCGGAGCCACGTAATCGGGGCTGGATTCATCGGTAGTCCTGGTGACGAACTCGATGATGGCCTGCTTGTTTGCCCCCTCATTCCAGGAAGCCAGTGGATCACTCGCAGCCAGTGCATGACTGCCAAACACAAGGCAGGCAAAACCGGCCAGCGC
>CAXBLZ010000139.1:0-3979 GCA_963976735.1 uncultured Halioglobus sp.
ATAGCAAAAGGCCCGGCGTTCCCGGCCGGGCCTACAAGTCACCTTATAATTGGCGCACTTTGCACAGCGTGGAAATCGGGCGCGCTACTGCGGCCCCGGCTGCACGTGGTGGATAGGATTACCGTCGACTGCGATGGCTGCCGTGTTCTCCAGCGTCTTGATATCGTCCTCCGTGAGTACCGGGCGATCGACAGTGATCGTTAGCTTGTTCAGCTCGGCAGTCAGTGCAAAGGGTGGCGTGTAATCGGCGTCGTTAACACCGGTGAGGGTATCAGAGCCGATATCGAAGCTCTCATCCCATTGCAGGATCATCGGCAGTGTCTTTTCCATTTTCAGTGTCTGCACCACCTTGCCGTCTACTGACAACGTGCCGGTACCGGAACGACCGAGGCCACTCATGTTATTGAAGGCCAGCGTGCCCAGGCCGAGACCGTCATATTTGAAATCGAACTCCAGCACATGGCGTCCGGCAGACAGTTCAGGGCCCTCCCACTTGATCCGTTTCAGGTCGATCAGGTTCCACAGGAAGACCGGTTTGTTCTTCAGCAGATAAAAGCCGTAACCCGCGAAGCGTCCGCCAGACGTCAGCATCATGCCCTCAGCCCCACCCTCGGGCACAGTGATATCCGCGGTGATGGTGTAGGAGCTGTTGAGCAGGAACGGGGAATCACCCTGCGGCAGGCCAACCATGGGGTGGGTGTACACGAACTCGGTACGCCCGGCGGTGATGTTCGGGCGCGGCGCGACCACACGCGCAGCGACCGAGGCATCCAGTGGGAACACCTGATATTTCTTCGCCTCGGCGATGAACAGGTCTTTCATCTCCTTCACCTTTTCGGGGTGCTTGTCAGCGATGTTCTGTGATTGGCTGAAATCAGTATTCAGGTCGTACAGCTCCAGCACCTGGTTGTTCAGCGGGTCGGGATTGGCTGGGCCAAAGGCCTCCCAGGGCGCACGATTGACCTTGGTGCTCAGCAGCCAGCCCTCGTGGTACAGCGCCCACTGTCCCATCATTTCAAAGTACTGGGTTTTGTGGTGTGAAGGCTCGCTGGCATTTTGTTTGTCGAAGGTGTAGGCAAAGCTGGTGCCCTCGATCGGTGCCTGCCTGATACCATCCACCGTTTCTGGCGCAGGGATACCGGTCACCTCCAGGATGGTCGGCACCACGTCAATGACGTGCATGAACTGTTCGCGAAGGCCGCCGGTATCCTTGATTTTCGCGGGCCAGGACACCGCCATATTCTGGCGGATACCCCCGAGTTTGGAGGCGTTCTGCTTGAACCAGGTAAAGGGGGTGTCGAATGCCCATGACCAGCCCGCCGACATATGGTTGTAGGTCTCTTCGGTCCCCCACACGTCGTACCATTGCATCTGCACGTCTACTGGCATTTCATTGACACCGTTGAAGAAAGCCACCTCGTTGGGGGTGCCCAGCGGGCCGCCCTCTGCACTGGTGCCGTTGTCACCATTGATATAGATGATGAGCGTATTGTCGAGCCTGCCCATCTCCTCGATGGCGTCGATGATACGACCGATCTCATAGTCGCTGTAGGCGGCGTAGGCGGCGAACACTTCAACCTGCCTGATGAACAGTTTTTGCGTTTTTGCGTCCAGCGTGTCCCAACTCTTCAGGACGTCCTCCGGCCATGGCTCGAGCTGGGTATCCGCGGGGATCACACCGAGGCGTTTCTGGTTCTCGAATATCTGCTCCCGCAGCTTGTTATAGCCCTCATCAAACAGATGCATTTTGCTGATTTTGTCCACCCACTCTTTGGTCGGGTGGTGCGGTGCGTGCGTGGCACCCGGCGCGTATTTGATGAAGAACGGTTTGCCAGGCACGGTCTGGTTCATGCGGTACAGGTAGTCGATCGCGTCATCGGCCATGCCGGTGATCAGGTTCCAGCCGGGTTTGCCCTCGAAAGGGTAAATCTGGGTGGTGTTGCGGAACAGGTTGGGTTGCCACTGGTTGGCATCGCCGCCCACAAAGCCGTAAAAATATTCAAAGCCCATGCCCGTGGGCCACTGGTCGAAAGGCCCGGCCTGGCTGGCCGCGAATGCAGGGGTGTTGTGATCCTTCCCGAACCAGGCCGTGGAGTAGCCGTTGTCGAGCAGGATGCGACCGACCGTCGCCTTGTCCTCGGCGATGATGCTGTTGTAGCCGGGGAAGCCGGTAGATTGCTCAGAGATCACGCCGAAACCGGCCGAGTGGTGGTTGCGGCCGGTAATCAGTGCGGCGCGGGTCGGCGAGCACAGCGCGGTGGAGTGAATATTGTTGTAACGCAGACCGTTGTTGGCCACGCGGTCCAGGGTAGGTGTGGGAATCACACCGCCAAAGGTGCTGGGGACGGCGAAGCCGGCGTCATCAGTGATGATCAGAAGAATATTGGGTGCTTCGCTGGGCGGCACGATACGCGGCGCCCACCACGGCTTGGAATCCAGCGCATCATTCTTGATCTCACCGCCGAACGCGGGCTCCGGTGCAGGCAATTGTTTGCCGCTGATGGTGGTTGTTGCGCCGGGTGAGCCCAGCGTGCCGGTCACCTGTTGGCCAAAGGCCGAGGGTGTCACTGCCAATGCCAGCGCCACGCACAGCACCAGGGCGGGTCCTCGTGATATCGCGTAAGTCATTTTTTGTTACTCCCAAATGAAACTCCAGAAAATACCTATTCCTGCAACGACAACGACGCAATATGACGGCGAGCGAAGTACGATCCATCGGCAAATTACCGCGGCACCAGGCACTGGTTTTTGCACACGACGACAGGTGACGCGGGCAGGGTTCGGCCCGATGCCATTGCGAAACCGCGCGGAACAGGCAGTCGACTGCGTCAAGTATGGCTCTGAATCTGCAGGGCTGTATTGTTTCTGCTGATTGATTTGTTGTTTAATCAGGCCACCCTCGGCCACTTTAACCAAAGAATTGACTTAGCCCATGCCCATCCGCGCGAACACTCAGGCGCCGATCACGGCCAGCGTTCCGCCGTTATCGTCGGCTGGCAATATCCGTCTGGCGATATTTATGACGCTGCCGGCTCTCCTGCGCGAGTTGGGTCACGACCCGCAACCTGTGCTTGCCGCAGTTGGGCTAAAGTCCCTGTCGATGTCAGAACCCGACACATTTACGCCGTTTGAAAATATCGACAGACTGCTACGGCATTGCCGGGACGTGACCGGTTGTGAGCATATCGGGTTGCTGGTGGGACAGCGGGTCAGCCTTAGCTACCTGGGAGTGCTGGGGTTCGCCATGAAGAGCGCGGAGAGCGTCGGTACCGCCCTGGCCGACCTCTCAAGGTATCGAGCGCTGCACGACCAGAGCGCGCTGATAAACCTGCAGCGGGATGGAGCACTGGTATCCCTGCGGTATTTATTGATGCAATCCGCCGTCACCGCTCCTGAGCAGGTCTACGACTGCGCGATTGCGATTGGCTGCAGCCTGCTGCGCGACCTGTGTGGCCCGGACTGGGCGCCTTCCCGCGTGATGCTTGGCCGTGAGGAGCCGCGCAATACCGCGCCGTACAAAAAGTTTTTCCGCTGCCCGATCACCTACGACAACGACTGGTCCGGTCTGGAGTTCCATTCCCGCTGGCTCCGAAACGCGCCGACGGGAGCAGATCCCCTGCTGTATCGGCACATGCTGCGTGAGATTCAGGAGTTGGATGCAGCCGCTCATGGTGTCGCCGCAGACCTGATCGCGTCGTTGCGCCTGTTGCTGGCAGTGCGGCACTGTAACCAGGCGCAAGCGGCCGCTCTGCTGGGCATCAACACCCGCACCCTGAGAAGGCAGCTGATGGCCGCTGGCACCACTTTCAGGGCGGAACTCGAGGCGGCGCGGTTCGCCAGGGCGAAGGCGATGTTGGAGGCGTCCGAGTTGAGTGTGCTGCAGGTTGCAGACAGGTTGGGCTACGCCGATCTCAGCGCATTCAGCCATGCGTTTAAACGCTGGTCCGGCATGAGCCCGGCGCATTGGCGCCGGTCCGCT
>CAXBLZ010000140.1:0-3925 GCA_963976735.1 uncultured Halioglobus sp.
AGCGAGGCTGTGGTGCGCTCCGGCACGCAGAACCAGATATTCGTTGAGACACAAGCGGGTACCTTCGAGCCGCGCGACGTCACTCTGGGTATAGAGTCAGGTGGCTATGTCGAGGTGCGCGAAGGCGTGCAGGACAGTGAGCGCGTGGTGGTATCAGCGCAGTTTTTGATCGATTCCGAATCGAAGCTGCGTGAGGCTGCGGCCAAGATGACGAATCCGGGAGTGGCGCAATGATCGGGGCCATTATCAGCGCCTCAATCAGGGAGCGCTTGCTTGTTGTTCTGGCCGCGCTGCTTGTAGCCGTTGTCGGACTGTATTCCTATCTGAGCAGCCCTCTGGATGCGATACCCGATCTATCGGATGTGCAGGTCATCGTCCTGACCAAATATCCCGGGCAGGCACCACAGGTGGTAGAAGACCAGGTTACCTACCCGTTGACGACGGCGATGCTGTCTGTGCCGCAGACAAAGGTGGTGCGCGGCTACTCGTTCTTCGGGCTGTCGTTTGTGTATATCATCTTTGACGACCACGTCGATCTGTACTGGGCACGCGCGCGCGTACTGGAGGCCCTGAATACCGCTGGCAGCCGCCTGCCGCCGAATGTGACGCCAGTACTGGGCCCGGACGCAACCGGTGTTGGCTGGATATACGAGTACGCGCTGGTCGATAAAAGTGGACAACACGATCTCGCCGACCTGCGCTCGCTGCAGGACTGGTATCTGCGCTATCCGTTGCAAACAGTGCCCGGCGTATCCGAAGTCGCCTCTGTGGGTGGTTTCGTGCGGCAGTACCAGATCGAAGTCGATCCCAATGCACTGCTGCGTTATAACATCAGCCTGGAAACGGTAAAAAATGCCGTCAAGCAATCCAATAACGATGTCGGCGGTCGGCTGATTGAACACGCTGAAACCGAGTACATGGTGCGCGCGCAGGGTTACATTGAATCGCTTGATGATATCAACAGCATCCCGCTGACCGTGGATGAACACGGCACGCCTGTTCGTATTCGGGATGTGGCCCATGTTCAAATCGGCCCCGAGTTGCGTCGTGGCCTGACGGATCTTAACGGTGAAGGGGAGGTTGCCGGGGGTGTGGTCGTCATGCGTTATGGTGAGAATGCGCTCGCCACCATCAGGGCGGTTCGTGCCAAACTCGACGAACTCAAAAAGGGTCTGCCGGATGGCGTTGAGATCGTGCCGGTATACGATCGCGGCGACCTGATTGAACGCGCGGCTTCCAGCCTGACCACTTCGCTGCTGCAGGAACTGCTGATTGTCAGTCTGGTGGTGATCCTGTTTCTGCTACACGCGCGCTCGGCATTTGTCGCCATCATTACGCTGCCGCTGGGTATCCTGATGGCCTTCATCGTGATGCGAATACAGGGCCTGAACGCCAACATCATGTCGCTTGGCGGGATTGCTATCGCCATAGGGACGATGGTCGACGGCGCCATCGTGATGATAGAGAACGGACACAAGCAATTGGCCCGGGCAACTGTCTCCGCGGGCAGGCCGCTGAACAATCGGGAGCGCTGGGAAGCGATTGAGAAAGCCTGCAGGGAGGTCGGCCCGGCACTGTTTTTCTCACTGCTGGTGATCACGGTTTCGTTCGTGCCGATTTTTACATTGCAATCACAGGAGGGGAGACTATTCAGTCCATTGGCCTATACCAAGACCTACTCGATGGCGGCCGCCGCCATACTCGCGATTACCCTGGTGCCGGTGCTCATGGGCTATTTCCTGCGCGGAAAGTTGGTAGCGGAGAAGGCCAATCCTCTGAGTCGCTTTATGCGGGCCATACATACCCCGTTGCTGAACCTGCTGATGAAGTACAGGAGCGTGACCATCCTGTGCGCGATCGTCCTGCTGGGGCTGACAGCTTACCCCTATAGTAAACTCGGCAGCGAGTTCATGCCGCCACTGGATGAGGGCGACATTCTCTATATGCCGACGACCTTTCCCGGCATCTCTGTCACCAAGGCGAGAGAGTTGCTGCAACAAACGGACCGTATACTGGCGACATTTCCAGAGGTCGAGTCGGTATTTGGCAAAGCAGGGCGAGCGGACACCGCCACGGATTCGGCGCCACTTTCGATGATAGAAACCACCGTGCGCCTGAAACCCAAATCGGAATGGCCTGACCCGCGCAAGACCACAAGGGCGCTGATGGATGAGATGGACAGTGCCCTGCAGTTTCCAGGCCTGTCAAATGCCTGGACCATGCCGATCAAGACACGCCTCGATATGCTGTCAACCGGTATCAAGACACCTGTGGGCATCAAGGTTTCGGGACCTGATCTGGACGTGCTGCAGACCATCACTGGAGAGATTGAACAAGCACTGAAAACACTCCCGGATACCGTCTCAGCGTTCGGTGACAGGGCAGTGGGGGGCTATTACCTCGACATCAACATTGACCGCGAGGCCGCGGCACGGTTTGGGCTCACAGTGGGACAGGTGCAGGACGTTATCATCACTGCAGTAGGCGGGATGAATGTGACCGAGGTTGTCTCGGGAGTGGAGCGCTATCCGCTGAATATTCGCTTTCCCCGTGCCTTGAGGTCGGACAGGGAAGCGCTGGAACGGGTGCTGGTATCGACGCCTGCCGGTGCACCTATTCCACTGGCAATGGTTGCCGATATTGCATTCACGCGCGGCGCGCCTGTGATCAAATCAGAAGACGCACGTCCCAATGCGTGGGTCTATGTGGATATCGCGTCTTCCGATATCGGCGGCTATGTTAAACATGCAAAGGCTCTGGTAGACAGCGCTGTAGCATTACCTCCCGGTTACACCCTGAACTGGTCCGGTCAGTTCGAGCATATGGAACGTGCGGCCGCACGATTGCAAATCGTCGCACCGGCGACCCTGTTTGTGATCTTCCTGCTGCTGTACCTCCATTTCAGGAGTCCGATTGAGCCACTGGTTGTCATGCTATCGATTCCTTTCGGCCTGATCGGTGGCGTCTGGCTTATCTATCTCAACGGTTTCAATGTCTCGGTAGCGGTAGCGGTGGGGTTCATCGCCCTGGCCGGGCTGGCCGCGGAGATAGGGGTGCTGGTGTTGAGTTTTATCGACCAGCAGGTCTCGAACCTGCGCCGTGAGAAGGGGGCACTGAGTCCAATTGACATCAAGGCCGCAGTTGCCACCGCAACGTCTGATCGGGTGAGGGCAGTGGTCATGACCGCTGTTTCGACCATCGCTGGGCTGATCCCCATCGCACTGAGCTCTGGAACCGGGTCGGATGTTACCCAGCGAATCGCCGCACCGATGCTAGGCGGGATGGTAACCGTGATGATACTCAATCTGCTCGTGCTGCCAGTGATCTACAGTGTCGTGCTGCAATGGCGTGAGAGAACTCGCCACGAGGTCTAGTGCTGGTTGTGTGTCCGCGCGATCAACTGGCACCTGGCCAGGATCTAGGGCCTATGCATGGAGCACATTTGCAATATGTTGCATAGGGCAGTCTCGGCAGCGCATTTAACATAAAACTATTATTTACTGTGTGTGTTTCAGCGCAGGTAGGTCAAGCCACACACAGGCTGCAAGCTCGCTGGCATACGCCCGCGCGAACCTGCCTGTTCGACATCAGGCCCCTGGCGGATAACGGTGCGCGAATGCGTTGATCAAGCGGTGCTGGAAGGCAAATTCGGCAGGCCGGAACGGCCTGGGTGACCGCGAACATTTACCCGTCGCCACCGAGGCGACACGCTACTGCGAAACCTGCTGCAGCACCGTACACAGTGCAATGACTCTGCAAGGTGCGCTGTGCACGAGTGTTCCCAGGGCAGGCTGCAGTCAAACAGCGGCTCGGCGAAACGACCCGGTTGACCACCCCAAAACACACTATAAAACCGCACTTAAACTGCGGAATCGCAAGATATCCACAACCACGCCTGACTTATTAGATATGCGCATAATATATA
>CAXBLZ010000141.1:0-3809 GCA_963976735.1 uncultured Halioglobus sp.
CCGAGTTCTTCATTCTTGGCCGGAATGATAATGGATAGTTTCAAGGATTCTTTCTCCAGGTACCTAGTTCCCCAGATACAATGCCAGGTTCTGTTGCTGAGCGACGGTCAATTTACCCTGCTGATCCATTTGTTGCAAAACAGCAATCACCGCCTGCGCGTCCTCTACCTTGCCCAACGCCGTGGCAAAATGCAATTTCATCAGCAAGCCACGCGTATTGTTGGGCGACAGCGCCAGAAAGCGCTCTGTATAAGCGAAAGCATTATCATACCTTTGCAGGCTATTCTCCAGCACTGCCAGATTGGAATAAATATTGGCGGAAGCCTTGCGCCTGAAATCGTCTACCAGAAAGATCTCCGCCACGCGATCGGCAAAGCGGATCCGATCAATTTGCGGACAGCGATTATCCTGCAACAGTCGCACCATTGTGAGCAGGGTGGTGACGGAACTCAATGGCCGTTTCGGGTCCTCCCTGCCCAATCCGTCAATCATTGCGTCGGGTACAGGCTTATTGGCGATACAACTCAGGGCGAGGTTGCGAATCTGATAATCGCCGCTGCGCTCCTGCACTGACGCCGCATTAGTGCTCGCCTCAAACGCACGCTTTGAGTAGTCAAAAGCCGCCTCAATCTGCCCCAACCTTGCCATTTCGGTCGCCATATCAATATTGGCACGGACAGAGTGCGGGTGGGCGTTGAGTTGCGTCAACAGCAGCAGCGAGCGATTTGACCAGATCTGTACTTGCGAACTGGTCAATCCTGATAACACCAGGACACACAGACCGAGACACACCAACAGTGGCGCCCTGGGCTCCGGCCACTTTTTGACCACGACGGCGAATAAGCTGCCGAGCAACAATACCAGGCCTATCAGCGGAAAATAGTTGCGGTGTTCGAAATACATCTCAAGTGGCAGCACCGTCGATTCGACGCTGTGACCCAACAAAAACCACGCCACACCCAACGCTATCCAGCGCCCCCCACGACTGCGCAATAACAAACCACCCACCAGTACCACCACTATCCACGCGATCACGGCAAATAGCGTAGAAACAGGCTCAAGCAGTGAGGTGGAGACGACTATATCATCGTGATACAGGCCCATTCTCGCGACCTGCGGATTCACCGACTGTGCTACATAATCCCACACCACTCGCGACTGTGTAAGCAGTCGTTCGGTCAGGGAAAATGGCCGGCGGTGCATGCGCTCAGCCAATGTATCCCACTGGAAGAGCAGAATCGATGCCAGCGCAATCGCCCCCATCGCGATCAATCCGTAACAGAGGCGTCGTAACCAGGGTATGACCTCCCCGCGCTCACCCTTGCATTCAAACCACCACACTTCCAGCAATAGCACTATGGGCACCAGTACGATGGCATTTTCCTTGGCCAACAGCGCGACCACGAGGAGCAACGGCACCGGCAGGAATCGCCATGTGCCCACTTTGCCTGCCATCATTCCCAGCCGCCAGTACACGTAGCAAATGCACGCCAGCAGCATGAAAAAGGTCGCGAGCATGGCCATCCGTTGCACCACGTAGAGCACAGTACTGACCAACAGTGGATGTAACAGCCATATCGCACCTAGCACCACCGCAAGCGCGCGATAACCGGGAACCTCCAGATAGCGAAACAACAACCAGAATAACCAGATGACCAGGCCGCCATTGAGCAGGTGCAGTACGATATTGACCTTCTTGCCGCCGCTGATGCCCTCGTCGAGGTACATCTTTTCGAGCACAAAACTCGCCATGGATACCGAGCGTCCCAGGGCGCCGGACGTGTCACCAAAGATATAGTCGAGCGCCAGTTCGGGCCGGTCTTTGAGATCGTCGATGACCAGCACACTGGAGCGGTCGTCCAGCAACTCTGGGCCCTGGATGCCTGGCCAGTAGATCCAGAGGCCAATCAACAGCAGCAGGCCGACGCAGAGCAGCGCGCT
This sequence comes from uncultured Halioglobus sp., assembly GCA_963976735.1. GTDB lineage: Bacteria > Pseudomonadota > Gammaproteobacteria > Pseudomonadales > Halieaceae > Marimicrobium. Next base: position 1,942 of record CAXBLZ010000141.1, read on the forward strand.
GACGGCAGCCAGTGTTGAACGCGCCGGTCGCAGTGTGGGGGAATCAATCATTATTCGAACATCGCCCTGACAACCGGCAGTTCACGCCGCAGCTGATCGCGCCGCATCCACTCCCGGATTGCCTCGTAAGTGTTGGCCAGGTCATCGCTACCATAGTACTGGGTGAGGTAAGCCAAAGCGTATGGATTGTCTGGATTCTTTTGCGCGACTCGCTCCAGCAGTGGCAGCACCGCGTCTTTCTCGCCAGGCGCTGTCGCCATGACAAATCGGTACTGCAGGGCCACAATGTCCAGCCTATGCGGATAGCGTGCAACAAGCTGCTGCAATAATCTGCCAACACGGTTGCGGCCCTCCACTGCCACCGGCGTGAGAGAAAACTCGACCAGCGCTGCCAGCGCGGTGCGGTCCGAGGACTGCAAACGGCGTGTTTGCGCCAGTATTAGCATCGTTTCCAACCAGTCATTTTCCTGCGCCAGCCCTGGAAAATACTGCGTATCGAGCTGATACAACATGACCAGTGCAGAAAAATTGCGCTCATCCAGTACATGCATCCGTTCGAAATAGCCACGCGAGGTAACCGCCAGCGCGCGCTGCTCCTCCTCATCCAGCCCCAGTTCCCGGGACTGCTGGAAGCGCTTGAATAACGCATTGCCGTAAAAAAAGTTCGCTCTTGCAGACAGCGGATGATTGATCACATTGAAGCGTGCCAGCTGTGTTTCATCGCTCCATGCATTCGTGCGCACCAACAACAGGGCTACCAGTATCCCGAGGATGCCGGCAGTCACCGCGCGCAAGCGCAGCGCATCGACCCGCGCCACGCCCTGCACAATCCCGAGCGCCGCCAGCACGGCAAAGCCGACACTGGGCAGGTAATTGCGATGTTCGAAGACCATTTCCAACGGAAATACCGTCGACTCCATACTGTGCGCGACCAGATAAAAAAGAAACGCAAAGGCAATCAGTGGATAGCGCCTGTGCCAGAGCAGGCAGGCACCAAGCACCAGACTCCAGGCGAACAACGATAAGGCAGTGGTAAGAGGCGACCATAAGCTGCGAGAGATCGCGATATCATCGTGGAAGAACCCCATACCGGTAATATTGGGCACCAGCATCCAACTGAGGTACTGCCACAGCGCGCGACCCTGCGTAAGCAGGCGTTCGCTCAAGGTGAACTCCCGCCCGCCATAGCGGCCCAGCAGCATTTCAGGCGCGATCAGGTAGAGCGCGAATACCAGCAGCAGCGGCAGTATCAGTGCCAGCCATCCCAGCCACCGCAATCCCCGGCCCGACTGGCCGCGCCAGATGCCGCGAAAGAGCGTGACTTCAACAACGGCTATCAACCAGGGGAGCAATGCGCCGTTCTCCTTGGAAAAGACAGCACACAAACCCAGCAACAGAACCCACAGCGCGGCGGCTACTATTTCTCCTGTCGTTGCCCCGCACGCAGCCCAGCGCAGCCGATAGCGCGTGTATACCAACAGACCAGCCAGCGTGAACAAGGTCGACAGTTGCGCCATGCGCTGGACCGCGTACAACACGGTCGATACATGGATGGGGTGCAATAGCCACAGCGATGCGGCGATAAGTGCCACAACTCGGCACTGGTGGCTGTCGAGGCGATGCACACGCAAGGCCGGGGCTTGCAACAGCGCCAGTGCGAACAGGTAGAGCAGTGCACCGATGAGCAGGTGGATGGCGAGATTGGTTGCCTTGAGGCTGAAAGGCGTAAACGCGCCCACGGCAGCGTGATTGAATGCGAACGTCAGCATCGCAATCGGGCGGTACAACACGCCTGAGTCGGCACTCAATGATGCCGTGCGCCAGGAATCAAATGTGGCGCCATCGATCTGTACCTGTTGATTGGACAG
>CAXBLZ010000142.1:0-3776 GCA_963976735.1 uncultured Halioglobus sp.
GCTCGGTGCTGGAGGCGACGAAGCGCTCGCCCGTATCGGTTTCTGCCAGTACGATAGCGATATCCGCCTTGTCGCGTCGCGTGACCAGCGTGTAGGACAACACCTTGCCGCTGGCCGGGTTTGCCGCTATAGCCCGCGTCGGGATATCACTGCAATCCACGACCAGGCCGTCGCTGTCATGCCAGTCAATAGCGCTGGCACACGCCGGGTCACTGGTAAGTACAGCAGCCGCGTGCTTGGACAAAATGCCGCCATTGGCGGTGACCAGTGCTCGCGATGGCTGCCCGCGCAGTCGCACAGCCATCTCCGCCAGCGCATGCGTACTGTAGTTGTTGCCGGGGCCGCCAAAGTAGGGCAGGCCGCCAGTAACGGTCAGGTCGCGGGAGCCGTCGGTGGGCAGATCCAGTACCTCGCAGGCTGCGGTTACCGCGCTGGGGAAGCAACTGTAGATATCGATCAGGTCCATCTCGCTGGCGGAAACGCCGGCCCTGTCCATCGCCGTCGACAGCACCCGTTCCATCGCCTGCGAGCGGCCCGGATCAATGCGTTGTGAGAGCAGGGTATCCACACCCTCTGCATAGGCTTGCAGAAAAACCCACTGACCCGGATCAATGCCCCTGTGCCGGGCGTGACCGACGCTGGTGAGTACCAGCGCCGATGCCAGATTGACACCATCCTGAGCCACCAGGCGCTTGCTGTAGGGCAGGCTGATGGCATAGTTGTGCGGCCCCGGTTGAACCAGGTCAGGCACGCTGTAGGCGGCGGGGAAATACGCATGGGGATTGGCCGCCGCTACCGCACTGAACGGTGCCATCAGTTGCGCCATGTACCGCTGGTGCTGCTGCAGATTGTGCCCCATCCGCTGTGCCTGGTAGTTCTCAATGACGGCGTAGGAGCGCACCGGCATCGTCAGGCCACCGTGGATCTCCTCCATCGATACCAGCGGGGCGCGGTGTTTGCGGTTATCAAAGGGGGTGTCGTAGTCCTCCCGCCAATCGTCGGTGAAACCGTTACGCTCTGCAAACCGCTGGCTTGCAATCGCCTCCGCGCCCGTCAGCAGTGCCACCGTTTTTTCGCCGCGGGCGATGTCGCCCAACAGTTCCGCCATGACGCGCAGTGGCTCGGTGCCGCTGGCATCACTGTAGATGCGGTGCTGTGGTGATGCGCCGATGCGTCGCGCCACAGACTCGGGCGGATTATTACTGCCGCCGAGCGCTGATGACCACACCTGTACGGTATCCGAAAACAGCCTGATCACTGCAATGGTGTCGATGTCTTCCGCCGGCAGGCCCGCGTCTCGCAGCGCGGCTTTGCCGGCGTTGGCTGCCAGCGCCATCGGCGCGGTAAAGGGTGGTGTCGATTGTGTGTTCAGGCGCTCCACGTACTGGCCTGCGCCGATGATGATGGGCGTGGCGTCAGGCAGCTTATCGCTGGTTTTGTTGGTCATCGCTGTGCCATGGGATTCAAAAAAAGAGGCGTAGCATACCGCATTGCGCTTGTCAGAAAATCGAAAAGCTGACGGGAGACAGGCGATTGGCACGGGAATACGCTCGGCATCGCCGCAAGTCTGTACCGCTAATCGGTCGCAGGCAGGCGAACGATGATTTTCAAGCCCGAGCCGGTATTCTGTGCAGTGACATTTCCTCCGTGCTGGACGAGGGCTCGTTTGGCGATGGCCAACCCCAGGCCATAGCCGCCGGACTCGCGAGTGCGCGCAGTATCCACCCGGTAGAACTCACCAAATATCGATTGCAAGGCCGAGTCGGGCACGCCGGGGCCGCTGTCCTCAATTGTTACTATGTAAACGCCATCTGCGGATTTCAGTGATACCGATACCTCGGTGTTGCCGCCAGTGTGGTACAGCGCATTGCGCAGGATATTGTCGAAGCTCTTGTGCAGCAGATCACCGGCGCTGTCGACTATCGCCTGTTGCGTGTCGGCGTTAAAGCTGAATGTCTTGCCTTCTCCTTGTCCTTCAAAGTTCGCGTCTGCGCAAAGCTGTCGCAATAGCGGGACCAGGTCAATGTGGCTGTCCAGGGTCAGGGCTTGCGGCTGCGTGGCCAGCAATTGACCGATCAACTCCTCGAGGCGTTCAGCCTCCTGTTCGATACGCTGCAGGTAGGTGACGCTGTTGTCGGGCTTTTCCTGTGCCAGTGCCAGGGCGATACGCAGGCGCGCCAGCGGTGAACGCAATTCGTGGGAGACATCCCCCAGCAGGCGCTTCTGGGCCTGGATCCGCGCCTGCAGCTGTTCTGCCATCGAGTTGAAGTCGCGCGCCAGTTCATCGGTTTCATCGCCGCCTTTCTCGCGCACCTGCAAGCGCGTATCCAGATCGCCGTTGGCCAGTTGCCGCGATGCCAAACGCAAGTCTTGCAGGCGGTTGGTCATCAAGCGTGACAAACCGAAACAGATCAAGCCGCTTATCACTACCGCCAGCAGAATGCGCAACCCCAGGCTGTCACCCAGCGCATTCAGGATAAAGCCGCGGTGTGAGGGGAACTCGAACACGGCATACACCGCGCCCTCGTAGGGCCGGTAGATACGGTAGGCGACCATATGGTCTTTGCGGGAACCCAACATCGATTTGTCTGAATCGGCGCGCAACCTTGCTGCTATTTGGGCGACCTCAACCGGCAACTCGCGTTTAAGCAGGTCGTCGCCCTGGCGTGTCACCAGGTAGATCTGGATATCGTGCTGGCTGCGAATATCTTCCACCGCCATCAGCAGGTCCCTGCCTTTGAGATTCTCCAGGCTGTAAATCGTTCGCAGCATAAAGCGATGTGGCGGCCCGGGTCGCCCGTGGTCTCCCCACTCGCGACCGGGTGGCAGTGAATCGAAATAGTTGGAGGCCAGCATCCAACTGCCCAGGATGGTTATCGACATCAGCCAGAAGCCGATAAACATCCTCAGGAACAGATTGCCCCGCAGTTTCATTGCTCAGCTCTCTCCCGCGCCGATGCGGAATTGATAGCCACTGCCGCGTACACTGGCGATCAGGTTGTCACCGCCGAGTGCCGCCAGCTTCTTGCGAATCTTGCTGATGTGCACATCGATGCTGCGGTCATAGGCCGACAGCTCGCGGCCCAGGGCGCTCTGGCTGAGTGTCTCCTTGCTGACAACCCGGCCGGCATTGCCAACCAGCACCTGCAGCACATTGAACTCAGTGCTGGTCAACTGCAGGTCGACACCACCAAAGGTGGCGCTGCGATTCGCCGCGTTCATCGCGGTCTGCCCGGCCTCGAGTGTCGAGTCGGCCGCGTCTTCCACTGCCGGTTTGGCACGCCGGAGAATAGCGCGCAGCCTGGCGGCAAGTTCCCGTGGATTACAGGGTTTGGCAAGGTAGTCATCTGCGCCCAGTTCCAGCCCGAGTATGCGATCGGTATCCTCGCCGCGGGCGGTGAGCATCAGTATCGGTGTAGTACTGAACTGGCGTACCTGGCGCAGCACATCCAGCCCCTGCAAGCCCGGCAACATGATGTCCAGGACGATAGCGTCGTGATGGTGGATGCGACAGTGTGCAACCGCCTCGGCGCCGTCGTGTATTGCCTGTGTGTCGAACCCCTCCATTGACAGGTATTCTGATAGCAGGCCGCAGAGCTCCTTGTCATCGTCGATAATCAGTACGTTGGTGCTCATGGCGCGATCTCGCAAAGGGTTTTCCTGGCAGAGTGTGAACAAACCGGGGAGTGTTGTCACCCGGCTTAACACCCGCTGGTTGTTCTTAACATTTCTTTACATCGCAGGGGCAGAGCTTAACAGCGGTCCGCCCGTATGAT
>CAXBLZ010000143.1:0-3616 GCA_963976735.1 uncultured Halioglobus sp.
GGCAACTCGGAGCCGAAACTCTGGAAGGTGTTGGCGAATACCGGCACCACCTTGATCAACAGGATGGCGCATACCACCAGCGCGACGCAGACAACTGCGGTGGGATAGGTCATGGCCTTGCGAATTTTTGCTTTCAACTGCTCGGTTTTTTCCTTGTAGGTTGCCACGCGGTCCAGCATGACTTCCAGCGTACCCGAATCCTCACCCGAACCGACCAGACTGCAGAACAGGTCGTCGAAATGGCGCGGGTGTTTGGCCAGCGAGGGCGCGAGACCACTACCCGAGGCGACATCGTTCCTGATGGTTTTGACCAGCTCCCGCATGCGGGGTTTTTCAAGGCCGTCCTCGACGATTTCAAAACTCTGCACCAGCGGCACGCCGGCCTTCAGCATGGTGGCGAGTTGGCGGGTGAAAATGGCGATGTCGGCCGCCTTGATCGCCTTGCCCTGGCCACCGAATAGCGGCTTCGGCTTTTTCTTCACGCTTTTGGGCTTGATGCCCTGCTGGCGCAGTTGCGCCTTCGCCATGGCCTGGTTGGAGGCCTCGATTTCTCCCTTGGTGGCATGGCCGGATTTATCCGTGCCGCTCCAGGTGAAGATATCGTTCTTGATTGTACTTGTTGCCATGCTCTTGTCCGCCGTGTCTCTGTTATCTCACTAGATCGTATTTTTCACCGAATCAGTCTACGGTAATTCGATTGGCTTCTTCCAGACTGGTCAAACCTTCAGCCACTTTTTTCAACGCGGCCATGCGTAAGTCGTGAAAACCTTCACTGCGGGCCTGTTGGCCGATCTGCAGTGAGTTGCCTTCTTCCATAATGATCTTGGCGATGGAGGGGGTGATTTTTACCACTTCGTAAATACCGACCCGGCCCTTGTAGCCGTTGTTGCAATCCTTACAGCCGACGGCCTGCATAATGGTGGCGGACTCCAGCATTTCCTCGGTGAAGCCCTCTGCGCGCAGCGTTGCATGTGGAATATCGTTGGCCGGCACACGACATTGCTTGCACAGGCGCCGGGCCAGTCGCTGGGCGATAATCAGGTTCACGGACGATGCCACGTTGAACGCGGGCACCCCCATGTTCAGCAGGCGCGTGATCGTCTCGGAGGCGCTGTTGGTGTGCAGGGTGGACAATACAAGGTGGCCGGTCTGTGCGGCCTTGATGGCGATCTCGGCCGTTTCCAGGTCCCGGATCTCACCCACCATGATGATGTCGGGATCCTGACGCAGGAAGGAGCGCAACGCCTCGGCAAAATTCAGCCCCACCTTGGGGTTTACGTGCACCTGGTTGACACCCTCCAGGTTGATTTCCACCGGGTCTTCCGCGGTGGAGATATTGCGCTCTGCAGTATTGAGAATATTGAGGCCGGTGTACAGCGACACGGTTTTACCCGAGCCGGTCGGGCCGGTCACCAGAATCATACCCTGCGGCTGATTCAGGACTTTCAGGTACATCTCCTTCTGTGCGGGCTCGTAGCCCAGCGCGTCGATACCCATCTGTGCGCTGCTGGGATCGAGGATACGCAGCACGATTTTCTCGCCGTACAGCGTGGGCAGTGTGTTGACACGAAAATCGATAGCCCGGTTGCGCGACAGCTTCATCTGGATGCGGCCGTCCTGCGGCAGGCGCCGCTCCGAAATGTCCATCTGCGACATCACTTTCAAGCGCGCGGCAAGGCGCGGTGCGAGATTGCGCGGTGGCTTGACCACCACCTGCAAAATGCCGTCGGTGCGAAAACGCACGCGATAGCTTTTCTCATAGGGTTCAAAGTGAATATCTGATGCGCCTTGCTTGATCGCGTCGATCAGGACTTTATTAATAAAGCGCACAATCGGTGTTTCATCCACCGACTCGCTGCCGTCGTCCGACTCCGCGGTCTCGCCACCCATGGTGATATCGACATCGTCGAGATCAGAGGCGTCCAGGCCGTCCAGGCCGTCGGTCAGGGAATCCTGTGACTCTACCCATTTGGCCAGCGCTTTGGTGAGTGCGCTCTCTTCAACCAGGATCGCATCGGTGTTGATGCCGGTGTGGAACTTGATTTCATCCAGTGCGGCGAGATTGGTGGGATCCGATACAGCGATGAAGAGCCGGTTGCCGCGGCGGTACAGTGGCAGTGCGTGGTGCTTGGAGACCAGGTTCGGCTCGACAAGGCCTACCGGCAGGCTGTCCGTGTTGATCGCGGTGAGATCAAACAGCGGCACACCGAATTCCTGCGAGGCAACCTCCGCCACGCGCCAGCCGTCGATGTCTTTCCTTTCCACCAGATACTGAACGAAGTGCATCCGCTCCAGGGCGGCCTCTTTCTGCGCTTCAACCGCGAGCTGAGCAGTGATCAGCGATTCGGCCACAAGGCGTCCAGCCAGCCCGCTGAGTTGCCCAATTGCTTTGTCGTTCATTGAACCCATGCTCCTGCCTCAGTCGAGACGTTTGCGATCACACATTGTGTTCCGTTTGAAGAGTGATTATAACCACCGAACAGTCCGCATACAGCCTGTGATTACGGGCAAATTGTACCAATCTGTAATACCAGCCCGGCGCTGGCAGCCGGCGTGCGGGTGAACTGGCGCTACCCTGCGCCTGGATGCGACGGCATTGCCCGCTAGCCGCGACAATTGGGCGGCACCTGGTTGACGTCGATACCATTTTCCTCGGGGGGCAGGCAGGTCCATGAGACCAGCCCATCCCTGGTGGAGGGAATGAGCTGCAACTCCTTGTTGTCGGCCTTGGAGCCGGGTATCTTGAAGGTGATGGTGATGGCGCCATAGGGCGCAATCGAGGACACCTCCAGCCGGCGGATGAAGTTGAACTGGTCGTAGGTCTCGGCAGACGGCAGACCCGCCTGGCGATTGTTGCGGGGCAGCTTTTGCATATTGTAATAATAATCAGTGACCGAGGTTTTGGCCTCGGCGGCGAACACCATGCCCTCGCCGACCTTGCTGCGCACAATGTAGTCGGAGTAGGTGGCCATCGCCACCACCGCGAGAATACTGACGATGGCGACCACCGCCATCAGCTCGATAAGGGTAAAACCCTTGCTATTGTGCATTGTGTCGCCCATCGCTTGCCGTTGCGCCTTCATAGTTTGTCACCGCTTGTCTTCGCAGGTGAAGGCCGCCATCTCAGTGGCCAGTTTTTCGACCAGCGGGGCGATGTCGGTGCCGGCCGCCTGCGCCGATTGCAATTGGGCGGATAGATCCTTCACGGTCTTCATGCGGCTGCGCAGCGCGGCAAAGCTGTCGTTCATCTGTTGTGCCTCGGGCTGGAACATGTCCTTATCACGCAATGAAATTCTCGCGTTCAGGTCGCCAGCGCCCAGCCTGCTCACCTCGCGCGCAAACACAAACACCGGCCCGGCGATGCGATGGCTGGCTTTCAGACTGCCGTACCAGATCGATGCAATCAGAATGAGTTCCACCAGAGCCAGTGCAATGGATGTGGGAGTGCTTAAATCGAGCGGTTCATCGCCCGGAAACAACATGCGCACAATAATGAAACCATTTACCAGAAGCACGGCCAGCGCGACGATCAATAACGAGTATTGATACTGGAACTTCTTGTTGATAACGATGGTTGTACGACGATTGTCCATGCCCCGGTCCCACTGAATCTAGT
>CAXBLZ010000144.1:0-3553 GCA_963976735.1 uncultured Halioglobus sp.
GTGAACAGCGTGTCGGCGCCGATCTTTTTCTTGTACAGCGCAATATCGGCCCTATAGGCTTTCTTCACGCACGCCACCAGTTCATCGCTGTACATGGTTTTGATCGACGGCAGGAAGCCCTGGCTCTTGTACTCCAGCAATTCCAGCGGCGAGCGAGTGTACGGCTTGCGTTTGGACAGCTTGCGATAACCGTCACTGCCGTGTTGTGTCAGCGGGCGTGCATCTACCAACTCCAGGCCAATTTTATCTTTCAATACCTTTGTCGCCGTTGCGAAGTCTTCAAGCGCGAAGTAGTCATCGTAATCCTCATACACCATGAAATTGGTTTGCGGCATCCAGTGGATATCGGAATTCCTGACCGCATCCTTGCTCATGCTCTTCACAAAGAACTCGAACGTGATGTCCTCTATATCGATCTTACGCTTATGCAGGTCGACATAGCCCCATGCCGGATTGTTGCGATTCACGATTTTGTCCAGGTACACGCTCAGCAGGCGAGCAAACGGACAGCGCAGGATGACAAAGGTGTATTTGGCCTTGGCCAGCTCCGACAGGCTGGCGGAGAAGGTATTGTTATTCTGGTGAATCCAGTTGAAATCGGAACTGTCCTTGATGCAGCCATTGGCGATGGCGAGCGAAGTGCGCAGTGTCGAACACGCGTTCTTGGGTATGAAAGTATAGATCGCGTCGGACGGGTAGACATTCAGCGAAAACTGTTGCGCAAAACTGTGCTGCTTGTTCACTCTCAACGTACAATAGTTCTGGTGACTGTAACGAAAGATACGCGGCATCGATGGACTCCAAATTCACGGTAATCTGCTACTCGCCCGACGGTTGCAGGCATCAGCCAGGGCTGCGCTTTCAGTAATAAACAGCTCTGATCGTATCACAGGAACTGCATAGCTCCCAGACAGCGCAGTTGGCCTTGACCTTCACTGCCCCAGTTGCAATGCTAGCCGCCTTATCGGCCAGGTGTACTGGCAAATCCGGGCCTGCAGACGCGGGCCGTTTCACTCGCTATTTCATCGCGCACTGATCGCGATAAGACCGCAGCAGGCACATCGAGAATGAATGATCTGAACATCTTCCGCGAAGACTTCAAACACGGGCTGTTAAGCTGGCTTGAATCCTCTCTACCGATAGCGCCGGAACTCGCCTTCAACCTTATCGCCCTGTTGTGGATCAGTGTTGTGGCAATAGTACTGCATGTTTTCCTGCACCGATTTGTGCGCCGATTGCTGAGCCGGGTGGCGGGGACGTCCAGCCCGGTGTTACACCAGATTTTGCTGGCCAACAACCTGTTCCGACGCACTTCTTTTGTACTGCAAGGTGTTATCGTGCAGGTTCAGGCGCGACACTGGTTTGCGGAGGATTCGCCAAGCCTGTGGCGGCTGATCGATGTGATCAGTGATCAGTGGGTGCTGATCTACGCACTGCTGGCGTTTTTTTCACTGCTCGATGCGATCCAGAGTATCATGCTGCGCAGTCCTAGCCAGCAGCAATTGCCCTGGCGCGGCCTGTTCCAGACCACCAAATTGATCGCCAGCATTCTGGTCGGGCTACTGGCCATCTCCTCACTGATGGGCCAGTCACCGCTCTATCTGCTGAGCGGCCTGGGTGCATTGTCCGCAGTGATGTTACTGGTGTTCAAGGACCCGATAATGGGGCTGGTGGCGGGTATTCAACTGTCTGCCAACAGGATGCTGTCGGTGGGCGACTGGCTGGAGATGCCAAAGTACGGTGCCGATGGCGATGTCATCGACATCGCCCTGACCACGGTAAAGGTGCGCAACTGGGACAAAACCATTACCACCATCCCCACGTATGCGCTGATCTCCGATTCATTCAAGAACTGGCGCGGCATGGCCGAGTCGGGCGGACGACGGATCAAGCGCAGCATCCACCTGGAAATCAGCAGCATCCAGTTCATGGATGACGAACTGTTCAACCACCTCAAGGATGCCGAACTCCTCGACGCCTACCTTGAGCAAAAGCAATATGAGATCGAGCGTGACAACAGCAGCCGCAACACCGATCTGTCGTTGCGAATCAATGGCCGCCGGTTGACCAACGTCGGTACGTTCAGGGGGTATCTGGTGTCTTACCTGAAGCAACACCCCGGCATTCACCAGAACATGACGTTGATGGTGCGCCAGCTCGAATCGACCAGCGACGGGCTTCCGATCCAGATTTATGCCTTCACCAACACCATCAACTGGAATGAGTACGAGGGCATACAATCCGATATCTTCGATCATATCTTTGCGGTGCTGTCGGAGTTCAGGCTGCGGGCGCATGAGGCGCCCACCGGTTACGATATCCGCTCTCTCGCCGGGAGCGTGAAAATCCAATAGTGTGACCACCACGATGTCGCAGGAGCAAGCATGGCAGGCCCGCTGAAGGGAATACGAGTACTGGATTTATCACGGGTGATGGCTGGCCCCTGGTGTACGCAAATCTTTGCGGATCTGGGCGCCGAGGTGATCAAGGTGGAACGGCCGGGTCTTGGCGATGACACGCGCCACTGGGGCCCGCCCTGGTTAACCGACAAGTGCGGTGAGCCGACGCGGGAGTCATCCTATTATTTGTCGGCAAACCGCGGCAAGCACTCGATCACCATCGACATAGGGTCGGAAGCAGGTCGCGCACTGGTGCGCGAACTGGCGGCGCAAAGCGATATCCTGGTGGAGAACTTCAAAACGGGCGATCTCGCAAAACGGGGGTTGGGCTACGACGATTTGCGCGCACAGCATCCGGGCCTGATCTACTGTTCGATAACAGGTTTTGGGCAGACTGGGCCGATGTCGCAGGATCCCGGCTACGACTACTTGATTCAGGCACAAAGCGGCTTGATGAGCATCACAGGTGTACCGGATGGTATGCCGGGCGCGGGCCCGCAGCGTGTGGGTGTCGCCACCGCTGACCTTACGACGGGGATGAATTCCGCCATTGCCGTGCTCGCGGCGCTGCACCACCGCACGATGACAGGCGAGGGCCAGCACATCGACATGGCACTGCTGGACGTACAGGTCAGCTGGCTGGCCAATCAGGCGCAAAACTATTTCTGCAGTGGTATCGCCCCCACCCGCACCGGTGAATACCACCCCAATCTCGTCCCGTATCAGCCGTTCCCAACCAACGATGGGCAGCTGATTATCGCCGCCGGTAACGACGCACAGTATGAACGTCTGTGCCACGCGCTGGGGCTGCCCGCGCTTGCCAGCGATCCCAGATTCGCCACCAACCCGGCGCGCGTCGCCAACAGGGTGGCGCTGGTCGAGCAGTTGAAGGCGGCGACTCAAACCTATAGCAGCGCACAGTTGCAGGCGTTGCTGCGGAAGATCAAAGTTCCCGGCGGCCCAATTCACACTATTGATGCGGTGTTCGATGACCCCCAGGTGCTCGCCAGAAACATGGTCGTCGATGTAGAGCACCCCGAACTCGGTGCCGTGCGCACGCTGGCAAACCCGATCAAGTACTCTGCCACCAGCCTCGAATACAGCAAAGCGCCTCCCTGTCTCGGTGAGGATACCGGGTTTGTGTTGCGCACCGT
>CAXBLZ010000145.1:0-3239 GCA_963976735.1 uncultured Halioglobus sp.
TTATCTGCGCAAGAGACACACCGAGCGCGATCAGCATCAATGGAATACTGATATCCCCTAGCATCGATACGGTATTTTGCAACCAGTCGGGCAGTCGCCAGTCGAACGCGATGAGCGCGACGGACAGCAGGCCTGCGTACACCACCGGCGAGCGCAATGTGCCTCCGACGGGTGAGTCTCCGCTCAGTATCGCGACACCCAGAGTAAAGTGCGCGACAGCGATGATCATGAAGATCGTCAATGCGACTGCCAGTCCCTGCTCACCGAAGGCAAACAGCGCCAGCGGCAAACCCATATTGCCGCTGTTGGGAAACACCAGTGATGGCAGGTGATCACGCCAGGGAATGCCTTGCAGTCGGCACAGCAGAATCGCCGCTGTTGCGGACAGCAGCAGCAGAACAATCACCGCCAGTGCGATGTCCCCGAGGAGGTGCAGTGAAACATCCACCTTGCCCAGCGTACCTACAATCAGGCAGGGTGCACCCACCCACATCACCAGGTGGGTGATAAATCCGTTTTCAAACGCCTGTCCGGAACGCGCCCACACCACGCCCACGGCGGCACAGAGGAACACCGGGGCGATAATCGCGAGGATTTCGAGTGGCATCAATGGCTCCGCAGGGTGTTCGGTTGAATACCGCGCGATCTTCGACGCCGTGTTCGGCGAGGCTAGGCCACGTCAGGCATGTACAACGGCGTGACCGATGCGCACTCGGGGTAACTGCTCGGGCCGCCGAGATCGTAGGCTGCGTTGATCGCGCGAATGAACGCTGCATCATGCAGCGGGTCGGACGGCGTTTCAATAGCAACACCCCTGGCGCGCGCATCGTCGATCAGCATGTTGATTGCCTGCTCGTGCGTGAGGTCGTGGCTACCGTCCATATTTTTTTTGAGTTCAGCGAAATCCTCGAATACTTCAGCGGACCAGTGCACCAGGAAACGGAGTTCGTCGGTATGGTGTCGAGCGATCACGTTGTCGCCCGTTTTCAGCAGCCACTGGTTTTTGTCTGCAGGGTCGCCGGAAAATGTGGTAGTGAAATCCAGGCCCACAGGGCGCTGTTGCTCCAGCGGCCCATTGGCTTCACCACGGTGGTACATCATCTCGTTCTGCACCACGACGCCACGGTTGTACACCGGGGGCAGAAGTCGTTGCGGTGCTTGCAATGGGCCGTTGGGCCAGTAGGTGAAGCCGCTGTTGGGATCGTGTGAAAACCAGGTGATCACCTGCGCCATCTTGATCAGGTAGTCCTGGAACAACCCGGACTTGCCCATCACGCTGCACAGCCAGGTCGGAGAGTTTTCATAGCGCACACCACGAAAGCTCGGCGAATCCAGGTGGCCGGGATCGGTATTGCCCGCTGGCCCGTTGACATTGAACAGCATCATCTGCGGCTTGGCATATTTCGCGCCCCAGTAGTCTTTCGCGTGTTGCAGAAAAGTGGGGTTGTAGAAGCAATCCTCAATCTCGGAATACAGCGCACTGGAATAGTTGGCGTAAAAGCCGCGGAAGGTTGGCGTGAGGAACATGTCCAGCGTCAGCTCAAAACCCTCAGGCAGCGCGCCGGACATGGTAGCGATCAACTCGTCGGCGGAGGCGAAGTGCTGGGCGATGATGAGCTTCCACGGGCCGTCCTTGCGCACCACATTGAGCAGGCGCCCGAGTTGGTCCGGGGTATAGACATTGCTCAGTTCATGCGGCGGGGATGCGGGGCGCAGCAGATTGGAGAGTTCCTGTTTGCGGGATTCGTTCAACATGTTCCTGGCCTTTTTTATTACTGATGCGGGTTAATCTGTTGACACATATCTTATATGTAAGTTAAATGTGTCGCAACCGTTCTGTAGAGTGTCTACTGCATCAGGCGTTGTGGATTGTAATGGTGAGCCATATGAATCCACGTCGGCAACTCACTCCCCTGTGACCGAGCCTATCGGTATTATGACCGCATAATTCTGTCGGGACGCAAGCTCATGATTGAGGTTATGGTCGGAAGCGAGGAGACAGTTGGCAATGCATTGCACTGGCACATAATGCACCGGTAGGCCTAACCAGCGGCGCCCAGCTTTGCCTCCAGCGCGCGGATGATCTGGTTGAAACCTTCCTCGAGTACATCATTGCTGGAAAGCTGGGTGTGATAGGGGCGCAGCGCTAGCAGGAAGTCCTGTTCGTCCGTTTCCAGTTCCTCGATATGGCTCAGCGACAGGGCGGAATGGAAGGTCGCCCCGATGTGTTCAAACATCAACAGGGCCACTACCTGGCTGCAGAAAAGGTAACTGTTCAGCGCCAGTTCCTTGCCCCGCATGCCTTCGTCGTGCAGCGTGCGGGACACGTGCAGGGATACCCGCAACCAGCCGGCGGTAGTTTGCCCGTCCACGCCTAGCACTTGCAGTACGACGGGGCGTTGTTCCACCAGCGACCTGACCGCATTCAGCCAGGCACGCAGCTTTTTCTGCCAGGGTTGTCCGGAGCGAATTTTGGGCATTTCAAAACGCATGCACACATCGTCTGCAACCGCGTTTAGCAGTGCTTCCCGACTCGGGAAGTAATTGTAAAGCGCCATGGAAACGGTATCGAGCTTGCGCGCCACCCGGGCCAGGGTAAATGCTTCAGCTGACTCGGACTCGAGCAGTTCAATGGATGCAGTGAGAATGGCCTCCCGCGAAAGTCGCGCCGGCCGTCCCACGCCGCGAGACCCCGTTGATTTTGTTTTTGCTTTTGTCTTCGCCTTTGCCTTCGGTTTCCCCGAAGGACGGCTGGATTTTCCGCCTGATTTAGCCACTGGGATGCCCTGCTCACTTTGATGATTTGACTACTACGCAGAACTCACGGTAAGCATTCGCAAACAGGGCTATTTGCCCTGCTAATTATCTGCTTCCCTGGTGCCGATGTTAAAAATTGTTGCCCCGCGCACAGTTATTCTGGCCAAAATAATACCTTACAAATCAGGTAATGAGTAATTTAATACCGCCTACTCGAGCACCCGGCGAGCCAAGCGCGACTGCAACTGATCGGCTCGCGGTGCTCAATTTCCCTCGCCTGAAGCCACAATGGCTGGGTGCGCGTAGGCTGGAATGACGGGATCGTCGATGCGTTCTGCCCCGTCCAGGGTGTAAACCGGAATCTTGTGGTACGCGGGGAAGTGCAAGCTGTAGGCCGTTAGTCCGGTGCGTTCAGCGGCGGGCAAGTGGCAAAGTGCCAGGCCGGTCTCGGCGATATATTCAATTCTCTCCGACGGATACTC
>CAXBLZ010000146.1:0-2966 GCA_963976735.1 uncultured Halioglobus sp.
CCTGAAGTGTAGCCTAGTGTAGCGCAGCTATGCGTCTACGACGAGTTGGCGGCAAAGACCGCTCCAGGGGTTGTGCGTTGACGGTCGAGTCAACAAAATAGGATAAACTGCGAGCGACACGCTCCATGAACAGTCCAGGGTGACGGCTATTTTACTTCGAGTACTTCTCCTCCTCTCTATCGGCATCGCAACGGTTGATGCCGCTGAGCAAGCTGCATCGACGCGCGAATTTGGCCGTGTCGTGGTACTGAATTCGACCGACCCTTACCTGCCAACATTTGTAGCCCTTGACAGTGCGTTGCAGGAGGCGGTGCGGGAGGCGAGCGATGTGCCGGTTGAATTTTTTTCAGAACCGATGGATGTCTATCGTTTTTCGCGGCAGCAGTTGGAAGCCGGCTTGACCCCGCAACTAAAAATAAAATATCGGGACGTGCCCATTGATGTCATTGCCGCCTACGGTACGGCCGCACTGGATTACGCCGAACGTCACTCACAGGATATCTGGCCTGGTGCGGCCATTGTGTTTAACGCGGTATCGAGCGCGATGGTGGGCGAGCGAACACTTGGGCCGCGTACCGCAGGCGTAACGGTTGATGTGGATTTTGGGAATACCATTGGTCTTGCGTTAAAGCTCAGGCCCGGGACCAGTCGGGTTGCTGTTGTTGCGGGAACGGCGGAATTGGATTACCGGCTGTCCTCGAGGTTGCGAGCGGAGCTGCGGCAATACGCCAGCAGGCTCGACGTGGATTACCTGGTCGGGTTGCCGCTCAATGACACGATCGCTGCTGTGCGGCAACTACCGCCGGACGCCATTGTGCTCTACGCCACGATGTTTCGCGATGGTGCCGGTATACCCCTGATGCCTCGCGAGGTGCTGAGAAAGATTGCGGCGGTATCGCCGGTACCCGTGTTCGGTGTGTACGAGGCGTATCTGGGCGCCGGCCTTACGGCGGGTGTCATCGCCAGTGATGCGTCACAGGGGCGCCGTGCCGGTGAAATCATTGCTCGCATTCTGGACGGTGAGGCGCCGTCCGCTATAGGGCTGATAGAGAGTACTGCTCCGAATTGTATGGCGGACTGGAGGCAACTCGCAAAATGGGGCATTTCAGAGACCCTGTTGCCCGGGGATTGTGAAATCCTGTTTCGGGACGTGACCGTATGGGAGAAATACCGCTGGCAGATATTGCTCATACTGCTATTGATTCTGGCCCAGTCATTGATGATTGCACTGCTGGCACTTCATCGTCGCCGATTGAGGCTGGCCCAAGCAGAACTAAAAACCGCCTACGCTCTGCGGACGGAAAGCGAGCAGAACGCCAGCGTGTTGCGACGACGACTCATGCGCTTTAGTCGGGAGCGCAGCATGGGGGCAATGGTGACCACCATCAGCCATGAAATCAGCCAGCCCCTGACCGCGATTCAAAACTACGCGCAGGCTGCCATGCGCCGCTTCCAGACGGACCCTGGTGATAAGTCGAAACTCATTGAACTCCTCGGTAAGATCGAGGGGCAGGCCGAACGAGCCGGCGCGATTACGCAGCGGGTTCGCTCGCTGATTACCAGCAGGGATGCACAGTTGGCGCCGATGGCCCTCTCCGTGCTGGTAGAGGAAGTCGTGCCCATGGTGCAGTCTGATTGCGATGCACTCGATTGTCGGATTGAATACCGGCCCGCGAATGCGTTGTGCCCGGTACTGGCTGACAAACTGCAGATTCAGTTGGTGTTGGTCAATCTGCTCAGTAATGCGATAAATGCGACTGCCAGGCGCGGCATTTCAGGTGGGCTGATCACCATCGATGCGACACTGTTGGGAGACCAGAAGGTGCAAATTAGCGTGACAGATGAGGGAACTGGAATGTCGTCCCGGCAGGCTGCGCATATATTCGACCTGCTGTACTCGGATTCCGGCGAGGGCATGGGGCTGGGGCTCGCAATTTGCAGGGATATTATAGAACTGCACGGCGGGGAAATAGGGTACGAAGAGAACCCCGCAGGTGGTTCCATTTTTCGGTTCACACTCAGCACAGGCGAGGCATGAGCGACACACAGCCAATCGTTTTCATCGTCGATGACGACGACGATGTACGCGATTCGATCTCGGAACTGGTTGAATCCGTGGGTTTGACGGCGGCGGGTTACCCGTCCGCAGCGCTATTTCTTGACGCGTTTGAGAGAGACAGCGCCGGGTGCCTGGTGCTGGATGTGCGAATGGCTGAAATGAGTGGAATGGTGCTGCAGCAGCAACTCAAGGAGATGGCGGTGGACCTGCCCGTGATTATGATAACCGGCCACGGCGATGTGCCGATGGCCGTGGAAGCGATGAAAAACGGCGCTTTCGATTTCATTCAGAAGCCCTATCGGGAGCAGGTACTGCTGGACAGTATCAACAGCGCACTAGTGAAAAACACGGAAGACAGGCAAGCAACCGAAGTGAGCAGTCGCTTACGCAATAATCTGTCGACCCTGACTGAGCGCGAGATGGAAATATTTGAGTATCTTCGATGCGGCGATTCCAGCAAGCAGATTGCCAAAAAACTGGCGATCAGTTCGCGCACGGTGGAGGCGCACCGACACAATGTTCTGCACAAGCTGGGGGTAGCATCTGTCAAGGAGTTGCTACTTTTGGCCATTTAGAACGCCGGCCGCAGGTGTCACAACCCGCCCGCCAATTGAGCGGGGTGGGAGGGCATTTCTGATCAACTCATCAACTTCTACCTAGGTATACTAGGTACTTCTGCCTATAGAAAGCCTGCTTTTATTGGCTAGACTTATCGGTTGAAGAGATGGGCGCTCACTCGATCATTGGGCGCTGCTGTTCCATGTGCCGAAAATTGTACTGTACCGAATTTTAATCCATTGTTTTGTAAGGGAAGAGTCTATGAAATCGCTATTACAATGGAGCTCAAATCTCGCGCTGGCCGGTTTTGCCTGCCTTGTGTTTGGCAGTCATGCACTGGCTGCGAGTG
>CAXBLZ010000147.1:0-2915 GCA_963976735.1 uncultured Halioglobus sp.
TGCAGTTTCGGCAGAAACGCATGGCAACAATTCACCACGCCAAAAAAATTGACGTGAATGATGCGATCGAAAAGACCCATGTCGAACTCCGCGAAGGGGGCGGACGTGGTGATGCCGGCGTTATTGACAATAATGTTGATGTCTCCAAAATCCTGCTCGACGGCATCAGCCACGCTCGCCACTGCCGCCCTGTCGGAAACATCACAGACATACCCTCGACACTCCTGTGCTGCGGGCATCATCGCCAGCGTGGCATCGATGCGAGATTGTGAGGTGCCGATCACAGCCAGTTTGCAGCCATTGTCGGCCAGTTCGACCGCAATCGCCTTGCCTATGCCGCTGCTGCCACCGGTAACAACCGCTACTTTGTTCTTCAGATTACGCAAGCGAGTTCTCCCGTGCACAGTAGAGAAAGTCCAAACTATCGCACATGCGGGAAAAACTTCATACAGCGCTGCGTCCTCAACACCGATATATCGAAGGTGCCGCGGTTATCGGCAGTCCTGGGCATCATGCTAGTATCGGGCGCGTGCAGCGGGCTACCGTTGCGCTGGCATTGATAGGCTTTTAGACATACAGGGCAGGCATTTATGTTACAGGCAATAATCAATGGGCAGGTCTTCGACGGCGAGAGTCTGCGAGCGGGTCAGGCGGTGCTTATTGAGGGCGGGCGAATTGTCGCTGTGGTGGACCAGGACCAGATGCCTACCGGGATAGACGCGGTATATGACCTTGAGGGTGGGACACTCACACCTGGATTTATAGACCTGCAGGTCAATGGCGGAGGCGGGGTGTTGTTTACCTCCGAGCCTACTGTGGCAAGCCTTCGCACCATCGCAAGCGCTCACAGGCAGACCGGTACTACCGGGTTTCTGCCAACGTTGATCACCTCCGATTTTGATGTGATGCGCCAGGCGATATGCGCCGTCAGGCAGGCGATGACCGAAGGCGTGCCGGGCGTGCTGGGTATTCACCTTGAGGGCCCGTTCCTGAATCCGCAGCGCAGGGGCGTACACAATGCGGGCAAGTTCTGCGCGCTGGAGGAGGCGGGGTTTGATGTAGTCACGGCTTTCGACGAGGGGGTGACGCTGGTCACTCTGGCGCCGGAGCTGACGTCCACTTCGATGATTCGTCGCCTTGTGCAGCAGGGTGTCATTGTCAGTTGTGGGCACAGCGTCGCAAGCTACGAGCAGACCATTGCGGCGTTTGAGGCGGGTGCTACCGGATGTACCCACCTGTACAACGCCATGACGCCGCTGCAAAGTCGCGAGCCGGGGATGGTGGGCGCCTCTCTGGTGCACGAGCACAGTTGGTTCGGGATCATCGCCGATGGCTTTCACATGCACCCGGCGGCATTTCGCATCGCGGTGTCGGCCAAGAAAACCGGTGGCGCCATACTGGTGACGGATGCCATGCCGACCGTGGGCTCGCCGCATAAGTCCTTTGTGCTGGACGGGGAAACCATTATCGCCAGCGAGGGTCGTGTCACTAACGCAGCAGGCACACTGGCGGGTTCTGATCTCGACATGTGGTCGGCGGTAAGTAATGCGGCTGAGTTTGCTGGTCTGGACTGGTTTGAGGCGCTGCGGATGGCGACTGTCTATCCTGCCAGGGCGCTCGGACTGCAAGCCGAACTGGGCGCTATCAGAGCGGGTTATCGGGCCAGTTTGCTGGCGCTGGACAGTCAGCACCAGATCCGCGCCAGCTGGGTCGATGGCGTCAGGGCTTGAGCGCTACCCACTCAATCGCATTCAGCACCAGGTCCCGGGCGTTGTCATTCTCCCAATTGGCATGATAGTGACCGCCCGTGTAGCCAAAGCCTCGGCCGCCGCCGTCGCGCTCGTAGGCCCAGGCGACAACCTGCGGCACGCCATCTGCGACCAGCTGCCGTACGGCATCGTTGCCGCTGTGAGGGCCGTTGGAGCGTTCCATGGTCGACAGCGGTGCAATGGCGCTCAGCAGGGGGGTCACACCGCGCTCAACGAACCGCATATTGAAATACCACTCGTCCTCCATTGTGAATGGTTCAATGTCACTGGCGATGGGGTGCTGTGGTAACCCGGTGAATTCTGCTGTCCATATAGGGTTTACCGACCACCACGTTTCAAAATAGCCACCGATCGCCGCGAGCAGTGAGGTTGCCGCGGGGCTGGCTTTTGGAACCTCTACGCAATAATGCAGTGCGACGACACCGACGCCTTCCGCTACCAGACGATTAAACGTTTGCAAGTGATCATTGATGAGGTGGGATTCGCCACCGTCGCAGTACATCACCAGTGCATCGATATTGGCAAAAAGCGACTCATCGGCGGGCCAGCCACCGTAGACATTGACCGTCTCAAAGGAGGGCTGTCGCTGTTGCAGGGCACGGGACAGCAGCTCCAGGCCGGCCTTGTGCTCATGGGCGCCGGGCAGGTGGCTGTTGGGCCCGGCGACAAATACCACCTTTATCGCCGGGCCCGTGGTCGAGGTTGCTGGATGGGTCTGTACGGTGATTTCCGGTGGCCCACAGCTGCTGAGGAATAGGGCAGCCAGAGTCACCCACAGGCCCAGCGAGGTCGCGGATACGAGATTACGCATGGGTGCGGCATTGCTCCATTGAATCGATATTTGCTAGTCATAATAGGCAAGCCGGGCGGCATTTTTCAACAAGTGCCTGTATCAAGCCGTGCTCAGTGGCGATCCAACGGCGCCAGATCGGTGCTAAACTTGACACCCATAGACAGCTAAAGCTACCATGCGCGCCGCGTGAACAGCGGTATTTGGTCGCGATCCCTCGCTTGCGGCAGTTCATGCGCAGCGGTGGACGGGCAGGTCAAGCCGGGATTTAGCACTGCGCAATGGTGGCCGTAGCTCAACAGGTAGAGCACCGGATTGTGACTCCGGAGGTAGCGGGTTCAAGACCCGTCGGCCAC
>CAXBLZ010000148.1:0-2863 GCA_963976735.1 uncultured Halioglobus sp.
GCCCAGCCCAGGGCGCTGTGCACTCGCAGGGGTTCAACCTCCTGCTCCTGCACATGCTCCATCTCCCGCTCGTGATACTGGCCCTGTGTCCTATCCTGGTCCTGCTCCAGCCCCGCCGCGTCGGTCGATGTACCGGGCATATAGCGCGGTGTAATCGTCATCGGAAAACGCAGGGAAAACACGTCTGCCTCGTAGGCCACCGTCTGCACGTATTCCAGGTGCACTGTGACTTCCTCGCCGGGGCCAATGTTCGCCACCCGATTGGTAAACAGGTTGGGGCGCTGCTGCTCCACCAGGCTCGCCTTCTTGCCAGCCGTTTTCGCGGCCTCATAGATCGTCTTTGCCTGCGCCCTCTCCTTGATCACACCGACGATGCGGCGATCGCCCAGCTGCATCTCCAGCGCACGCACGGCGGCATTGTCCGGCAGCGGGAAGACGTACACCCCTTCCAGGTAGCGATCCGTGTCATTGCGGAATGTCTGCTCCACCTGCACGGTGGCGATCATGCCATTGATCTCGAAGTGCACCTTACTGTGATGTACCAGTGCCGGTATAAAGCGGCCACTGGCATCGTCCCGCATCAGCAGATGCCCGCTGCCAACGCCATTGGGCCCGGCATCCTCAACCTCCTCAAAAGTAGTCGCTCCGGCGGGCGCAACCGACAGTAACAGTAACCATAGCCCACCCACTACCAGGGCGGGCAAGCAGCGGACAAACAGCCGCGAGGCTGGCCTGCCTCGCGGGCGCGTGCACTGGGCGTGGCGGTGCCAGATAAGCATTTTGTAGGCCATACGATCTCTCCTTGTGTTTTGCGCTATTTAAAGAGATCGAGATGGCCAAACACGGGACTGAATATGGCTTTGTGCTGATGAATTGTGGCAAATTGTGGCGGCCTATTGAGATCATCCCCCCGATTTGGAACTATGGGCCCCGCACCACCGGAACCAGGATACCGAACCCATGCCGCACCATATCGCCATCGTTGAGGATGAAGCCGCCATCGCCGCCAACTATCGCGATGCGCTGCAGCGCAGGGGTTTCAAGGTCTCCCTGTACAGTGACCAGGCGACGGCCAGCAACGCCTTCCGGCAACAGCTTCCCGACCTTGCCATCATTGATATCGGCCTCGGCGATGACATGGATGGCGGTTTTGAGTTATGCCGGGATTTACGCAGCCGCTGCCCGGAGCTGCCGATTGTATTCCTGACCGCGAGGGACTCGGAGCTGGATATGATCTCCGGCCTGCGGCTCGGGGCAGATGATTACTGGACCAAGGACATCAGCCAGGAGTACATGCTGGCACGCATCGTCGCCCTGTTGCGTCGCACCCGGGCGTTACGCGCACCGGAGCAGCAGGAGGACACTTTACAGCAGGGTGCGCTGACGCTGAATGTCGAGCGCATGACAGTCACCTGGAACAGTGAGGCCATCGATATGACGCTCACGGAATTCAGAATCCTGCGCGAGTTGGCCAGGCGCCCCGGACAGATCAAATCGCGCCAGCAACTGATGGACGCGGCGGAGGTGGTGCAGGATGACAACACCATTACCTCCCATATCAAGCGCATCCGCCGTAAATTCACGGATATCGATGCGGGCTTCGAGAAGATCGAATCTGTGTACGGCGTCGGCTATCGCTGGTCGGGGAAATAGCCGTGAACCTGCGTCGCCAGTTACTGGTGGTGAGCCTGCTGTTGCTGTCACTGCCTTGGGCCGGCTGCCAGTTTATCCGTGAGATGGAAGGCGCCATGCGCAAGGGGCAGGAGCAATCCCTGCGCGCCACTGCCCAGGCCATTGCCACGGTACTGGGCACACAGGAAGCGTTGCTGTACCCCATCGCCGCCCGCCGCCACGCACCGGCGGATGAGCGCGAGTCCATCTACGCTTACCCTACCCGGCAAACAGTGTATATCGATGGCTACGCCGATGGCTGGGAGGCGGTGAAAAGCAGCCCCTGCAGCCTCAGTTCGAATACGGACTTGTCCATTACCTGCCAGGCACAGACCGATGAAGACTATCTCTACCTGATGTTAAAAGTGAAAGACGCTGAGGTGATCTACCACAACCCGCGGCTATCACGGGAACCGAACGGCGATCGCCTGGTGATACGCCTGTGGCGAGACGGCAGGCGACAGGACTATGTCATCGCCACCAGCGCACCCGGCAGGGTCAGGGCCAAGGCGGCCAACCGGCGAGAGCCGGATATTGAACCCGCAGACATTCAGGGCTACTGGCAGGATGCCGTTGGCGGCTATACCCTCGAACTGCAAATCCCCCTCGCCTACACGGGTGGCAGGCTGGGCCTGTATATCGCTGACACCGGCAACAGCCGCAGTCGCACGACGCAACAGACCGCGGGCAACATCAGCCCGCTGGATAACACCGCACCACCGTGGTTAATTGTCAGCCCTGCCAACTTGCAGGCGCTGCTGGCGCCCTTCCGTCGGCAGGGAAGCCGCATTCAGGTAGTGGACAGGGAGGGCTGGCAGATTGCGGACGTGGCGACAAACGAACGGGCCAAAGCGTCGAATGACGATACCTTCTGGTTACTGCAGCTGATCTACCGCAGCATTCTGTCGCAGGATACGCTGGCGGCACCGCGCGAAACATCCCGCGCCGGCAAACTTGAAGGTGAAGAAATCCGCAGCGCACTCGCCGGCGAATTGGCCAGCAAGCGATACAACGACCCAGACGCCAGTGGCAGCACCATACAATCCGTCGCGGCACCCATCATGGATGAGGCCGGTGTTATGGGTGCGGTGATTGTGCGCCAGAGCGGCGAGACGTATCTCTCCCTCACCGACAGGGCCTTTAGCCGTTTACTGGCATACAGCCTGTCGGCAATGGCCATCGCCGCGCTGGG
>CAXBLZ010000149.1:0-2663 GCA_963976735.1 uncultured Halioglobus sp.
CACGGTTTACAGGTCCCCGCATCCGCGGAGTACATACTGGAGGGCTATCTCGAGCCCGGTGAGATGGCCGACGAGGGGCCTTTCGGTGATCACACCGGCTACTACAATGAAGTGGAACGCTTTCCCGTGTTCACCGTCGAGGCGATCACACACCGGGAATCACCCATCTACCACAGCACCTATACCGGGCGTCCACCCGATGAACCGGCAATACTGGGTATGGCACTGAACGAGGTGTTTATCCCGATACTGCAGAAGCAGTTTCCGGAAATCATCGATTTCTATCTGCCGCCGGAGGGCTGCTCCTATCGCCTGGCAGTCGTGACCATACGCAAGGAATACCCCGGACATGCCAAGCGCGTTATGCTGGGTGTATGGTCTTTTCTGCGACAGTTCATGTACACCAAATTTGTGATAGTGACGGACGAGGATGTAAATGCTCGCGACTGGAAGGATGTGATCTGGGCGATGACCACGCGCATGGATCCGCACCGCGACTCGGTGTTTATAGAAAACACACCCATCGATTACCTGGATTTTGCCTCTCCCGTCTCCGGCCTCGGCTCCAAGGTCGGCTTTGACGCCACCCACAAGTGGACGGGGGAATCGACACGGGAATGGGGTCGCCCGATTGTAATGGACGAGACGGTAAAGCAGCGTATCGATTCGCTGTGGGATGAACTCGGTATCACGCTGTAGCGGCGGCCGGGCTAGCGCCCCGGGCGCAGCTTTGAACCACGATCAGACACTGGCCACTATCCCCGAGTCATGCAGGTACCTGTCGGGTTGAGGCAGTACTGGCAAATCCTTCTCCTGCAGCATCAACCCCTCGCGAAAGTAGGCAGCAGCCACGATAGGCTCGCCGAGTGCGTCCAGCAAGCGGCCCAGTTCGGCACAGATTTCGGTCGTTTTCTCAAGTCGGTATGCACTCTCGAAGTAGTCGCGCGCCTTGCCCCACAAGCCGTCACGCGCTGACAGCCTGCCCAGGCACAACAGCAACTGTGGCTCCTTGGGATGGGCCGCCAACCAGCTTTCAGCCTTGGCCAACTGTCGCGAGGAATCGGACTCGACATAACCGTACAGGCGCACCAGAGGTATCCGCCACTCCTGCTTCAGTACGCGCAGGATCGCTTTCTCGGCGGCCGTGTGGTCCGCGCACTCAATCAGGCGACGCACATAGACTTCAACGAATGCCGCATCGTCCCGCAGGGGCTTGGGCACCTGCTGCCACCTTGCGCGCAATGCTTCCAGCCCGACATCACCACTGCCGAGGCTGTGCAGACAAACCTGCCTCTCCAACTGCTCAAAATCCTCGCGATTAAGCAGCTTGTGCTTCTGCAATTGTGGCAACAGTTCGCGCAGTTTCTCCCAATCCTGCAGCCCCTCGTAGGCCTGGCACAGCAGGCTGAGCACAGCGGGATGACTGCCGGGATTTGCCAGGGAATGACTGAGGGCCGCAATCGCCTGGTGGTACTCGCCGTCCTGCACTCTCATCTCGGCCAAAGAGATCTCTACCGCCATCGCTGCGGCGGGCTCGCAATCTTCCGCGTTACGCAAATACTCCTGCACCTTATCGTTATCGTGCAGGCGCGCGCTGGAGCGTGCCGCCAACAAATAATTCAGCAACGGCGCCTCATTGTGCGGGATTCCCTGCACCAACTGACGGCGCGCCGTAAGCCAGTTTCCCTCGATAAAGCTGATCAATCCACGCGTGCTGAGGCGCAGCGCCTTGCGCGACTTCCGCGCGCCCATCCAGGAGGCAAGGCTGCGCTGACCACTGAAAATCTGGTAGATCAGGCGCAGCGACAGGAAAACCAGTGCCACCAGCAACAGAAGTAACAGCGAGCCCACCCAAAGACTGGCTTCCAGCGTGTAGTTGCCGTAGGCCACCAGCACATAGCCTGGGTCGGTTTCTATAACCGCGACAATCGTGACACCGAGCAGCAATGCCACCAGTGCAATGGCAAATAATTTACGCATGGCTACTGCTCGCCTCCGTCTTGGGCACGAAGCTCAATCGCCTTGTCCAGAGCGTGCTGCGAGCGGGAAATATTGGGCTGTGGAATCTGGATGGTAAGGGCCTGTAACTGTTTTATCTGCGCCGATATCGCTTTCGCAGCGGCGGTGTCCGAGTCGTTAAACTGCACCACCCACTGCTGCGCTTGCGACAGACTGGCGGCGTAAAGCGCCTGGTTGCCCGAGAGCAGCGCAATCTGGGCCTGCTCCAGTAGCATGCGCAGGTTTTGCCGCACCAGTCCCTCCCACTGCGGGTCCATCAGCGCCTGCATTGGCACATCGCGTCTGCGGATAATGATGTAGTCTGAGAGTTTGGACAGCGCAGATTCGTAACCCTGGCGCAGGCGACCACGCCAATCGTCGGCCGCCTCCGGTGTGGGCTGGGTGCCCTGCTTTTGGAACTGGAATATCACCAGTTTGTCCGCCTGCTCTATCAGTGCCGCCAGGCGCAGGTAGATGCCTTCGACATCGACTTCAGGTACCGCTCGCAGCGCCGCAATGTCGGCGGCGACAGCAGCGCGGACACCGTGCAGGTCCGGGTCATTGAGGTCGCGCAGTACCGAGTCCGCTCCGTTCAGCAGCGCTTCGGCCGCGACCGGATCTCCGGCCATGACCAAACGCTGGTTGGCGAGTCGCAGCAGATGTCC
>CAXBLZ010000150.1:0-2409 GCA_963976735.1 uncultured Halioglobus sp.
GGCGCCTTCTCCTTGACCCAGTCGCTTGCCTGATCCTTGATCAGTGCCTGTTCTTCTGTCAATACGGCCATGTTCAACCCTTCTGTGTTGTTTCGGGAAGGCCAAGAATATTCTTGGAAATAATATTTTTCTGTACCTCGTAGGAGCCGCCATAGATGGACATCGCTTTTCCTCCCAGCCACTCCCTGACGGCGTGCGCTTCCTGCTCGGAGTATTCGCCAGGCTCCCAGCCCACTCCCTGGTTGCCCATGATTTCAAGCAACAACTCAGAGCGACCCTGTGCCACGTCGGTGGCCGAGTTCTTGAGGATAGAGGCGGTGGCGGATACCTCGACGTTGCCGCCGCGTGCATCGTTGATGATGCGGGCGATGGTGAGCTCATGGGCTGCGGTGTCCATGAGATGATCGGCCAGTCGGCTGCGCAGGTCGGAGTCTGCCAGCGTGCCATCGGCGTTCACTCCCCGATAGCGTTTGGCGACTGCCGGTAGCGGCTCCACCTCGGTACTGGTGGCAGGGGCGCTGGTCTGGCTCTGTCGCTCGTGCTGCAGTAACCGTTTGATCACAGACCAGCCGTCGTTCAGCTCGCCGAGCAAATCGTCCTCGCGGGCCCGGGCGTCGGTAAAAAAGGTCTCACAGAAGGGCGATTCTCCCGCTATCAGGGCGATCGGCCGCGTGTCGATGCCCGGCTGATGCATCGGCAGCATCAGGAAGCTGATGCCATTGCGCTTGGCGGCACTGCGATCTGTGCGCACGAGGACGCCACACCACTGGCTTTTATCGGCGCCGGAGGTCCATGTTTTCTGGCCGTTGACCACCCATCCCTCTGCATCCAGCTCGGCACTGGTGGTCAGAGAGGCGAGATCGGATCCGGCATTGGGTTCCGACAGGCCGAGACACCAGCGCACCTCGCCGCTGGCCATCCCCGGCAGGTGCCGGGCCTTCTGTTCGGTTGTGCCGTATTCCAGCAGCGTGGGGCCCACCATGGTGACACCCATGCCGGCAAGATACGGTATCGGGTTCATGCTCCCGGCGCTGGCAATGGCGCGGTTGACAATTTTTGCCTGGGCATCGGTTAAGCCCGCGCCGCCGTATTCACGCGGCCAGGTGGGTGCTCCCCAGCCCTGCGCCGCCAGGCGTTGTCGCCATAACTCAAAGGCGTCTTTCACCGCCGGGTCTCCAGTCACCACGCCATACATATCAATGCGCGCGCCAACCAGCGCATCCGGCAGGTTGTCGGCAACCCACTCGCGAACGCCGGTTTCAAATTCGTCGGTCATATCTGTTTTCTCCGCTGCTTATTATCGAACTGCTCTTTTGGCGCTGTTCGGTGCGATAGAACAATAGCGCGCTTTTCCAGGCAATGGTATGTACGACAGCGCGGCATATCTGGATTGCTACTGCTACACTAACGGCCCGACCTGGGCAGATTCGGCCCACGGCAGGTTACAAACACTACCGAGGATTATTCGCTATGGCCACCACATCGCCCTTTAATCACCGAAGCTCGGCCGATGACGTGTTGCGCGACCAGAACCTCAGCGGGCAGGTGATCATTGTGACTGGCGCCAATACCGGCATCGGTTACGAAACGGCGCGCTCACTGGCCGCTGCGGGCGCTAGCGTTATCGCCACCTGTCGCTCCGCCGAAAAGGCCTCAGCCACGAAGCAGCGGTTGCTGCAGGCACACCCCGAGAGCGCGGTCGAAACAGCCGTGATGGACCTCGGCTCGCTGGCCAGCGTCAGCGATTTCTGCACACAGTTTCCCCACAGCAAAATCGACACCATCATCTGTAACGCAGGCGTGGTCGCCCCCAAATACGGCGAGACCACCGACGGGTTTGAGCAAACCGTCGGCGTGTGCCATATCGGGCATTTCCTGCTGGTGAAAAAGCTGCTGCCGAAACTGTTGAGCGCCCCGGCCCCGCGCGTGGTGATGGTGTCCAGCGAGTCGCACCGCGCGCCGTCGCGACTCAACTTTGATGCACTGCCTTACCCCAGAGACAAGTTCAGTCCCATGAAAGCGTATGGGCAGGCAAAGCTGTGTAACGCGTTGATGGCGGTGGAGTTGCAGCGACGCTATGCCGATCAGGGGCTGACCGCCTGCTACCTGCACCCGGGCACAATGGTCACCACCGAGATAGGCCGCGATTCAGCCATCGTCCGGTTCGCCATGTGGTTGGCACGCCCCTTCACCAAGACCGCCAACCAGGGCGCCGCCACCTCAGTATTCTGCGCGACATGGGATAACACCAGCGAGTTGGCCGGCAACTACTTCTCGCATTGCGCCAAGGCCAAGCCCAGCGCAGAGACAGCAAACTTCGACGCTGCTGCGCGCCTGTGGGATGTCTCCGAGCACTGGGTGGAAAACTGGAGCTAATTGGGGTCAGATATTTGGATATTTGGGGTCAGA
>CAXBLZ010000151.1:0-2398 GCA_963976735.1 uncultured Halioglobus sp.
CGATGCTGCGCGCCATAAGTTCCGCTGTCCACATGCTGACCTGATGATCGCCATAGGCAACCTGCATCAGCACGGCATGCGCTGGTGTATTCGGCAGCGGGTGGTGCTCAATGTGATAGACATAGCCACTGGACTCGGCTCTGTCCCACAGCATTTGCGCCATGGACAACAGAAAGCTCTGATCCTTGATGCTGGGATAGCCACCACCGGTATCGCCGGTACCGTCGCCAGAGAAGAAAGGCTTGTACACCGCAAAATCGATACTGCGACGCAACAGCATACTGTAGGACATGCCAGGCACGCCCAGCACACCGCGGGTGACGTCCTGAATCACGCCCATCAGCGCGCCGCCCAGAATACCGCCCTGGCTATTGCCATCGTAGTACACCGTACTGTTATCGAACACCGGGATACCGCCTGCCTGGAAGGCCGGATCACTGCGCAGCCCCGCTTCGTGTTTGAGCAGGCGGGCGAGGTACATGAAGTTCAGCAGGCCCTGCTGCTGGCGATCAAAGAAAGCCGGCAACAGTGAGAAATCCTGTAACGCCTGGATGGCATAGCCCGCATCCTCTGACGAGAAGCCGCTCCAGTCTGAACCACAGAACATCATCTGGTGGTTGTCCGCCATGATATTGACGTTGGCACCGGTGCCGCGCAACGCCTCGGAACCGCTACCCAGCAGGCCGTGACCGTACAGCGAAGGCCGCGCGATTGCCTTGGGCGCCACGTCAAAGTCTTCCGCTACAGAGCGCGCCACGCTGCAGTAAAAACGCGCAGTGAACATATTGTCGCCGTTCAGCCGATCCGGCAGGCCGTCATTCGGCGTGTCGTAGAAGAAGGGCGAACCCGGCGCACCGCTGTCGGAATTCAGGTAGTTCGGCACCTCAAATGTGCCGACAATGGTGCGTGACTTGTACTGGTCCTGGCCGCTCTCACAACCACTTTCGGAACAGGGCGCCAGATCAACCACCTCAGTGACGGTAAACTCGGGGGCCGCGCCACCGAGACTGGCGAAGGCGTCATCCCGAATATGCAAAATACGTTCAGTAATATTTTCGACACTGGCAATGTTAAAGTCCCACGCGAGGTACAACTCATCACGCGCCACGCCGGCATCTGCCAGGATGCTGAATATCTCCTCCATCGACTCGCGGCGCCCCTCGATAGCGTCATTGTCTGTGAGGGTGTCATCGCGCAGCGCTCGGAACACTTCCGGTGCCTCCAACAACTCACCCGACGCATCGCGCATGTTTCTGAGTGCGACGATGTAGCGCTCCCCGCGCTCGAACTGCACCATCGGGCGAATGATAAAGGCCTGCTCTGACAGGTCATCCGTGTTGGCATCCAGCTCCGCAAATATCAGGTGCTGCTCACCTGTACTGGCGCGGATAACCACCACCGGCGAATCTGGGCTGAGGGATTGTTCCAGATCGGTAATGGGCGGTGCGCCGGTCCTGTCCAGATCCACGCCTGGCACCTGCGCCAGAATCATCTGCGAGGGAGAAAAGCCATCGTTGCGATTCCACTCTGCCGGGTCCAGCTTCACACCCTGCTTGTTCGCGGGCATGGATTCCTGATTCAGATTGACGCGTACACCCGTAACCATGGCTTCATCAGCAACGGTAAATGTGCTGCTGGGCCACGGAAACATGCAGTTGTCGGAATCCAGGATTTCACAGCGATCGGCATTGGGCGTTGCGATGCTGATGGGCGTCGGGGCCGGGGGCTCGCTGCTACCGCCATCGTTGTTGTTATTATTGTTGTCTGAGCAGGCCCCAAGGGCCATGGCGACAAGAACTGCCGGCAAGAGTTTACCGAATGTGTGAGTCATGATAGCTCCGTATCCGTCTAATTATAATTACTATGTAGCGGGCCTATGCGCTCACCTACTGCGGTATCGATGATGCACCCAACTGCCCTCAGCACCTGAAAGTACTAGAGGATTTCAGCCGGGTCAAGAATGTAAACGGGCACTCACCTTCTGGCGCACGCCACTGGGCGGCTGCCGGGGAAGCCTGCCGATATGGCCACAGATCGTGGAAAGACGGCAAATACGAGGCGTATTTTCACGTTGCGCAATAGCGGCACGACTACACCTGAGACTAATAACGCGCTGCCCAGCTACGTTCGCGCTCAAAATGGGTTAGATTGTGCCTATCAGGGTAGGCCCCTGAATCCCGACGATCAGAGGTGGCACATGGCGAAGCAGACGATCCAGTTTGAAATTGAAAAAGAGACCAAGAACAGTGTTCGCTATAAAGAGGTGCCCCCCGAGGGACAGGCACCCATTGTTGGCAGCTTGTATGTGCAGAAATGGTTTGCTGGAACGTCCAGGTCTCTCGAAGTAACAATTGAGAAGAAGAACTAGGGAAAACATAATTGGGGTCAGAGTAAAAAC
>CAXBLZ010000152.1:0-1775 GCA_963976735.1 uncultured Halioglobus sp.
TCATCCCGCCGCTTCCTGTGTTATATCGGGAGAGGATACAGCCAATATCCCCAGGCCTTGATGCGTATTGCAATGCGCCGCAGGTACGCAAAGCTGGTGTGCTCGGTGTAAATCGCCGCTATACCCTGACCGCCAATCGGAAACCCCGACTGGTCGGGGCCGTCGAATACAATCTTCACCGCAAACTGCCCCTCGGGCGCCTCGGGCGGCGGCGGGCTATACACCTGCATCGCGCCGCTGGGCAAGGTCTGACCGGCAGCGCTGCCTTTCCAGATGTCGTCAACGGTCGCCCTGAAGATCTGGCCCGGATACAAACCGAGCGCCACTTCCACTTCCTGCCCTTTTTTAACAAATTTCAGGTTTTCCTGGTTGTAGGTCGCCAGCAGATAGCGATCGTCATCACAGATGAACGATGCGATGGCGCCAAAACGCACAATTCCGGCGACCATACCGGGCCGCACCTGCAGGTTCATGATGCGCCCGTCCTCGGGCGCTACGATAGTGGTGTTATCGAGATAGTACTGCGCCTGCTTCAGTTTGGCCTCGGCCTCCGCCACGGAGGTGTTGACGCCGTCTATCTGCGACTCGTAACGCGCCTGCGCCGCCACCAGTTCAGCGCGGGCTTCCTGCAATGCGGCCCGACCAACTTTGGCCTGCGCATTTGCTCGCTGTAATTCCTCTTCCGAGCCGGCACCCTGCCCGGCCAGGCCGGAGGCCAGTTGTTGCCCGTAGAGGTCGAAGTCCAGCTGTGCCTGCGCCATCGTGACTTTCTGTTGCGCCACCAGCACGTCGGCTTCCAACACCTTCACGTTCTGTTTCTCTTTGGCGACCAGCGCCTGCATTTGCTGGACCTGGTACTCGTAGGGACGACGGTCAAAGCGAATCAGTGGATCGCCTTTCTTGACCGGCTGGTTCTGTTCGACCAGCACTTCTGTCACGATCGTGGGTTCAGGTAGGCGCGGCACCAGTTGGATGGTGTACTGCACAATGGTGGCAGTACTGCTGCTGGGTGTCATGAAACGCATCCCCACCAGAAACACCAGGATCAAATGCAGGCCGACCCACATCGACACTACTGCCCATGGAATCGAGAATTTTATCCATTTGAACTTGAAGAAAACCAGCCACATTATCGCGGCATAAATAATACAAATCAGCAGTGCAGCTGCCATCGTAATGTATCTCCGGGTTTAGGCTGCGGAACTAGTCTTCCGACTTCTCTTTTGCAGCGGGCACGTCCTCTTCCCCGCGCAGACGCGCGATCTCTTTCGCTATGGCTTCGCGCTCCTCTGCAGGGAAGCGGCGAATGTCGATGATATCAGTGGGTTTGAATGCCCATATGAACGCCTGAATCCAGGGTACGACCGCCAGCAGACCCGCCCAGCCCATCATTTTGACGGCTTCGGCATCGGGGTGATTACGTGAAATGGCGATTTTCCCGGGCAGGCCCGCGACCAATACCAGCACCACCACTGCCGCTATCGCGAATATGATCAGCGCAAGAAACGTAAGGTAGTCCCAAAGACCAATCTCGACCCCAGCCATAAAAACTCCCCGTGATACTGTTTTTTTATCGCGCCACATAATAGACCGAACCAAGCGGCAAATACAACGCGAGCGAGCGCTTAGTGTGGAGCGCATCACCGCGCAACTGTAGATATCTTGCCAATAGCCTCATACTATTTCTTATACTGAGCGACAACAGCGACTTTGTACTGCGCCGGTTCAGGTACCAGGTCATACACAACAATCACGCTGCCCAGGATTATGCAATG